>NZ_JAYWLS010000001.1:0-922785 GCF_040946465.1 Rothia sp. LK2588 | reverse complement strand
AAAATGGCCCGGTAGTCAAAATGACTACCGGGCCATTTTTGTATCCTTATAGATTTTAAGGACGACCCCTTCGAGGAGGGTGTATCCTTACCTAAGCCATCACCACGCGACTGGGGAGAGCGTCCCAATCGATGTGCTGCATCTCGTTGTCCGTTGCTTTGCTGGTGATGACCACATCGATCTCTTGGAAACTAGCGAAGGTTGCCAGACCGGTCACGCTCCACTTGCTACCGTCGAAGACCGCGATACGCTGGCGTGAAGCTTCAATCAGTTTCTGATTCGTCTGAGCCTCTTGCAGGTTGGGAGTCATCAAACCCTGCCGGGGGTCAGCTCCGTGAGCACCGATGAACAACGTATCGATATGAAGGTTTTTCAGGTTGTTGTCTGCCAGCGGACCAACCAGGGCATCGGAAGGGGTGCGTACCCCTCCTGTCAGCAAGACGGTCGCGTCAGACTCAGAGGCGTAAAAGACGTTGGCGACTTGTAAAGAATTGGTCACCACCGTCAACGAGGGAACGTGCATGATTTGTTGAGCAATAAGTACACAGGTGGATCCAGCCGAAAATCCAACGGTCTGTTCAGCACGAACGTATTCCACCGCCCTGTGAGCAATTGAATTCTTTTCCTCTACATACTGCTGAGCTTTGACATCAAACACTGGTTCTAAGGTGTTTGAGAGGCTGGTTGCGCCACCATGGACCTTGATTAAAAGACCCTGCTCATGTAATTCGTTGAGGTCACGGCGAATCGTCATATCTGAGACACTGAGCGATTCGGCGAGTTCGGTCGTCAGAGCTGTACCGCGGGAGGTTATCTCCTCGAGGATGCGGCGGTGTCTGTCTGCTGGAAACATAGGTGGTTCTCCTCAGCTGTAGGATGGGACACATTATATGAACAATTTCGAACATTCTAACAGTATTAAATAGCTCATTACACAAGAACTATGATTTCCCGAACTGTCCATACATCCCACCTTGTTACGCTAAGTACGGCAATCGATGGAGCAAAAATAGCCTTTTAGCTTGATTATGAATATGAACTGAATCAAACTGAAATAAACCCACACAAACATGGGAGCCTCGTGCCCCGTTGGCCGAGGGAAAACACACTTCAGTTTGAGGAGCGAGCGATGACGCTTGAAGCTGCCGCCGAGGGTGTGAGACTGAATCTCCAGTTCGTCGATTACACCCTGTTATTTATTTATTTTGCGACCGTCCTAGCGATCGGTCTGATTGCCCGTCGTAGTGTGAAAACCTCAATGGATTTCTTCCTCTCTGGTCGATCGATGCCGGCTTGGATCACGGGTCTCGCATTCGTCTCGGCCAACCTGGGTGCCACAGAGATTCTCGGTATGGCCGCCAACGGTGCCGAAATAGGTATGTCCACGATGCACTATTACCTCATCGGCGCCATCCCGGCCATGGTCTTCCTCGGCCTGGTGATGATGCCTTTCTATTATGGGTCTAAGGTACGCAGTGTTCCGGAGTTCATGCTCCGCCGTTTTGGACGACCGGCTCACTTGGTTAATTCGTTGGCATTCGCGGTCTCTAACGTGTTGATCGCGGGCATTAACCTCTATGCAATGGCGATCATCCTTGAGGCGATGCTCGGATGGAGTCAGTGGGTAGCCATTGTCGTCTCGGCGGCATTCGTGCTGGCTTACATCACCTTGGGCGGTCTTTCCTCAGCTATCTACAATGAGGTGTTGCAGTTCTTCGTGATCATCGCCGGTTTGGTTCCACTGACCATCGTTGGTATCCACCAGGTGGGTGGCTGGAATGGTCTAAAGGAATCTCTGGCGAAAACCGAGGGCGTTTCGAATTTGCATCTAAACGCTTGGCAGGGCACCGGTATCGGCGATGTCTCCAACCCCATTGGTGCCAACTGGTTGGCGATCGTCCTGGGCCTAGGGTTTGTGCTTTCGTTCGGTTATTGGACTACTAACTTCACTGAGGTACAGCGTGCTTTCTCCGCTAAGAATATGTCGGCCGCACGCCGTACCCCGCTCATCGGTGCGTTCCCCAAGATCCTTATTCCCTCGGTTGTGGTTCTGCCCGGCCTGATTGCGGCTGCTACCATAGGTAACCTTTTCGCCGACGGTTCGCTAACCTATAACGAGGCTATCCCGAAATTGATCCAGATGTACCTGCCCTCCGGCGTCCTGGGCGTCGCAGTCACCGGTCTCATGGCCTCGTTCATGGCTGGTATGGCGGCCAACGTCTCGTCTTTCAACACGGTGTTCACCTACGACATCTGGCAGGAATACGTTAAACCCAACAAGTCCGACGCTTACTATCTCTCCACCGGTCGCTGGATCACCGTAATCGGTGTGGTGATCGGTGTGTTTACTGCGCTACTAGCTGCCCAGTTCGGCAACATCATGACCTATATGCAGACGCTGTTCTCGTTCTTTAACGCACCGCTCTTTGCCGTTTTCATCTTGGGTCTGTTGTGGAAGCGCATGACACCGGCAGCTGGCCTGTGGGGTTACATCGCGGGTATCGTAGCACCGACCATCCTGTGGATCGCCTACATGAACAACCCGTCCCTCTTCGACACCGCTACCGCGGAAACCCTCTACGGCGCGATTCTTTCGTTCGTGACCGTGATCGTGGTCTCCGTTGTGGTCTCGCTGATCACCCGCCCCAAGCCCGAGAGCGAGCTACAGGGTCTGGTATATGGCATCGGCACCATCGATATTACCGGTGACGCCGTGGCCGGTGATGAGGCCTGGTACCGTTCCCCGGCGTTGTTGGGTACCTTGGCCCTCGCGCTGTGTGTCGTCTTCTATCTCATGATTATCTAAGGATCGGTGAAAAAATCCATGGTTTTTGAAAAAACTGGCCGCTCCACGCTGAGCGCCGCTGAAGAAGAAAAGATTGTCCGTTCTACCCGCCGCACCGACCTGCGCAACATTATCGGTGCGCTGTTCCTGGTCTATGGCATTATCGTCTTCCTAGTGGGTATGTTGAATCCCGCGGCGGACATTGCACAAACCGGTGGCATCCACATCAACCTTTGGACCGGACTCGGCATGTTCATTACCGGTGTGCTGTTCCTGTTGTGGAGCAAGTTCTTACCGGTGCCTGCCGAAGACATCCTTTCGGTCTATAAGACCGTCGATGAGAAGAAGGCCGAGGGAGCCGGTTCCCTCGACTAGGTTCCGATTAGGTACTCACGGACGCCGCCTCCCCGCAGATCGCGATGGGCAGGCGGCGTCCATCGTATGTGCAGGAGAGTAAGCGAAAACGCATGGCCAATTGAGAGCGCGACCTTTTACGCTGTGCCTCTGGCCGGATAAACTGGTTACCAGTGTCTGAAAGCAACGAGTACGGTTGCGTCCAAAATAATAGAGGAGATTACTTGTCTGATTCATCGCGTCGCGACGCCCATTCCCATGGCGAATCCCGCCGTTCCAAGGAAGGCTTCAACCAGCGCAATAACCGTAACTCCTCTGGAGATCGCCCCCGCGGCGGCAAGAAATACGGCGAGGATCGCCGGGACAACCGCCCGTACCGCGATCGGAATTCCTCTGACCGCCCCAAGAACCGTAGCTGGGGTGAGGGACGCCGCGAAGAACGCGACGGGCAGAAGCGTTTTGACCGAGGCGATCGAAAGTTCACCAACCGCGGTCGCGATTTTAACCGTGACGAGCGCCGAGACCGTGATGATCGGGGAGGACGCCCCGACCGCCGCGATCGTGACGGCAGCGGGTTTAAACGCGATGATCGTCGTGACCGCGGAGAACGACGCTTCGCCGACCAGCGTCATTCCGGCGGTCACCAGCGCGGGGGAGCGCAGCGTCGGGATGCTCGCGAACATGCCTCGGCAGTAGCTCGTGAAGGTTACCGTCCCTCACGTTCCAACGCCCCGGAAATCGATACCGACGTCACCGGTAAGGAACTGGATTTCGGCACCCTGCGCGAACTGCGCGCACTGGAGAAGGACAACGCAGAGGTGGTGGCTCGTCACCTGGTGATGGCCGGTCGCTACCTCGACATCGACCCTGCCTTTGCCCTGGAACACGCCAATGCAGCTACCCGTCGTGCGGGTCGCATCGCCGCCGTCCGCGAGGCCGCCGGCATTGCCGCCTACGTCGCCGAGGACTTCGAACTGTCTTTGCGTGAGCTGCGCACCCACCGTCGTATTTCTGGGTCGAACGAACATTTGGCGTTGCTGATCGACAACGAACGCGCCCTCGGACGCGTGGAGAAGGCTCTTGAACTGGCTCAGGAATCCCGCGATCTTGACCTGACGGACACCGCACGGGTTGAGATTGCTTTGGTTGTCAGCGGCATCCGACGCGATCAGGGTGATATCGAAGGCGCCATCAAGACCCTGCAGATCCCGCAGCTGAATTCGAAGCGCGGCTATGAATACAGCCCGCGACTTTTCTCTGCCTATGGCGAGTTGATGGAAGAAACCGGGAACGCCAAAGAGGCGGTTAAGTGGTACCGTTTGGCCGTCATGACCGAGGCCGCGCTGGGCCAGGGTGAATTTGCTGAGCCCGAAATCTTCGACATTTTCACCGAAGACGACCTCTTCGAGGACGAGCCCTCCGTGGATCTCGAGGCGGCCGTCAAGGAAACAGGCTTAGATAAGACCTCTGAGGAGGAGACCGACGACAGCCCGAGCGAGGACGCCTAACATGCTTCTGGACCGTCACGACGCCATCCTCAGCGATCTCGACGGCGTGGTTTACGCCGGACCGCACGCGATCGAAGGCGCCCCTCAGGCGCTCAACGCAGCCCAAGACTCCGGCGTGCCCGTAGCCTTCGTGACCAACAATGCCGGCCGAAGCGTCACAGCCGTGGCGGAACATCTCGTGGAACTGGGCGTGGCTACTGATGCCGATCACGTAATCAGCTCCGCGCAGGCGGCGGCCAAGCTCCTGGCGGAACGGTGTGCACCCGGTACGAAGGTTCTGATCACCGGGGCGCCCGCCCTGGCCGACTGCGTGGCGGAAGCCGGTTTGGTGCCGGTGTATTCACAACAGGACGAACCCGCGGCGGTCGTGCAGGGGTTCAACCCCGAGATCGGGTGGGCACAGTTAGCCGAGGCGTCGTATACCCTGGCGGATCCAGAGGTGCTGTGGGTCGCGTCCAATACCGACCTGACCATTCCTAAAGAACGGGGCCTGGCCCCAGGCAACGGGACGCTCGTGGGCGCCGTTGCGCAGGCCTGCGGTCGCACTCCGATCGTAGCCGGCAAGCCGGAGTCGCCCATTTTTCACACCGCCGCCCAGCAATTGAACAGCGAGAAGCCGCTGGTCATCGGGGATCGCCTGGACACCGATATTTTGGGTGCCAACCGGGCCAACATGGCCTCGGCCCTCGTGCTGACCGGAGTGGAGGATTTCAGTTCCGTGGCGGCTGCCGAGGTGCAGCAGCGACCTACGTACATCATAGAGACTCTCGCGGGAATTTTCGAAGAGTACCCGAAGATCGTGATCCGAACCGAGGGGTCGATGGTGCGCGCTGAAGGCGCAGGATGGAACGTCGAGGTTGAGGACGGCGCTGTGCGAGCTGCCGGAGGCGGGACCGAGATCGATTTGTGGCGGGTCGCGAGTCAGGCGTGGTGGGCGGCGCACCCCCACGCCGACCACCCCGTGCCGATGCCGGAGATCATCCGTGACTGAGACACCTGAGAACCCCGAAGAGATCGATCGTCAGTTCGAGGAGCAACTGCAAGCCACCCTCGCACTAGATCCGCTAGAACGTCTGAAGCGGTGGAGCGATCTCACCGATGACCTCGAGTCCGAAACGAACCGATCGTGAGACTGGACCGCGAACTGGTAGCGCGCTCTCTGGTGACCTCGCGGACGCTGGCCGCAAAGCTCATTGCCGCCGGTGAGGTGGCCGTCAACGGCACCCCGGTGACGAAGAGTTCGTTTCAGGTGGGGGAGTCGGATCGAATCGAGATCGCTGACTCTGAACTGACCCGGTACGTCTCCCGCGCCGGCCACAAGCTCGCCGGTGCGTTGGAAGCCTTCGGCGAGATTAGCGTGGCCGGGGCCCGCTGTCTCGATGCCGGGGCGTCCACCGGAGGGTTCACCGACGTCCTCTTGCGCTCCGGTGCCGCCGAGGTTGCGGCGGTTGACGTGGGACACGACCAGCTGGTCGAGCAATTGCGGAACGATCCTCGGGTTCACGTGTACGAGGGTATGAACGTTCGCTACTTGACCCCGGCAGATATCGGGGGTCAGGTGGAGCTGACCGTTTCAGACCTCTCCTTCATTTCGTTGACACTCGTGATACCTGCCCTCGCCGCCGCTACGGAGCGCGGTGGGGACCTGCTCCTGATGGTGAAGCCTCAATTTGAGGTCGGCCCACATCAGCTGGGACGGGGCGGAGTGGTGCGCGATGAGGCCGCACGGGAGGAAGCGGTAGACCGGGTGGCCGATGTGGCCGAGGAGTACGGGTTGACTGTCCGCGGTCGCCAACCGAGCCCCCTACCGGGTCAAGACGGCAACGTCGAATACTTTCTGTGGTGTACCAAGAATTGATCGAATTCGAATATTTTTTCGAATAACATCGTCGAATAGGTTCAAAACAGTCCCCATGTGCAATAACCTAGAGTCGTGACTGCAACTCAAACCAACACCGTCGACAAAGACGTTGCCCGCGCGCGGAGACACTCCCGCAAGATTCTCGTCTTCGCCCACACCGGGCGCGAGGACGCCCGCCGCGCAGCCCGGAGCGCCTGCACCCAGTTGCATGAGGCTGGCCTGACCCCGGTTATGGAGCGGGTCGACCTGGATTCGTTGCGTGAGGGCTGGCCTGACCCCATTCCCGTAGAGGTAGTACGTGAGACGGTGGCCCTGGTGGACATCGAACTGGGCGTAGTGCTCGGGGGAGACGGTTCCATTTTGCGAGCGGCTGAGAAGGTGCGCCATACCCACATACCGTTGGTGGGGGTGAATCTAGGCCACGTGGGGTTCCTCGCCGAGTCGGAAGAAACTGATCTGACTGAGACCGTGCAGCGCATCGTGAACTCCGAATACACGGTTGAAGAGCGCATGGCCATCGACGTGAAGGTATGGCACGACGGTCGCAAGCTCATCGATACCTGGGCCCTGAACGAGGCCAGCATTGAGAAGGGCAACCGCGCCAAAATGATAGAGCTGGCCATCGAAGTGGACCAACGCCCGCTCTCCACCTTCGGCTGCGACGGAGTCGTACTAGCCACTCCCACCGGCTCGACCGCCTATGCCTTCTCCGGCGGTGGCCCGGTGGTGTGGCCCGAAGTCGAGGCCATGCTCATCGTGCCCCTGAGCGCTCACGCGCTCTTCGCGCGTCCTCTGGTCACCGCGCCCACCTCGCGGCTGGCCGTAGAGATGTTGCAGCAATCTAACGCCAGCGGCGTGCTGTGGTGTGATGGTCGCCGTACGCACGATTTACCGCCGGGATCTCGCATTGAGGTTTCCCGTTCCACCAAACCCGTTCGGCTGGCACGCATTCACCCCGCGCCCTTTTCCGAGCGCCTCGTGGCCAAGTTCGAACTACCCGTCAACGGCTGGCGCGGTCCCCACGCCAAGAACGGTCCGTCCGCAGACGACGACCCCTCGAAGTAGAACCGCAAAGGACGAATTGTTGTGATTGAAGAGATTCACCTGCGTGACCTGGGCGTGATCACCGATGCGCGCTTGCCCTTAGAGCCCGGTTTCTCGGTGCTCACCGGTGAGACCGGTGCGGGCAAGACGATGGTCGTCACCGCCCTGGGTATGCTCTTGGGCGCTCGTTCGGACTCTTCGACCGTGCGTAGCGGAGCCAAGAACGCCCTCGCCGAGGCGGTCATTCGCCTGCCACGAGACCACCAAGCCCTGAACCTAGCCGAGGAAGCGGGAGGGTCGGTCGAGGATATCGACGACCAACACCGTGAACTCCTGTTGGCCCGCACCGTCTCTGCGGCCGGGCGTTCGCGCGCCCACGTGGGTGGGTGCTCGGCACCGATCGGTACGCTCTCCGAAATCGGTCGCCGCTTGGTGGCCGTGCACGGCCAGTCCGATCAGTTGCGCTTGAAATCCGCCACGGAACAGCGGCACGCACTGGATTCTTATGCCGGTGAGAAACTCAAGACGCTGAAGAAAAAGTATCGGGAACAATTCGAGCGGTACAAGGCCGTTGCCGCCGAACTGAAAGAGGTGCGCGAAAATTCACGAGCGCGCGCCCTAGAGGCACAAACCCTGCAGGGGGCGGTGGCAGAAATCGACGCCGTAGAACCGATCGAGGGTGAAGACGAAACCCTGCAGGTGGAGTCGCAGAAACTCTCCAATGTGGAGGCACTCCGCCAAGCGGCGGTGACCGCGCAGGCGGCGTTGACCGGCAACGAATACGCCGAAGGGGACGAACCGAACGTCCTCTCCCTTCTGGACGCGGCGCGAACTGCCGTGGCCGCACAGGCTGAA
Organism: Rothia sp. LK2588; assembly: GCF_040946465.1. NCBI lineage: Bacteria > Bacillati > Actinomycetota > Actinomycetes > Micrococcales > Micrococcaceae > Rothia > Rothia sp. LK2588. The sequence goes on along the minus strand of NZ_JAYWLS010000001.1, from coordinate 914,378 downwards.
TCCGATGCTGAGTTGGGAGATCTGGCCAAACGACTCAACGATACGCTGATCCAGGCCACTGATATCGCCGAAGAGCTCACCGGCTACCTCTCCACCCTCGGAGCGGAAGGACCGGAGCGCCTGGCCGAGGTGGAGGCACGTCGGGCCCAGCTGAAACAGCTGACGCGCAAATATGGAGCCGACATCGCAGAGGTGCTGGCCTGGGCAGAAGAATCGCGCCAGCGATTGGAGACCCTCACCGACGACCCTGATCGCGTCGAAGCTCTAGAGCAGGAGCTGATTCAACTGCGCGAGGGAATGGAAGGCCAAGCCCAGCAGCTCAAACGCCTGCGCGTGAAAGCGGGGGAAAAACTCGCGCGAGCCGTCTCGGAGGAGCTCAGCGCGCTTGCCATGCCCCACGCATCGTTGGTGGTTGAGGTCGATGACGCTGAAAAATTTACGCCCCACGGTAAAGACATCGTCACCTTCATGCTCAAACCGCATCGACAGGCAACACCTCGCCCTCTGGGCAAGGGAGCTTCGGGAGGTGAGCTCTCCCGAGTCATGCTGGCCCTCGAGGTGGTCTTGGCCGAGGTCGACCCGGTACCTACCTTTATCTTCGACGAGGTTGACTCGGGCGTGGGCGGCAAGGCTGCCATCGAGATCGGACGTCGCTTAGCGATGCTGGCCAAACACGTACAGGTCTTGGTGGTCACCCACCTTCCACAGGTCGCCGCATTCGCCGATCAACACGTGCTGGTGCTGAAAAACGATGACGCCTCGCTGTCGAAGGTTGAGGTTCTCTCGGAGGAGGAACGCGTGGTGGAACTGGCCCGCATGCTGGCCGGTCACGAACAGTCGGCCTCCGCGCAGGAGCACGCCCGCGAGTTGCTGGACATGCGAAAAAGCATTTAGCGCGGTGTGTACTCATCCGATCACACGTGGGAACGTCTCCGCCGTAGGAGGTTGTCACTAGGGGATTCAGTCAATGGCCTGTGCACAGTGTAAGGTAAAAAGGCCACTGGGGTAATTAAATTTTTAAGAAAGAACTGTGGGATTCATCCGGTATGCACTCGCAACGTCATTATGAAGTGGGCACCGCCGAGCGTCTCGATGCGCCGTCGATAGCGCGTGCCCAGGCTTCCATCGCAGACATTGCAAACCCCCGCTACGTCACCTCACGTGAGACGAAGTTCGGCGGATACATTTGGGATGTCGTCCGCGAGGGCATAGCGCTGGAGCAGGGGAGCGAACCCTTTGAACGAGACTTCTTAGTGCACCCCGGAGGGGTAGCGGTAGCGGCGCTGAACGAGAAGAACCAAATTCTTCTGATTAATCAATACCGCCACCCGGTGCGCGCAAATCTCTGGGAGGTACCCGCGGGGCTGCTCGATATCGAGGGGGAGCCTCCGGTCGATGCGGCGGCTCGCGAGCTTGCCGAAGAAGCGTCCCTCCGCGCAGAACACTGGCACAGCCTCATGGAGTTCTATAATTCCCCCGGCGGAGTGGGCGAAGCCTGCCGTATCTTTCTCGCCCGAGGTGTGAGCCCGATACCCGCTGAACAACGCGAGGAGCGGGTCCATGAAGAAGCGGAGATCGTCAGCCGTTGGGTCGACATTGATGAAGCCGTGGCCGCCGTCCTCGCCGGTCGCATTCACAACGCCGCCTCGACGAACGCAATCCTCGCCACCTACGCTGCGATCCAGAACCAGTTCAGCACGCTGTACGACGCTCGTGCTCCCTTCACCGCACACCCGGGCTTGCGTGACCCCAACTTCCGCGGCGAGATTCGTCCCGCCGAGAACAACGGAAGCTGATCACCGAGCCCGCACCAATACAACATTGCGAGAACCACGACGAAAGAACAGAAACTTTTGATGAAGTCAGCGGAAGCACCGCAACCTTCGGAGTTACACCAAACTCCGATCGGTGAAAATATCGATAAATACTTGCACTACCTCACCATCGAACGTGGGCTGGCGAAGAACACCGTTGAATCCTATGCTCGAGACCTGCACAAATACCGCGAGTATTTGGCCGAGCAAGGCGTGATCGACCCCCAGGCCATCACGAAGCAGATGGTGCGTTCCTTCGCGACGGCCCTGGCCGAACAAACTGGCCCCAACGGTAAGAAGCTCAGCGCGCGCACCGTGGCGCGCCTGGTGGTCTCGGTGCGAGGTTTGCACAAGTTTTGGTTAGCGGAGAAGGTGACTTCGTCGGACGTCGCCTCCACGGTTCACCCGCCGAACATCGGCTCACGTCTGCCCAAGGCGATTTCGGTAGACCAGGTCACCCGCCTGTTGGAATCACCCGATACCTCAACCCCGACCGGTCTGCGCGATCGGGCGATTCTCGAGTTTCTCTACTCCACCGGCGCTCGTATCTCTGAGGTGGTCGGGGTAGACCTCGACGATCTTTCCCTCGGTCAGCGCTCGGGTGGTTCGTCGGTGGCCAAGCGCACCGGCGTGGTGCGGTTGTTCGGTAAGGGGAACAAAGAGCGCCTCGTGCCCGTTGGTTCCTATGCCTCGAAAGCCTTAGACGAATACCTGGTGCGCGCGCGTCCTGAACTGTCTTCCCACGGCCAGGGCACGGCGGCTGTCTTTCTCAACGCCCGCGGATCGCGACTAACCCGCCAGGGCGCGTGGCTGATCCTCAAGAAGGCTGCCGAAAAAGCGAAGCTCGACGTGGAGATTTCACCGCACACCTTGCGGCATTCCTACGCGACCCACCTGCTGGAGGGCGGCGCGGACATTAGGGTGGTGCAGGAACTGCTCGGGCATTCCTCGGTGACGACCACGCAGATCTACACCAAGGTCACCGCGGATACTCTGCGAGAGGTCTTCGCCGCCACCCACCCCCGTGCGCTGTAACACCAGCGGTCGGAGCAACCCAGATAAAAAGGCCGGGGCGGTCACCTTCATGAGAAGGTGACCGCCCCGGCCTTGTGTGTCATCTGGAAGGCTTAGCCGTTCCAGAGCTTAGCGATGCCCGAGAGCGAGCTGATGCCGAGGTAGACGGTCAGCGCCCAGGACAGCCAACCGACGACCAGCAACCAGAGGGGGTAGCGGTAGGCGCCGAGCATGTTCTTCACGCGGAAGGTCGCGACGATCAGCAGGGCCGCGAAACCAACTGGCAGGATCAGGCCGTTGACCGCGCCGGCCACGATGAGCAGGGTGGCCGGAGCCTTGCCCACTGCCACGAACACGATGGTCGAGGCCACGATGAACGCGATGGTCATGCCGTTCTTTACCAGCGCCGAGGTGTTCTTGTGGGTCAGGAACGAGACCGAGGTGTAGGCTGCGCCGATCACCGAGGAAATCGAAGCGCCCCAGAGGATCACACCGAACAGGCGGGTGCCGAGATCGCCCGCGGCGATGCCGAACGCCTGGCCTGCAATCGAGGAGTCAGTAGCGAACTTCGCGCCGCCGGCTACCACGCCGAGGATTGCCAAGAACAGCAGGAAGCGCATGATGCCGGTGACGATGACGCCGGTGGCCGAGGAGTTCGCGATGTCCTTGATGTACTCGGGACCCTGCACGCCGGCGTCGATCATGCGGTGGGCACCGGCGTAGGTAATGTAGCCGCCCACGGTGCCACCGACGAGGGTGGTGATGATGGTGAAGTCGACCTTCTCGGGCATGACGAAGTTCTTCATTGCATCGCCGACCGGCGGGTTCGAAACGAAGGCTACGTAAGCGGTGGCGATGATCATGACGACGCCGAGCACGACTACGATCTTGTCGAGGGCCGCTCCGGCCTTCTTGGAGAGGAAGATGAGCACGGCGAGCACCGCGGTGATGATGCCGCCGGTGGTAGCGTCCAGGCCGAGCATGGAGTTGATGCCCAGGCCACCGCCGGCCACGTTGCCGACGTTAAAGACGAAGCCGCCTAGCGCTACCAGGATGGCGAGGAAGACGCCCAGGCCGGGGAGCAGGTTGTTGGCGATTTCGTGGGCGCGCAGACCCGAGACGCCGATGATGCGCCACACGTTGAGCTGCACCGCGATATCGATGAGGATTGAGACCAGGATGGCAAACGCGAATGCGGCACCTAACTGGTACGTGAATTGACCGGTCTGGGTGATGAAGCCCGGGCCGATGGCGCTGGTTGCCATGAGAAATAGAGCGCCGACGAGAACGGAACGCCCGCCTTTGATACGTTCCGCGTCGGTTGCCGCCTTCGATGCGACGGGCTGAGGCTGGGTATTTGCCACTCGATGTCCTTCCGCCGGGTGGTCCGGATGATGGTGTGATGCACAAAAGATGCAAATTCGTTATCTACGTCATAGAATTACACCACGCAAAGTATTGTTCAACAATAAAGCAGCTTTCTAAGCGTGTCTAGAACGTCGTCGAAGGAGATTCACATGTCGAGCACCGCAGACCTCAACTCCGACTCCGGTGAGGCTTTTGGCTCCTGGGCGATGGGCGACGATAACACCATGATGGGTATCGTCTCCAGCGCGAACATCGCTTGCGGGTACCACGCCGGCGACCCGCTGACCATGCGCCGCACCGTTGCCGCAGCGGCAGAGAACTCGGTGGCGATTGGCGCGCACGTGGCCTATCCCGACCTGGTCGGTTTCGGACGCCGCTTTCTCGACATGACCGCCGATGAGCTAACCGCCGCCGTCCTGTACCAGATGGGTGCATTGGAGGCGATCGCACGCTCCGCCGGTACCACAGTCTCTTACGTGAAGCCGCATGGTGGTCTCTATAACGCCATCGTGCACCACGAGACGCAGGCGAAGGCAGTGGCGCGTGCCGTCAAGGAATTCGGCGGGGATCTTCCCATTCTGTGCTTGCCCAACAGCGAGATCGAAAAGGCCGCCCGCGAGGTAGGTCTTGAACCCGTCTACGAGGCATTCGCCGACCGCGGGTACACCTCCGAAGGCACCCTTGTACCGCGCACTCAGCCCGGCGCCGTTATCCACGATGCTGAACAGATCGCCGCCCGCGTGGTGCGCATGGTGACCGAATCTCGGGTCACCGCCGTCGACGGTAGCGACATCACCCTGGAGGCCCGGAGCATTTGTGTGCACGGAGACACCCCCGGCGCGGTCGATATCGCGCGGGCAGTCCGCGCCGCACTCACCGATCACGGCATCGACATCCGACCCTTCACCGCGAACCGCTAAGGCCTCCTTCCTCTATGCAACACGTTTCTTCACCGAGCCAGTCCATGGGCGTCAAACGCTTCGGGCTGACCGCTGCCCTCATCGAGTGCGGCGATCTTGCCCGTGCCGCCGCCGTCCATGAACAACTCAAGAGCTCATCGGTGCCCTTTACCGAGATCATCCCGGCGGCACAAACCGTTCTGGTGCGTTTCGATTCCGCTGCCGCGACCGCCGAATTTATCGCCAGCTTCCGACCTGAACCAACCTTCGAGTCACAGCGCGGGCGTGGAGACGAACGCGTCATCGACGTCATCTATGACGGTGAGGATCTTCAGGCCGTAGCCGAGCTGACCGGACTCACCCGCGATCAGGTCATCGTAGCGCACACCGAGCAACAGTGGTCGGTCGCCTTCGCCGGATTTGCACCGGGATTCTTCTACCTTCACGCGGCCGACAACGCGCTGAACGTGCCCCGACGAGACACCCCGCGTACCGCTGTACCCGCCGGCGCGGTCGGGCTGGCTGGTGAATTTTCTGGTATCTACCCGCGTACCTCCCCGGGCGGTTGGCAGCTCATCGGCCATACCAATGCCCCGCTGTGGAACATCCATCAAGACCCTCCTGCACTGTTGGAACCCGGGGCCACGGTCCGCTTCCGGGCTGTGCGCGAACACATCGAGGTCTCGGCCGCCGAAGAACGCGGCGTCGCCGAACCCACCACGCCACCGACCCAGCCGAACGCGCTGACCGTGGTGGCCTCCGGTCCACAACTTCTCATGCAGGACGCCGGACGCGCCGGCCTGACGCACTGGGGCGTCTCACCCTCGGGGTTCGCCGACCCTTCAGCTGCCCGGGAAGCGAACCGGTTGGTGGGTAACGACCCCTCCGCGGTAGCTCTCGAATCGCTGATGGGTGGGTTCACAGTGACGGCCGAGGCAGACACCGTGCTCTCCCTGACCGGTGCCCGAGTGAAGGCGATCATCAGCGAGCCGGAGAAGAAGGACCGTCAGGTTCCCGCCGCCACACCTTTCGCGTTGCTCGCCGGCCAGAAGCTCAGTGTGGGGACGGCGGAGGCCGGCTTGCGCGTGTACTGCGCGGTCCGCGGTGGATTTGCCGCCCCAGTCAGCGCCCAGTCGCGATCCTACGACACGATGTCGGAGATTGGCCCCGCTCCGGTCAAGGCCGGAGATAAGCTCTCGGTTTTTGGGAAGATCAGCCCCTCGGTGGCGTACCCGTTGCCGCGGCCGCTTCCGCTACCGGAGAGCGATACAGCAACGGAGGTTCGAGTGATCCTCGGGCCTCGCGAGGATTGGTTCACCGAGGAGTCGCTCCAGCGTTTCTGCGAAGTCGAGTGGGAAGTGGGAGCCGACACGAACCGTATCGGCGCCCGCCTGAAGCCCGTGCAGACCGACGAGACGGTGTTGGAGCGTGCGATCACTACCGAGTTGCCCAGCGAGGGTATGGTCGCCGGCGCGATCCAGGTTCCTCCCAGCGGGGAGCCGGTTGTCTTTCTCGCCGACCATCCGGTCACCGGCGGTTACCCGGTCATCGCGACCGTCCACCCAGACGATCTGCGCTTGGTCGCCCAAGCCGCCCCCGGCACCCTGTTACATTTCACCCCTTACACGCCCACGGCATAACCACAGGAGCACACCATGAAAAAAGTACTCATCGCCAACCGCGGCGAAATCGCCGTGCGCATCATCGGAGCTTGCGCCCAAGAAGGCATCACCTCTGTGGCGGTTTACGCCGACTCCGACGCGCAGGCCCTGCACACTTCGCTGGCCAACGAGGCCTACGCGCTCGAGGGTAACAGCCCCGCCGAGACCTACCTGAACATCGAGAAGATCCTCAAGATCGCCGAGCGCTCCGGTGCCGACGCGGTGCACCCCGGTTACGGTTTTCTCGCTGAGAATGCTGACTTCGCCCAGGCCGTCATGGACGCCGGGCTCACCTGGATCGGCCCCAAGCCCGAGACGATCACCGCATTGGGCGATAAGGTCAAGGCGCGCGATATCGCGCTGGCTGTGAACGCCCCGCTGGCTCCGGGCACCGACGGCCCCGTGGCAGGTCCCGACGAGGCGCGAGCCTTCGCCGAAGAGTTTGGTCTTCCCATCGTGATCAAGGCCGCGCACGGTGGCGGTGGCCGCGGTATGCGCGTGGTGCGCGAAATGTCTGAGGTGCCCGCGGCTTTCGAGTCGGCACAGCGTGAGGCCATTGGCGCGTTCGGCAACGGCGAGTGCTTCGTGGAGCGCTTCCTGGACAAGCCCCGCCACGTCGAGACCCAGGTGGCAGCCGACGTCCACGGTGGGGTCGTGGTGTTGGGTACCCGCGACTGCTCGCTGCAGCGCCGCCACCAGAAGCTGGTCGAAGAGGCTCCGGCGCCCTTCCTCAGTGACGATCAGATCGCGACCCTGAAGAAGGCCTCGGAAGATATCTTCCGCGAGGCGGGATATGTTGGGGTTGGCACCTGTGAATTCTTGATCGCCAATGACGGCACCATCTCCTTCCTCGAGGTCAACACCCGAATTCAGGTCGAACACCCGGTGACCGAGGAATCGGCGGGGGTAGACCTCGTGCGCATGCAGTTGGACATCGCCGCCGGCAAACCGTTGCACTTCACTGAGATGCCCGAGCCGAAAATGCACGCCATCGAGTTCCGTATCAACGCTGAGGATCCGGGACGCGGCTTCCTGCCCTCGGCCGGCACCATCGAGGCCATCAACGTCCCCACCGGGCACGGCATCCGCTGGGACTCAGGTATCCGCGTGGGAACGGTGGTCGATGGAAGCTTCGACTCGATGCTCGCGAAGCTGATCGTCACCGGAACTACCCGTGAGCGCGCGATCCGCCGCGCCCGCTTCGCGCTACACCAACTGGAAATCAACGGTGTGGCCACGGTCGTTCCCTTTGACCGGATGATCATCAACCGCCCCGAATTCACCGCAGACGAGGGTGAGCTGGGCATCTACACCACCTGGATCGATACCGAACTGGGCGAAGACCTCGAGATCGACCCGGAGTACACCCAGGGCCTGATCCCCGTGGGTGCCACCGCGGTCCCCGGCACCTCGGTGACCCGCTTCGAGCTGGAAATCGACGGCACCCCGCGCCGCATCGGTATCCCTGCCGCGGTCTTCGCGGCGATGGGCAACGGCTCAACCCCGGACGTCGGTGACGAGGACGCGGCCCCCACCGGGGTGCAGGCACCCATGGGTGGAGTGGTGTTGAAGGTGAATGTCTCCGCAGGCGACGAGGTCTCCGCGGGTGACCAGGTCGCGATGCTGGAAGCGATGAAGACCGAGGTACCTGTTTACGCCGAGGCTGAGGGCACCGTGGGTGAGATCGCCGTGCAGGAGGGCGACCGCGTCACTGCCGGTCAGTCGCTCATCACGTTCGCGTAGTCTGTAGTCTATGAATCCGGAGACCTCACACATACCCACCGTCGTCTCTCTGCAAGACGTTATCGAACGCACACCCGCACCCGCGCACGCCCACGCCACCGCGTGGACGGCGGCGGTGCTCCGTCGTGCCATGAACGACGGTGCCCTGGTGCCCGGATCGAAATTGGTTGAGTCACGTCTCGCTGAGACCCTCGATATTTCGCGCAACACTCTACGCCAGGCGTTTATGGTGTTGGCTGCAGAGAATCTGGTGGAGCAGATCCCCAACCGCGGGGTGTTCGTCAAGTCACCGGACGCCATCGCGATCGGGGAGCTGTTCACCGTGCGTTTGGCCCTGGAATCGACGGCTATTGAGCTGGCCGCGTCCGGGCGCCGACAGGAGCTTCACGACATCATCGACTGGGCGAAGCGGGCGCGAGAGAACGGTTCTGTCAGCGAGATGGCTCTGGCCAATCAGGAGTTTCACCGGGTAATCGTGGCCGCTAGCGAAAGCCCGCGGCTCATCAAGCTGATGTCGGCCGTCTTGGCGGAGATGCGCCTGTTGTTCTTCGCCAAGGTGACGATGCCCAGTTTCCACGGTGCGTTCGTGGATCGCAATGAGCGTTTGATGAACCTGGTGGAGGCCGGTGAGACCGCCCTGGCTCAGGAGGAACTGCGGGAGTATCTCGCCGCGTCTCGAGATTATTTCGCCGAACAGGCCTAGATCGACTGTGGCGCGGTGAGGCGCCTGTCAACGCTGGCGAACCCCTTTCACGCCGCAGCACAAAGGCGCCCCGGAAATCCGGGGCGCCTTTTACATGCCAGGGGTCAGCGGTCCGTGCTATCCCTCAACGTGGACGTTGGTTTGCGGCTTCTGGTCAACCACCGGCATCTGCTTGGTGGGGGACTTCAGAGCCACCGCGTGATCGACATGCTGATCGCCGACGAGGTGCTCGCTACCCATCGAGGCTTCGTCGAAGGGACGCTCGCCCTTGAGTACCGCACGCACCTGTTCCATATCGATCTCGTGAACGAGCTTGCCCATGAGCAGGGTCGCCACGGCGTTGCCGGTGAAGTTGGTCAGCGCGCGGGCCTCGGACATAAAACGATCGATACCGACGATGAGACCGACACCATCGACCAGGTCGGGGCGGTGTGACTGCAGTCCAGCCGCCAGGGTAGCGATGCCTGCGCCGGAGACGCCGGCGGCGCCCTTTGAGGCGATGATCATGAACAGCAGCAACGAGATCTGCTCACCGATCATCAGCGGGGTGCCCATCGCCTCGGCCACGAACAGTGCCGCCATGGTCAGGTAGATCGCGGTGCCGTCGAGGTTGAAGGAGTAACCGGTGGGCACGACCACACCGACGACGGGTTTGGACACACCCAGGTGCTCCATCTTCGCCAGCAGGCGGGGCAAAGCCACCTCCGAGGACGAAGTGGAGAAGATGAGCAGGTATTCGCGCGCCAGGTACTTCATCAACGAGAAGATGTTGACACCGGTGGTCACCTTCAACAGGGTTCCCAGAATCACCACGATGAACAGGATGCAGGTGATGTAGAAGGACACCATGAGTAGCAACATCGAGCCGATCGCCTTGGCTCCGGATTCGCCGACGACGGCGGCGATCGCACCGAGGGCACCCAACGGAGCCAACCACATGATCATCATCAGCAGGCGGAAAACGAGAGCCTGCATGTAGGTGATGAACTTGAGGATCGGTTTGCCGGTCTCGCCCATCTTCTGCAACGCGAAACCAACCAGCAACGCAACCATCAGGGTCTGCAGAATGTTGCCGGAGGTCAGCGAGGAGAGCAACGAGGTGGGGATGATGCCCAGCAAGAAGCCGACGGTGCCGCCCTCTTCACCACCGTGGGCATCGGCGGGTGAGACCTTGAAACCGGTGGAATGGTAGTGCAAGTCGTGACCAGGTTCGATGAGGTTACCGACGACCAGGCCGATGCCCAGCGCGAAGGTCGACATGATCACGAAGTACAACAGCGCCATGCCGCCGACCTTGCCGACGGTGGCGGCCTTGGCCACTGAACCAACACCGATGACGATGGTGCAGAAGATCACCGGGGCGATCATCATCTTAATGAGGGCGATGAAGCCAGTACCGATGGGTTTGAGGGCTTTGCCGACCTCGGGAGCGGCAAGGCCGATGACACAGCCAAGGATGACGGCGATGATCACCGACACGTACAGCATGTGGGTGGGGTCCTTATAGAAAGGCTTCTTCCCCGCAGTGGTGTGTGAAGACACGAGTGGTTCCTTCGAAGTATGGGATGGCTTGCAGAGGAAGTTTACTGGATCACACTGCGTTCTGCCTCTCCGTTGTACGCCGAGAGAGGCCTAATCAGTGAGTTATTGGCCCGCTGCTCCAGGATGTGGGCGGTCCACCCGGCCACGCGAGCGCACACGAAGATCGGTGTGAACGTGGGCGTATCGAAGCCCATGAGGTGATAGGTCGGGCCGGCGGGGTAGTCGAGGTTCGGTTTGATGGACTTGGCCTCGTCCATCGCTTCGGCGAGACCCCGGTACAGGCCCACCATGTCGTGCCGTCCATAGTGTTCGACCATCTTGAAGAAGTAGTCCTGCATGGTAGGAACGCGTGAGTCGCCGTTTTTGTAGACGCGGTGACCGAATCCCATGATCTTCTTTTTCTCTGCGAGGGCGGCCTCCATCCAGGCTTTGGCGCGGGCCTTGGCTTGCTCTTCCGTCTCGTTCTCGTCGAATCCGATCTCGTCAAAGGTGTGCATGACTGCCTCGTTGGCCCCGCCATGCAAGGGGCCTTTGAGCGCGCCGATGGCACCGGTGACTGCCGAGTGCAGGTCGGACAGCGTGGAGGTGATGGCGCGGGCGGTGAAGGTGGAGGCGTTGAAGGAGTGCTCGGCGTAGAGCACCATCGATGCGTTGAAGGCGTCACGCACGGGTGCCGGTGGTACCTCTCCGAAGGCCATGTAGAGGAAGTTCTCGGAGTAATCGAGGTCATCGCGCGGTGCGATGGGTTCGAGGCCGTGGCGGCGTCGTTGGTCGTAGCAGACCACGCTCGGTAAGACGGCGAACAGTTCCCAGGCCTTTTTCAGTTCGGTCTCGGGCGAGTTGTCTTCGGACATGGGGTCCATGGCTCCGAGTAAGGAGACCGCGGTGCGGACGACGTCCATCGGGTGGCAGTCGGTCGGCAGCGCGTCGATGACCGCCTTGAGCGCCGGGGTCAGGGTGCGGTGTGCTCGTCCGTAGGCCACGTGTTCGGCCTTGCGCTCTGCGGTGGGTAGTTCTCCGTCCCACAGCAGCAGTGCGACCTCTTCGAATTTCACGCTCGTGGCTAGCTCCTGCACGGGGTATCCGCGGTAGAGTAGCGAGTTGGTCTCGGCATTGACCTTCGAAATGGCGGTGTAGTCGGCGACGACTCCGGCTAGACCCTTCTTAATCTCGGTGTTCTCAGTCATTGGTCTCTCCTTGAAAACGTTGGGGCACCTCGAAGTTGAAGATGCCGGTGTCGAAGGCGTTGTAGGCCTGGTAGTCGACGAGGTCGTAGAGGCGGGCGCGGGTGAACATCTCGTCCACGGCTGCCTCCTGGGTGCCGTCCTGCTCGATCGTGTCGAGGACGCGCTCCATCGCTCCCAGCGAGGAACGCAGCAGGGTCACGGGGTAGATGATCATGTTCACGCCGACCTGGGCCAACTGGTCTTTGGTGTAGAGGGCCGACTTGCCGAATTCGGTCATGTTCGCCAGGATCGGCACGTCGATGGCGGCGCGGACGGCCTCGAACTCGTCCAGGGATTTGAGGGCTTCGGGGAAGATCGCGTCGGCGCCGGCGTCCACCAGCGCTCGCATGCGATCGATGGCGGCCTCGAGGGTGTCGATGCCGCGCAGGTCGGTGCGCGCCATGATGAGAAAGTTGTCGTCGCGCCGGGCCTGGGCGGCCGCCTGGATGCGCTTGACGGCTACGTCTTCGTCGACGATGTTCTTGTTGTCGAGGTGCCCGCAACGCTTGGGGTTGAACTGGTCTTCGATATGGCACCCGGATAATCCGAATTCCTCCAGTTCTTGGACAGTGCGGGCGACGTTCATGGGTTCGCCGAAACCGGTGTCGGCATCGACGATCGCCGGGAGATTGGTCAATCTGGCGATCTGACCGGCCCGCTGGGCCACCTCGGTGAGCGTGGTGAGCCCGACGTCCGGGAAACCCAGTTCATTGGCTAGCACCGCGCCGGAGATGTAGACGCCGTCGAATTTTTTCTCTTCGATCAGCCTTGCGGAGATCGGGGTGAACGCGCCGGGGAACTGCAGGGTTTTACCCGATGCCAGCATGTCCCGGAAGTCGCGACGTTTCTGCGCGGCGGTTTTGGATGAGTACAGCATTAGAAGATTCCCTTCTGAGCCCGTTCCAATTCAACGGCTGCGGTGACGTTGAGAGCGTCGAGTTCTCCCGCACCCAGAGAGCTCAAGTTTTCGGCGGCATCGATGAATCGATTCAGCTCGGATTCGGATACCTTGCCCTCGGCCAGGGTGCGCAGCTTGGTGATGTATTGCTCTCGCCCGAAAGGACGTGCGCCCAGCGGATGCGCGTCGGCCACCGCGATCTCTTCGGCGAAGACGGTGCCGTCGGTCAGGGTGATTTCGGCGCGACCGCCGAAGGCCTTCTCCGCGGGGTCCAGTGAATGGTAGCGGCGGGTCCACCCGGGGTCTTCTTCGGTGGTGACCTTGTGCCAGAGTGCTACGGTCTCTGGGCGCTGTGCACGCTCGGGGGCGTACGAGGCCACGTGATCCCATTCGCCGTCTTGCAACATGACGGTGAAGATGTAGGGGATGGAGTGGTCGAGGGTCTCGCGGGTTGCGGTGGGGTCGTACTTCTGCGGGTCGTTTGCACCGGAGCCGATCACGTAGTGGGTGTGGTGCGAGGTGTGCAAAACGATCTTCTCGACGTTGGTCGGGTCGGCGAATTCGGGGTGATCGCGGTGCAGCTTGCGGGCCAGGTCGATCCAGGCCTGGGCCTGGTATTCGGCGGAGTGTTCCTTGGTGTAGGTGTCGAGGATGGCGCGCTTGGCCTCACCGGGGGCCGGCAGCGGAACCTCGTAGGAGGCCCCGGGGCCATCGAGCATCCAGGCGATCACGCCGTCCTCGCCCTCGTAGATCGGCACCGGCGAGGTCTGCCCGCGCATGGCCCGGTCGACCGCCTCGACCGCCATCTTGCCGGCGAAGGCCGGGGCGTGTGCCTTCCAGGTGGAGATCTCGCCCTTACGTGACTGGCGGGTGGCAGTGGTGGTGTGCAGGGCCTGGCCCACCGCCTGGAACACGGTCTCGGTGTCGAGGCCGAGCAGGGTGCCGATGCCGGCTGCTGCCGAGGGGCCCAGGTGGGCTACGTGGTCGATCTTGTGCTGGTGCAGGCAGATGGCCTTGGCCAGGTCCACCTGAATTTCATATCCGGTGGCGATGCCGCGCACGAGATCGCGGCCAGTGCTGCCGGCGTGTTGGGCGACGGCGAGAATCGGCGGAATGTTGTCCCCGGGGTGCGAGTACTCGGCGGCCAAGAAGGTGTCGTGGTAGTCCAGCTCGCGGACGGCCACGCCGTTGGCCCAGGCTGCCCATTCGGGGGAGACCTTCGTGGCGGCGTCCACGCCAAAGAGGGTGGCGCCGGTTCCGCCGTCTCCGGGGCGGTGCGCCAGCGCCTGCGTGCGGGCCGAGACGATGGGGTCGCGGTTCAGGGAGGCGATGGCCACCGAGGCATTGTCCAAAATACGGTTGATGACCATCTCTTCGACCTCGGCGGTGACCTCGACGTCGTCGGTGGCTACCCGGGCTATTTTGTAGGCCAGTTGATCTTCGCGCGGGAGATTCTCTTCGGAGGCGTAGACGCGGACGGTGTGCAATTCGGTCATGATACTTCCTTCGACATTCAGGGGGTTGTGGCTTCGTGGTGGGGTTCGGTGGCCGCTTCGTCGATCGCGGCGAGCGCGTTATGTAGGTGGACGAGGGTGGCGGCTCTGGCCAGGTCGGGTTGGCCGGCGGCGATCGCTCGGGCGATTTGTTCGTGTTCTTTGGCCGATGCCATCAGGCGCGCGGTGTTGGTTTTGGAGAGTCGGCGGACTCTGATGAGCTGGCTGTGCATGGACGCCTGGGCCTGCTGCAGGTAGCGGTTGTCGGTGGCGGTGTCGATGGCCGCGTCTAATTCGCTGACGAGATCGTAGTAATGCTGCACCTCGGCGTCCCCGGTGGCGAGTCGCTGGTGGGCGGCCTCGAATCGGGTGGCCAGGTCATGAAATACCGTGGGGTCGGCGCGTCGGGCGGCCAGCGCGGCGCAGGCGGTGTCGAGGGCCTCGCGCATCTCGAAGAGGTCGTGGACGTTGTCGATGGATATGGGGGCCACGACCACGCCTCTGCCGGTGTTCGGTTCGACGAGCAGGTCGGCTAAGAGGCGACCGATGGCTTCTCGCACGGGGGTGCGGGATACTCCCATGCGTTCGGCCTGTTCGACCTCAGCGATGAGGTGCCCGGGCGGTAATACCCCGTGCATGATCTCTTCTCGCAGCGTGCGATAGACGCGCTCGCTGGCTCTCATGCTTTCTCCTGTGGTGGGCGGTGGTTTGTGTTGTAGAACACTGTAGAGCGTGAGAGCTGTTTTGTATACACAATGAATCGAAATCTGGAGAAATTGATGAAATATTCGCATAATCGCGGGTTTTAATGAAAATTTGTATACAAAGTCTTGTGTTGTGTGATTTAAAACACTAAATTGGCTCTCAACCTCAACCGGTTACACCACAGGAGACACCGATGACTGCACACACCGGCTCATATCAACAGACCTACACCCGCAGCGTGGAAGACCCGCACGGTTTCTGGCTGGACGCGGCAACCGACATCGACTGGATCAACCCGCCGACCACCGCGCTCGATTCGACGCAGGCCCCGCTGTACAGATGGTTTCCCGACGGTACGCTCAACACCTGCTTCAACGCGGTAGATCGCCACGTTCTGGCCGGTCGAGGTGAACAACCCGCCATTATCTTCGATTCCGCGATGCAGGGCGTGCGAGAAGAAATTACCTACGCCGCATTGCAACAACGCGTGGCCGCCTTTGCCGGGGCGCTGGCGGCGGCAGGAGTGACCACGGGGGATCGGGTACTCATCTACCTCCCGATGATCCCTCAGGCCGCCGTGGCCATGCTCGCCTGCGCCCGACTCGGCGCCATTCACTCCGTCGTCTTCGGTGGATTCGCTCCCCATGAACTGGCCACCCGCATCGACGACTGCCAGCCGAAAGTCGTGCTGACCACCTCGGGCGGGTTGGAACCACGCCGCCGCATCGAATACATTCCTGCCGTCGAAAAAGCGATCGCGCTGGCCAACGCCACCCCCGAAACGGTCATCGTGTACGAACGCGAGGGATTCGACGACACCGTCGCTGCCGCGGCCGAGCGCGCGCACCAGGCCAGCACCGGCGTCCGGTGGACGAGCTGGGATGAGGTCCTCGACGGTGTGCAACCGGCCGAACCCGTCGAGGTTTCCGCCACCGACCCCCTCTACATTCTCTACACCTCCGGGACCACCGGGACCCCTAAGGGCGTGGTGCGAGACAACGGGGGACATGCGGTGGCGATGCACTGGTCCATGAAGAACATCTACGACGTTGGCCCCGGTGAGGTCATGTGGACGGCCTCGGACGTCGGCTGGGTCGTGGGGCACTCCTACATCATCTACGCGCCGCTGCTGGTCGGTGCAACCACCGTCATCTACGAAGGCAAACCCATCGGTACCCCCGACGCCGGGGCGTTCTGGCGCGTGGTGCAAGACGCCCGCGCCAAGGTGCTCTTCACCGCCCCGACCGCGCTGCGAGCCATCCGCAAAGTAGACCCAGAGGCCGAGCTGCTGGGCAGCTACGACACCTCGAGCCTGCGCGCCCTCTTCGTTGCCGGCGAGCGCCTCGATCCGGAAACCTATTCCTGGGCGGGGCAGAAGTTGGGCGTGCCGGTGGTCGACAACTGGTGGCAGACCGAAACCGGTTGGGCAATCTGCGCGAATCTGCGCGGGTTGGAACCCATGCCGATCAAACCGGGTTCGCCCTCGGTACCGGTTCCCGGATACAACCTGCAGGTGTTAGACCCGCTGGGGGAACCGTTGCTGGCCGGCGCGGAGGGCAACCTCTGCATTAAGCTCCCTCTGCCTCCCGGGTGCCTGCCCACGCTCTGGGGCAACGACGATCGCTATATCGACTCTTATCTGGCGGCCTTCGAGGGATACTACGCCACGGGAGATTCCGGATATATCGATGACGAGGGTTACGTGTTCGTCATGGGGCGCACCGACGACGTCATTAACGTCTCCGGGCACCGGCTTTCCACCGGCGCGATGGAGCAGGTCTTGGCCGAGCACCCCGCGGTGGCCGAATGTGCGGTGATCGGTATCTCCGATCCGCTCAAGGGTCAGAAGCCCTCGGGGTACGTCGTGCTCAAGGCGGGGGCGGAGATCGACGAAGCCGACTTGGCGGGGGAGCTGGTTGCTCGCGTGCGTGAGAATATCGGGGCGGTGGCCGACTTCAAAGACGTGCGGGTGGTCGAGGCGCTGCCGAAGACTCGCTCGGGCAAGATCCTGCGCAAGACCATGCGTCAGATCGCCGACGGTGAGGACTACAAGGTGCCCTCGACGATCGAAGACATCGGCGTGCTCGACGACCTCGCCGAGGTGCTCCGGACCCGTTCGTAGCCATCACCTGTCGACCGGGCCGGTCCGTTCATCGGCGGTTTCCGCTGATACGCGGACCGTCCCGGATCATTGTCGCTGATAGTGCGGCAGTTGCGGTTTGACCTGAGGTTGTAATCTAGAAGACAGAGAAATTTTGTCTGACGTGAAAAGGTGAAGTCTGTGACCGCAGCTGAACACGAACCCACGCTTGGTCCCACCGGACGCGAGCTGAAGGTGTACCCCGACCCCGCGCCCCTGCAGACCCACGGGCCGGCACGCATCATCTCGATGGTGAACCAGAAGGGCGGGGTGGGCAAGACCACCTCTACGATCAACCTCGGTGCCGCCCTGGCCGAATGCGGACGCCGTGTTCTGCTCGTCGACTTTGACCCCCAGGGAGCGCTCTCGGCAGGCTTTGGGGCGAACCCGCACGAGCTTGACCTGACGGTCTACAACGTGATGATGGACCGCAAAGTCGATATCAAAGACGTGATTCACTCCACCGCCGTGGACAACATCGACCTGCTCCCGGCTAATATCGATCTCTCCGCCGCCGAAGTTCAGCTCGTGAACGAGGTCGCCCGTGAACAGGTTCTGGCCTCGGCGCTGCGCAAGGTCGAGAACGACTACGACGTGATCCTCATCGATTGCCAGCCCTCGTTGGGTCTGCTCACCGTCAACGCGCTCACCGCCTCCCACGGCGTGATCATCCCGCTCATCTGCGAGTTCTTCGCCCTGCGCGCCGTGGCTCTACTGGTGGATTCGATCGAAAAGGTGCAAGACCGCCTGAACCCCAAGCTCCAAATCGACGGTGTGCTGGCCACCATGTTCGACTCCCGCACCCTGCACTCCAAGGAAGTGCTGGCGCGCATCATTGACGCCTTCGGCGACAAGGTCTTCGATACCGTCATCAAGCGCACGGTGAAGTTCCCCGACGCCACTGTATCGGCCGAACCCATTCTCTCCTACGCCACCAACCACCCCGGCGCCGAGGCCTATCGCCAGCTAGCCCGCGAGCTCATCTCCCGCGGCGGCGCTCCCTAATGATTGCCGACTAGCCTCCCCGCGCGTCCTGACCGTTGCGTGCACCGGCCACGGGCGTGGGGGAGCTAACCACCGTGGGGAGCCCTTGCTCCTACCCAGAGACATCGGGGATAATAGGTATCTGGTTCGTGGCCTGTTCCGCGGGCCGACACCTGTACGACGTCATCACAGAATGACGCCCTCTCGAGTAAGGACGCTGCCGTGATGGCACCGACGACAACCACTGATCCCGCCCCGCGCGTTGAGCCCCGCTCCGCCAGCTTTAGGGTGCAACTCGAGAACTTCAGCGGGCCCTACGATCTTCTGCTCTCGCTGATCGCCCGCAAGAAGCTAGACATCACCGACATCGCGCTCGCCGAGGTCACCGACGAATTCATGGCCTATATTTCCGCTCTCTACGAGCGGGATACCCCGGCCGCGCTCGATCAAGCCAGTGACTTTCTTGTCACCGCGGCTACCCTGTTAGATCTGAAGGCGGCCCGGTTGTTGCCGCGCGGCACGGTGGATGTAGAAGAGGACGTCGCGCTCATCGAGGCCCGCGACCTGTTGTTTGCCCGCCTCTTGCAATACCGCGCCTATAAAGAGGTGGCCGAGATCTTGGGCAATCGCTATGCCCACGAATCCCACCGCTTTGCCCGTTCGGTCGCGCTGGAGCCCCAGTTCGCCCAGGCGTTGCCGGCGCTGGTCTTCGATACCACGGCGCAGGAATTTGCCCGCATCGCCGCTCAGGCTCTGGGCGCCGCACCGGAGGAACCCGAACCCCCGACGGTCGATACAGAGCATCTGCGCGCTCCGCTCACGACAATCGCCGAGCAAGAGGCGGTCATCCTCGAACAACTGGGTGACACAGCGCACCGCACGTTGGCGGATCTGCTGGCCGGCGCCGCTGAGTTCGAGGTAGCCGTGGTGAGGTTTCTGGCCGTGCTCGAGCTGTGCCGTCGCGGGGACATCACGGCCAGCCAAGAGCATCCGCTGGGTGCCACCGATATCTCGGTGGTGCCGCCGGAGAAGAACGAGGCAACCGTTGACGCGGAGGGAGGCGACCATGAGTGATATCACCGGCGAGAACCCGGATTACACTGACGACGACCTGGCAATCTTGCTCGCCGGAGCGTGGAACCCGGGTGAGGACGAAGAACCTGCAACGGAATCCGAGCCGGAAGCGGACGCGGAACCGGAGCAGGACCAGCCCCCGGCCAATCCCTGGGCGCACCCCCAACAAGCGGAGAGCTACTCTCAGAGCACCACGTCCCAACCGGTCAACGCGACCGAGGGAGAAGACACCTCCCGCGTGGAACTGCAACCCGGGGGAGTGCGTGCCGCCATCGAGGCCATCCTCGCCGTGGCAGACCGTCCCGTGACCGCCCGTGAGCTTTCGGCAGCTCTCATTGTCTCCGAGGAGCGTATCGAGGCGGCCCTCGACGAGCTCTATCGCGAATACAACGGCTATGACGAGAACGAGCGGGTTCACGAACCACGCGGATTCGAGTTGCGCCGCATCGCCGGCGGTTGGCGGCTCTATGCCCGCGCCGACTTCGGCCCGTGGGTCTCACGGTTTGTCGTGGGGCAGACCAGCAAGAAATTGCCGCGGGCGGTGATGGAGACGCTGACCGTGCTGGCCTACCAACAGCCGGCAACCCGCGGTTACGTGGCCAGCGTGCGAGGGGTGAATGTGGACGCCGCCTTCCGCACCCTCCTCAAGCGGGGGCTTATCGCAGAGGCGGGTCTCGACCCGGAGACCCGGGCCCCGCAGTACGTCACCACCGATCTGCTTCTGGAAAAACTGGGGCTGAACTCGCTGGACGAGCTACCGCCCTTGGCCCCCTACCTGCCCGAGGCAGACGACCTCGAGCTTTCGGGCGAAAACCCCTAACCACAGCAGGTCTCCCGGCCTGCATACATAACACCGATAGACTTTAAATAACGATCGTGAGAAGGATAGAGACATATGGCACAAGGACGCTCAGGTAATCACGGACGCGGTGGCGCTGGCCGCGGCTTCGGTAAGAACAACGAGTACCGTGGCGGAAAATCCGGCCCCGGACGCTCCGGTGCACCCGGCAAAGGCGGTGGCTTCAAGGGTCGCGGCTCCAACAAGGGTGCTAAGCCCGGTCAGCCCGGCGGCCCCCGCAAGCCCGGCACCGGAAAGGGCCCGAAGTTCAAGTCGGGTCAGCCGTTCGCCAACGAATTCGGCGAGTTCCGTCCGCAACGGAACAAGAACTATGCCGGTCCCCACCGCCCGCGCCGCCCCAAGGCAGACCCGGTAGATCACTACGATTTCTATGACCACGAGGGGGTACGCCTGCAGAAGCTCATGGCCGGTGCCGGTGTGGCTTCGCGCCGCGTATGCGAGCAGATGATCGAAGAGGGTCGCGTGACCGTCAACGACCAGGTGGTCACCGAGCTCGGCGTGCGCGTGAACCCCGATGAGGTCACCGTGCGCGTGGACGGTATCAGCCTGCAGACCGACGAGAAGCTGATCTACATGGCGTTCAACAAGCCCAAGGGCGTTGTCTCCACCATGGACGACCCCGACGGCCGCCCCTGCATCAACGACTACCTCCGCTCCTCAATGTCGCAGCGCGTGTTCCACGTCGGCCGCCTCGACGTGGAAACCGAGGGGCTACTGTTGCTGACCAACGACGGTGAGCTGGCCAACCGCCTGACCCACCCGTCCTACGAGGTGCCCAAGACCTACCTCGTGCAGGTGCGCGGCCCGGTGGAATCAGGCGTGGGCAACGAGCTGAAGAAGGGTGTGCGCCTGGAAGACGGCGTCTCCCGCGTGGATACGTTCAAGCTCGTCGACTCGACCCCCGGCCATGTGCTGATCGAGGTGTCCATCCACTCGGGTAAGAACCGCATCGTGCGCCGCATGTTCGACGCCGTGGGGTACCCCGTCGAGAAGCTGGTCCGTGTAGAGATGGGACCGATCCGCATCGGTTCGCAAAAGCAGGGCACGATTCGCAACCTTTCCAAGGTAGAGATCGGCGAGTTGCTGGCCTCTGTCGATATGTAAGGTGAGCCCGTGAGCGAGCAGAATACTTCGGCGATTGCGGGGCCGGTGCTGATCATTGGCTCCGGTCTGCTGGGCGCGTCGGTCGGTCTCGGCTTGCGCGCCCAGGGGGCGAAGGTCTTCGTCTCGGATGTGTCCCCGACCGTCGAGGCTGTGGCCCAAGACATCGGTGCGGGTATCTCGGTGCGCGCCGAAGCCGCCCGGCACGGGTCGTCCGAGACTCAGCCGGCCAAGGTGCTCACCGAGCAGCCGCAGCTGGTGGTCGTGGCGGCCCCGCCGGACGTCACCGCCGCCCTGGTTATCGAGGCTTTGGAGGATTTCCCCGAGGCGACCGTCATCGACATCGCCTCCGTCAAGGGTCCTATCCTGCACGAGGTGTTGGCCTCCGGCGTGGACGCCTCACGCTATGTGGGCACCCACCCGATGGCCGGCCGTGAACGGTCCGGCCCCGTGGCCGCCCGCGGGGAGCTGTTCACCTCGCGGCCCTTTGTGATCTGCCGTCACGACGCCGCCCGCGCAGAGTCGGTGCGCCTAGCGCAGACCTTGGGCGTGGAGCTGGGTTCTACCATCACCTACCTCTCGGTGGAGGAACACGATCGCTCGGTCGCGTTAATCTCCCACGTTCCGCAGGTCATGAGCTCGCTGCTCGCCTCGCGACTGCAGGAGACGCCGCTGTACGCGTTGGGCCTGGCGGGGCAAGGGCTGCGCGATACGGTGCGCATCGCCGCCAGTGACCCGGGCCTATGGATTCAAATCCTCTCGGCCAACGCCGAGCCCGTGGTGCAGACGCTCTACGGCGTGCGCGACGACCTTGAACGGCTCATCGCCACCCTGGAGAACCCCACCGCACCCGGCGCACGCCTGGATATCGCGCAGCTGATGAGCGAGGGCAACGCCGGCGTGGCCCGCATCCCGGGCAAGCACGGCGGTTCGCCTACCGCCTTTGCGCACCTGACGGTGCTCGTGGACGACACCCCCGGCCAGATCGCGCGCCTGCTACACGAGATCGGTGAGCTGGGAGTCAACCTCGAAGATCTGCGGCTGGAGCACTCGCCGGGGCAACCGGTGGGCATGGCGGAGCTCGCCGTGAACCCGAACGAACACGACAAACTTGTACAGGATCTCACCAGCGCCGGCTGGAAGGTCGTTCGCTAAGAAGAAAGGATGATCTCGTGAGCGAGAGAATCGTTATTGCCATCGACGGACCTTCCGGTTCCGGTAAGTCCTCGGTGTCTCAGGCCGTGGCCCGCCACTTCGGTTTGCAGTACCTGGATACCGGCGCGATGTACCGTGCACTGACCTGGCACGTACTCAATGAGGGCATAGACCTGACCGACGCGTCCGCAATTGTGAGCGCCGCCCAGGATTTCCCGCTGCACATCGGCACCTCCCCGGATCGCGAAGAGATCACGGTCAACGGCGTGGACGTCGCCGAGGATATCCGTTCCCCGCGGATCTCCGAGTCGGTCTCGGCGGTGGCCTCGGTGCCCGAGGTGCGGCAGCTGCTCATTGACCTGCAGCGCCAGTTCATCGCCGCAGCCCCCAAGGGCATGGTGGCCGAGGGCCGCGACATCACCACAGTGGTCGCCCCCGATGCGGACGCGCGGGTGCTGCTCACGGCGTCCGAGGAAATTCGCATGGCTCGCCGCGGTTTGCAGCTGGGCGGAACCCAGGACCAGGCGGCGCTGCAGAACCAGGTGGCCGAGCGCGACAAGCGCGACTCGAAGGTGAACAACTTCACCGAAGCCGCCGAGGGAGTCACCCTGGTGGACTCCTCCGAACTGGACTTCCAGCAGACCATTGACGCCGTCATCGCAGCCGTGCAACAGCAACTGAACCGCTGAGCGGCCCGGCACGTCAGTCACCGCTACACTTTAGACGAAAAGACTTATGAGGAAAGAGGTACGCCATGATCGATAACACCACCGGCGCACACGACGATTACGAGGAGAAGTTCCTCGACGGAGGTTCCGACGACGTGTCGGAACGCCTAGCAGAGATCGACGACGACACCGCCGAACAGCGCGCACAGGCGCTGTTGGCAGGTCTAGAAGATTACGAGCTCGACGAAGAAGACGAGGCGCTGCTGGGTGCCTGGGGCTTCGACATTGCCGAGGAATCCAACGACGAAGCCGACCCTGTGGTGGCGATCGTGGGTCGACCGAACGTCGGCAAATCTACCATCATCAACCGCATCCTGGGCCGCCGCGAGGCCGTGGTCGAAGACAAGCCGGGCGTGACCCGCGACCGTGTCTCCTACAAAGCGGAGTGGTCGGGCAAAGACTTCACCCTGGTCGATACCGGCGGCTGGGAAGCCGACGCCAAGGGCATCGACGCGCAGGTCGCCGCTCAGGCGGAGATCGCCGTGGCACACGCGGACGTCGTGTTGCTGGTCGTCGATGCCATCGTCGGTATCTCCAACACCGACGAGGCCATCGTGCGGATGCTGCGCCGCATCAACAAGCCCCTGTTGCTGATCGCCAACAAGGTCGACGCCGAGCACCAGGAGGCTGAGATTCACGCGCTCTGGTCGCTGGGCATGGGCCAGCCGTACCCGGTCTCCGGTTTGCACGGCCGTGGCCTGGCCGACCTGCTGGACGCCGTGCTCGAGGTATTGCCCGAGCACTCGCAGTACGCCGAACCCGAGGCTCTGGGCGGGCCGCGCCGCGTGGCCCTGGTCGGTCGTCCTAACGTCGGCAAGTCCTCGCTACTGAACAAGCTGGCGGGGGAGGAACGCGCGGTGGTCAACGACCTGGCGGGCACCACTCGCGACCCGGTGGACGAGATCGTCGAACTCGGTGGGGAGCCCTGGCGCTTCGTGGACACCGCGGGTATCCGCCGCCGTGTGCACATGGCCAAGGGTGCCGACTTCTACGCCTCGCTCCGCACGCAGACCGCGATCGAGCGTTCCGAGGTGTGCGTGGTGTTGCTGGATGTCTCCGAACCGATCTCGGAGCAGGACGTGCGCATCATTCAGCAGGTCGTCGATTCCGGACGCGCCCTGGTGCTGGCCTTCAACAAGTGGGACACCCTCGACGAGGAACGCCGTGAGCAGCTCGAGCGCGAGATCGATCGCGACCTGGCGCACGTGGCCTGGGCGCCGCGCGTGAACATCTCGGCGAAGACCGGCTGGCACAAAGACAAGCTCGTGCCCGCCCTGGAGACCGCGCTGGATTCCTGGGACGCACGCATCCCCACCGGCCGCCTCAACGCCTTCTTGGGCGAGATCGTGGCGGCTCACCCGCACCCGTTGCGCGGCGGCAAGCAGCCCCGCATTCTCTTCGGCACCCAGGTGCAGTCGCGTCCGCCGAAGTTCGTGCTCTTCACCACCGGTTTCTTGGATCCCGGGTACCGTCGTTTCATCACCCGACGCCTGCGCGAGACCTTCGAGTTCACCGGCACCCCGATCGAGATCTCGATGCGCGTGCGTGAACGCCGGACGATGGCCGAGCGTCATTCCGCCCGCGACGGTGGCAAGAAGGGCGGCAAGGGCAAGCGCCGCTAGGACGCGGCTCGGGGTGGCGACCGTTGGATGTGACGGACGCCGCCCCGGGTAGGCCCCGCCTCGATTTGTGCAGTCGCCGAAGGGTGCTGTATAGTAATTCGAGTGCTTGAGGGAAACCTCGAGGAACAATCGGGTTGTGGCGCAGCTTGGTAGCGCACTTGACTGGGGGTCAAGGGGTCGCAGGTTCAAATCCTGTCAACCCGACAAATCAAATCCCGCCTACGGAATGTAGGCGGGATTTTTTGTGCCCTCTCAGGGAAGGATAGAGACGGCGGGGGCGGTGTCACCGGTTCAAGCTCAAACAGTTTCTCGGCTTCGCCTCGAAAAACTCGCAGTCACCGGTAACACCGCCCCGCCGCGCTCAGCACTTCGCGAGAGAGAAAATTATCCCTGCTTTTTCAGCTGGCCTGGTACTTCACCGGGGCGACCGGCATGACCCGGCGCAGGAACATGTTTGTTGCCGCGACCGTTGTTGCCCTCACCGCGAGGGTTCTTCTTGCCCTTCACCCGAGGCGCCTCGGTGGAATCACCGGGCTGCTCCACCGAGGGATCCGGCTGCGTGGCAGCATCGTTGGCTACCTTGAGGTTGAAACCGACGATCTCCGGGTCGTGATCGGAAGAACGGAAAGCATCCGGGCGGTACAGGTTCGTGATGTTGTTATTGAAGCGTGAGTACTCCAGGCCCACCGACTCGAAGGCGTTGATGTTCCACACGTCCGCACCGGTAGCATGCGGCAGTAGCGCGCCCGAGAGCAGCACGTGGTCCAGGGAACCGACGCGGCCGTCGAACTGGTAGGTGTGGCCTGCGCTGAAGTAGGTGCCGGCGTCGGTGTAACCCGCCTGGTAGAGCACCTGCATCGGGTCTTCCTGGGTGTAGGAGTTGAAGTCGCCGAGCAACACCGCGTTCTCGGTGCCGTGCATCTGCTTCTGCTGTTCCGCGAAGGTGGCCAGCGCCTGAGCCTGCGCCACGCGAGAGGCGTTAGACATGCCCTGGCCGTCACCGGCGTCCGTATTTCCCTCGCCGGTGCCCGAACCCTTGGACTTGAAATGGTTCACGATCGCCAGGAAGGTCTGGTCGTTCTCGTCGCCGTGGGCCAGTTTGAACTGCTGCGCCAGTGGGTAGCGGGCGTTGTCGAAGGCGGGGTCCTGCAGGATGGTCGACTCCCCAACGGGCGCCACGGTGTCGGGTTGGTAGATAAATCCGGTACGGATGACGTCTTCACCGGTGGGAACGTTGGCAGGGGAGGGTACCGCCTTCCACTTTTCGTATCCTGCGGCAGCGTTGAGAGCACCCACGAGGTTATTGAGCGCCGCGTCGCGGTCCTTGCCGAAAGCAACCGAGTTCTCGATTTCTTCCAGCGATACCACCGAGGCGTTCAGGGTGTTGATGGCCGAGACAATCTTGGACTGCTGGCGCAGGAAGTTCTCTTGGTTGGCGGCACCGCGGGCTGCACACCCGCCGGAAATCGTGATCGGGTTGCCCTGGCGGTCTTTGTAGAACGAGCACCCGGTCAGTTCATCGCCGGTGGTGGGGAAGTAGTTCAACACGTTGAAGCTGGCGATGGTGCCGTCCCCACCGACGTTCTTCGGGGCGGTTTCGCGGGTGTTCGTCCAGTGAGCCGGTGCGAAGCTGGACTCGTTATCGCCGGTGATCTGCTGGGTAGGTTGCAGGCGCCAGAGGTCTCGGGTGAAGCTGACAACCACGGGCTGGTCGAAGGTCACTGCCGCGCCGG
The DNA here is from genome assembly GCF_040946465.1 of Rothia sp. LK2588. Taxonomy (NCBI): domain Bacteria; kingdom Bacillati; phylum Actinomycetota; class Actinomycetes; order Micrococcales; family Micrococcaceae; genus Rothia; species Rothia sp. LK2588. The sequence goes on along the minus strand of NZ_JAYWLS010000001.1, from coordinate 887,916 downwards.
TGCGCACCGGGTTGTCACCGGAGAGGTAGGGGACCGGGGTCTCGGAACCGCCGCGGGTCAGGTTGGCGGTGGAGCCGTCGTCTAGCACGAAGTACCGCTGATCGTTCTTCGCCTCGTAGGCTACGGCCTCGGCACCCGGTGCCACCACATCGGTGGCGGTGCGCAGGGGTTCGGCCCCATTGGTCAGACCGATCTCACCGAACGTGTTGGTGCTGTAGTTGTTGGTGACCGTGATATCACCGGTAGGAAGGTATAGCATGCCCTCCACGGCCTCGCGGGCGGCCTCGTCCTCGGGGAAGGCGGCACGAATCGGCTCAACGGGTGCATGCTGGTCGCTGAGCTGCTTCAGGTCGGCGGTGCCGGAAACGGTGATCTGGGTCTGATCGTAGTACTCGGAGATCGCGCCGGTGACCTCAACATAGTCGCCGATCTTTACGTTCGAGACGGTGTTGGGGGAGTACACGAAGATGCCATCCGACTGGCCGGGGGTGGCATCCTGCGCTCCACCGGAGCCCTCGGTCTGGATGAAGTAGCCACGCAGGCCGCCGGTGGGGTAGGTAGCGGTGATCACACCGCGGGTGGTCACGGTCGTGCCGCTGAACGGTGAGGCCGCCCCATTGCCCTGGACGTCGGCGATCGACACGGTTTCGGCGGCAGCGGCGACGCCGAAACTGGTGATGGCGCCGGTAGTGGTCAGGGCGAGGGTTGCGGTGAGCGCGCCGGTCACCTTCAGTGCGCGCCAGGAGTAAGTTGCTGACATGTGTGTGATCCTTTGGGGTATTGTCAGATGGGGATGGTGCACTGATTAAATTAGCCCACTGACATGCACTTAAGGTAAATATCGAGTGAAGGTTCAACCGGTTCTCCCACGGCTACCCGGCATGCAAAGGCACCCTCAACCCATGCGTCAGGTAGGGTAGCTGTATGAGCGAAAACTCCCACTCACCCCGACAGGGTATGCGACACGACATGCCCGACACTGACCTTCCACCTCGCGAATTTTGGGATGAACTCTATTCCCAGCGCGAGCGCATGTGGTCAGGGAACGTCAATTCGACGCTGGAACGAGAACTCACCACAGTCGGCCCAGGCACCGTGCTCGATCTGGGGTGTGGTGAAGGCGGTGACGTGTTATGGATGGCCCAGCACGGTTGGCGCGCTACCGGGATCGATATTTCACGCGTGGCTATCGATAGAGCTCGTCAACGGGCACAATCCCTGGGGCTGAATGAGAAACAGGCTCGTTTTCTGGTAGCGGATCTGCATACCTGGCAGTCTGCAGAAACCTTCGATGTGGTTGTCTCGAGTTTCTTGCAATCTCCAGTTCCGCTCGAACGTGAACGCATCTTGGCCGAGGCCCTCCAGCGGGTGACTTCCGGGGGCAGGTTCATCGCGCTGTCGCACGCGGGTCTGCCGCCCTGGGCGGATTATGATCCCGACTTCCATCGTTTCCCTGATCCCGAACAGGAAGCTACCCTGCTTGTTCCCGAAGGGAGCCGCGATACGGTGGTGTTCGCCGGGATCGTCCAGCGGGAGGTGGAAGGCCCCGACGGGCAGACCGGTACAATCCCCGATGGCCTCATCGTCATCGATAAGGCTTAACTCTCTTCCTCTTCGGGCCAGATACCTGAACGCCCGCGTTTGTGCGAGCCCACCAGGTTGGTGTCCACTATTCCGATGGCTTCCATCAGGGCGAAACAGGTGGTCGGCCCCACGAAGCTGAACCCCAGTTTCTTCAAGGTCTTGGCCATCGTCTTCGACTCCTCAGACTGGGTGGGGATGTCTGCGACGGTCAACGGACGCGGGGTCTTCTCGGGACGGAAACTCCAGAGCAAAGCGGGCAGGCCCGGTTCAACCCTCACACCGTTGGGCAACTCAAACCCGGCCAGGCGGCGGTCAAGATCGTTTTTGTCAGTACCATCCGGTGAGAGCGCGCGTTCCCGCAACGACAGGGTCAACCGAGCGTTATTGATCGCCGAGGTCACCTTGCAGGCCGAGCGGATGCCGCGGGCGTCGTCCATAATGCTCGCGATCTCGGCGTCACCGAACCGGGCGACCGCCTCGGGGTCGAACCCGGCAAATAATTCCCGCAACGCCTCACGCTTGAGCAATACCGTACGCCACGATAATCCAGCCTGGAATCCTTCCAGCGCCAGGCGTTCATAACACCCGCGTTCGTCGGTCACGGGATTCGACCATTCGTCATCGTAATACTCCCGCATCTCTGGTTGCTGGGCGGCCCACGGCGGGCGGGCGAGGCCGTCGTCTCCCACGACGAGTCCGTTCGGCGTCGTCTGCGGAAGGCCAGCTGAGGCGTCGGTGAGGTGTGCACTGTGGTGATGATCTGGTGTTGTGTTGTTCATGAGCTCACCCTAACCATCGCGACTGACAAGATAAGCCAAAAATCGGCCCGGCGAACATTATTTCAGCCCCGTTTGGCGCAGCGTCAGATTAAACCTGCCGCGCTGGACTCCCACCTCGGTGGGGCCGGTCCCGGGCAGGATCTTCGGCACTCCGTGGAACATGAACCGTGAGGGGCCGCCGAAAACGATCAGGTCACCCGATGCCAAGAGGACGTCCGTATACGGCTGGGTAGCCGAGACCGTATTGCCGGCGCGGAACACCGCCGTGTCACCGATCGATAACGAGACGATCGGCATGTCGCAACGCTCCACCTTGTCTTGGTGCATGCCCATGCTGGCGTGCGGTGCGTAGTAGTTCACCAAGGCGACGTCGGGGGTATATGACGCCGCCCACTCGGCGCGTTCGGCAGCCCCCATCCGCTCGGGCCAGGAACGTGCTACCTCCGGGGCGAAAGCCTCCGCCATGGCGCGGCGTCCCAGGCGGATCATCCAGTCGGGAATCGGTAGTGCCTGCGCCCCACCGAACTCTTCTGCGGTGCGGGTGTAGCGATCGTTATCCCAGTGCCACCCCAGGCTGGTCAAGCGCACCGACATGGGGTGACCAAACACTTCGGGGTGGTGCGGCGGTATGCCCTGCGGATCGGCACCCCACTGCTCAAAACGGCGCACTAAAAACCGTTGCTGATCGTGGGAGAGCCACCCGGGAAGGTGAACCACGCCGGGCATCACCTCGCGGGCGGGCAAAGGCAACTGGTCGTCGCTGAAGAGCGGGTCTGATTCCACGAGGTTTCCCTAGAAAAGCGTGGATTCTTGTTCGCCGGGACGTTCGAAATCCAAGAGAAAGCGTTTTTTCTCCACTCCGGCGGAATACCCGGTCATCTTCCCGTCGGCGGCGATCACGCGGTGGCACGGCACGAAGATCATGAGCCGGTTGCGAGCAACGGCCTGCCCGACCGCCTGCGCCGGCGCATGGGGGCCCACCTGTTTAGAGATCGCCCCGTAGGTAGTGGTGAAGCCAAAAGGTACCTCGTTCAGCGCCTCCCACACGGCCAATTGGAAGTCGGTTCCCTCAGGGCGCACAGCCACCGTGAATTCGGTGCGTTGACCGGCGAAGTACTCCTCTAATTCCTGCACGGCCTGCGCGAGCACGGGGCTGTCTGCGACCTCAACGCGTGGCCCGAGGTCTTCTTCCCTTGCCCCGTGCAACTGACCCACAAACCAAGCCCCGGTGAGCTGACCGGCAGAGGCCGCAAGGTGCATGGTCCCCAGCGGCGTCTGGTGAACCACGTGGTGGGTGCCCTGGTGTTGAGATTCGGTCATGTCTGGCTCCCGGTGCTAAGAGGTAACTTTCCACCATCCTACCGAGCGCGACGGTTACTCCGCGGTGATCACCGCACGCGCAGTTTTCGCCACCGGTTGATCGCGGCGGCGATCTCGGCCGCGCGCGGAATCACCAGATCTCCGCGTACGTGGGAGCTGGAGGACGCCTGTTGCGGGGAAACACCGCACAGCTGATCAAGACCGTGATCCTGCAGCTCGACGACCTCGGCCTCAACGGCCTCCGCCCACGTGCCACCCCGATCCGAAAGTCGCCGGGCAATCCGCGGAATGATCAGGGCGATCGCCTGGGTTTGTCCCGCATCGACGAGCTGGTGAAGATACCGCAGGTCGATGTCCTCTCGCCCTATCTGAATCTGTTCCAAGCCGCGGGCGCGCGGGGGTTTGCGGGCGTCCTCGACGATCAACGAATCGGAATCGATGCGGCGAGCCAGGTGCCGCGCGGAGAGCGCGGGGGTCGCCGAATTCGGCGAGACCGGGGATGCGCTGGAGGACGCGGCGATCTGGTGCGCCCGTTCCGTCACCTCGTGTGGGGTGTAGCTATCCATTGCGATCACCGTGTCGGCCAAACCGAAGAAGGCCCCCGAGCCACCCACGACGAGCACGGTGGAAACACTGTGACGCTCGTAGAGTTCGCGCACCCGCTGGGTGAAAGGTGTGATGGGCTCTCGGTCGGCGCTAATCAGCGCGGCCATATCGGCGTCACGAATCATGAAATTTGTGGCCGAGGTGTCTTCATCGATCAACAGGGTTTTCGCGCCCATCTCGAGTGCCTCGGCGACATTGGCGGCTTGGCTGGTGGAACCGGAGGCGTTGGCGGTGGTGAAGTTCTCGGTCGACGTACCGTTCGGGAGGTTGTTGATGAATCCCGAGATATTCACCCCCGTGACGGCTCGACCGTCTTCAGCGCGCACGCTCACGGCGGTGGGGTCGCAGGCGACCAATTCACGGCCGTCCCCGGGTACATGCGCGTACACGCCACGTTGCAGGGCCTGAAGTAGCGTCGATTTACCGTGGAAGCCTCCGCCGACGATCAGGCTCACACCGCGCGGTATGCCCATGCCGGTCACCGTGCGGCCGCTGGGCAAGACGACGGTGGTCTCCAGCTCGGGCGGGGACTGAAAAGCCACGGCCTGACGCGCCGGGCGGTCATCGTGGCCCGCCGCGCGCGGGAGCACCGACCCGTTGGCCACAAATGCCACCAGGCCTTGGTCGCTCAGCTGCGAACGCAGGGAGAGGTAATCGGTATGGGCACGGAGGTGCTCCTCGAACCGAGCGGTATCTAAACCGCTACCCAGGGCGGAGGTGGCCAGGAGCTCGGGGAGCACATCGGTGAGCAGGCGGGCGGCGGCGCGTCCTTTGACGCGGCGTCCTGCGGCGGGGAACTGAAAGGTGAAGCGTACGTGCACACGGTGGGTGTCGACGACCACCGAGGACCGCGCGAGGATTTCTTGTCCCGGGGTAGGCAGGGAGAACTCACGGGCAGCCGCGCGGAAGCGCTGGCTGAGGTCGCGGGCCAGGAAGTCGGCGCCAGCTACCCGGTCGTGCGGATCGTCGAAACAGGTCTGCGGCAGGGCCGTGTCGGACGCGTCGATCACCGCATGCAGACGCGAGGGAGGGGCGTAGGGGTCAGACTGCACCCGATCGATACTGAGCGTGGCCGTTCCAAGATCCCACGATCCCTTGAGCCGTTTGAGGTTACCGTAGGAGGCTCCATCGAGTCGGTTCAGTTGTTTCTGCAGATCCTGCGCGGTGTTGTTCATGCCTTCCATGGTAGACCCCACACTGAGGGCTACAATCTTTTCCCTCATGTTGTCTATCCGATAGAATGCAGTGAGGGCTCAACGGCTGACAAGCGCATTTGTCTTTCCCCGGCCAGATTCCCCCGGCCCGATCACGACGCGATTTTCACTCATCACCACCTTAGAGAAGGAGTACTCCTCATGGGCGACCGCCGAACAGTACTTGCAACATCGGCAGCCGCCGGCATTGCCATTGCCGGCTCCTCGATCATCAACGCCAGTGCGGCTCGAGCCGCCACCAGCTTCGTCGATGTTCCCGGCGACTACGTCTTCGCCACGGAAATCCAGTGGATGGCAGACAAGGGAATCTCCACCGGCTGGGTTGTCGGATCGACCAAGGAGTTCCGCCCCAACGATTCGATTCTGCGCGATGCCGTGGCGGCTTTCTTCTACCGCTACGCCCAGGTTGCCAACTTCACCGCCCCGGCCCGTTCCCCATTTATTGACGTACCCACCGGCCGCGTCTTCTACAAGGAAATCTGCTGGTTGGCCGACGCCGGAATCTCCAAGGGTTGGCCGGACGGCACCTTCAAACCAGACTCCCCGGTGTTGCGTGACGCCGTGGCTGCCTTCTTCTATCGTCTGGCGGGATCGCCCGCATTCACCGCTCCCGCCACCTCACCGTTCAAGGACGTTTCCCAAGATAAGCCGTTCTACAAGGAAATCTGCTGGCTGGCCGACTCCGGCATCACCCGCGGTTGGCCCGACGGGACCTTCCATCCCTACGAAGAGATCAAGCGCGACGCCATGGCGGCCTTCCTCTACCGCTTCGACCAGAAGTTCGGATACTCGCCGACCGACGCCGCGGTACTGTACCCCGAACACATCGGCCACAACAATATTGCCGAGGGTGACCTCTCGGTAGGCTGGAACGCACCGATCACGACCGCCGCCGGTAAAACGTTCACCGACTGGATCTCGTTCTCTAACGTTTACCCGACCGCTACTAGCTCCGCCGTGATCGACGTCCCCGGTCCGGGACGCACGTTCAAGACCACCGTGGGAGCGGGGCAGGGGATGCGCGCGGGAACCGCCGTGCAGGTCACCTTCACCGCCGGCGGCCAGGGCAAAGGCACTTTCACCGTCAAGGCCGCCACCAACCAGGAGGTCTCGTTCGCGGTTCCCGATGGTGCGACCGATGTGCGCGTCACCGCTCGCGCCAGCGCCGTCGACCCCGGACAGTCACAGACCGTGGCCGTCATCTTCGGCGACGCACGGTTCGTGAAGTAATCTTGTTCAAAATCAGATAAGAAGAAGGGCAGTATGCGAAAACGCGCACTGCCCTTCTTCTATAGCCGGTCGCAACCAGCCGGTCGGGGATTAGCCGACCTCGACGTCCTCATCGACCCAGTCGAGGGTCTTGGAGACGGCCTTCTTCCAGTTGCGGTACTGGCTGTCGACCTTCTCGGAATCCATGGAGGGCTCCCAGCGCTTGTCTTCGGACCAGTTGTCGATGACGTCCTGCTCGCCATCCCAGAAACCGACCGCGATACCGGCGGCGTAGGCCGCACCCAGCGCGGTGGTTTCGATGATCTTCGGGCGGATCACCGGAACGCCCAGGATGTCTGCCTGGAACTGCATGAGGAATTCGTTGGCTGTCATACCACCGTCAACGCGCATCTCGGAGAGCTCCACGCCGGTTCCTGCGGCGGTGGCATCGGCGTTCATTGCATCAAGCACTTCGCGGGTCTGCCACGCGGTGGCCTCCAGTGCGGCGCGCACGATGTGGGCGCGGTTGACGTAGCGGGTCAGGCCCACGATGACGCCGCGGGCGTCTTCACGCCAGTGCGGTGCGAACAGGCCGGAGAAGGCGGGCACCACGTAGCAACCACCGGAATCCTCGACGCTGGTCGCCAGCTCCTCGGAATCGGCGGCGTTGTCGATCATCTTCAGGTTGTCGCGCAACCACTGGATCAGTGAGCCCGACACAGCAACCGAACCCTCCAGGGCGTAGACCGGCTTCGCGTCGCCGAGCTTGTAGGCGACGGTGGTCAGCAGGCCGTTCTCGGAGATCACCGGTTCCTCACCGGTGTTCATTAGCATGAAGTTGCCGGTGCCATAGGTGTTCTTGGCCTGGCCGGTCTCGAAGCAGGCCTGACCGAAGGTGGCTGCCTGCTGATCACCGAGAATGCCGGCGATAGGGGTGCCGTTGAGCAGGCCCTTGGCGCGGCCCTTGCCATAGATCTCGGAGGAGGACTTGATCTCGGGCAACATGGACATCGGGATGCCCATGTCTGCGGCGATGTTCTCATCCCATTCGAGGGTGCGGATGTTCATCAGCATGGTGCGCGAGGCGTTGGTGACGTCGGTGACGTGCACGCCGCCTTCCACACCGCCGGTCAGGTTCCAGAGCACCCAGGTGTCGGTGGTGCCGAAGAGCAGGTCGCCGGCCTCTGCCTTCTCTCGGGCGCCTTCAACGTTGTCCAGAATCCACTTGACCTTCGGGCCGGCGAAGTAGGTCGCCAGGTTCAGGCCCACGATGTCGTGGTACTTACCCTTGCCCTCGGAGCCACCGAGCTCTTCACAGATCTTCTGGGTGCGGGTGTCTTGCCACACGATCGCGTTGTAGATCGGCTCGCCGGTGTTCTTGTCCCACACCACGGTGGTTTCGCGCTGGTTGGTGATACCGACGGCTGCGATCTCGTGGTGGTTGACTTCGGCCTCGGTCAAGCACTGACCGACTGCCTGGCGAACGTTCTTCCAGATTTCCAACGGATCGTGTTCGACCCAGCCTGCCTTAGGGAAGATCTGCTCGTGCTCGAGCTGACCCACCGAGACGAGGGTGCCCTTCTTGTCGAAGAGGATCGCGCGGGAGCTGGTGGTGCCCTGGTCGATGGAGAGAACGTACTTCTTGCGTTCGGGGAGTTGCTTTTCAGCCATGAGATGAACTTTCTGTGATGCTTTGTTTTATGAGGGTTAGTCTTTTTCAGCCTACGTGGCATCTTTGCCAGTTGTCTGCCGAAACCCTCTGATGACGGTGAGTCTTAGATACCCAAGAGTGCGGGAACGATCAGTGCGGCAGCGACGGCACCGATGATGGGGCCGACGATCGGCACCCACGCATAGGCCCAGTTCGAGGAACCCTTACCCGGGATGGGCAAGACGGCGTGGGCGATGCGGGGGCCGAGGTCACGTGCCGGGTTAATGGCGTAACCGGTCGGGCCACCGAGGGAGAGCCCGATACCTACCACGATGAAGGCCACTGCCAAGGGGCCCAGGCCAGAGGGCGTCTGTCCGGAGGCCACCACGAACCCGATGAGGATGAAGGTGCCCAGGATCTCGGTGACAACGTTCCACACCGGAGCGTGGATGGCGGGGCCGGTAGAGAACACGCCAAGCTTAGTGCCGTCTTCGGCGGGCTCGTCGAATTGTTTTTTGTAAGCCAACCACACGCCGACCGCACCCACGAACGCGCCGAGCAACTGGGCGGCAAAGTAGATCAGCATGTATCCGAAGGTGGCCGGCACGCCCTTGGTCAGCTCGTTACCTGCTACCCACTGGCCGATGGTCACGGCGGGGTTGAGGTGGGCACCCGAGGGCCCGGAGACGTACACCGCGGCGAAGACCGCCAGACCCCAACCGAAAGCGATGGCCACCCAGCCGGCGCCGTGGGCATGCGACTTCTTCAGCGCGGTCGCGGCGCACACGCCGCCACCGAGCAAGATCAGCACGGCGGTACCGAGGAATTCTGAGGCGAACAACCCCAGTGCGGTGGGAACCCCGTTAGCGCCCATGAGCGCTGAGGGCTCCCCAGCTAGCAAAACATCCATGTCTTGACCTTTCTTCTCATCATTGAGAAACGGGTAGGTGTAGAGTTACGGCCCGCCCCGTGGTGGAGCGGGCCTGCGGTGATAAAAAATTTTACGATAGCGGAACTCGAGCGCTGACCGGTTCTACGGCTTCTACGATCGAGGCGGCTTGCGCGTCGGTGGCGGTAGTGGCGGCGGCACCGATGGCCTCCACGCGCTGACGGTAGAGGTCAATCTCGCGCTGCACGGTCTGCTCGGACCAGCCCAAGTGACCGGCCATGATCGAGGCGATTTCCTCGGCGCTGGAGAGGCCGCGGTCGGTCTGCTCGAGGTCGAGGCGGACGCGGCGGATCAGGACGTCCTCCAGGTGCAGGGCACCCTCGACGCGCACCGCGTAGTCGACCTCGGCCCGCATGAACTGCGGTGCGTGCTGCAGCGGGCGACCCAGCTCGGGGTCCTCCGCGATGAGATCCGCAATCGCGGTGATTTCGTCGCCGTAACGCTCCAGCAGGTGCTCAAGGCGATCTTCGGTCCAGCCAAACTTACGGGCCAGGCGGGCCGAGCGTGCTCGCGCCGCGCCGTAACCGGCCGCACCCACCAGCTGAATATTTTCGGTGATCGAGGGCAGGGACGAGGCGGCATCGCCCAGTGCAAAGTCCACGGCGTCTGCGGCCATCACTCGGTAACCGGTGAGCTTGCCGCCGGCGATGGCGCACATTCCCGGGGCAATTTCGGTCACGGTGTGCTCGCGGGACACCTTGGTCGAGGCGCTCTCCGAACCCTCCTTGAGCTTGGGTTGCAACAGCGGGCGCAGACCGGCGTAGGTCGAGATGACGTCGTCGCGGGTGAGCTCGTCCGCGATCAGCTTGTTGGCCTGGTCCAATACGTACTGGATGTCTTTCTCGGTGGCCACGGGGTTTTCGACGTCTTCAGTCCACGGGGTGTCGGTGGTGCCGATAATCCAGTAGCGCTGCCAAGGGATGATGAACAGCACGGACTTTTCGGTCTTGGTGAAGATGCCCGAGGTGGCCTGGATGCGCTCGCGGGGAACGGTGATGTGAATGCCCTTCGAGGCCAACACTTCGAGTCCGGCATCGTCGGTGGCTAACGCTTCGGTCTCTTCGGTCCACACACCGGTGGCGTTGATGATCCGCGAGGCGGAGATGGTGTGCTCGGCGCCGGTTTCGAGATCCTTGACGACTGCGCCGGTGACGTTCCCGTTGGCGTCCTTGCGGATGGAAGTGACCTGGGTGCGGGATGCGGCGAGCGCACCGTACCCTGCGGCGGTACGGACGAGGTCCAACACCAGGCGCGCGTCGTCGACTCGGGCGTCGTAGAACTGGATGGCGCCGGTGAAGGCGGAGTCTTTGATACCGGGGAAGACCTTCTTGGTGCCCGCCTTGGTGAAGTGCTTCTGCGGCGGGACGGTGAAGTGGCCACCGGCGCCGGCGAAGGCGAGGGTGTCGTACATGCCGATGCCCACGGCGGAGTAGGCGCGTTCGATGACGGGCAGTTTCAGAGGCCAGAGGAAGGGCTGGGCCTTGACCAGGTGCGGGGCGATCTTCTCGAGGAGCAGGCCGCGTTCTTTGAGCGATTCGGCGACCAGCTTGAAGTCGAGGTTGTAGAGGTACCGCAGGCCGCCGTGCACCAGCTTGGAAGACCACGCAGAGGTGCCTGCGGCCCAGTCGCCGGCTTCGACGATGCCGGTGCGCAGGCCGCGGGTTGCGGCGTCCACGGCAATGCCGGCGCCGGTCACTCCGCCGCCGATGACGAGGATGTCGAGGCCCTCTTGGTCGCTCATCGCCTGCAGTGATCGGGTGCGGTGTTCGGAGGTGAGGTGTGAGTCTGCGGTGGAGAATGTTGGTGCGCTGGTCATGGTGCCCTATCGGTTAGGTCGGTCACGTTTTGTTTACATCTAATGTGAACCAGTTAGTGTGATTACGACTAAATCATTGAACATCTTTTCACTGAAGCGGGACGAGTGATGAACGATCGTAACACCATGGCGTATCGGGCGGCGGCGTTGTACTACCGCCACCATCAAACCACCGAGGCCATCGCCAAAGACCTGGGCACCTCTCGAGCCACTGTCTCCCGTCTACTCAAATCGGCCCGCGAGCTGGGGATTGTGAAGATCGAGCTGGATGATAGCTTTCGCCCCTCGGGGCAGCTCGATCACCGCATCGCCGAGCGGTTCAAGGTGCGCGCCACCGTGGTCGAGACCGGCCCCACCATGTCTGCTCTGATGCGCATGGAACGCGTGGCGCACGAAGGAGCCCGTTTGCTGGATTCTGTGATGACCGACGGTACAGTGCTCGGGGTGGCCTGGGGTTCGACGGTGACGGAAGTAGCCAGGTTCCTGCCCACTCGCCAACTGAGCGATGTGGTGGTGGTGCAGCTCAACGGCGCTGGCAACGCCCGTCATACGGGTATCCCATACTCGGGGTCCATTCTCGGCTCAGTGGCCACCGCCTACGGCGGGCAGATGGTGCATTTCCCGGTGCCGGCGTTCTTCGACCAGGCCGCGACCAAGCAGGCCATGTGGGGAGAGCGCAGCGTGCAGGCCGTGTTACAGATACAGCGCAAGGCGCACGTGGCCCTCTTCGGGATTGGTGCCTTCGGCGGAGCGATCCCCTCCCATGTTTATAGCGGGGGATACTTCGACGCCGATCAGCAGAAAACCTTGCGCACCCAGGGTGTGGTCGGGGATATCTGCACCGTCTTGCTGAGAGAAGACGGCTCCTACGCCGATCTCGAGGTCAATCAGCGCGCGACCGGTCCCACGCCGCGAGAACTGGCCAAAATCCCGCGGCGCATCGCGGTGGTCTCCGGAGGGCATCGCCTCCAGGCCTTGCGTGCCGCGCTACAGACCGGAGCGATCACTGACCTCGTGCTCGATGAGCAGCTTGCTCAGGCACTGGTGCTACAGCGCTAGTTGCTCCACGGCGTTCTCCAGCGCTTGACGGACGGCCACGATCGCCGGGGCCTGAGCACTATCGTGCCGCACCGCCGTGTAGATATTGCGGTGTGGGCGCCCTGGTAGATCGATGATTTTCACCCCAAAGTCTTCCGGCAGGGTGGCGGTGGCGAAACCCGGCAGAATCGCGGCGGCATGCCCGGTGCGTGCGAGGTGACAGTGGGTGAGGAGGTCTTCGATGTCGTAGCGGATCTGAGGTTCAAACCCGGCGGCGCGACACTGATTGATCGCCCACGAACGACTGGTGTTGTGGGATCCCTCGAGAACCCAGGGCAGGGGAGCGGCCTCGGGAAGTGAGGTGATCGGGCTGTCAGCAGACACCACCAGCTGCAAAGCATCGGAGGTGAGCAATTGCAGGTCGAGCTCGGGGTGGGCGGGGGCGTGGTAACCGGGATAGGTCTCGGCGATAACCGCGTCGCAGAGTCGCGAGGTGGTCAGGTCGAGACCGGTCTCGGGATCGATCTGGTGCACGATCAAACGCACCTGAGGGGCGTTGTCCGCCAACCAGTCCAGGGTGGGTGTTAACAATGCCATAGCCGCCGACTGGAACATAGCGATCCGTACCGCGCCGGCCGGTTCTCCCGAGAGGCGGGCAATGCGGGTTGCAGTCGTGTCTAGCTCTCGTAGTACCTGGCGGGCGCCTTCGGCAATCACCAAACCGGCCTGCGTAAGCTGCGCGAAACGTCCTTCTTTCTGCAACAGCGGTTGACCGACCTCTTTCTCCAAAGCGGCCATCTGCTGCGAGATGGCAGAGGGGGTCAGGTGCAGGGTGCGGGCGGCCGAAGAAATCGAGCCTCGTTCATGGATTTCGAGTAGCATAGCCATGCGGCGCACGTCGTACATAGAGCCTCACAGGGATCGATGATGATCTTTTAGAGATTCTAAAGTATGTCGTGAAGAATCATTCACTATTACTAATAGTGTGCCCCGCACCATAACGTGATGAAATGGCATCAGCATTTCATATCGCGCGCCCTGAAGGCGCCGTTCCAAAGGAGTAACTGTGGCTCAACCCTTCGCTTCTGAGCATTACCAAAAGATGGCCGAAGAGGCTCGTCAACTCGTGCGCGAGTGGCTCACCGAGGCTCAAACCATCCCCGCCGATACCTCGGCCGAGATGCTCGCGGGCGTACTGAAAGACCCCAAGGGTCTTGACTTCACCGTCGGCTTCGTGGACGACGTTATTCGTCCTGAAGACGACAAAATCGCCGGACGCAACCTGTCCAAGATCTCGCACATGGCCCCGGACTTCCTGCCTTGGTACATGAAGTCTGCCGTGGGCGTGGGTGGCAAGGTCGCTTCCACCATGTCTTGGCCGACCGTGCAGATCGCCCGCCGCGTGCTGCGCGAAATGGTCGGTCACCTCGTGGTGGACGCCCGCGACGAGAAGCTCGGTCCCGCCATCGAACACCTCACCGCTTCGGGCAACAAGCTCAACGTCAACCTGCTCGGCGAGGCAGTGTTGGGTGACCAAGAGGCAGAGCGTCGCCTCTCCGAGGTTTCCCGTCTGCTCAAGCGCGACGACATCGACTACGTATCCGTTAAGGTTTCCGCCGTCTCCGGCCCGCACTCCGCCTGGGCCTTCGACGAGGTCGTCGAAACCGCAGTTCGCCGCCTGACCCCGCTCTACGAGCAGGCCGCTAACTCCCCGCTGAAGAAGTTCATCAACCTGGACATGGAGGAGTACCACGATCTCGATATGACGATCGCGGTCTTCACCAAGATCCTGGACCAGCCGCACCTGAAGAACCTCGAAGCCGGCATCGTGCTGCAGGCCTACCTGCCCGACACCCTCGAGGCCATGCAGCGTCTGCAGGCCTGGGCCGCTGATCGCGTGGCCAACGGCGGCGCTCGCATCAAGGTCCGCCTGGTGAAGGGCGCTAACCTCTCCATGGAGACCGTCGAGGCAGTCGTGCACGGCTGGGAGCTGACCACCTGGGATTCCAAGCAGCTCACCGACACCAACTACAAGCGCGTTCTGGACTACGCACTGCGCCCCGAGCACACCAAGAACATCCGCTTGGGCGTGGCCGGCCACAACCTCTTCGACGTCGCCTTCGCCCTGTTGTTGGCCGAGGACCGCGGCGTGGAGAAGGACGTCGAGTTCGAGATGCTCATCGGTATGGCATCGCAGCAGGCTGAGGTCATCCGCCGCCGCGTGGGCCACCTGCTGCTGTACGTACCCGTGGTGCGCCCCGAGGAATTCGACGTGGCTATCTCGTACCTGGTGCGTCGCCTCGAAGAGAACGCATCGAGCGAGAACTTCATGTCGGCAGTCTTCGATCTGCACGACGTCGAAGAGCTCTTCCAGCGTGAGGAGAGCCGCTTCATGCGCTCCCTGAACTCGGTCACCGACGAGGTGCCCGGCCCCAAGCGCACCCAGAACCGCTCTACCGAAACCGCAGAGACCGTCTTCAAGCCCCGCTACGGCTTTGAAAACGCTCCCGACACCGACCCCGCGTTGGAAGCAAACCGCATCTGGGGCCGCGAGATCCTCGAGCGTTCCAAGAACACCCAGCTGGGCATCCAGGCACTGAAAGACAACGAGCTCTCGGGCGCGGACCAGGTTCAGCCGCTGATCGATTCCGTCATCGAAGCCTCCAAGTCTTGGGGTGCAAAGTCCGGTGCCGAGCGCGCCAAGGTCCTGCGCCAGGTGGGCATCGAGCTCGGCCTGCACCGCGGTGACCTGCTCGAGGTCATGGCCGCTGAAGCCGGCAAGACCCTGGATCAGGGCGACACCGAGGTTTCCGAGGCGATCGACTTCGCCAACTACTACGCTCAGTTGGCTGAGGCCCTCGACGACGTCGACGGCGCACAGCACAAGCCGGTGAACCTGACTCTGGTGGTTCCGCCGTGGAACTTCCCGACCGCTATCCCCACCGGTGGTGTGCTGGCCGCTCTGGCTGCCGGCTCCGGTGTGGTTTTCAAGCCTGCAACCAACACCGCCCGCACCGGTGCGGTCATCGCCGAGATCCTCTGGAAGGCCGGTGTGCCCAAGGAGCTGGTGCGCCTGATCAAGGTCACCGATCGCGACGCCGGCAAGCAGCTGATCTCCGCTCCCGAGGTGGATCGCCTGATCCTCACCGGTGGTTACGAGACCGCAGAGACCTTCCGCTCCTGGCGCAAGGATCTGCCGCTGTTCGGCGAGACCTCGGGTAAGAACTCGATCATCGTCACCCCCAACGCGGACCTCGACCTGGCCGTCAAGGACGTCGTGTATTCGGCCTTCGGTCACGCCGGTCAGAAGTGCTCGGCCGCCTCGACCGTGATCCTGGTGGGAACCGTTGCGACCTCCAAGCGCTTCCACAACCAGCTCATCGACGCCGTCTCCTCGCTGCACGTGGCCTACCCGCAGGACATCGAGGCTCAGATGGGCCCGATCATCGCTCCGGCAGAGGGCAAGTTGCTGCGCGGTTTGACCACCCTGGGTGAGGGCGAGCAGTGGGCCATCGAACCGCGTCAGTTGGATGAGACCGGCAAGCTGTGGTCGCCCGGCGTCCGCTCCGGCGTCAAGCCCGGTAGCGAATACCACCTGACCGAGTACTTCGGCCCGATCTTGGGCGTGATGACCGCCGATACTCTCGAAGAGGCTATCGAGCTGCAGAACGCCACCGACTACGGTTTGACCGCCGGTCTACACTCGCTGGATTCCGACGAGCTGGAGCTGTGGCTGTCGAAGGTTCAGGCGGGCAACCTGTACGTCAACCGCGGTATCACCGGGGCGATCGTGCAGCGCCAGCCCTTCGGCGGTTGGAAGAAGTCGACCGTTGGTTCGGGCACCAAGGCCGGTGGCCCCAACTACCTGGTCGCACTTTCCGACTGGGAGACCAAGCCCTCGAAGGCAACTGCAGCCCCCACCGCGCCCGCAGTGCGTGAGGTGCTCGGCGCCATCCGCGAGCCCTCCGCCGTGGACCAGTCCGAGGTGGAGTACCTGATGCGTGCGGCCGGTTCCGACTCCTACGCCTGGAACTCCGAGTTCGGCATCGGTCATGACCCCTCGCAGCTGGGCGTGGAGCGCAACATCCTGCGCTACGTGCCCCAGGCCGTGCAGGTTCGCGCCGACTCCTCGGCGAAGCTGACCCACACCCTGCGCGTGGTGCTGGCCGGTCTGGCAGCCAAGGCTCCGGTCTTCCTGTCCGTGGCTCAGCCCCTGCCGGTGGCCATCGCAGGTACCCTGGAGAACCACGGCGTCAAGATCACGGTGGAGTCGGACGAGGCCTACCGCCAGTTCCTGAACGCCAACGCCAAGAAGGACGTCCGCGAGTTCGTGGGTGGCCCTCTGGAAGGTACCCGCATCCGCTACATCGGCGACGACGCGTCCTCGATCTTCCACGCCCTGGACGGTCGCCCGGACGTCGCGGTGTACACTCACGGTGTCACCGAGTCCGGTCGTATCGAGATGTTGCCCTTCGTCAAGGAGCAGGCAGTCTCCATCACCGCTCACCGCTTCGGTAACCCCAACAAGTTCTCCGAGCGCGTGATCTAATAATCGCGAATTGCCGGGCCCGGCGTGTGGATCGCACAAGTAGGGAAGTCTTCAATGCCTGGATATCACCTCAGGTATGCGATACTTTTAGGTGTGACCTAGTTCAAACCCTCGTGAGCTAGGTCATGCCGGCCATAGATTCACGTGCCAGGCCCGGCATTTGTCAGTACGCTTCAACCGAGCAATAAGTTCGGTTATGTACACCGGAAGGAATCGCAATGAGCGACGTACCCGCAAATCTTTCGTATACGGCAGAGCACGAATGGGTCACCAGCGTTACCGCTGAGGGCCACGTTCGCGTGGGAATCACCGACCACGCCCAAGACGCCCTGGGAGACGTTGTTTACGTCGACCTCCCCGAGGTGGGCGAGTCTGTGACCGCAGGAGACACCTTCGGCGAGATCGAGTCGACCAAGAGCGTCTCCGATCTGTTCGTACCTGTCTCCGGCGAGATCGTCACTGTCAATGAGCAGCTCGAGGCTGACCCTGCTCTGGTGAACACCGATCCTTACGGTGAGGGTTGGCTCGTTGAAATCAAGCCCGAGAACGAAGATGATCTGGGTAACCTGCTTTCGGCTGAGGATTACAAGAACGAGATCGCCTAGGTTGACCCGAGGCTTCTGAGCCACGTCAAAGGGGCCGGAATCCGCCGTATATCGAGGCGGGTTCCGGCTTTTTTATATTTTGCGTGAGGGTTGAGGCTGACCTCATCAAAATATCTGGCTAAGATTAGACAAGAGATTCAATGTTTACCAATTCGTGATGAAGCCAAGCCCGTAATAACGATCCTCACGAGGAACCTCTCTCACCTAGAGGATTGGGCGCGCTACAGAACTTGGTACCCCAACTCGAGGAACTGAAATGACTCACCACGACGCACACCCCGAAACCTCGGCGCTCAACACCGCGGCGCTGAACGTGCAACATTCATCGCACCACACCTACGCCCCCACGCCCGAGGAACTGGATACGATCGCCACTCTTCCCGAAGGCTCGGCAATCCTCATCGGAACCAACGCGGAGCTTCGTGGTGCCCGCTTCCTCCTGAATGTTGAGACCGATTCCGAAGGTGCGGTACTACCCATCGTTGCCGGACGCAGCCCCAACTCAGACATCTTCCTCAACGACGTCACCGTTTCGCGCCAGCACGCCGTATTCGTGCCCAACACCGGTACGTTCGTGTTGACCGACAACAACTCGCTGAACGGTACCTACGTCAACGGCGACCGCGTGGATCAGGCGTTCTTGAAGAACGGAGCCGAGATCCACATTGGTAAGTTCCACTTCGCGTTCTTCCTGGGTACTGGAAAATAATGGCAGACTCGGTGAATTCCGCGTCGGATTCGGCGCCGCAACGCACGAAAGATAAGACGATCGGCCAGGTGCTCAGCACGCTGGACGGTGAGTTCCCGGGTATTAGCGCATCCAAGATCCGTTTCCTCGAGGATCGGGGTCTGGTTCACCCCCATCGCACCAATACCGGGTATCGCAAGTATTCAGCTGACGACGTTCAGCGTCTTCGCTACATTCTGCAGTTGCAGCGCGATCAATATCTGCCGCTCAAAGTCATCAAGGAGCGACTGGACTCCGGTGATCTGGGGCAAGACGAGAAGCCTGCAGAGACAGCCGCGGAGACCCCCGCCGATCCCGAGACGGGGGAGAACCCTCAGGTCGCCGTTCTGGAGCCCACGGTGGATCCGGCCAAGACCTATTCGATCCGCGAACTCTCGGCCGAAACCAAGACCGATATGCCGCTGTTGCGTGAACTGATTGCTTTCGGCCTGATCGCCGAGCAGGGGCCCTATGACGCCTATGACGTGGTCGTTGCCACCGTCTGTTCGCAGCTGACGGCTCACGGTCTGCATCCGCGTCATCTGCGTCAGTTCCGTGCAGCCGCCGAGCGCGAGGTCGGCCTGGTGAAAACCGCGGTCGCCCCGCTGGCACTGCGGAAGGACGAACAGTCTCAGGCGAAAGCAGCCGAACGGGCCGGTGAGATCGCTCAGCTGTGCCTGCGCCTGCACATGGCGCTGGTCGCCTCGTCGATGCCCAGCTACGAAGAATAGCGGTCCGTAACCCTGTGGTGGTCTGCCTGATGGGAGGCAGGCCACCAAAATTGACCCCTCAGATGCGTCAATTTGGCGCGCTCGCCTTCGGCACTGGGTTAAACTAGCTAAAGTCAGTATTTTTTCTACGTAAGGACGACCTCATGGTGACTCGCGAGTTCGACGAACAGCACCCCCGCGCGGTGGTGCATCGCTTGAGCCCCGCAGTCGAGGACGCTCCTGCGCCGTCCATGGATCAGCCCCTGCTGGGATTTGATGCCATCATGCCCACCGAACCGCCTCACGGCGAGCAGGGTGTGTTGTTTACCGACCCCGTCTCGTTGGTTGACGAGAACCTCGGTTATCGTGGCCCCACCGCCTGCAAGGCGGCCGGGATCACCTACCGTCAGCTCGACTACTGGGCTCGCACTAAGCTGGTGACCCCCACCGTGCGTTCTGCCTCGGGATCGGGCTCGCAGCGTCTGTATTCTTTCCGCGATGTTCTGGTGTTGAAGATCGTCAAGCGTCTGCTCGACACGGGTGTATCTCTGCAACAGATCCGCACCTCCGTGGAGCACCTGCGCACCCGTGGCATCGAAGATCTTTCCGGTATCACCCTGATGTCAGACGGTGTCTCCGTCTATGAGTGCACCTCACCACACGAGGTCATTGATCTAGTACAGGCTGGCCAGGGCGTGTTCGGCATCGCCATCGGTCGAGTCTGGCGTGAGCTGGAAGTCAACCTCTCGGAGCTTCCCGGCGAATCGACGCAGGCCGCGGACTCCCAGGTCGAAGACGAGCTTTCGGCGCTACGTCAGCGCAAAGTGGCAGGCGGCCGTAGCGTATAATAAAACTGTGGTCTGACCACAAGATGTAGCAAAAAACCGAGATTATCCTCAAAGATAATCTCGGTTCTTTTTATCCCTCGAGCAAGCCCTGCAACAGGGTGGAGACACGTTCGGAAAATTCCGCCGCGTGAGGCGTGGGCCAATAGTGCAACGGGTACGCCGAACCCTGGATGCGTTGGATCTCGGGGAATTCGGGAAGCGCCGGTTCGGCGACCAGGTCGGCAAACAGCGTCTTCATCTCGGCAATGCGGTAATCGTGCTCAGGGTCGTTCTCGCGGGTCTTGTTGATGACGACCGAGGCCGCTTGAACCGAATACTCGGTATTTTCGGCAAAACGCGCGATGGCTCGCAGGGTACGCTCCGTTCCCGCCACGGAAAACAGCGAAGGTTCGGCCACCGAGATCACCCGGTCGGAGACCGCCCACGCCATGGACGTAAGCCGACCCAGTGTGGGCGGGCAGTCGATGAGCACCAGGTCGAAACCTTCCACCTGGTCCTCGAGCAACCGCTTCAAACGGGGCAAGGCGCGCTCGGTGGTCAGATTTTCCAGGGCCGTGGACGCCGCCGAACCGCGGGCTACATAAACTGTGCCGGCAACCGGGGTTTCGGCGTTCTCATCAGTATCTTGCGTCTCTTCGTTGATGTGGCTCTCGGCCAGTGCGTTCCATCCCGAGGGAACGATCTCATTGAGGAATTCATACTGAGCGGGGGAGGCGAGCATCGTGCCGATGTCAGTGCCGGAGACGGGAACGTCCAGGCCCGTGCTGGAATCACCGTGCGGATCCATGTCGATCACGAGAACCCGCATGTGTGCGGCCAGTGCCGCCGAGGCCAATGCCAACGTCATCGAGGTCTTTCCGACCCCACCCTTCAGGCTGGTGATACTGACGATAAGCGGCATGAAGGCAGTCCCCCGTGAAGTGCAAGTTGAATGAGGATGTTGAACTGACCCTCCGAATATTTCAAAACCGTAAGGGTCGTGTGTCCATGTTACCCAATACTCCTCCTTGAAACGGGTCACTGACGACCCCACGGCACGGAAACCTCCACCCAGACCTGGTGGTGATCTACATCTCAGTTGTGGGTACATGAGAGACAGTTAGTCCCATATTGTTAGACAGGATGTCGTTGATGGGGGTTCTTAAAGCTATATTGGGACTATTCACTGACCGTGAAATTGTCTTCGCCGATAAATATCGGCCGGGCGGATTGGAAAAGTATGTTTGAGAAAGTTCTTGTTGCTAACCGCGGCGAGATTGCTATTCGCGCATATCGAGCGGCCTACGAGCTCGGAGCCAAAACCGTAGGCGTCTTCCCCTACGAAGACCGTCACTCTGTGCATCGCCAGCAGGCCGACGAGTCTTATGTGATTGGGGAAAAAGGCCACCCCGTTCGCGCCTACCTGGATGTTGAGGAGATCGTTCGCGTCGCCAAAGAAGCCGGCGCAGACGCGATCTACCCCGGATACGGATTCCTCTCGGAAAACCCCGACCTTGCACGCGCAGCCGCCGCGGAGGGCATCACCTTCGTCGGCCCGCCGCCGGAAGTTCTCGAACTGGCCGGCAACAAGGTAGCTGCACTGAAAGCCGCCCGTGAAGCGGGCATCCCGGTACTGGCGTCCTCGGAACCCTCGAAGGACACTGACTACCTGATGTCCGAAGCCGAGAAGATCGGCTTCCCGATCTTCGTCAAGGCGGTCGCCGGTGGTGGTGGACGCGGCATGCGGCGCGTGGAATCCAAGGAGGCCCTGCCGGACGCCCTGGCCTCGGCTATGCGCGAGGCGGACACCGCGTTCGGTGACCCCACCGTGTTCCTCGAGCAGGCCGTGTTGCGTCCTCGCCACATCGAGGTGCAGATCCTGGCCGACGGGCAGGGCAACATCGTGCACCTGTTCGAGCGCGACTGCTCACTGCAGCGCCGCCACCAGAAGGTGGTAGAAATTGCTCCTGCCCCGAATCTCGACGAGGAGATTCGCCAGGCACTCTTCCGCGACGCCGTGAAGTTCGCTCGCGCACTGGGCTACCAGAACGCAGGAACGGTCGAGTTCCTCGTCGACACCGCGGGTGAACGAGCCGGCCAGCACGTGTTCATCGAGATGAACCCCCGAGTGCAGGTCGAGCACACCGTGACCGAAGAGATCACGGACATCGACATCGTGCAGTCGCAGATGCGCATCGCCGCCGGTGAATCTCTAGAAGACCTGGGCATTCGCCAGGAAGACATCCACGTCCGCGGTGCCGCCCTGCAGTGCCGCATCACCACTGAAGACCCGGCCAACGGGTTCCGGCCCGATATCGGCAAGATCTCCTTCTACCGTTCGGCCGGCGGATCGGGCATTCGCCTCGATGGCGGTACCGTCTACACCGGTGCGTCCATTTCCCCGCACTTCGACTCGATGCTGGTGAAGCTCACCTGCCGCGGCCGCGACTACCTTTCGGCTATTCAGCGCGCCGAACGCGCGCTGGCTGAGTTCCGTATTCGCGGTGTGGCCACCAACATCCCCTTCCTGAAGTCCGTATTGGCCGATGAGACCTTCCGCTCCGGCGACGTCTCGACCCCGTTCATCGATGAGCACCCGGAACTGGTCAACAACAAGCCCTCCGGCGACCGCGGCACCAAGGCGCTGCAGTACCTGGCGAAGGTGACCGTCAACCAGCCGCACGGCGAGCGCATCGAGGGCACCGATCCCCGGTACAAGTTGCCACGTTTCCCCGGCGATATGAAGTCCGAGCCGCATCGTTCGCCCTTCGAACCGGGGGATCACGTTCCTCCGGCGGGCTGGCGCAACAAGTTGCTCGAGCTGGGTCCTGAAGGGTTCGCCAAGTACCTGCGTGAGTACAAGCCGGTGGCGATCACCGACACCACGATGCGTGACGCGCACCAGTCGTTGCTGGCTACCCGTCTGCGTACCCGCGACCTGCTCGCGGCGGCACCGGCGATCGCTCATACCACGCCGAACCTCTTCTCCGTCGAGGCGTGGGGTGGGGCGACCTACGACGTCGCGCTGCGCTTCTTGAACGAGGATCCGTGGGCACGTTTGGCGCACCTGCGCGCGGCTATGCCGAACATTCCCATTCAGATGCTGTTGCGTGGTCGAAATACCGTCGGTTACACGCCGTACCCGACCGAGGTGACCGACGCGTTCGTCAAGGAAGCTGCCGAGACGGGTGTGGACATCTTCCGTATCTTCGACGCCCTGAACGACATCGAGCAGATGACCCCGGCAATCAAGGCCGTTCGCGCTACCGGCACCGCGGTGGCCGAGGTGGCGCTGTGCTACGCGGGTAACCTACTGGATCCGAACGAGAAGGTCTACACCCTCGACTACTACCTCGATCTGGCGCAACAGATCGTGGACGCCGGTGCGCACATCCTGGCCATTAAGGACATGGCCGGCCTGTTGCGTCCCGAGGCGGCCCGTCAGCTGGTGACCGCGCTGCGCGAGCGCTTCGATCTGCCTGTGCACCTGCACACGCACGACACCGCCGGCGGTCAGGTGGGCACCCTGCTCACCGCCATTGAGGCAGGTGTGGACGCCGTGGACGTCGCCTCGGCGACCATGGCAGGCACCACCAGCCAGCCCTCGTTCTCGGCCCTGGTGGCTGCCCTCGACGGCAACTCCCGCGCACCCGAGATCGATCTGGACGCCGTCCTCGCCTTGGAGCCCTATTGGGAGGCCGTGCGCGCGATCTACAAGCCCTTCGAAAACGGCCTGGCGTCGCCGACCGGTCGCGTGTACAACCACGAGATCCCCGGCGGACAGCTGTCGAACCTCCGCGCACAGGCGGTGGCTCTGGGGTTGGCGGATCGTTTCGAGGCGATCGAAGACATGTACGCTGCGGCCGACAAGATGCTCGGCCATATCGTGAAGGTGACCCCGTCGTCCAAGGTCGTCGGTGACCTCGCACTGCAGCTGGTGGGTATGGGCGTGGACCCGAAGGAGTTCGAGGAGAACCCGCAGTCCTTCGACATCCCCGATTCGGTCATCGGATTCCTCAACGGCGAGCTGGGCACCCCGCCCGCAGGCTGGCCCGAGCCGTTTCGTACCAAGGCCTTGGAGGGTCGCAAGCTCTCGAAGCCGAGCGTCACCGAGCTTTCCGACGAGGATCGTGAGCGTCTCAACGGCGATTCCGAGACCCGCCGCGCGACGTTGAACCGTCTGCTCTTCCCCGGCCCGACCAAGGAGTACGAGCAGGTCACGGCCGAGTACGGCGACGTCTCGATCCTGCATACCCGCGATTACTTCTACGGCATGATCCCCAACCGCGAGCACGTGATCTCGCTGGGCAAGGGCGTGCGACTCATCGCGACTCTGCAGGCTATTTCGGACGCCGATGAGAAGGGCATGCGCCAAGTGATCTGCACCCTCAACGGCCAGTCGCGCACCGTGGAGGTTCGCGATGAGTCGATCGAGACGAACGTGCGCGAGGCTGAGAAAGCCGACGCTTCCAATAAGAACCACATCGCCGCTCCGTTCGCGGGCGCGGTCTCGATCAGTGTTCAGCCCGGAGATACCGTCTCCGCCGGCGACCAGATTGCGACCATCGAGGCGATGAAGATGGAAGCCGGTATTACCTCACCGGTCGCCGGCACCGTCGAGCGAGTGGTGTACTCGGACGTCGCCCAGGTTCAGGGCGGTGACCTGTTGGTCGTCCTCAAGTAACCCTCGTCGGTTTTTCACCTGTGCCACGGGCCGGGTCTTTTCCCCGCATCGGGAATGGACTCGGCCCGTGGTGCATTATGGTTTAAGCACAAAAGAACTCCATCGGGAAGGGTCAGTCGTGGCTGAAGAATTCGACCTCATCATCATCGGATCGGGATCCGGTAACTCGCTTATCACGGAGGACTGGGAGAACAAGAAGGTCGCCATGATCGACGGCGGCACGTTCGGGGGCACCTGTCTGAACTTCGGGTGCATTCCGACCAAGCAGTATGTCTACCCGGCAACCGTGGCGGCCAAGGCCGAGGAACTTCACGAGTTGGGAGTGACCGCGCAGGTCACCTCCACCGACTGGCCGGCGATGCGCGACCGCATCTTCGCGCGCATCGACGCCATCTCACAGGGCGGATTGGAGTATCGACAGAACTCAGAGAACGTCACCGTCATCGAGGAATACGCGAAATTCGTCGACCCCCACACCGTGGAGACCTCCTCGGGCCGTCAGCTCACCGCCCCGCAGATCGTGGTAGCGAACGGTTCGCGCAACATCGTTCCCGAGATCGAGGGCATCGACCACGCCAAGGTCTACACCTCAGACACGGTCATGCGCATGCCTGAGCTGCCGGAGCGGGTTTTGATCATCGGAGGCGGGTATATCGCCGCCGAGTTCGCCCACGTCTTCCACGGGCTGGGGGCGCAGGTCATCCAGGCCCACCGTTCGGATGTTCTGCTACGCAAGTCAGACCCGGAGGTGTCGGCCCGATTCGCTGAAGAGGCCGCTCGACAGTGGGACCTGCGGATGAATCACAGCGTCACCGGTATTTCGGAGAACAGCGACGGCTCACTACGCGTGGCCATGGATCACGAGGGTACGGCAGTCACCGCGGACGTCGACGTCGTGTTGCTGGCCATCGGGCGGCGTCCTAATACCGACACCGTCAACGCCGCGCCGTTCTTCGACGTGGACGACTCCTCGCAGCTGTTGGCCGTTGACGAGTTCCAACGCGTGCTGCATCAGCGACAGCCTGTCACGGGCATCTATGCCCTGGGCGACGTCAGCTCGCCGCATCAGCTCAAGCACGTGGCCAACGCCGAGATGCGCACCGTGGCACACAACCTGGTACACGCAGAAGACCTGCACACCACCGACCACCGGTATGTGCCGTCGGCGGTCTTCACCCACCCGCAGATCGCCCAGGTGGGGCTTACCGAACCGCAGGCTCGTGAGCGCGCGGCGCAGGAGGGCTTCGAGCTGGCCGTCAAGGTGCAGAACGTGGGGGACGTCGCCTACGGATGGGCGATGGAAGATCAGGTCGGCTTCCTCAAGGTTCTGGCGAACCGGGAAACCGGTGAACTGTTGGGGGCCCACATGATCGGCGAAGAGGCCTCGAACATCATTCAGCCGCTGATCCAGGCGATGAGCTTTGGTCAGACGGCCCTGGAGGTCGCGCGGGGTCAATACTGGATCCACCCCGCCCTCAGCGAGGTCGTCGAGAACGCGCTGTTAGGGCTTCAGACCGAGAAGTAAACCTATTCGTCGTGGGCCTTCTTGGCGTGGCGGTCGCTGAGCTGGTGTAGCTTCTCGACCTTCTCCGCCTTGAAGGCCTGATACTGCTGGTTCTTTTCCGCCTTAAACGCCTGGAACTTCTCGCTGGATTCGTTGACCGAATCCTTGGTGCGGTTATACATCTCCTCGATATAGGAGCTGAAGTCCTTCATCACCTGAGAGCGTCGAATCTTCTGTGAGGGGGTTAGGTGACCGGCCTCCTCGGTGAAGTCCTTGGGAGCGATACGGAATTCCCGGATCGCTTCGGCGCGGGAGACTAAAGCGTTCGCTTCGTCAACGAGTTTCTGAATGGCTTCGCGAACCTTCGGGTTCACGGAGGCATCGGAGATGCTCATGTCGCGGGGCAGACCGAGGTGCTCCAGCTCGTCGGGGAGGGTATCGGGGTCCAGGGTCACCAGGGCCGCGATGAAGGGTTTCTCGTCGCCGACGAGCATGGCGTTGGAGACCATGGGCGAGGTGCGCAGACGGTCTTCTGCCGCGCCCGGCACCACGTTCTTGCCGCCGGCGGTGACGATGATTTCTTTCTTGCGGCCCACGATGTGGATGAAGCCGCGTTCGTCGATGCGGGCGAGATCGCCGGTGCGTAGCCAGCCGTCCTCGGTGAACGCCACCGCGTTCTCTTCAGGGTTGTTGTAGTAGCTCTTCATGACGCCGACGCCGGTCACTTCCAGCTCGCCGTCCTCGGCGATGCGCGCCGAAGCCCCGGGAAGCAGGGGGCCGACGTTGCCGATGTCGAAGCGTTTGACGCGACCCACCGAGATAGAACCGGTGGTCTCGGTCATGCCGTAACCCTCGATGACTTTCACACCGACCGCGTGGAAGAAATGACCCAGCCGCGGGGCCAACGAGCCACCGCCAGAGACGGCGTAACGCAGGCGTCCACCCAGGGCTTCCCGCAACTTCGCGTACACCATCTTGTCATAGAACTTGTACTGTAACTGCAAGGTGCGCGGCACATTGCCGTCGATGGACGCCTTGGACCAGGCATTGGCCACCTTCACCGAGCGCTTGAACAGGCCGGCGTTGAGCTTGCCACCCTTTTCCGCCTTGCGGATGGACGCCTCGTAGACCTTCTCGAAGACTCGCGGCACAACCAGCAACACGCTGGGTTTGAATGAGCTCAAATCGGCGGTCAAATTCTTGATGTCGGGGGAGTGGCCGACCACCAGACCGGAATTGATGGCCAAGATCTGCACCTCTCGCGCCAGGACGTGGGCGAGGGGGAGGAAGATGATGGTGGAGTTACTCGGGGAGGCGACGTCCGGCTCGCCGACGCTGACCTGGTTGGCCAAACCGAGGAAGTTACCGTGGGTGAGCATGCACCCCTTCGGGCGGCCCGTGGTGCCCGAGGTATAGACGATGGTCGCGGTGCTCTCGCCGGTGGCGATGTTCCGGCGGGCCTCAAGCTCCTCGTCGGTGACGTGTTCACCCGCCCGTTTGAGGTCTGCCAGCGCGTTGTTGTCGAAGACGTAGACCTCGTCGAGTTTCAGAGGCTCAATGTCACCCGCCTGCTCGATGACTTGAGCCAATCGGTCGTTTTCAACGAACGCTGCCTTGGCCTCGGAATGCGACAGAGCCCAAGCGGCCTGGGCCGGTGAAGAGGTCTCGTAGACCGGCACCGAGATCGCTCCGGCATACCAGATCGCAAAATCGACCAGCGTCCATTCATACCGGGTGCGGCTCATGATGCCCACGACGTCCCCAGCTTCGATCCCCGAAGCCATGAGGCCCTTGGCGATGGCCGCAACCTCGGCTTTGAACTGGCTTGCGCGAACGGGAACCCAGTTACCGGGGGTTTTCTGTACCCGATACAGCACCGGGTCGGAGCTGTCACGAAGACGGCGTTCGAGAATATCGGTGAGATTTTGACTCGGGTCTGAAACTACAGCTTCTGGCACAGAGACGAATTTCATGCTGAACCTTCCAGGCGTGATTCGAGAGATTGGACGAAGTCCAGAGTGCGCTGACAGATGAGGGGCGCGTCGTAATCGAGGGTGGCCACATGGTAACTGTGCGGAAGCGGCACAAACTCAACCGGGCACGACGCTATCTTTTGAAAGTATAGATGAGAAGCGTCGGAAACCACGTGATCGGTGGCGGAGCGGAAGTACAGCACCGGAGTCTGCAACGCCGGCAACATCGGGCGTGTTTCTTTACCCAACAGGTAGAGCTGAGCGGCGGCCGCCAGGGGCACACGATGGTAACCGCCCTCATCCACATCGGGCATCGCGATATCCGAGGTGATGCCGGTGGTCGTGAAAGCCACCTTCGACAACAAACGCGAGAACCGCAACGCCGGAGTCGGGTCGACCACAAAGGGATTGATCACCGCGGTACCGAGCACGGGCCGGCGCACCGATTCCCGCAACGCCAGCATGCCTCCCATCGACAATCCGATCACCACTACTTCGTGCCCCGCGGTACGCAACCGCCAATAGGCGTCGTCCACGGCCGCCAACCAATCGTGGCGGCTGATCGGAACCATGTCTTTCCAATGGGTGCCGTGGCCGGGCAGGAGCGGCATCTCCACCGCATAACCGCGGTCAGCAAAGAACTCAGTCACCGGTCGCATACTCCACGTAGAACCTGTAAAACCGTGCAACACCAAGACCCCGATGCGTCGCGAACCGGGTTGAGAAATCGGATCGTGAATGATCTCTTTCATGGGTGAGCTGACTCCTTAGCGCAGGGTGACGAAGGGGATTCCATTGTGTCATTTTTGAAGCACTTCGGGGGCAATCAACGCTCTCATCTCCTGGGCAAGAATTGCGTATCGTCATGAAAAACCGATTCAATAGGAGCCAACGCGGCCTCAGAGTAGACTTGATGGCTGAAGACCAGAGTCCGAGGTTGTCGGCCACCACCAGGAGATCCACATGCTGTATATGACCCTCAAGAAGACCGTTGTCGGTCCGCTCATGCGCGCCCTGTACGACCACGAAGTGATTGGAGTCGACAACCTGCCGACCGGTGGCGCCATCATCGCCAGCAATCACCTGGCCTTCTGCGACTCGGTGTTTATCCCGCTGGCAGTGCCGCGTCAGGTATTCTTCCTCGCCAAGTCCGACTACTTTACGGGCAAGGGCCCTTACGGTGCGGCGGTGCGATGGTTTTTCAATGCGGTCGGACAGTTGCCGATGGACCGCTCCGGCGGCCGCAAGTCCCAGGCCTCGTTGGACGCCGGAACCGAGAAGTTGCGCGAGGGCGGTTTGATCGGCATCTACCCGGAGGGCACCCGTAGCCCTGACGGCAAGGCTTACCGAGTAAAGGTGGGCGTGGCTCGTCTCGCGCTCAGCGCTCGCGTGCCGGTGGTTCCCGTGGGCCAGATCGGCACGGACGACGCCCAGCCCTCCGGTTCCAACGCGGTGAAGCTGCGTAAGGACGGGAAGAAGATCAAGGTCACCACGATCATCGGTGAGCCCCTGGATTTCTCCGAATACTATGACCGCGCCCACGATCGTCAGGTGCAGCGCGAGGTGGCCGACCGCATTGGCGCCGCCATTCGCGAGCTCTCTCAGCAGGAATACGTGCCGGTGTATGCCTCGGCCGTGAAAGACCTGATGAAAGAACGCAATATCTCAGCCGAGGAGGCTCAGGCCATCCTCCTGTCACAACAGCCCTCTAAGGAAGTGTGAATCTTATGAGCAATATGAACGTAGATCAGCTGCAGACCAACCCGTCTGACCATGGGCTCGATGAATGGCGTGAGCTGAAAGCAGACCAGCAACCCAACTGGTCCGAACACCCGGATTTCCAGAGCGTCATTTCGGATCTGAACTCATTACCTCCCTTGGTTTTCGCCGGCGAGGTAGATCGGATGCGGTCCCGTCTGGCGGAGGTGGCAGAGGGCCGCGCGTTCCTCTTGCAGGGTGGGGACTGCGCCGAAACCTTCGCAGACGCAACCGCCGATAAGATCTCCGGACGCATCAAGACCCTGTTGCAAATGGCTGTGGTGCTCACCTACGGCGCCTCGATGCCCGTGGTGAAAATGGGACGTATGGCCGGCCAGTTCTCCAAACCTCGTTCCTCGAATATGGAGAAACGCGACGGCGTGGAATTGCCGTCCTTCCGTGGCGAGATGGTCAACGGCTTCGAGTTCACCGAAGCTTCCCGCGCCCACGACCCCAACCGCATGGTCAAGGGCTACCACACCTCAGCCTCCACTTTGAACTTGGCCCGCTCTTTCACCACCGGTGGTTTCGCCGATCTGCGTTCGGTCAATCAATGGAATCGCGGTTTCACTCAGAACCCGGCGCATAGCCGCTACGAGTCGCTGGCCAACGATATCGACCGCGCCCTGAAGTTCATGGAGGCTTGCGGAGCTGATTTCGATGCACTCAAGACCACTGAACTCTACGTTGGTCACGAAGGCCTGCTCCTGGACTACGAGCGCGCGCTGACCCGCATCGACTCGCGCACCAACCTGCCCTACGACACCTCCGGACACTTCATCTGGATCGGCGAGCGTACGCGCGGACTTGAGGATGCCCACGTGAACTTCCTTTCCAAGGTGCGTAACCCGATTGGCGTGAAGCTGGGGCCGACCACCACGGTGGACGAAGCTCTGACGCTGATCGACAAGCTGGACCCGCAACGCGAACCGGGACGTCTGACGTTCATCACCCGCATGGGCGCAGAAAAGATCCGCGATAATCTGCCGGCCCTGGTGGAGGGCGTACAGTCCTCGGGCGCGAAGGTGGTGTGGGTGACCGATCCGATGCACGGAAATACGATCTCGGTGCCCTCGGGCTTCAAGACCCGCCGATTCAACGACGTGATCGATGAGGTGCGCGGATTCTTCGAGGTGCACGAGTCGCTGGGATCTTTCCCCGGTGGCCTGCACGTGGAGATGACCGGTGACGACGTGGCCGAGTGCCTGGGCGGATCAGATCCGATCAACGAAGAGGCCTTCGCCGATCACTACGAATCGCTGTGCGACCCGCGCCTGAACCACCGTCAATCGCTGGAGATCGCGTTCATGGTGGCCGAATACCTGCAACGGCGGTAGACAGTCGCCGTTGAGGCCCAAGACGAGGAAGCAGACTCTAGGGGCCAAAGAATTGTTGCCAGCTGGCGAACCATCCGGAATTGATCACTGAGTTCGCCAGCTGCCAGCCCACAAACCCGGCAGCCACGAAGCCGAGTAGCAAAAGTAGCACGGTCAACAGCACGGAGACGAGGGTGGGCGGCTCCTGCCAGCGGATGCTGGGGTGATGCGCCGGGACATCCTCGAGATCTGCGGCGTACTGATCGGAATCGTCACGGTAGCCGAGTTCTGCCGATAACTCATCGTCGGCGTCCACTTCGTCGGCTGGCCGATAGTGTGCGGTGATCGAGCGGGTCTCCGGAGCCGGAGGCTCTCTCTCGGCATCCGCGGGCTTGGGTTGTGGACCAACCCCGGAGATAGCGGTGGGGTAGTACACATCGGCAGCCGATGCGTCCGCGGCCTCGCCAACCGTCGCCGGATCGTGGTCGATCCCGCCGTCCTCGGGGTCTGCCAGTATCTCGGGCGCTTCCCCGTATCCGGAGATCGAACGACGCTGCACCGCCGTGTCGCAACCCGTCCGCTCGGCTACTGCGGCCACGGCGGCCCAGAGCTCATCAGACTCGGAAGTGCGTGGGGCGCTCTCTTCATCCGGCAGCGAGGCCGCGATATCTTTGAGCACCAGAAAAGCTTCGGCGCCGTCCGCCGGGCGATCCTTAGCGTGCTTGCGCGTGCACCACTTGATGAAACCGGCGATGTCGGCACCGGCGTCCGGTGCAAACTGGGTGACCGAGGGGAACTCGGTATTGACGTTGTGATAGATCACTTGCTGGTCGTCCCCGGCACCGCGGAATGGCAGGCGGCCAGCGATCATGCGGAATGCCATGACGCCGAGTGCAAAAATATCGACGCCGGGGCCCACGGTGCTGCCGGGGGTCACGATCTCGGGGGCCACGTAGGAGGGAGTGCCCATGAGCTCGCCGGTCCAGTTCTGATCGGTGCGGCGCGTCAGACCGAAATCGGTGAGTTTGACCGAGCGCTCGGTGGCCGAGAGCAACACGTTCGAGGGCTTGATATCCCGGTGGATCAGTTGGTGTGCGTGTACCTCCGCGAGGCCTTCGGTGACCGGCAAAAGCACCTGAAGCGCCTGCCCCACACTCATCACGGGCATCTCGGCGAAAAGCTGTTGAAGGGTACACCCGTGCACATAATCCAAGACGATGTACATCAGCTGATAGGGGCCAACCTTTTGGGTGCCCGAACCCACCACGCCCACTACGTGGTCGTGGTTGATCTGCCTCAGCGAGCGTTCCTCGCGGAAGAACTTCTGCTGTTGGGAGGGGTCAGCTGAGAGCTGTGGGAAGAGTACTTTGATGGCGACCGGGTTGTTCGACCAGAGATCCACGCCGTGGTAGACCTCGGCCATACCGCCGCGGGCGATGAGCTCGCCCACCTCGAAATGACCGTCAAAAATTTCACCCGTGAGCCAGGGCTGGTTCGGTGGTAGGGGTGTAGTGCGCATACAGCTTTAGATCTTAGGGGAGTAGCCTGGAAAAACGGTGAAAAAATCCCCGAGACCCGAAGAGATGTAGAGCAAGCAAAGTCGCGCGGTTTCTGGCACACTCGTAGTGTGAATGCACAAAATTCTGTTTCGAACGATCCACATACCGTCGAAGCCTTTCAGCTTGTTGATGAATGGCTGACGATCCCCGATGTCGCCGAGTCCTTTGACCTGAAGGTGACTCGCGTCCATAACTTGATCTCTGAGCGGGCGCTGTTGGCCCTGCGTCACCCCGAGACCCAGGTACGTATGATCCCCGCGCTTTTCGTACGTGAGGATCACCCGCTGGAACCCTTGAAGGGAACCCTCAACGTCTTGGCTGACGCCGGCTTTTCCGATGCCGAGGCCATCGTCTGGCTGTATACCGATGATGAGACTCTGCCCGGCTGCCCGATCGACGCTCTGATCGACGGGCGGAAAACCGAGATCCGTCGGCGCGCTCAGGCGCTGGCCTGGTAGCAGCACTTCCGCTCTTACCGTCTCACGAAAAAGGGGCATCCCACGCGGTGGGGTGCCCCTTGCTCTTTTCGCTCGCCCGTAGGGAGGAGCTGTCAAAAGGTATCAGGAGGTGCGGTGCAGGGCTTTGCCGACGATGCGTTCGAGGGCTAGGCGCACCGTGTCGTCCACGGGGAGTTGCTCCAGTCGCTGGGAGACGGTGTTTTCTTTCTCAGCAATGGACGCCTCGACCTGCTCGCGCGCGCCGGAGTCGGTAATGATCTGTTGCAGTTCGGCGATATCTACGGGTGAAATCCCTTGATCGCCGAGCCCCTCGTCGATCCGCTGCCACTGCTCGGCTGAGGCCAGCTGGTGGGTGAGGGCGATGAGGACGGTGCGCTTACCTTCCTTGAGGTCGTCGCCGGCGGGTTTACCGGTTTCTTGCGGGGAACCGAAGACACCGAGTAGGTCGTCGCGCAACTGGAAACCCTCGCCGAGGGGAAGCGCGAACTCCCGATAGGCGTGCAAGAGCGAATGATCATGCGAGGCCTGCGTGCCCAAGGCTAGGGCACCCCCGAGAGCCAGGGGGTGTTCGCAGGAATACTTCGCCGACTTATACCGAATAACGTGCTGTGCGCGTTGAAGTGCGACGCTGTCACCGGCATCGGTGACTTCTCCCAGTACATCGAGGTATTGACCGGACATCACCTCGGTGCGCATGAGATCGAAGATGCGGCGCGCTTCGGTGCCCAGCGCCACCTTTTCTCCGATGGAGGCGAAGACCTGTTCAGACCACGACAGGCAAAGGTCGCCAACGATGATCGCAGCAGAGACTCCAAAGGAGGCGGCATCGGCACGCCAGCTCTGCGTGCGATGCATGGACTCGAATTGTTTGTGTACCGCCGGGGCACCTCGGCGAGTATCGGAATTGTCGATGATGTCGTCGTGGATCAGCGCCGATGATTGGAAAAGCTCTAGCGCGGCACCCGCGGTCACTACCTCGGGGGCATGCACCGCCCCGCCCGCGCCGCGCCAACCCCAATAGCAGAGGAGGGCGCGTAGGCGCTTGCCGCCGGTCGATAATGAGCGAATTGACTCTAGAAGCGGCAGGGACTCCTCGGAGATATCGGCCAATAACCGCTCTTGGGCTTCGAAGAAACGGGCCAACTCGCTTTCGAGGAGTTCAAGGTAGGTGCGCTCTTCGGCCTCGATAAGCTGGGTCAGTTCTGACCGTGCGGCGTGCTGCTGCGGCATGTGCGTTCCTTGCAGTCTGGGGATGGTCATTTCCTCCTAGCTTAAGCCTTGGCCTGCGTCCACCGCCAACGGTGGGGAGATGACCTTGAGCCAAGCAGGTAGCTACCCTAGACTAATATCGAATATGTATTCGATCGCGGTCTGGTGGTTGCGGTCGATCAAAACCGCGCAGGGGAGGGGGCGTATGGGAGACACGCAGCCATGTGGTTCGCGCCCAGCCGACCGCCCCACCCGCGTCATCATGCATTTGGACATGGACGCCTTCTACGTCAATGTTGAGCTACTGACCCGCCCCGAACTCCGAGGGCAGAAAATTATCGTCGCCAGGGAGTCCGAACGGTCTGTAGTTCTCTCGGCCTCCTACGAGGCGCGCGTCTTTGGGGTGCGTTCGGCGATGCCACTGGCTCGCGCCAAACAGCTCTGCCCAGACGCAATTATTGTGGAACCCCACGCGCGCTACCGTGACTATTCACAACGGGTAATGGAAATTCTGCGGGATCTTACCGATCGGGTTGAACAGGTCAGCGTTGATGAGGCGTTTGTGGACCTGACCCCCACCCTGAGGCGGCTGGGGAATCCGGTGACGACAGCCGAGGCCGTGCGGTGGCGAATACGCGAGGAACTGAACCTGCCTGCCTCGGCGGGGATATCCTCCACGAAGTTTGTTGCCAAAATGGCTTCTGCCGGAAGTAAACCGGACGGCCTGTGGGTGGTGCCTCCCGACCGCGTACAGGAATTTTTGGACCCCCTTCCGGTGGGTAAACTGTGGGGCGTGGGGCCGAAAAGCGTGAAGGCGCTGAATAACTGGGGAATCCATACCGTGGCCCAGCTGAGGGAATACGATCTTGATTTTCTCACCCACCACTGGGGGCAGGCGTCCGGCACTCACCTGTACAGGCTTGCTCGCGGCATCGATCCCCGTGAGGTCGTCAGTGAACGGGTCGAGAAATCTATCGGTGCAGAACATACTTTCGCCCACGACTCCCTCGATGCTCAAGAGATCCGACGCGAGTTATTCCGGATGAGTCTGACCCTCGGCCAGAGACTGCGAGCCGGAGGAAAAATGGCCCGCACCCTCAGCCTCAAAATCCGGTATGAGAACTTCGAGACCCTCACTCGTTCGTGCCCACTCTCGGAGCCGATGGATTCGGGGCAGGCTATCTTCCGGGCGGTACTGTCCCGGTTGGATCAGCTGCAGGTGCTGACCCTTGATCAGCAAGTGCCCCGGGCCGTCCGGTTGATCGGCGTTCGGGCCGAAAAATTTGAACACCGCAGTGATGGGGTGCAGGTCGCCTTGCTGGGTCAAGATCTCGTATCCGGTGGTGTGCACGATCCTGAACAGTGGCACGAGGCTGAATCGGTGATGGATCAAATACAAGGGCGTTTTGGAACGTCTGGCATCACCCCGGCCAACCTCTTGCCGCCCACCGCCACAAACCCCCAGCGTCCCCACGGCCCCGGTCGGGGCGGCTCCTAATACATCTTCGCCGTCACCCATCCGCCAAAAACGTGACCGGCGCCCCAGTAGATCTGTATGATTGAGGCATCGTGGACCGTCTTGCCCTCGGTGCACCTGTGCACTCACTACCCCGGGAGTCTTAATGCCGTTATCAGAGCATGAACAGAGACTGCTAGATCAGCTCGAAAAACAGCTTAACGCCGATGATCCTCAGTTCGCGCAGAATGTGGGGTCGCACGCCAGCACCCCCACCTCGTCGGTGACCGTGCGCAACCTGGTGCTTGGGGTGTTGCTGGGGCTTGTCGGCCTGGGCGTAGTGGTGGCCGGAGTTGCCACCAAGATCATCCTGCTGGGAGTGCTCGGGTTCCTGATTGCCGCGGCCGGAGCGTATTTGGCTACAAAGAAGACGGTGGGCGCTCCACAACGCACCACCCCTCACCCCCGCACAAACAATCAGAAGAAGACGAGCGGGTTTATGCAGAACCTCGAACAACGCTGGGATGAACGTCGCGACCGAGGTTATTAGAACCCCATGACTTGATATCTCAGACTTGAGATCAGAATTGGCGAAAAGGCACCCTCCATCGGGAGGGTGCCTTTTTTGAGGGTGGTAGCCATGAAGCATTCACCGATCACGACCTGTACTTCCATGATCAATCCACGTGTGAAAAGCCTGAAAATGGGTGAAATGGGGGTGCCGCGCGTTGACGGTGGGGTGTTGTGGAGTAAAGTGGAGGAAAGAAGAACCACATGGTTGTAGTTAGCGTCCGACCGCGACAATTAGATGAGGTGAGGCCTGATGTTCTTGGGCACCTATTCACCTCGTCTCGATGACAAAGGACGGATCATCCTTCCCGCCAAGTTCCGCGAGGAGCTGGCGGAAGGGCTGGTAATTACCCGAGGCCAAGAACGGTGCCTTTACGTCTTTAGCATGGCTGAGTTTCAACGCATTCATGAGCAGCTACGGAGCGCGCCCATCTCATCCAAACAGTCACGCGACTACATCCGTGTGTTCCTCTCGGGGGCTTCAGATGAAACCCCCGACAAACAAGGCAGAATTACGATTCCCCCTATGTTGCGTAAGTATGCCGGGTTAGATAAAGAACTTGCCGTCATCGGCGCCGGTTCTCGTGCTGAGATCTGGGATATGGCTACCTGGGAGTCGTATCTGCAGGAGAAAGAGACCGAGTTTTCGGAGACGGATGAAGACGAGCTTCAAGGATTCATGCTCTAGGTAGAGCCCCCCTAAAGACCAAGACCGCTACCACCGCACCGCAGGAGCTACAGTGACCGAGAGAGTAGATCTCGAGGCCAAGCAGGCCCAAGACAGGCACGTGCCTGTCATGCTCGACCGTTGCCTCGAACTGCTGGCCCCGGGTATCGCACGCCCCGGTGCCATTGCTATCGACGGTACTCTGGGCATGGGCGGCCACACCGAAGCCATGCTCACCCGATTCCCCGACCTCACCGTGATCGGCATCGATCGAGACCAGATGGCACATCGCCTGGCAGGGGAGCGCCTCGCCCGTTTTGAGGATCGCTTCGTTCCGGTGCACGCGGTCTACGACGAGATCCCGCAGATCCTCGCCGATCGCAACATCGAGTCGGTCGACGGCGTCCTCTTCGACCTCGGTGTCTCCTCGATGCAACTCGACGAGCGCCAACGCGGATTCGCCTACTCCTACGACGCCCCCTTGGACATGCGTATGGACGACACCGACGAGCTCACCGCCGCGGTCGTCGTCAACGAATACGATGAGGCAGACCTGCGTCGCATTATCCGCACCTGGGGTGAAGAGAAATTCGCCGGTCGCATTGCCGCCGGTATTATCGCAGCCCGAAAAACCGCGCCCCTGACCACCACCGGCGAGTTGGTGAAGATCATTCAGCAGACCGTGCCGGTCGGCGCCCAACGCAAGGGCGGACACCCCGCCAAGCGCACTTTCCAGGCTCTCCGCATTGAGGTGAACCACGAACTGGACGCGCTCGAACGCGCAGTTCCCGCCGCCATTGACGCTTTGAACGTCGGCGGTCGCCTGGTCGCCATGAGCTACCACAGCCTCGAAGACAAACTGGTCAAGCGAGCCATCACCGAGCGCTCGCGCTCCAGCGCGCCCAAAGGATTTCCCGTTGAATTGGAAGAACACCAACCCGAGTTGAAGGTCATTACTCGGGGAGCGGAACCTCCCACTGAATCTGAGATTGACGAGAATCCCCGGGCCGCCAGCGCGAAATTGCGTGCGGCCGAGAAGATCAAGAAGACGAAGGTGGCAGCATGAGCGCAGAACCCCGATTCCCGGCGCCCGAACCGGCCGCACCGCAACGTCACTTGCGTCTGATTGACGGGGGCGGTCGCTCGACGCCGTCCCGTGAACCCCGCCGTGACACCGCCGCTCAGCGGGCGCTCGTTCCCGAAGCGGCCCCGCGGGGCTCCCGCCATCTGTTCATCGCGCTAGCGCTGAGCGTTTTGGTCATC
Source organism: Rothia sp. LK2588 (assembly GCF_040946465.1). Classification (NCBI taxonomy): domain Bacteria; kingdom Bacillati; phylum Actinomycetota; class Actinomycetes; order Micrococcales; family Micrococcaceae; genus Rothia; species Rothia sp. LK2588. The sequence goes on along the minus strand of NZ_JAYWLS010000001.1, from coordinate 849,915 downwards.
CTGGGTTTGGTGCTGTGGACCAACATCCTCACCGCGCAACGCCAGTACGAACTGGTCGACCTGCGTGCCCAGGAGCAGAGTCTTTCACAGCAGAACGAGTCGCTGAACCAGGAAATTGAATACCATCAGGCGCCGCAGGATCTGGCGGAGCGGGCTTCTCAGCTCGGTATGGTGCCGGCTACGGTATCGGGGTCTTTAGATATGCAATCGGGCAAGATTGAAGGCACCCCCACCGCCGTCACCAAGAACGAAAAGGATCCTAAGAATCTGATTCCGGCGCCGTCGCTGAACGACACCACGGCTTCGGCCGAGGCAAGCAAACGGGCTGCCGACTTTAAGAAGCAAGAAGAGGAACGCAAGAAGAAAGAAGAAGAGTCCAAGAAGCAAGAGGAAGACAAGGCGAAGAAGCAGGAGGAGAACAAGCCTGCGACCGATAGCTCGGCGTCGGCGGCTCCCACCGGTCAGCCCTCGCCTTCGGCTTCTGCCGGTCAGTAACCTACTTGTTCTCCCACGGTGCCCGGGTGTTCCCCGGGCACTTGTCCGTCGCTAACCCTCGATCTCCTTACGAAAGGTCGGTCCGTGAAGAAAAACTCCTCAGAGTCCACGATCCCGTTGCGTCAGCGTGAGCTGGGCCGGCGTGGCTTCTTGGTGAGCGCGGCCGCCACCGTGGGAATGGGCGTTCTAGGGTCCCGACTGTTGTATTTGCAGGGGTTCGACCCCAACGGTTTGGCCGAACAGGCCCTGGCGAAGCGAACTCGTAAGCAGGTCATGCCGGCTCTACGGGGGCAAATTCGAGATATTAATGGTCACGTTCTGGCGCGATCGGTGCAACGGTATAACATCACGGTCGATCAGACAGCCGTGCAGGAATTCCAGCGGTACACAGGTAAGGGTAATGAGACCGAGACGGTGACCCCTACCCGGTTGGTCTACGAGCTGGCGGACATCTTGAAGATGAAGGATACCGAGGTCAAGGCAGCGCTGGACGGGAAAAAGCGCTATTCGGTGATCAAGGAAAATGTCACCCCGGAGGTCTACCGCAAGATCAGCGACATCGGTGCGACCTTTATCTATGGTGATGTGGTCTCGGAGCGTCTGTACCCCAACGGATCCGTGGCCGGTTCCGTCGTGGGCAAATACAATGTGCAAACCGTGCCGATCGAAGGCACTGACCAGACCCAAGAGGCCAACAACTCGGTGGGTGTCGAGCGCGTGATGGGAGAGGCGCTGGCCGGTTCCGACGGCGAACGTAGCTTCGAGATCAGCGCTGACGGCGTGCGCATTCCCGTGGCCGATGAAGACACCAAGCCGGTAGTCAACGGTAAGACGGTACGGCTGACGATCCACCAAGATATCCAGTACTTTGCGCAACAGATCATCGCCGCCCGCGTGCAAGAAATGAAGGCCGAGTGGGGCACCGTCGTGGTGATGGACGTCCGTAACGGCAACATCTTAGCTTTAGCTGATTCTTCGACCATGGACCCGGGAGCGAAGAACATCAAGCCCGAGGACATGACCCCGCGCGCCATCTCTCAGGCGGTGCAACCGGGTTCGACCGAGAAGATGCTGACGGCCTGCGCGGTCATGGACGAAGGGCTCGTCGAGCCGACTACCGTCTTTACCGTTCCGCCGCAATTGGAGATCGATGGACAGACGATCGTCGACCCTTTCGAGCACCCCGAGGAGAAACGTACTTTCTCGGGCATTATCACGGACTCCATGAACACCGGGACCGTGCTGGCCGGCAAGAAACTGTCACCGGAACAGCGTTATCAGTGGATCAAGAAGTTCGGGATGGGGGAGTTCACAGGCATCAAGCTCACCGGTGAGTCTCAGGGGTTGTTGACTCATTACCAGGATTGGGACACCCGCCAGCAGTACACGGTGCTCTTCGGCCAGGGCGTCTCGCAGACTCCGTTGCAGACATCGCTCATCTTTCAGACGATTGCCAACAAGGGCATCAAGCATAAACCGCGCATCGTGGACGCCGTCATCGACCCCGACGGTCAAGAAGAGGTGCAACCGGCGTCCGAGGGAGAACGCATCATCTCGGAAAAAACCGCGCAGCAGGCTCTGTACCTGATGGAAAACGTGGTGGAGCAGAACGCGAAGGCCGCGAAAGTCGCCGGGTACCGCGTGGGTGGTAAGACCGGTACCGCCCAGGCTCCCAGCGAGAAGAAGGCCGGTTTCGACGGGTACACCACCTCGTTCGTGGGTGTTGCCCCGCTCGAAGATCCGCAGTATTTGGTGTCCGTGACCATGCAGCGCCCTGAGGCGACTGCGGCCACCGTAGGTACCGCCGGAACAACCGCAGAGTTCTCTAAGATCATGGAGAAGGTCTTACAGACATTCAATGTGCCATTTTCCACAACGGAACCGCACCTGATCGATAAGTTTGCCAAGGGCAACAACCCCTCTGACAAGCCGTAGCCCTCACCGACGAATAATCCCACGCAGTTACCGATCAGTACACTGAGTATTCGATACCCTATAAAATACTTTTGATGATGAAAGCAGAGGAAAGCATGAGCTCCGAAGAACAGACCGCGCAAACCATGCGGCCCTCGACTGTAACCGGATGTTCGGCTCAGGACGTCCACACCTGGATCCAGACGTGGGGGCACGCCGCGCGGCTGATTCGCTCCGGTTCACGGATCACCGGCATCACGATGGACTCCCGCGAGGTGCAGCCCGGCGACCTCTACGTTGCCCTCCCCGGTGCAAAGAGCCACGGTGCCCAGTTCGCTCATGCCGCAATTTCTGCGGGTGCGGCCGCGATTCTGACCGATGACGCCGGCGAAGGCTTGATCGGCGAGGCACCGCACGAGCTGGGTTTGGTTCTCACCGAGGACCTCCGCGCGGTCGTCGGACCGCTTTCTGCAAAAATTTACGATTCCCAGCGGCGCGACGGAACCGACCCCACGCTCTTCGCCGTGACCGGAACGAACGGCAAGACGACCACCACCTACATGCTCAACTCGATCATGGCTGCGCTGGGGCACCGCACGGGCCTCATCGGAACCATCGAGATTTTGGCGGGCAATGAGTCTATTCCCTCGAAGCTGACCACGCCAGAGTCACCCCATGTGCATTCCCTGATTTCCCTCATGCGGGAGCGGGGCATCACCTCCATGTCGATGGAGGTCTCCTCTCACGCACTGGATTACCGGCGCGTCGACGGCGTGCAATACAACGTCGCCGGGTTTACTAACCTCACCCAGGATCACCTGGATCTGCACGGCAGCATGGAGGCCTATTGCGCCTCAAAGGCCGCCTTGTTCACTACCGATCGTGCTCGTCGTGCTGTCATCACCACCGATGACGCTTGGGGTGAGCAGATGCTCGGAGCGGCCATCGGTGCCATGGGCATCGAAAACGTGGTGGCCCTGTTCACCAACCGCGGCGCAGGATTCGATCAGGTGCCGGCTGATCTGGCCGACCAAGACTGGGTGCTGACCGAGGTCGAACGCGAGGGAATCGGGCACCGCTTCGCGGTGGTACGCGGCGACGGCGTCCGCCTGGAATCATCGACCGCGCTGCCCGCGGACTTCAACGTCTCCAACGCCGCCTTGGCCGCGGTCATGGCATGCGAATCTGGAATCGAACCCGGGGAACTGAACGGTGTGTTGCGGAACTCGCAGACGCTAACCCCGGTGGTGCCCGGACGCATGCAGCTGATCGGGATGCACCCGACGGCCATCGTTGACTTCGCCCATAACCCCGACGCTCTCGAGCGTGCCCTGCAGGCTGTCGATCCGGCCGAGCAAGACGGAAAGGTCATCATCGTTTTCGGTGCGACCGGAGAACGAGATCAGCTTAAGCGCCCGCTGATGGGAGCTATCGCCGCGCAGCACGCCGATATCGTGATCATCACCGACGACGATCCCCACGATGAAGACCCCACACCCATCAGGGAAGCAGTCGAAGCCGGTGCGCAAGAAGCGCAAGCGCAGGGAGCCCGCGTGCAGACCCTGCTCAATGTCGCACCCCGCGCCACCGCCATCGACAAAGCCGTTGAACTGGCCGGTCCGATGGATTCAATTCTAGTTGCCGGACGCGGCCACGAAGTCGCTCAGGAAGTTGCCGGTGTGGACTTAGATCTCGATGATCGCGTTGAGGTCGCCCGCGCGCTGGCAGCCCATGGATTCGATGTACTACCCGCCTATCGCGACGATGCCGAGGAGGCCCGCTCATGATTACTTTGACTGCTGCTGAGGTTGCCGAAGCAACCGCTGGGCGGTTAGCCGTCCTCGACGCAGAGGCCGCCGCGTCCCTCACCGTCACCTTCGCCACCACCGACTCTCGCGAAGTCATCCCCGGCACGCTGTTCCTGGCGAAGCCGGGCGAGCAGACCGACGGACACAACTTCGTGCCTGCCGCCTTTGCCGCAGGCGCCCGATTGGCGCTAACCGAACGAGAGGTGCGCGATGACGACGGCCATAGCTTCGCCCAGGTCATCGTCCCCGATGTCGTGCTGGCCATGGGTGCGCTCGCCAAGTACTGCGTGCAGCGCATGCGGGAGCTCAACGACGTCACGGTCGTGGGAATCACCGGTTCGGCGGGAAAGACCACCACGAAAGACCTGTTGGCAGACATCTTCGCCACTGCAGGGCAGACCGTCGCGCCTGTGGGCTCCTACAACGGTGAAGTGGGCGTGCCACTGACCATCTTCCGCGCCGATGAATCGACCCGCTATCTTGTGGTCGAAATGGGCGCCGACCACGTGGGTAACATCGAGTATCTTGCCGATATCGTCCGCCCCGATCACGGGGTGATCCTCAAGGTTGGTACCGCGCACGCCGGTGAGTTCGGCGGCGTGGACAACATCGAAAAGACCAAGGGCGAGCTGGCCGAGGGATCGACGGTTTCGTTGAGTCTCAACGATGACGACTTCCGGGTGCGGCGCATGATCAGCCGCTCCTCGGTACCCACCCTGTACTTCGGCGTGGGGCCGGCGAATCACGACGGTGGTGATCAGCCCCGCATCTCAGCCATAGATCTGACGACCAACGAGAACGGTTGCCCCGAGTTTACCCTGGTGTTTTCCCAGGGTCAGAGCTTCGCGGTGTCCTCGAAGCTGATCGGCGAGCACCACGTCTACAATTTGCTGGCCGCCGCGGCGATTGCGTTCCAGGCGGGTATTTCTCCCGACGTTATCGCCGAACAGCTCAACCGCTCCGTGGCAGTTTCGCGGTGGCGCATGCAGCGCACCGATCGTACCGACGGCGTGACTGTCATCAACGACGCCTATAATGCCAACCCCGAGTCCATGGCGGCGGCGTTGCGTTCCATGGCTCAGCTGGGCCGTAATACCGGACGCCGCACGTGGGCCGTTCTCGGCGCCATGCTCGAGCTCGGGGATGCCTCGGTGGAGGAACACGACCGGATCGGTCGCCTCGCGGTACGGATGAACATCGAAAAGCTCGTGGTGGTGGGCGAGGAAGCTAAGCCCATCTACAACGCCGCCCACCTGGAAGGGTCCTGGGGTAACGAGGCCACCTGGGTGCCGACCACCGATGATGCCTTCGAGGTGCTGCGCCAAGAACTGCTCCCCGGTGATCTCGTGCTGTTCAAGTCGTCCAACGGTTCTAAATTGGGAGTGCTTGGCGAGAAGGTCGCCACGGTCGAACAGTTATTGAACCAGAGCGACGAGCACGGCTCGGCGCGGTGGCTCAGCGCCGGAGACCAGGCAAAAGATGTAAACTCTACAGCTGAAGTTGAACCGACAGCGGCGTCCACTCAGACACACGCAACCCCAGGGGAAGGTGCCTAATAACTCATGATTCCGATCCTGCTAGCCGCGGCGATTGCCTTGGTGATCTCCATCGTGGGCACCCCCATGTTCACCAAGTATCTGGTACGCCAGCACTACGGGCAGTTCATCCGTGAGGATGGACCGACCAGTCACCAAACCAAGCGAGGTACACCCACCATGGGTGGAGCCATGATGATGGCGGCCACCGTGAGCGGGTTTTTCCTCTCCCTCTGGGTTACAGCCCTCTTCTTCGGCACCTCGTGGACGCCCAGCGTTTCGGTTCTTTTGGCGCTGTTCTTGATGCTCGGCATGGCCGGGGTTGGGTTTATCGACGACTTCAAGAAGATCTCGAAGAAACAATCCGAGGGATTGACCCCTAAGGGCAAAATCGTTCTGCAGGGCGCTATTGGCGTCTTGTTTGGTGTTTTGGCACTCTTCTTCCCCAACGAACAGGGCCTCACCCCTGCCTCGACGCATATCTCCTTTACGCGCGATACGTTCCTCGACCTGGCTTTTTTGGGGCCGGTCGTGGGCGTGATCCTGTTTGTAATCTGGGCAAACCTGATTGCGACCGCGACCACCAACGCGGTGAACCTGACGGACGGTCTCGATGGCTTGGCCACGGGTGCGGCAATCATGGTGTTCTCCGGATACATGCTGATTTCGATGTGGCAGTCGCAGCACGTGTGCGGCATCGATACTACCGACCCGGTCTGCTACGAGGTACGCGACCCAGGGCAGATGGCGATGCTTGCCGCGGCCCTGATCGGTTCGCTCATCGGGTTCCTCTGGTGGAACACCTCACCGGCCACGATCTTCATGGGGGACACGGGATCCCTGGGGCTCGGCGGTGCGCTGGCGGCATTCGCCATCCTCACCCGCACCGAGCTCTTGCTCATCATCATCGCCGGATTGTTCGTGATCATCGCTATGTCGGTCATCCTGCAGGTGGGGTACTTCAAGCTCAGCGGAGGCAAACGTATTTTCCGCATGGCACCTTTGCAACACCACTTTGAGCTCAAGGGGTGGCAGGAGGTCACCGTGGTGGTTCGATTCTGGATCGTCGCCGGCCTCTTCGTGCTCGTGGCGCTCGGCCTGTTCTATGGCGACTGGCTCCTGAGCCACGGGGGAGTGATTGAATAACATGAAAGCAACCAACGAAAACCCGATCTACGATGATCCTCGGCTGGCCGGCTTGACGAGTTGGGACGCCGACTGGGCTGGGCTGCGTGTCGTCGTGGTGGGCCTGGGCGTCTCCGGTTTCGCCGCCGCAGATACTCTCCTGGAACTGGGGGCCACGGTCGTGGTCGTCGACGGCAAAGACAGCCCCGAAAACCGGGCCAAGGCAGATACCCTGAAGATCGTCGGCGCCACCGAGGTGATCCTGGGGGAGACTGCCATGCAGACGGTCCCGCAGGTCGCCGGGCAGGATGCCGAACTGGTGATCACCAGCCCGGGCGTGCGTCCTACCACCGGAATTTTGGCAGATGCTGTGTCGCGCAAGATCCAGATCTGGGGCGATGTGGAGCTGGCGTGGCGACTGAACACGCGAGAAGGACGCCGCACCCCGCAGTGGCTGTGCATCACCGGCACCAACGGCAAGACCACCACCGTCGGCATGACCGAGTCGATCCTGCAAACCGCCGGCCATCAGGCGATCGCCGTGGGCAATGTTGGAACGCCCATTCTGGATGCGTTGCGTGACCCCGTTGAGTACGAATTTTTTGCGGTTGAGCTCTCAAGTTTTCAGTTGCACTGGACTCACAGCATGTCTCCGCTGGCCTCGGTGGTTCTTAACGTCGCCGAAGACCACGTGGACTGGCACGAGGGTTATCAGAACTACCTGGCCGATAAGGCCCGCATCTATGAACACACCCAGGTGGCGTGCATCTTCAACGCAAACCAGCAGGAAATCATCACGATGGTCGAAGATGCCGACGTGGTGGAGGGTTGCCGCGCCATCGGATTCCGAGCCGACACCCCAGCGCTGTCCATGGTCGGTGTGGTCGACGGTCTCTTGGTCGACCGCGCCTTCACGGATAACCGTCGCACCGAAGCCCTGGAACTGGGCGAGGTAACCGACGCCGGGGCCCTGCCGACCAGACACACGATCGAAAATGCCTTGGTCGCCGCCGCACTGTCGCGGGCGGCAGGAATCTCACCTGCCGACGTCCGGAGCGGCCTGCAGAACTTCGAACCGGGTGCACACCGCATCCAGTTGGTAGCTAACACCCACGGTGTGCTGTGGGTCAACGATTCGAAGGCCACCAACCCGCACGCGGCCAACGCCTCGCTGGCTTCCTTCAACCCGGTGATCTGGATCGCCGGAGGTCTGTCCAAAGGAGTCGAATACGATGAGCTCGTCTCAGAGCACCGTGATCGTCTCAAGGCGGTGGTGGTGATCGGCACGGACACCGCAGGTCTACTCAAAGCACTCGAGGAGCACGCCCCGGACGTCCCCGTGCACCACATCACCGAGCAGGTCACCGATCCGCAGGACGGCCACGCGGTGATGCGCGAGGCAATTGCTACGGCTCATCGACTCTCGGCTCAGGACGACACCGTCTTGATGGCACCCGCAGCGGCCTCGATGGATCAATTCGTCTCCTACGCCGATCGCGGGGATAGTTTCATTCACGGAGTCGCAGATCTCGTGGAGAGCATCAACTCGGAAGCAGAGTGATTCTACTCGGCACCACAACAGCGAAAGGCCTTTAGAACGTGACGACTGAAACCACTCAACCTGGCGCTTCGAAGCCACGGAAGTCGGCACCGGGCCTGTTGCACAGCATCGGGCAGGGCATGAAGAACCTGGTGATCAAGCAGTATCGCCGCACCTCGACCTCTTCACTGCACGGGGTGGCGGCGATGCTGGTATCCATCGCCTTAGGGCTGACAGTTTTTGGTTTGACCATGGTGCTCTCGGCATCGTCGGTGGAGCAGATCGCGCTGGCGATCTCACCGTTTCAGCAGGTCATCCGTCAGGCGATCTTCGCGATCATCGGGTTCGTGGCGATGGGAATTCTCGCGTTCTTACCGGTGACCGTATATCGCAACCGCATGGTTATGCACGGACTACTCGCTGTAGCTTTGCTGATGCAGATTCTCGTGGTCTTTGTAGGAACCACAGTCAACGGCAACCAAAACTGGATTCAGTTCGGTGGCATTTCGCTGCAGCCCTCCGAGATATCTAAGCTCATCATGGCCTTGTGGATGGCCTGGGTGCTGACCCAGCAGGGCAACATCACCCGCCAGACCCGTAAGGCGATCTTCCCCCTCGCCTTCGGGTTCGTACCTCTCGTGGGTCTCATCCTCTACGGTGGCGACCTCGGCACCGTGCTGGTGTACGTCTTCATGTTGGTCGGAACACTGTTCATCGCCGGGCTGAGCCCCAAGGCATTCCTCATCGGTATAGGGATTGCCGTGGTTCTGGGACTCGGCGCGGTGCTCACGAGCCCTTATCGCTTAGCGCGCGTCTTCGGCGTCTTTGGCCACTGCCAGGGCTCCACCTGTGACCAATCGAATTCGGGCCTGGCCGCACTCGCCACCGGCGGGTTCTGGGGTGTGGGCCTGGGGCGCTCGCGCCAGAAGTACAACTACCTTCCCGAGGCCCACAACGACTACATCTTCGCCGTGATCGGTGAGGAGTTGGGGCTACTGGGTACCCTCATCATCATCGCCCTCTACGCCGGTTTGATCTATTGTGTGGTTCGCATTCTGCTGCGTTCGGCTGATCGCTTCGTCAGCCTGGCATCGGGGGCGATCCTGATCTGGCTCACCTCCCAGGCGATCGTCAATATCTCGATGGTCACGGGCATGTTGCCGGTCATCGGTATCCCGCTACCGTTCATTTCTTACGGTGGATCCTCCTTGGTCTCATCGTTGATGGCTATCGGGGTGCTCATCGCTTTCGCGCGCCAGGCTCCCTTGATGATGCTGACCGAGGACGGTACACAAGTCTTCTCTGTCAGCCCCACCGCGCGGGAGAGCAAGCGTCGCGCCCGATTAGGGCGCGTGGTGGAGGCCGAGAACCGCCGCCTCGCCCGCGAGGGCGATAATGCCGGTTACGACGTCAACAACCTCATCGATGCGATTCGAGGACGCGTCCCCAGAAGCCACGACGCGAGACAGCGGAACACACGGCCCGCCTCTGCTCGACCCGCCGGCGCGGGGCGTCCAGCCAACTGGAGAAATGCGCCACAGTCCGGTACACGGCAGCGAACCACCAGTACGGAGCGCCCACGGGATAGCCGAGGTGCCTCGCGTACCGCGTCGGAGCGTCGGCCGCAGCGCGCCGCGGAACTTCGCTCAGAGAATCGTCCGGAGCGTCGCCCCAGGGAGGACGCTCAGCGGCATGGTAACAGGCCCCAGGAAGGACGCGCGCCGCGCCCGAAGAAGACCGACGGATCCACCTCAGCCCCGCGTCAGCGTTCCGTCGCGCACCCAGCTGATCAGGATCACGTGCCCCAGGGGTTGGTCTCGCTCAAGAAGTTGCGGCAACGCGACAAAAAATAGTGGGGCCGGGGTCGCACAGGCCCAAAGTAGAGTCAAGCCCCTGTGAGCCAGTAATATCGAAGGCACGATAACAAGTCTGGAGAGAAACGTATGAGCGAGGGACCTTCCATTGTCTTAGCCGGTGGTGGAACCGCCGGCCACATTAACCCCATGCTGGCTATTGCGCGCGAGATCCAGGACCTCTCGCCGGATGCGCGCATCATGATGGTGGGCACGGAGAATTCGATGGAGGCCAGGCTCGTTCCCGCAGCCGGTTACGACATACGTTTCATCCCTCGGGTGCCGATGCCGCGGCGTCCCCACCCGTCGGCGTTGAAGTTCCCTGCCAAGTTTGCCTCGTCGCTGAAGGAAGCCAAGCGTATCCTGACCGACGTGAAAGCCGACGTTGTCGTGGGCGTGGGCGGGTACGTCTGTACTCCCATGTATTTGGCCGCGCAGGCGCTGGGTATCCCGGTGGTCATTCACGAGGCCAACGCTAAACCCGGGCTGGCCAATAGGGTCGGCGCCTTGCGTGCGAAGTTCGTGGGAACCGCGTTCGCCAACACCCCGATTCGTCACGGCCAGCACGTGGGTATGCCCATGCGTGAGGCCATCGAGAACCTGGATCGCGACGCGCGGCGCGAGGCGGCACGGGAAAACCTTGGGCTGGATGCTCACCTGCCGACCCTCGTCGTCACCGGTGGATCGCTGGGTGCGCAGAGCATGAACGAGACCGTCAGCAAGATCTACCCTCGTTTGGGCGAGTGGGGCTTTCAGATGCTCCACATCACCGGGCGAGACAAGGTGGTGCGCGACGAACAGGGCAACGAAGTCACGGCTGAGAATTACCATCAGGTAGAGTTCATCACTTCGATGGAAGACGTCTACGCCGCGGCTGACTTGATGGTGGTTCGCTCCGGGGCAGCCACGGTCTCCGAGGTGGCGGCGGTCGGATTGCCCGCCATTTTCGTGCCCCTGCCGATCGGCAATGGGGAACAAGCGCTCAACGCACGCTCGTTGGTCGACGCCACGGCGGGCATCATGATCAACGATAGCGAGTTCACTCCCGAGTGGTTCCTCGCCAACGTTCCGGTATTGATGAACGACCGTCAGCGCTTGCGCGATATGGCCCAGAAATCATATGCACAGGGCATTCGTAACGCGGCGCATACCATGGCCCAGCAAGTTTTGAAGGTGGCTGAATAATGCACAATCAACTCATGAATCTCGATCTGACCTTGCCCGGCCCGTTGAACCCTCCCTTTGCAGACCGACCTCAACTCGCGGAGCTGGGCCGGGTTCACTTTGTGGGAATCGGGGGAGCGGGCATGTCCGCCATCGCCCGCTTGATGCTTCAGGCCGGTATGATGGTCAGCGGTTCGGACGCCCGCGAGTCGGCGGGCGTGGAACAATTGCGTCAGTTGGGTGCCCGCGTCAGCGTTCCGCAGGACGCCGCCAACATCGAGGGCGTCGATACCGTGGTGATCTCCACTGCAATCAAGGAAGATAACCCCGAGCTGGCGCGGGCCCGCGAACTCGGTCTGCGCGTGATCCACCGCTCCGAGGCGCTGGCCGCGACGATGCACGATGCGCAGGTGGTCGCGGTGGCAGGAACGCACGGCAAGACCACCACCAGCTCCATGATTGCCGTGGTGATCGACGCGTTGGGATATCAGCCGTCGTTCGCCGTGGGCTCGCAGATTGCCGGGTTCGATACCAATGCTCGGTTGAGCGAGCAGGGTCAGAACGCATGGTTTGTGGCCGAGGCTGACGAGTCCGACGGATCGTTTGTGCGGTATCGCCCGGATGTCGCCGTGGTGACCAACGTTGAGCCCGACCACCTGGATTTCTATGGTTCCGCCGAGAACGTGTTTGAAGCCTTCAACCGCTTCTTAGGTTCCATGCGCGAAGACGGGGTCGTGGTGACCTGCGTTGACGATCCCGGTGCCGCCCAGCTCAGTGAGCGTGCCCGCGCTGCCGGGTTGAACGTGGTGACCTACGGTGAAGCCGAGTCCGCCGACGTGAGGATCTTCGGTACCACGAGCGAGGACGTAGATTGCAGGTCCTCGCTGGCGTGGGATTTCGCGGTGCGCGGCCAGCGGTTCTCCGGCGAAGGCTCGATGCTGTTACACGTTCCGGGCCTGCATAACCAGCTCAACGCCGCTGCCGCTTTTATCTGTGGCTTATTGACCGGGTCTTCTGCAGACGAGGTTATTGCCGCGTTGACCCACTTCCGCGGCACAGACCGACGTTTCACCCTGCGTGGTGAGGTCAACGGCATCAAGGTATTTGACGATTATGCCCACCACCCCACCGAAGTGGAGCGTGCGTTGGAGGCCGGTCGCACCGTTGCCGCCGGCCACAATCTCTACGTTCTCTTCCAGCCGCACCTGTTCTCCCGCACGCGGGAATTCTTCCAGGAGTTCGCGGCAGCCCTTTCGCAGGCCGATCGTTCCTACGTGATGGACATCTACCCTGCGCGCGAGCTACCCATTCCGGGAGTCACCAGCGAATTGATCACCGAGGCCGGTTATTCGGAAGTGCACTATGCACCGGACGCCCCGGCCGCAGTGGCTGCCATAGCGCAACAGGCGATGCCCGGCGATGTCGTGATGACGGTGGGCGCGGGCAACGTCACCGAGTACGGTGCAGAGATTGTCACCGCGTTGAACGATAAGGCACAGGCTTAATCGATGGCCTCCATCAAAAAAGGAGGTCGGCGTTCACCGTCTTCGGCTGAGGCCGGCCGCCCTGAGATCCGGGTGAATTCGGAGAAGGTTCGCGAACTTTCAGCCGAATCGATGGATCATGCGGTGCCGCAGAGCAAATTCTCGCAGTGGCGCGCTGAGCGTCGGCAATCGATGGAGGACGCCCGCCGTCAACCTGAGCGCGCGACCGAAGAACCCCAGGTGCAGAGTTCACCACGGCGTTCGGGCGTGCATTGGAAACGATGGCTGTACACCCTGTTGTCCCTGCTCGCCTTGGCGGCGATCTTCGTGGGAGTGGTATTCTTCTCGCCCCTGCTGGCGGTGCGTAGCATCTCAGTGGAGGGTACGTCGCTCCTGGATAAGTCGGATGTTTCCCAGAAACTTGAGCCGTTGCAGGGAGTCCCGCTGACTCGCGTGACCGACGATAAGGTGCACGAGCTGATCGGTGATTCCGCCGTGTTGCGAGGCGTGACCGTTGAGGCGCGTCCTCCCCATGACTTGTTGGTCAAGGTGCAGGAGCGCGTTCCGGTGGCCGTGGTCAAAGACGGGGATCAACAGATGCTAGTGGACGCCGAGGGGACGAAGCTTCGTGCTGTGGACTCCGCTGAACAAGCGGGTGTGCCCGAGGTGACTGGTAACGGTAAGGTGCTGGGTTCCCCCGAATTGAAGACGATTTCACAGGTACTGGTGGCGATGCCGGCGGACATGTTGTCGAATGTCCAGAAGGCCAAGGCTGATTCTCCGTCGACGATTTCTTTGACGATGAAGGACGGCTCCACGGTGGTGTGGGGCACCGCGGAAGACAGTGAACTTAAAGCTAAGGTTTTAGCTCAATTAAGAAACGCTTTGGGGGACAAGGGCGCTGTCTCCACCTATGACGTTTCCAGCCCCATGGTGCCCACGACAAAATAGTTAAACTTCAAGTTGAGGTTGTGTAGATAATTCCCTGAAATCTGGAAATTTCGTGGAATTTTGCAACCTGAGTGCGACAGGAGCACGACGGTATTGGTACGCTTTGACTTGAAAACAACTAACTTCACCCAAGAACTTAAACCTTCAGCCTGAAGTTGAGCTCTTGAACTGACGTTTCTAACCCAGTAATTGAGGCAATTTATGGATACTGCAACTCCCCAGAACTACCTGGCAGTTATCAAGGTCGTCGGCATCGGCGGCGGTGGCGTCAACGCAGTCAACCGCATGATCGAGGTAGGTCTGCGCGGCGTTGAGTTCATCGCTATCAACACCGATGCCCAGGCTCTGCTGATGTCGGACGCCGACGTGAAGCTCGACGTCGGCCGCGAGCTCACCCGTGGTCTCGGTGCAGGTGCTAACCCTGAGGTTGGTCGTCAGGCCGCCGAAGATCACGAGCAGGACATCGAAGAGGTCCTCAAGGGTGCCGATATGGTCTTCGTGACCGCTGGTGAAGGCGGTGGCACCGGTACCGGTGGCGCACCGGTCGTCGCCCGCATCGCTCGTTCACTGGGTGCCCTGACCATCGGTGTGGTGACCCGCCCCTTCACCTTCGAGGGTCGTCGTCGCTCGAACCAGGCTGAAACCGGTATCGCCGCCCTTCGCGACGAGGTTGACACCCTGATCGTCATCCCCAACGACCGCCTGCTGTCCATTTCGGACCGCAACGTCTCGATGCTGGACGCCTTCAAGTCGGCAGACCAGGTTCTGCTCTCGGGTGTGCAGGGCATCACCGACCTGATCACCACCCCGGGCCTGATCAACCTCGACTTCGCCGACGTTAAGTCGGTCATGCAGGGTGCCGGTTCCGCTTTGATGGGTATCGGCTCCGCATCCGGCGAGGATCGCGCGGTCAAGGCTGCCGAGCTCGCCATCGCTTCGCCGTTGCTGGAAGCGTCCATCGACGGCGCACACGGCGTTCTGCTCTCCATCCAGGGCGGATCCGACCTCGGCCTGTTCGAGATCAACGAGGCTGCCCGCCTGGTACAAGAAGTTGCTCACCCCGACGCCAACATCATCTTCGGTGCTGTCATTGACGACGCCCTGGGTGATGAGGCTCGCGTGACCGTGATCGCCGCTGGTTTCGATTCGCTCAGCCCCGAAACCAACGCGAACAACACCAACAACGCGGCACAGCAGTCGCAGCGTAACCAGCAGTCCTTCGGTAGCAACAAGTCTGCTCCTTCGCAGCAGCAGTCCTCTTCGAACGACGTACCCAACAACGCCGGTTTCGATGTGGATCTTCCCCCGATCGTTGAAGAGCCCACCCAGAACCAGCGTAAGGACACCCTGGACGTTCCCGACTTCCTGAAGTAGAACCTAGTTCTATAGGTCTCAACGCCCTGAGAGAGTTTTAGCTCGGCCCCCGAGGCCAGATGGCAGACTTTCTCAGGGCGTTGTGACGTTAAGACACCTGAAGCGTCGAGGAGAGACTGTACGATGCCGAAACTTTACTCACGATCCTTTCATCGCGCCGGAGACCATCGAGTGGGAATCGGATTCACCTCCACGAATGCGGGCAACCTCGGTCTGCACGTGGGGGAGGATCAACACGCGGTGCTGGCCCATCGCGAAGCGTTGGAACAAGATCTTCTGCCATCCGGTCAGCGCTTCACCTATCTCAACCAGGTGCACGGAACCACCGTTTTCGATGCAGATATCACCCAGCCGGTACACGATCTTGCCCACACGCCCGAGGCAGACGCCGCGGTCAGCCATCG
Source organism: Rothia sp. LK2588 (assembly GCF_040946465.1). Lineage (NCBI taxonomy): Bacteria > Bacillati > Actinomycetota > Actinomycetes > Micrococcales > Micrococcaceae > Rothia > Rothia sp. LK2588. Next base: position 834,268 of record NZ_JAYWLS010000001.1, on the reverse strand, counting down.
GGGCGCGCCCTTGGCAGTGATGGTCGCAGACTGCATCCCCGTGGTTTTCGTGGGTTCTGGCCCGGACGGTTTCCCCGTCACCGCGGTAGCCCATGCCGGACGCCGGGGCCTACTCGACGGCGTCCTGCAGGAGACGGTGCAGGCGATGGTGCAGCGTGGCGCCGAAGACATCCATGCATGGCTGGGTCCGTCGATCTGCGGGACATGTTATGAGGTCCCGCAGCACATGCTGGAAGAATCCGTCCGACTGTGGCCCGAGCTGGCCTCGACCACCTCGTGGGGAACCCCGGCTCTCGACCTGCCCGCCACGGCGATGAGCATCCTGCGTCAGTCACCGGAGGTAACCGCCGTCAGCGATGAGTTGGGCGGCTGCACCTTTGAAGACACAGCGCTATTCTCTCACCGCCGCGAACCGGGCGCGGGACGGATCGCCGGACTCGTATGGATTGATCAGGAGGACTAATGCAGTACAACCAACAGCGCGCCGAGGAACTCACCCGGCGGTGGCGGGCAGTCCAGGAGACGATCGCCGAGGCCGCGACCGATCACAGCGGCGCTCGCACCGAAACATCAGCCGTGCCCGAACTCATGGTCGTCACCAAATTCTTCCCCGCCTCCGACGTTGCCGCACTCTACGACGCGGGAGTGCGACGTGTGGGCGAAAACAGGGATCAAGAGGCTTCGGTGAAGGCCTCTCAGTTGCGCGAAGAGCACCTCGATACCGAGGCTGATCCGCTGTGCTGGTCGTTTATCGGCCAGCTGCAATCGAACAAGGCTAAATCGGTCGTCAAGTACGCCACCGAGGTGCACTCGGTCGACCGGGCGTCTCTCGTGAAATCCCTGGCCAAGGCCTACGCCAACCAGCTGTCGCGATACGAGGCCGAGGAGGCGCCGGCTCCTGCCGCCCACGCAAGGGGTGCCCTGGACTGTTTGATACAGGTCAATCTCGACCAAAACACCACCCCCAGCGCCGGTCACGCGGCAGAAGGCCAGCGGGGTGGCACCTCGATGGACGAGGTGATGCAGCTGGCCGAGCTGATTGAGGGGGCTGACGGGTTACGCTGTGCGGGAGTCATGGCCGTGGCACCCCTGGGGCAAGACCCCGATCCCGCCTTTGAGCGTCTCTTTGACATCAGTCAGCATTTGCGCCAAGAGCATCCTGAGGCCGACCAGATTTCCGCGGGTATGAGTGGAGACCTGGAATCAGCTATTCGCTGGGGTTCGACCGTTGTGCGCGTGGGATCGCAGATCATGGGCTCGCGACCGCAGAATGTTTAGCTCCACTGCTAAACTGATGTCCAGCTAGAGATGTTTCTCCTGTTCCGCGCACAGTATCGCAACAAGTTGGCGTACAGGGCATGGATAGGGTGAAATAGTAGACAGCAGATATTTACCTATACGAAAAACCCCGATGCCGATACCAGGGGTTTTACCACGGGAGAGATGATGGCAGGACGCACCCTTCACCAGGCGATGGCTTATTTGGGGCTCGCGGAGGAAGAACCGCAGCGCTCGCCGGAACGTACTGACCGCGCCGCCGCCTCCTATCGAGAAGACCGCTACGAAAACTACGACGACACCCGTGACGTTTTCGAGTACTACGAGCGCGAGGACGATCGACACGAGGACGAGGTAACTCCAGACGCCGGGTACCGGGAGTTGTCGTCTTTCTTTGACGAACGCGATCGTGAGCGGGAGAGCGAGCCGCTGGCTCCGATTATCGAGACCGAACGAGCACGCCCCTCACGTGGATCCTCGGTCTCCGTTCGGGACGATGAACCCGCCTCCTCTTTGACTCTCATTCATTCAGACTCCGACGACGAAAGCGAAGAAGTTTTGCGCCGCATTACCACCATCCACCCCCGCTCCTATAACGACGCCAAGATCATCGGTGAGTCGTTCCGTGAGAACATCCCGGTCATCATGAACGTCACCGATATGGGTGAGTCTGAAGCCAAGCGTCTCGTGGACTTCTCTGCCGGCTTGGCCTTCGCGCTACACGGTTCTATTGAGCGCGTGACCGATAAGGTCTTCCTGCTCACCCCGGCTAATCTCGAGGTGCTCGGTGCCGAGGGTGCCGAGGTCCCGGTGGCGCTGGACAGCGATAGCTCCGATCTGTTCAACCAGGGTTAAGCGCCGCCTATGGGATACGCTGTCGCGTTGCTGGCCATCGCCTGCTACCTGTTTTATTTTGCGCTGATCCTGCGGTTGGTTTTCGACTGGGTGCAGTCCTTCGCCCCCTACTGGCGCCCCCGTGGCACGGTCTTGGTGTTGGGCTCCGCAGTGAACGCCGTGACCGACCCGCCCTTGCGGGCTTTGCGAAGGGTTTTGCCGTCGCTGAATCTGGGCGGATTGTCGCTAGATGTCGGTTATATTCTGTTGTTCATTGTGGTGTCGTTTATCAATGCCGCCCTGACACAGTGGACTTACAGCCTCTCCTAGCGAACGTTGTGCCTATTGAGAGCCACCTTGTCGACGCTTGAGAAAATTTGTAACCCTTTTTTACGATTTTTTAGCGTCGAAAAACATATTCGCTGACTGCTATCGTTGTGAAGTCATTATGTACAATTTCTTGTGTTGGTGATGTTTAGGGTTGACAGAGCATCACCTCGCGGGGGAATCCAGCGAACAGCATCAATCTAGAGGTGAAAATTTAGTGGCCCTTACACCAGAAGAAGTCATTAATAAGCGTTTTCAGGCGACCAAGTTCAAAGAGGGGTACAACCCTGAAGAGGTCGACGATTTTCTTGACGAAATCGTCATCGAGTTGCGCCGTCTGAACGCTGAGAATTCCAGCCTCAAGCGTCAGCTCGAGGATGCTGAGAACCGCGCCTCCGAGACCCCACAGCAGCAGAACGCTGCCGGTTCGCTGTCGCCCGTTAACGAGGCACCTGCCCCCGTGGTTGAACAGCCCGCTGCAGGCTCGGCCGGCTCCGCTAACGCTGCATCGCTGTTGGCCATGGCCCAGAAGGTGCACGACGACTACGTTGCCGAAGGTCAGCGCGAGAAGGATCGTCTGATGTCGGAAGCACGCGAAGAAGCCGCCACCATGCTCTCCACTGCCGAAGAGGAGCGCACCAAGCTATTGGGCGATTTGGAGACCTCCCGCGAGCAGCTCGAGGCTTCGGTTTCGCAACTGCGCGGCTTCGAGGAGCAGTACCGCGCCGGTCTGCGTTCTTACCTGGAACAGCAGCTGACCGAACTCCAATCGGAGACTCCGGTGGCAGACTCGTTGCAGGCGCAGCAGCATGATGGCGACATCGTTGAGCAGCACGACACCTACTCTGACCCTGCTCCGCAGAACACCAAGAACTTCTTCAATCGCTAATCTCCACGGTGCGGTGATGCGATAGCAAGCGCGGCGGTGAATACGTGCCCTTCGTGGCCGTATTCACCGCTTTTCTTTTCGCCCACCGTCGGGATGTTCGATAGAGTTAAGCATCTAACCATCGACGCCCCGAGGAGCCGTTTTAGCCATGAAAGTGACACCGCGATTCAACCGCAGGACCGGCGCGGTGTGGGCTTCGCTGATGGTCGCGGCCCTTTGGGGGATCGACCAGGGCATCAAGCACTATGTTGAGGCCACCATGCACTTAGGCCAGCGCATCACCGTCATTGACGGGGTGCTGTGGTGGCACTACATTCTGAACCCGGGGGCTGCCTTTTCCATGGGGTCTTCGGTCACCTGGGTTTTCACTCTGGCGATGGTTGTGGCCGTGGCGGTCTGCATCTATTGCCTCTATCGAGCTAGGGCGATCTGGTGGGTGCTCAGCCTGAGCCTGCTGATGGGCGGTGTGCTCGGCAACCTCACCGACCGCTTGTTTCGCCCACCGGGGTTTGCAGTGGGGCACGTGGTGGATTACATCTCCGTGCAACACTTCGCTATTTTCAACTTCGCCGATATGTGCATTTGCGTTTCCATGGGGTGCATCGTGGTATTGGTGATGCTGGGCGTTCATCTGGATGGCACGGTAGAGACCTCGACTCGAGAGAAAGTTGACCATGACTGATCGAATCACCGATACCTGGAGCGTCGACGGTTCCATGTCGGGCACTCGTCTAGACGCCGCCCTGGCGCGGTCGCTGGACGTCGGCCGAGCCCAGGCTGCCGACTGGATAGCTGCAGGCCACGTGACCGTGACATCCCCTCAGGGGAAGCCGCCGAAGGTGAGCAAGTCCCTCAAAGTGGCGGAGGGGGACACGATCAGCATCGACGCCCCCGCACCCCGGGACATCACCGATGTATCCCCGCAACAGGTGGCGGGATTCTCCATCGTTTATCAAGACGACAACATCGTGGTGGTCGATAAACCCGCCGGCGTGGCCGCGCACCCCTCGCAAGGTTGGCATGGGCCCACCGTCGTCGGCGCCCTTTTGGGCGAGGGAGTCTCTGTGGCGACGTCCGGCGCGGCAGAGCGGCAGGGGATCGTGCACCGTCTGGACGTCGGTACCTCGGGGCTGATGGTCGTCGCCAAGAACGAGAACTCCTATTCGGCCTTGAAGCGGGCCTTCAAAGAGCGGACCGTTACCAAGGTGTATCACACGGTGATCCAGGGCATCCCGGATCCGCTGAATGGCACGATCGACGCGCCGATCGGCAGACACCCCGGCCACGAGTGGCGGTTTGCGGTTATCGACGACGGCCGCCACGCCGTCACTCACTACGAGACGTTGGAGGCCTTCGGCCCGGCGTCACTGGTCGAGGTGCACCTAGAAACCGGACGCACCCACCAGATTCGCGTGCATTTCTCGGCCTTGTGTCATCCCTGCGCCGGGGACCTCACCTACGGGGCGGACCCCACGCTCAGCGCCCATCTGGGTCTCACCCGCCAGTGGCTACACGCCCACCGGCTGGGGTTCGAACACCCCGCCACCGGAAAACACGTGGAGTTCACCAGCGACTACCCGCAGGATCTCGACTTCGCGTTGAATTCCCTGCGCGAAGGGGATTTTCCCTCTCGCTAACGCACACCCCTGCACCCACAGCTTCATCCCTTCGGTCAGAAAAGGCACAATCGTGAGTAAAAAAGGCTTCGCCCACCTGCACGTTCACACCGAGTACTCGATGCTTGACGGCGCCGCCCGCATCACCGACCTCTTCGAACACGCCAAAGAACTGGGGATGGACTCGGTGGCGACCACCGACCACGGTTTCCTTTTCGGTGCCTTCGACTTCTGGAACAAGGCGAAGCAGTACGACATCAAGCCAATCATCGGCGTTGAGGCGTACGTGACCCCCGGTACCGCGCGCCAAGACCGCACGCGCGTCCGATGGGGTGAGAACGCCGGCCGCGACGACGTCTCCGGCGGTGGGGCCTACACCCACATGACCCTGTGGGCGGAGAACACCGAGGGCATGCACAACCTGTTCCGCGCGTCCTCGCTTGCCTCCCTGGAAGGGCACTTCTACAAGCCGCGCATGGACCGCGAACTGCTGCAGACCTACTCCAAGGGCCTCATCGCGACCACCGGCTGCCCGTCCTCCGAGGTGCAGACCCGCCTGCGCCTGGGCCAGTACGACGAGGCGATTCAGGCGGCCAGCGACTACCGAGACATCTTCGGCAAAGACAACTACTACTGCGAGATCATGGACCACGGCCTGGGTATCGAGAAAAAGGTCATGACCGATCTGCACCGCCTGGCCAAGCAGCTGAACCTTCCGCTGGTCGCCACGAACGATCTGCACTACACCAAATACGAAGACCACAAGGCACACGCCGCGTTGCTCTGCGTGCAGTCCGGGTCTACCATGCAAGACCCCAAGCGCTTCAAGTTCGACGCCGACGAGTTCTACCTCAAGTCTCCCGAGGAGATGCGCAACCTCTTCCGGGATTTCCCCGAGGCCTGTGACAACACGCTCGAAATCGCCGAGCGCTGCAACGTCGAGTTCAACCTCAAAGCGAACTATATGCCGGATTTCCCCACGCCCGAGGGGGAGAACGAGGAATCCTGGTTCGTCAAAGAGGTCGAGCGCGGCCTGCACTACCGCTTCCCCAAGGGCATTCCGGACGAGGTGCGCAAGCAGGCCGACTACGAGGTTGGAATCATCACGCAGATGGGCTTCCCCGGGTACTTCCTGGTGGTGGCCGACTTCATCAACTGGGCCAAGAACAACGGTATCCGTGTGGGCCCCGGCCGTGGTTCCGGTGCCGGTTCGATGGTGGCCTACGCAATGCGTATCACCGAGCTCAACCCGCTGGAACACGACCTCATCTTCGAGCGCTTCCTCAACCCTGACCGCGTCTCCATGCCCGACTTCGACGTCGACTTCGACGATCGTCGCCGCTCCGAGGTCATTCACTATGTGACCGAGAAGTACGGCGAAGACAAGGTGGCGATGATCGTCACCTACGGCACCATCAAGGCCAAGCAGGCGCTGAAGGACTCCTCGCGTGTGCTCGGCTACCCGTTCTCCACCGGCGAGCGCCTGACCAAGGCGATGCCCGAGGATATCATGGGCAAGAACATCGCGCTGGCCAACGTCTACAACGAAGAAGATAAGCGGTATCAGGACGCCGGGGATCTGCGCGAGTTGATCGAGACCGACCAAGACGCGGCGAAGGTCTTCGAGACCGCCAAGGGCATCGAGGGCCTGAAGCGTCAGTGGGGCGTGCACGCGGCGGGCGTGATCATGTCCAGCCACGATCTGATCGACGTCATCCCGATTATGCGCCGTGAGCAGGACGGGCAGGTCATCACGCAGTTCGACTACCCGACCTGTGAGGGCCTGGGTCTGATCAAGATGGACTTCCTGGGTCTGCGCAACCTGACGATCATTTCCGATGCGCTGGAGAACATTAAGCTCAACCGCGACTTCGAGCTGAACCTGGAAGAGCTGCAGCTGGACGACGTCGAGTCGTACAAGTTGCTCGCCCGCGGTGACACCCTGGGCGTGTTCCAGCTTGACGGTGGTCCGATGCGCTCGCTGTTGAAGCTAATGCAGCCGGATCACTTCGAGCACATTTCCGCGGTGCTGGCGCTGTACCGTCCGGGCCCGATGGGTGCGAACTCTCACACCAACTACGCGCTGCGTAAAAACGGCCTGCAGGAGGTGACTCCGATCCACCCGGAGCTCGAGGAGCCGCTGGCGGAGATCCTCGATACCACCTACGGTCTAATCGTGTATCAGGAGCAGGTGATGGCGATCGCCCAGAAGGTGGCCGGGTACTCGCTGGGCGAGGCAGATATTCTGCGGCGTGCGATGGGTAAGAAGAAGAAGGCGGAGCTGGATAAGCAGTACGCGACCTTCCACCAGGGCATGTTGGACAACGGGTATTCCGAGGGGGCCATCAAGGCGCTGTGGGATATTCTGCTCCCGTTCTCGGACTACGCGTTCAACAAGGCGCACACCGCCGCCTACGGTCTGGTGTCGTACTGGACGGCCTACCTGAAGGCTCACTACCCGGCCGAGTACATGGCCGCGTTGTTGACCTCGGTGGGCGACGATAAAGACAAGCTGGCGCTGTACCTCAACGAGTGCCGCCACATGAAGATCACGGTGCTACCGCCGGACGTCAACGAGTCCGAGCTGAACTTCACCCCTGTCGGCGACGACATCCGTTTCGGTATGGGCGCGATCCGCAATGTGGGCTCGAACGTGGTGGCCGCGCTGGTCAACGCCCGCAACGAGCAGGGCAAGTTCGAGTCGTTCCACGACTTCCTGAAGAAGGTCCCGGCGGTGGTATGTAACAAGCGCACGATCGATTCGTTGATCAAGGCCGGTGCCTTCGACGACCTGGGGCATGTGCGTCGTGCGCTGTCGATGATCCACGAGGAGGCCGTCGATTCGAACGTCTCGGTCAAGCGCCAAGAAGCCGCCGGTCAGTTCGACCTCTTCGGCGGTTTGGGGGCGGAGGAGGACGACCCGTCCAACGATTTGATGGTCGCCATCCCGGACGTGCCCGAGTGGGAGAAGCGCGACAAGCTCAACTTCGAGCGTGAGATGCTGGGGCTCTACGTCTCGGATCACCCGCTACGTGGTTTAGAAGAGCAGCTGGACGCGCTCTCGGATTCTTCGGTGCAGTCGTTGCTCTCGGAGGATTCGCACAAGCCCGACGGTTCGACGGTGACGGTGGCGGGCATGATCACCTCGGTCTCGCGCCGCGTGGCCAAGAACTCCGGCAACCCCTATGCGCGTGTGGAGTTGGAGGACCGCACCGGTTCGATCGAGGTCATGTTCTTCGGCCGCGCCTACGAGCCCATCGCCCCGGTGCTCACTGACGACCTGATTTGCACGATCAAAGGACGCCTGCAGCGCCGCGACGACGGGTCGGTGACGATCAGCGCGCAGGAGCTCAACGTGCCGGAGATCAGCGCGGACGGCGTCAGTGGCCCGGTGACGATCTCGATCGCCGAATTCAAGGCCACTGAGCAGACCTTGCAGGAGCTGCGGACGATCCTGCGGAATCACCGCGGCGAATCCGAGGTGCGCATCGCGATGAATACACGGTCGAAACGGGTCTTAATGCGTCTGGGGGCGGACCTAAGGGTGCAACCTAATCCGGCGCTCTACGGCGATTTGAAGGTGCTCTTGGGCCCGGCGTGCCTGGACGTGTCTTAGGGTAGATTTACTTTTAACGTAATATAAAATTATTTTACGCGTGAAATTATCACGAGGCGGCCTAGGGTGCTCCCAGGGCCGCCTTTCATTCCCTGGTGACAAGGGGAAATGCAGGTTATTCAATAGGTTGAAATGACCTTATTGGGGTTCATCAATATTTTATTAATTCGTGATTCGGAAAATAATTTCTTAGGCTGAAAGTGACAGTTGATCACCACCCCAAGACATCATCACAGGAGAGATTCATATGTCTACCGCAGCCCACGAGAACGCCACCAGACTCAGCGATGACCGCCCCGGCGTCCGCTCTAAGGAAGAACCCCACGGCCTGCTTCGTCTGCTGACCCTGGACTACCTCAACGGCGAGTCCATGCGGGATCTCGGTCTTTTGCTGTTGCGCCTGGCAACCCTGCCGCTTTTCCTCCATGGCTGGCACAAGTTGCACGGATTCGATGGCTTCGTGAAGTTTTTGGGCACCGTGCCGCTGGGGGAGCTAGCCCCCGGTCTCTTCGGGGTGCTGGTCGTCGCCGGTCAGTTGCTGTTGGGCATTGCCATCACCCTGGGGCTGTTCACGCGCCTCTCCGGTGTGTTCCTGGCCTGCATGTTCGGCTTCATCATCCTGGCGGTGAACATCCCCACCAACGGGCTGATTAACGCGAAGATGGGCGGCCTCTCCTTTGAACCTGCGCTGTACTACTTCGTTCTCGGTCTGGTGCTGTTCCTGACCGGCCCCGGTCGTTACTCTCTGGATGCTGCGCTGCTGGGCCGTGCGGGTCGTCGTACCGCCTAAGCTTTCCGTCATCCGTTAATCCATAGTTCGAGGACGCCGGCCGGCCGCACTATCACGGTGCGGCCGGCCGGCGTTAGTCTCGCATCGTAGAAAAACCCGGGCCCGGAAATCGCTGAGTGACTACACTTGGAATATGACTAACGCCGAGATCACACCGCCGGTTCTGAACACCATCGACCTGCGCGGGCAGCGCCTCAGCTACGCCGAGCTGCGCCAGGTGGTGCCCCGGCAACAGGGGGAGTACACCGAGCAGGCGCGCAAGACCGTCGACGAGATCATCGTTGCGGTGCGCGAGCGCGGTGCCGATTATTTGCGTGAGCTCGCCGCACGCTTCGACGGCGTGCAGCAGACGCGCCTCCGCGTACCGGAGGAAGATATCGCCGCCGCATTGGAGACCCTCGACCCGAGCGTCCGGGCCGGACTGGAGACCGCCATCGAGCGGACGCGCGCCTTCGCCGCCGCTCAACGTCCGGCAGACGCCCACATCGAGGTGGCGCCGGGAGCGAAGCTGGTTCACCGCTGGACCCCGGTCCGCCGAGCCGGTGTGTACGTGCCCGGCGGCCTGGCCGTCTACCCCTCCTCGGTGATCATGAACGTGGTGCCCGCCCAGGCCGCCGGCGTCGAGTCGCTGGTACTGTGCACCCCTCCGCAAAAGGAGCACGGCGGGTTGCCGCACCCCACGATCCTGGCGGTCGCGCACCTGCTGGGCGTGAAAGAAATCTGGGCGATCGGCGGCGCGCAGGCGCTGGCCGCGATGGCCTATGGTGTGCACGACGGCACCGACGAACTGGAACCGGTGGACACCATCACCGGCCCCGGCAACATCTTCGTCGCTATGGCCAAGCGCGCCCTGCAGGGCGTGGTGGGTGTCGATGGGGAAGCAGGTACCACCGAGATCGCCATCGTCGCCGATGATAGCGCGAACCCCGAGTATGTAGCGGCCGACCTGATCTCTCAGGCCGAGCACGACCCGCACGCCGGGTCCATCCTCATCACAGACTCCACCGAGCTGGCCGACGCCGTCCAAGACGCCCTAGCCCGCCGAGCCGTGGCAACCAAACACGCCGAACGCATCAAGCAGGCGCTCGAGGGCCCGCAGTCCGGCGTCCTTCTCACCGACGACCTCGATGCCTCGATCGCGGTGGCTAACGCCTACGCCGCCGAACACCTCGAGATCCACACCCGCAACGCTGCGGACTTTGCCGCCAAGATCCGTAACGCCGGGGCGATCTTCATCGGCCCCCACTCGCCGGTGCCGCTGGGGGACTACGCGGCCGGATCCAACCACGTGCTGCCCACCGGCGGTTCCGCGGCCTTCGCCTCGGGGCTGTGTACCACCGCGTTCATGAAGGCGGTACAGTTGATTGAATACTCGGCAGAAGCGTTAGCCGAGATCGGCGACTCCATCGTTGCCGTCGCCCACAACGAAGACTTGCCCGCGCACGGTGAGGCCATCACCGCACGTACCAAAGGTGACTCAGCATGATCTGCCCCTATTGCCGCCACCCCGACTCACGAGTGGTCGACTCCCGCACCACCGACGACGGCGCCGCCATCCGCCGCCGCCGGCAATGCACCGAATGCGGAAAACGCTTCTCCACCGTAGAGACAACCTCGGTGGCCGTCATCAAACGCTCCGGGGTGACCGAGCCCTTCAACCGGCAGAAAATTATCTCGGGTGTGCGCAAGGCATGCCAGGGCCGCCCCGTGACTCAGGACGACCTCGCCAAGCTCGCCCAAGAGGTCGAAGAGCAGATCCGCGCCCGCGGCCTGGCCGAAATCGACGCCCACGAGGTGGGGCTGACCATCCTCGAACCGCTCTCTCGCCTAGACGCCGTGGCCTACTTGCGCTTCGCCTCCGTCTACCAGGCCTTCGAGGGCCCGGAAGACTTCGAAAACGCGATCCGCAACCTGCGCGCCGGCAAGGATTAGCGTTCGTCGATGAGCGTGGCCTGGGCGAAGAAGTCTGCCTCCAGCACGCATGCCCGCCAGAAGGCCCGCTCCGCCGCCGCACGCTGGGAGTCGCTGGCGGCGTCCAGCAGTTTCTCGGCCACCCCCACTACCTCAGCGCAGGCCCACTGAAACTCCTCATCGCGGTAGGTCTCTAACCACGGGCGGTATGGGTGATCTTCTGCGATCTTCTCGGGGACGAACGCGGCCAGCTGGGCGTACAGCCAGAAGCAGGGGAGCACAGCGGCGACCGCCACCACGTAGTCGCTCCCCATTTCCGCGCGCAGAAAGTCGGTGTAGGCGAGTGTCACCGGGGACGGTTCAGTCGGCTCATCCCCGTTCCACAGCGCGTGCATCCCTTCCTCCACCTCAATCGCGGTCAACGCCGAAGAGACCCACAGGCGCCGCTCATCCGGGTTCTCCGCCAGCGACGCCAGCCGTGCCAGCACCGACCCGTAGACGGAGAGGTAATAGTCGTCTTGCCCGATATAGAACCGGAACTGCTCCTCATCGAGGGTCGCGTTGACGAGAGCGGGAATGAACCCTTCCGTTCCAAATCGGTGGAGGGAATGCCCGGTGAGTGACCACAGCCTTTCGGTGTGCGGCCCGGCGGGGGCTACCACGGCCTGCGGCGCCGGGACATCGCGGAACACGCGCGGGCGCTGATCCGAGAACTCCGCCTGACGCCGCAGGCGGTGAAAATGATCGATGGGTCCGTTGCCCGAACCCACCTGCAACGCCTCGCCGTTCTCTAGGGCCTCGCGCACCCAGGCGGTCGCCCAGGCCACCGCGTCTTGGGCGGAGTAACCCGCACCCAGACGCGTCGCAATGGCGGAGGAGAGCGAGCATCCGGTGCCGTGCGCTGCGGTCGTGTGTACCACTGGTGAAGGGGCCTGTGCTCGAATACCCGTGGCATCGACCAACAGGTTGTCGCGGTCGTCCTCGCCACTGAGGTGCCCGCCCTTGGCCACCACCTGCACCCCGGTGAACGCCGCCAAGCGCTGAGCCTGCGCCACCATCTCATCACGGGTCCCCGCCTGCTCCTCTTGCACCAGCTGGGCCAGCTCGATCAGGTTCGGCGTGATGATGGTGGCGCGGCGCAACAGCTCGCCTGAGATAGACTCGGCCAGCGCGTGGCCCGAGGAGGCGACCATCACCGGGTCGACGACCACCGGGATCTGTTCGGGGAGTTCGTCGAGCCAGTCGATGACGGCCTGCGTCGAGGGTGCGTCTGCGATCATGCCGATCTTGACCGCGTCGATGACCACGTCGTTGCTGACAGCGCGCAACTGGGCGGTGAGAAACTCGGGGTCGGGGGTGTGAATCTCTTGCACCCCGCGCGTGTTTTGAACCACCAGCGAGGTCACCACCCCCATGCCGTACCCGCCGGCGGCCGCAATCGATTTGAGGTCTGCGTGCAAACCTGCACCGCCGGTAGGGTCTGTGCCCGCGATCGATAAAACGCGAGCGACCGCGGGCCGAGAACCCTCGGCGTGCGCGGTCGTTGAAGAAGTATGCAGATATGACTGAGCCATGTCACAATCCCTTCGCTAGTTCTAACTAGATCAGGTTCGACGGGTGTTATCTCAGCTCCCCACGGTAGGGAGCACCCCGTGTGTCACAGCTCATGATAGCAGAGAGCTATCGCCCTAGTCGTTGGTGTGATCCCAACCGGCAGCCCAGAGGGCGGCGCCGACGATGCCGGCATTGTTACGCAGGGTCGCCATTACGATCGGGGTGCGAACGTCATCTTCGAAGTAGGGCAGGAACTTCTGCGGGTTTTTCGAGATACCCCCGCCGATCACGAAGAGATCGGGGGAGAAGAGCATCTCCACGTGGGTGAAGTAGCGCTGCAGGCGCTTGCCGTACTTCTTCCACGAGAGGTCCTCGCGCTCGCGGGCGCGGGCGGAGGCGCGCGACTCGGCGTCGTGACCGTCGATCTCCAGGTGACCGAGTTCGGTGTTGGGGATCAGATTTCCCTCGTTGATCAGTGCGGAACCGATGCCGGTGCCCAAGGTGATGACCGCGATGAGGCCGCCGTGGTCGCGTCCTACACCGTAGTGAGCCTCGGCCAAACCGGCGGCGTCGGCGTCGTTGAGGGCATGCACGCGGCGGCCGCCCAGCGCGGCAGACATGATGCCTTCCAGGTCAGCGCCCACCCACGATTCGTCCACGTTGGCCGCCGAGAGGGTGATGCCGTTCTTCACCACGGCGGGAAAGTCGATGCCGATCGATGAATCCGGTGCCGGGGCGAGCTCGCGCGATTGCAGCTCTTCGACGATCTGGACGACCACCTCGGCGCAGGCCTCGGGAGTAGCCGGCGAGGGGGTGGGGATGCGGAAGCGTTCGGAGACCAGGTTGCCGGTGCGGATGTCGACGACACCGCCCTTCATGCCGGTGCCGCCTATATCGATGCCGATCGCCAGGTCCTCGGGGTTCGGCTTGAAAACTTCGGTCTGACCTTCAACGGTTTCTACAATGGTGTTGCTCATAGCTTCTTTCTGAGGGCGGCCGCCAGCAGGCGGCGAGTGAATGATAATGGTTAGGAGATCGTGGGCAGGGTCAAGATGTCGGCCCCGTCCTCGGTGACCACGAGGGTGTGTTCGAACTGGGCGGTGCGCTTACGATCGCGGGTGACCACGGTCCAGTCGTCCTCCCACATGTCCCACTCGATTGTTCCGAGGGTGAGCATGGGTTCGATCGTGAAGATCATTCCCACCTTCATCTCGGTGGAGTACGCGGGCGCGGTGTCGTAGTGCGGAATGATCAGGCCGGAGTGGAATTCACGTCCCACGCCGTGGCCGGTGAAGTCGCGTACCACCCCGTAACCAAAACGGGCGGCGTACTTTTCGATGACGCGGCCGATCACGTTGATCTCGCGCCCAGGCTTGACGGCCTTAATGGCACGCGCCAGGGACTCCTCGGTGCGCTCGACCAGTAGACGGGATTCTTCATCGACCTCGCCGATCAACAGCGTCTTATTGGTGTCGCCGTGCACGTTGTTCTTAAAGGCGGTGACGTCGAGGTTGAGGATGTCGCCGTCTTCGAGCACGGTAGAGTCGGGGATGCCGTGGCAGATGACCTCGTTCAGGGAGGTGCAGACGCTCTTGGTGTACCCGCGGTAGTCCACGGTCGAGGGGTAGGCCCCATGGTCGCAGATGTACTCGTGGATGAGCACATCAATCTCGTCGGTCGTGGTGCCGGGGACGGCGATCTTGGAGGCTTCGACGATGGCGTTTGCCGCGATCTCACCGGAGGCTCGGACTAGCTCGATTTCCTCGGGCGTGTACATGTTGGAGTCGTTGCCCTCGTTGGCCTCGGCCTTGCCCACGTACTCGGGGCGGACGATGCCGGCAGGTACCGGGCGCTGCGCCGAGACGGTTCCCGGGGTGAGGCAACCAACGGGTGCGCGGTTCGGTTCTGCGGGCAAATTATGAGATTTATTGCTGATGGCCATGGTTCCTATGGTAATTCAGACCCGCCGAACATTTCGCGCCGGTTCCATACCTGGGGGCGATACTTTTTGCCCCACGTCCACCCCGCTGTACTAAGATCGAACCACGACAGTGCCTTGCGCCACAGCGGTCAGGGCGCTCAAAGCTTCAACGTCAAAGGAGGAACCATGAGCATCAACGACATCACCCCCGGACCGAAGGAACCCCAGTTCTGGTACAACCTGCAGACCGGCCAGGTCGAGGAAGGCGAGGGCCAATCGGTCTCATCGCACCTGTGGGGACCGTTCCCGACCCGCGGTGAGGCCGAGGCCGCCATGGAAAAGGCCCAGGCGCGCAATGAGG
The DNA here is from genome assembly GCF_040946465.1 of Rothia sp. LK2588. Taxonomy (NCBI): domain Bacteria; kingdom Bacillati; phylum Actinomycetota; class Actinomycetes; order Micrococcales; family Micrococcaceae; genus Rothia; species Rothia sp. LK2588. The sequence goes on along the minus strand of NZ_JAYWLS010000001.1, from coordinate 819,171 downwards.
CCTGGGAGAACGACGGCTGGAATAACTAACAGCCCCGGGGCTTACCCCCAGGTTTACGACTCAAATGTGTGCTCCGGCGCGGGATAGGTGCCGGAGCACACGTCTGTTCGGAAGGCGACGGCAGCCTCGTGTAAGGTGCCGTAGAGGTCGGCGTATTGTTTGACGAACCGAGGGAGTTTGCCCCGCCGCAGACCGAAGGCGTCTTGCCAGACCAGCACCTGACCGGTGGTGGAGCCACCGGCGCCGATGCCGACGGTGGGAATGGAAACCGCCGACTCCACCGCGGCGGCCGACTCGGCGGTGGTCATCTCCAGCAGCAGGCAAAAGGCTCCGGCGGCTTCCATAGCGAGCGCAACGTCCAGCAGATCTGCGGCGGCCGAACCTCGCCCCTGCACCCGAAACCCGCCGAGGGCGTGCTCGGATTGCGGGGTGAAACCGATGTGGGCCACCACGGGTATGCCCGCGTTGACGACCGCGCGCACGTGGTCGGTGAGGCCCGCGTGGACCTCCATCTTCACCGCGTGGGCGTTACCCTCTTTCATGAATCGCACCGCGGTAGCTACCGCCTGCTCGGGGGAGAGTTGGTACGAACCGAAGGGCAGGTCTGCCAACACGAGCGAGCGTTGCGCCCCGGCGGCCACTGCCGCCGTGAGGGGGATCAGCTGGTCCACGGTGATGTTCAGGGTTGAGGTGTGCCCGAGGACGTTGTTGCCCGCCGAGTCGCCCACGAGCAGCACCTCGATCCCTGCCGCGTCAAAGACCTGGGCGGTGAGGAAGTCATAACAGGTGAGCATCGCGAACTTCTCGCCGGTCGCTTTAGCCTGCGCCAGGTGCCGGGTGCGTACTTTCCGCACCGCATCCCACATCGAGGCCTGCGGCGAGAAGCTGCTCACGTCGGCGCGTTGGTCGGTGGCTTGACCGGTTGCACCGGTGCCATAGGGGCCCGGTTCCTCGCCGAGTGGATGTGCGCCGGTGGGATGATGCTCGCTCTGTGTCATACACCATACTGTAACCGGTCGTCGGCCCCGTCCGATGAGCGACCTCCGGCTGCGCGGGCGAAACACGTGCCGATCAAAAGGTGGATTCGGGGTCAGGGGGCGCGTTGAAAGCTTATAGAGTAGAGATAGCTGACCCGCCAGACACCGAGCAGTTTCGAGGGAGAAACATGGATCGTCAACAGGAATTCGTACTGCGCACCATCGAGGAACGCGATGTACGTTTCGTTCGCATGTGGTTCACCGACGTGGTGGGCACTCTGAAATCTGTGGCACTGGCTCCCGCGGAGGTCGAGGCGGCCTTCGCCGAGGGCCTGGGATTCGACGGGTCATCCATCGAGGGACTCTCCCGCGTCTATGAGTCCGACATGCTCTTGCAGCCCGACCCCTCCACCTTCCAGATTCTGCCCTGGCGTAGCGGGGAGACCCCGACCTCACGCATGTTCTGCGACATCCTCACCCCCGACGGTCACCCCAGCGCCGCAGACACCCGAGGCGTGTTGAAGAGGACGCTGGAGAAGGCCGGGAACATGGGCTTCACCTGCTACACCTCCCCGGAGATCGAGTTCTACCTGCTGAAATCGAAGGAACTCGACGCTAACGGGCTCCCAGTGCCGGTCGACCACGAATCCTACTTCGACCACACCCCCGGCGGCATCGTGCAGGACTTCCGCCGACAGGCGGTCACGATGCTGGAAGAGGTCGGCATCTCGGTCGAGTTCTCCCACCATGAGGCTGGGCCGGGACAGAACGAGATCGACCTCCGCCACGCCGACGCCCTGCAGACCGCAGACAACGTGATGACCTTCCGAACGATCATCAAGGAAGTCGCGCTGACCCAGGGTATCTACGCCACCTTCATGCCCAAGCCCATGACCAAGCAACCCGGCTCGGGCATGCACACCCACTTCTCCCTCTTCGAAGGGGACACCAACACCTTCTTCGACGCCGGGGGAGAGTACCAGCTCTCCCGCACCGCACGTCACTTCATCGCCGGCGTCCTCAAGCACGCCCCGGAATTCGCGTTGGTCACGAACCAATTCATCAATTCCTACAAACGCCTGTGGGGCGGCGGTGAAGCACCCGCCTACGTCTCGTGGGGCCACAACAACCGCTCGGCGCTGGTCCGCGTGCCGCTGTACAAGCCGAACAAGGTGCAATCGGCGCGCATCGAATACCGCGGTATCGACTCCGCCACCAACCCCTACCTCTCCTACGCCGTGGTGCTCGGGGCCGGTTTGAAGGGCATCGAGAACGAGTACGAACTGGGCCCGGAGGTCTACGAAGACCTCAATCTCATGAGCAAGGCAGAACGCCGAGCCATGGGATATCGGGCGTTGCCCTCCTCCTTGCACGACGCGATTCTGCGCGCCGAAGACTCCGAGTTTATGGCCGAGATCTTGGGCGAGCAGGTCTTCGAACAGCTGCTGCGCAACAAGCGAGCCGACTGGGAGGCCTACCGCGCCGAAGTCACCCCCTACGAATTGCAGATGAACCTAGGAATTCTCTAACATGAACGCCGCCGATCAGAAACCCTCAGCGGAACAGGCAGCCGCCGAACGCAAGGCGGCCCTGAAGCTCAACGCCGAGATGGTCAGCGTGGGCTTCTTCGACGCCAAAAAATCGCAGCGCTGGCTCAACGCCCCCGAGCTACAACCCATCGAACGCGCCAAACTCTTCGAAGGGTTACGCATCAGCGCCTCGCCCGACACCGCGCTGCCGGCCATCGTCCGCATCCTGGAGAAGAACCCGCACCTGGCCGAGAAGGTCAACGCCGGCGCCGCATCCCCGGCCCTCTACCGACTGCTGGGCGCCTCGGAAGCCTTAGGCGACTTCCTGGTGCGGCGGCCAGAACACCTCGATATCTTCGATATCGACGTTGACGCACCGATCGAGGACGAATTCCCGCGATCCCTCTTGCCCGAGGTGGACCACCAACACCTCACCCCGTTCGCCCCGCTGAATACCGAATACCGTAGGCAGTTGCTCGAAGCGGTGGGGGCAGACCCCGAGGCAACCGACCCCGTTGCCACCACCACGGGCAAAGACGCCTACACCGCCCTGCGCAGCGCCTACCGGCGTCATCAGGCGATCCTGGCCATCTACGACCTGACCGCCGTCGCGCCCCACGAGTTCATGCCCACCGTCGGCCGTAAACTAGCCGACCTCGCCGGGGCTGCCCTGGACGCTGCCCTGGCCATCGCGCGCGCCGAAGTCGGCCAGAACCGCACCCCCGAAGAGGTCGCCCAGGTGCAGTTGACCATCATCGGCATGGGCAAGTGCGGCGCTCGCGAATTGAACTACATCTCCGATGTCGACGTGGTCTACGCGCTCGAGCGGGTGCCGCTCTCCGAGATCCCCGAAGGCGTCGAGCCGCTCGACGAGAACGCGGCCTCGACCATCGGCGCGGAGCTGGTTCAGGCGCTCCAGAAGGCGATTATGGGGCCGGCGCCGGAACCGATGCTGTGGGAGGTCGATTCCAACCTTCGCCCCGAGGGCAAGGACGGCGCCTTGGTGCGAACCGTCGAGTCGTTCTCCACCTATTACAAGCGGTGGGCCGAAAACTGGGAATTCCAGGCACTGCTCAAGGCCCGACCCGTCGCCGGTAACCCCTCGCTGGGTTACAAGTGGATGAAAGCGATGAACCCCCTGGTCTGGGAATCCTCCTCCCGCGAGGGCTTCGTCGAATCCGTGCAACGCATGCGCAACCGCGTCACCGAGAACATTCCAGCCAAAGAGGTCGAGCGTCAGATCAAACTCGGCCCCGGCGGGCTGCGTGATGTCGAGTTCACCGTGCAACTTTTGCAGCTGGTGCACGGCCGCACCGACGAATCGGTGCGTACCCAGACCACCACCGATTCCCTGGTGGCCTTGGCGAACGCCAGCTTCATCGGCAGATCAGACGCCGCCGATTTCGAACGCGACTACAAGTACCTGCGGTTGCTCGAGCACCGCATCCAACTCCAGTACCTGCGCCGCACCCACCTTATGCCCGAGAAGGTCGCCGACCAACGCGTGTTGGCCCGCTCGGTCACCAGCATCGAACGCGTGGGCACCCTGCCCGTCGAAGAACTCTTCAAGAGCTGGAACAAGATCAAGCGTGACGTGCGGGGACTGCACCAACGCATCTTCTTCCGTCCCCTGCTGGCCGCGGTGGCGCACCTCTCAAAAGACGAAATCGCCCTCACGGACGCCGCAGCGCAGGACCGTCTCGCGGCGTTGGGCTACAAGGATCCCAAGGGAGCCCTGCGCCACATCCAGGCACTGACCAAGGGCATCCAACGTTCCTCCGAGATTCAACGCACCATCATGCCCGTGCTCTTGGGATGGTTCACCCGCGGCGTGGACCCAGACACCGGTCTGCTGGCCTTCCGCCGCATCTCCGAATCCCTGGGCACCACCCCGTGGTACCTGCGGATGCTCCGCGACTCCCCGGCGGCCGCCGAGAGACTGTGCCACATCCTGGCCTCCTCACGCTTCATCGGCGACATCCTCGAAGATGCCCCCGAATCGATCTCCTGGCTGGATAAAGATTCCGAGCTCACCCCGCGCAACCTCGAGGAACTGACCTCCCTGGTCTCCAATCAGATCGCCCGCCATAGCTCCAGCGAGAAGGCCATCCGCAACCTGCGCATGATCCGCCGCCGCGAGATCTTGCGCGTGGCGATGGGGGAGGCCTCGAATCTGCTGTCGCTGGAACAGATCTGCCGCGGACTCTCCGACATCGATCAGGCCACGATCTCCGGCGCTCTAAAAATCGCGCAACGGGAACAATACGAAGATGGCTCCGAACCGCTGACCGACCTCGCCGTGATCGCCATGGGACGACAGGGCGGCCGGGAAATTGGATACGGTTCGGACGCCGACCTCATGTACGTACATCGCCCCCGAGCCGGTGCGGACGAAGCCGCCGCGACCTCCGAGGCGGCTGCCATCATCGCCCGTATGGTTGCACTGCTCAAGCAACCGACTAAACCGGCGATCCGCGCCGAAAAAGTACTCGAGATCGACGCCGATCTGCGCCCCGAGGGCAAATCGGGGCCGATGGTGCGCTCGCTGGAATCCTTCCGCGAATACTACGAGCGTTGGGCGGATACCTGGGAGTTCCAGGCCCTGCTCCGTGCCCGCCCCATGGCCGGCGACGACCAGCTCTGCGAAGACTTCGTGGATCTCATCGACACCTATCGCTACCCGGTGCGCATGAGCCAGCATCAGGTCGTGGAGATCCGACGGATGAAGGCACGCGTCGAGAACGAGCGTATGCCCCGCGGTGCCGATCGCACCCGGCAGGTCAAACTCGGACGAGGCGGTTTGTCAGACGTTGAATGGATCGCCCAGCTGATCCAGCTGTGTTTCGCCCACCGTTGCGAGAACCTGCGGCAGACATCCACGTTGGGCGCTCTCAACGCCGCCGCTGAGCTGGGCCTGCTCGCCGAACAGGACGCGCACACGCTCATCGACGCGTGGAAGCTGGCCACCAAGATCCGCGGCTGCAATATGTTGCGTACCGGCCGCGCCTCGGACGTGCTCACCGCCCACCGCGCCGACCTGGAGGCTATCGCGCGCTGGTGCGGTTACGAACCCGGTCACGCCGCCGACCTCGAGGAGGATTACCTGCGGATCACCCGCCAGGCACGCTCCGTCTTCGAGCGGCTCTTCTTCGACACGGATCTGCTGAACCTGACCCCGTCGAACGCCTAGGAGTGCTTCTCGGCCTGTGAGATTTGCTCGGCGAGATCCTCCGGGGAGAGGTTCGCCCCGGAGAACGCCTCGTTGATGGGCAAGTGCAGGCGGAGGTCGGTGCCAATGCAGATCTCGACGTAGGCGTTATCTAGCTTGAAGTCGATGACGTGCCCGCCCCGTTCGTGCTCGTCGTCGATGAAGTGCGCGTGGCAGCCGGGTACGCCGATTCCCTGCTCGTAGATCGGTGTGCGGAATCCAACGATGGTGCCCCGGACGTTATCGAACTGCACCACCTCGTCGTCGGCGGTGGCCTCGACCATCTTCGGATAGGGTTTGGTTTGCTTCTGAACCGTTCGGGTGCGAATCCACTCGAAATCGCCCACGATCTTGATGGCGTACATGTAGTTCTGAGAGACCGTGAAGTCGTCGAGTACCTGGGAGGCCGATTTGCGAATGATGTTGTTGGGCAGGCCCTTGCGGATGGTCGGCACAAAGTTCATGACCACGGCGAAGGGCGTCTGCTGATCCAGCGAGACCTGCTGAATAGAGCCGTCGTGGCGCATCTGGTAACAATTGCCGTCGAGGATGATCATCTCGCCATCGAGACCGTTGAAGGTGCCGACTCCAAAGTTGCCGTGGCCCAACAGCTCACCAATTGTCATCTCACCGTCATAGACCCCGTCGAGCAACTGCGACATGAGACCTGTCTGAAAGACCTCGTTGCGGTAAACGTGCTCGCCGTTGAGTTTTTGCAGGGGATAAGCCATGGTTGATCGTCCTCGGTTTAGGGTGTTCCACCCCGGCTCATGGTGCCCTGCACGGGCCTGCGGGGTCAGCTGATCTTCTCTACAAGAATAGGCCTGACCGGCATTTGCGTGCGCGTGTCAGGCCTATCCGGGTTTCTTACCTCACGAGGTGAAGGTTAGACGCCGTAGTACATCTGGTATTCCAGCGGGTGGGGAACCAGCAACAGCGGTGCAAGCTCGTTGGCTCGCTTGTAGTCAATCCAGGCCTGAATGAGGTCTTCGGTGAAGACGTCACCCTGCAACAGGAAGTCGTGATCTTCTTCCAGGGCAGCCAGGGCTTCGGCGAGGTTTTCCGGGGCCTTCTTGATGTCGGCGGCCTCTTCGGCGGGCAGCTCGTAGAGGTCCTTATCGATCGGGGCCGGGGGCTCGATGCGGTTGCGGATGCCGTCCAGACCTGCCATGAGCTGGGCCGCGAAGGCGAAGTAGGGGTTGGACGACGGGTCCGGCGCGCGGAATTCCAGGCGCTTGGCCTTGGGGTTGGTTCCGGTGATCGGGATGCGGATGCCAGCCGAACGGTTACCCTGCGAGTACACCATGTTGATCGGGGCCTCGTAACCGGGGACCAGGCGCTTGTAGGAGTTCACGGTCGGGTTGGTGAAGGCCAGCACCGACGAGGAGTGCTCGATGAGGCCACCGATGTACCAGCGAGCGGTGTCGGAGAGGTTGGCGTATCCGCGCTCGTCGTAGAAGAGGGGCTCCCCGTCCTGCCACAGCGACTGGTGGCAGTGCATGCCCGAGCCGTTGTCGCCGAAGACCGGCTTGGGCATGAAGGTCACCGACTTACCCCAGGCGTCGGCCGTGTTCTTGATGACGTACTTGAACTTCAGCAGGTCGTCGGCGGCCTTGGTCAGGGTGTCGAACTTGTAGTTGATCTCGGCCTGACCGGGGGCACCCACCTCGTGGTGAGAGCGCTCTACCTCGAGGCCGACCTTGTCCATGGCTACGCACATAGCGTCGCGCAGGTCTGCCTGCTTGTCCACGGGAGCCACGGGGAAGTAACCGCCCTTAACAGGGGTCTTGTTACCCAGGTTGCCGCCCTCTTCTTCGCGACCGGTGTTCCAGTTCGCTTCGTCCGAGTCGATCTTGAAGAAGGTGTGCTGCGGGGAGACCTCGTAGCGGACGTCCTCGAAGACGAAGAACTCGGCCTCAGAGGCGAAAAATGCGGTGTCGGCGATGCCGGTGGACTTGAGGTATTCCTCTGCGCGCTCTGCAACACCGCGGGGGTCGCGACCGTAGGGGTCGCCGGTGCGCGGGTTGACGATCGAGCACACGAAGACGAGGGTCTTCTCGAGGCGGAACTCGTCAAGGTAGGCAGACTCGACATCGGGGATGAGCTGCATGTCCGACTCAGCAATGCCCTGGAAGCCGCGGATCGACGAACCGTCGAAGAGCTGGCCGTTGACGAAGAAGTCTTCATCGATCGCCTTTGCCGGTAGGTTGAAGTGCTGCTGCACACCGGGCATATCGACGAAGCGGACGTCCACGAAGACGACCTCTTCTTCCTTGATGTACGCGAGGGCTTCTTCTGCTGACTTAAACATGGTCGGGTTTTCTCCTTGAATCAAGTGGGTTACGACCTGAGCAACCTCAAGTGGCTACTAAGCTCAATTAAACCTTAGTTGCATGTTTTTGCGTGAACGTATCCCGATTGTTTCAGAGATGTAACAGACTCGTGTCGCCACTCTGCCCCCTCAACCGCCCCTGGCGAGGCATCCTCGCGGTGAGAACAAGTACGCTAGAGGCATGATCGAACGTAACGACCTCCCCGGTTGGCTCTCCGGGGCGCCGACCGACCAAGAATACCCGGGACAGCACCTGGGCCGACCCCGCACCGGGCCAGGTTCTTTGGCCCGTCCGATGCGCCGCATCGTCGCTTTCGTTTTCGACTGGTATCTGTGGTGGGCCGTGCTGTCTCTAGTGGGCCTCGGCGGGAGTTCCTTGGCCGCCAACGTCTTGCTCTTGGTGGTGGTCTGGGCGTATCAGGTGTTGTGCGTCGGCTTCATGGGACATACCCTAGGGCATCTGGTCTGCGGTATGCAGGTGCAGAGCATGGACGGCCGCCCCGCGGGATGGGTCTCGGCGCTGGTGCGTTCCACGCTGATCATGTTGGTCTTGCCGGTGATCATCATGGACGCCGATCAGCGGGGATTGCACGATCGGGCTCGCCAGACCCTGTTGGTACGGTTCCGCTAAACCTACCTGTGACGATGCCCTGGGGCTATGAGCCCCAGGGCATGTTTGTTAGAACTGATCGATGCGAATTTTGGTCATCTGCATCAGCTTCTCGAACGCCCCCTCGCGGCGCATCAGATCCTCGAAATTCTGGGGCATGATCTGCCAACAGACCCCGAACTCGTCTTTACACCAACCGCAGGGTTGCTCTTCATGGGCCAGCGCCTGCCATAACCGATCAATCATCTGCTGGTCAGAACAGAACACCTGAAAAGAAACACCCTCGCTGAATGTAAAGGCGTGATCGAACGTGGAATCGTTGATCACCATCCACTCGCCGGCTAGCTGGGCGTCTGAGAACAGAATCACGCCGGGGGAGTCGGGGTAATCCACACGGTTGCCCGCGGCGGATTCTGCTACCTCGCACAAGACTTGCAGGTATTTTTCGCGGGCGGTCGCGGCTTTGCCCCGAGCCTCACGGGTGAACAGGAGCGCGGGCATGATGAAGGGGCGTGGTTCTCCCTCCTCACGGGTGAGCATGAGCTGCCAGTTCACCCCGTATCGATCGACGCACCATCCGAAGTACTCGCTGAAATCGTAGGAGTCCAGCGGCATGAGGATCTGACCGCCCTCGTTGAGCTTCTCCCACACCTCGCGCAGGGCCTCGCGGGGCTCGTCCATCGCGGTGGGGTCGAAATTGAGCATGAAGCTGATGCTGGGGTTCGGCGCGAATGTGTCGTCCGCATTGGTCAAGGAGAGTTTGAACCCCGCCACCTCAAGCTCCACCGTGATTGGTTGCCCAGCGAACTCACGATGAGACTCGGGTAGACCAGCCTCAGGGTAGTACTGGACGGTGCCCACCGAGGTGTTCGGCAGGGCGGAGGTATAGAAATCTGCGGCTTCACGGGCGTTGCGGTTGAACCAGATCGAGGGGACAAGTCGTTGCACAACATCACCTTTCTTGTTGCTTTGCGAACAGCATATAAAAATTCCCCCTGGCTGCAGTGCAATCAGGGGGAACAATTAATCGCTGAGTTTAGCGGCCGCGCATGCCCTTACGGTCGGGGCGCATACGGTTCGGGTCGATGCCCTTGGGAATGCCTAACATGTTGTTACCCAGGGTCGACAGGCGGTTGTTGACCTGGTGCATCTCGGCATCGGTCAACTTCTTGGGGAGCTTATTCATCTCCTTGGTGATCTGCTTGACCGGGGTCTGACCTTCATCATTGCCCGAGTTGATGACGTGCACCGGCACGGAGGGCGCCACGCGCTTGAGACGCTTCTTCTCCTGCGCAATGAGCGGGCCAACCTGCCCCCGGCTTCCCTCGGTGACCAGAACGATACCGGGGCGTCCGACCGCGCGGAACACGAGTGCCTGCGAACGGGGGTTCATCTGCACCGGCTGCTCATTGACGATCCAACCGCGACGCAGGGAATTGATCGCAGCACCGGAGGCTCCGGGCTGGCCATCGATCTGCGAAAAGGCAGCCCGCTCCGCACGGCGGGAGAGAATCAAAACCGCGACCAACACGGCGAACGGGATACCGATGAGTAACCAGGTGATCCAGTTGCCGGTCAGCAGACCGATCACCAAGAACACGAGGAGGGTCGCCAGCGCACCCAGAGCCATGTACCAGACAATATTGGGGTCAGACTTCTTCGTCATCTCCAGCACCTGGGACAGCTGGGTGATAAAACCAGGCTTCTTGGACTTCTTGGCTTTGTCTTCCTTCGTTGCCTTGGAATTGGAACGAGCCTTGCCTGCAGACTGAGTCTGGGCGGCGCGTTTAGTTTTCTGAGGCGTTTCTTGAGCGGAGCGCTTCTCTTCGCGGACAGAGGCCACAATGGATCCTTTTCAAGTGGTGGTGAAGGTTTCGACGCGGTACCCAGGGAATCGGGGCGTGCACGCCGTACATCAAATCTTAATTGTATAGGAGCGCGGGGCGTAGTCAGCACTACGCCCCGCACCACCTCGTTCAGGCAAGCTGAGGTTTAGTAACCTGCGGCAACGAGCGAGGACGCTTCCTGCAGCGCCGCGCCGTCATCGTCGATGTGTGCCAGCTCGGCGGGGATCTCGTACCCGTTGTGCTTCATGGCACGCGCCCACAGGCGTCCGGCGCGGTAGGAGGAACGCACCATCGGACCAGCCATGACACCGGCGAAACCGATCTCCTCGGCCATCTCCGAGTACTTCAAGAACTCCTGGGGCTTCACCCAACGGTCGATGGGGTGGAACAGCGGGCCGGGGCGCAGGTACTGGGTGAGCGTGATGGTGTCGCAACCATAATCGTGCAGGTCGCACAGCGCCTCGTAAATCTCGTCGTCCGTCTCACCCATGCCCAGAATCAAGTTGGACTTGGTGATCAGACCGGCTTCCTTGCCCTGCTGCAGAACCTCCAGGGAACGCTCGTAGCGGAAGGCGGGGCGGATCTTCTTAAAGATGCGCGGCACGGTCTCGAGATTGTGCGCGAAAACCTCGGGCTTGGCATCGATGACCTGCTGTACGTCATCCCGCTTGCCACGGAAATCGGGGATCAAAATCTCAACGCCGGTACCGGGGGACACCTTGTGAATCTGACGGATGGTCTCCGCGTACAACCACGCGGCACCATCGGGAAGATCATCGCGAGCCACGCCGGTCACGGTGGTGTAGCGCAGGTTCATCTTCTTGACCGACAGCGCAACCTTCACGGGTTCGGTCTTATCCAAACCGGTGGGCTTGCCGGTATCAATGGCGCAGAAGTCGCAACGGCGCGTGCACTCTGAACCGCCGATGAGGTAGGTGGCCTCACGGTCTTCCCAACACTCATAGATGTTCGGGCAACCCGCCTCTTCACACACGGTGTGCAGGCCGGAACCGGTCGAGAGATCGATCATCTCTTTGTAATTGGGGCCGACCTTAGCCTTGGTCTTGATCCAGTGCGGTTTCTTCTCGATCGGCACCTCGGCATTGCGGGCCTCTACGCGCAATAGCTTGCGGCCTTCTACCTCTACGCTCACTGTGTTACTCCTTTTCGCGGGCGTTGCTCCGCTGACGATTGATGTGGGTGTCTCCATCAGTCACTCGTGTGCTGTGACTGTAACGAGAGTGGACCGAGATTTATTTCGGTTCGAACTGCGCGGCCAGCTGATCAGCGTGGGCCAGCAATTCCTGCTCCACTAAGTCGACGATGTCCCCGGGGGTGACCGTTCTTCCCAGCTGCTCGGAGATAGAGGTGACTCCGGCGTCCGTGATCCCGCAGGGGATAAACGCGCTGAAGGGATCGAGATCGTTGTTGCAGTTGATGGCAAAGCCGTGCATCGTGGTGTTGCGGGAGACGCGAATGCCGATCTGGGCGATTTTGCGGTCTTGCTCGCCCTCCTTGATGATCCACACTCCGCTTCGACCGTCCACACGCTGACCGTTGATACCCAACTTGGCCAAAACCTTGATCATGACGTCTTCACAGACCCGCACGTAGCGCACCACGTCAATCGGCTCGGGCAGACGCACAATGGGGTAACCCACCAGCTGGCCGGGCCCGTGCCAGGTCAGCTTACCGCCGCGGTCGATCTTGACCACGGGAACGTCGTCGTTCGCGGGGTATTCGTGATCTTCGGTGCGCTTACCGGCTGTGATGACCTCTTGGTGCTCGAGGAGCAGGACGGTGTTCTGTTGCTTACCTTCGGCTACTTGGGTGTGGACTCGTTGCTGCAATTCCAGGGCTTCAACGTAGTCAACGTAATCGGGCGCAAACCCGACTCTCTCGATATTCACGGTCATGGTATCTACACTATCTCTCTGTCGCATTCAGGAGAAAAAATCCAGTGTGATGTTCCTTGCCGGTGAACAGCTCGCTCACGCTTCGGCGATACTAGACATCACCGGGGTGCGGACGCTCGCACATCCGATGTCGACGAATATGACGGAAATGTTGCGGCCCGAAAAACGGGGCGTATGCGCCTTGACGTGGGAGAACATCAACCTGTGGATAACCGGGTGGGAAAATTTGACTCCGCCGCAGATTCTAGAGGCATGCACGACGATAACTTCACCCCGCCCGAGATCGAGGGGATCGACAGCTGGCAACCGCTCACGGTCAACGACGACATGGTTCACCTCGGACGTCGCGAAAGTACTTTTCAGCCGCGTCAATCATCGACCACCCCGCCCCAGCCCTTCTCGGAGCCGTCTTCGACGATGACCCCGACGATCTCGCTCGGCAGCCTGCACGGTAGCGCTCGCTGGGTCATCGAATACCACCCCGGCGAGAACGACGACCCGCTCCGCCTAGCGGCGGGGGAGTACAACCTCTGCGACGTCACCGGCGAGACCCCTGTTAAGAGCCAGAGCCTGGCCTGCGCCGAACGGCTCTGCGCCCTGCCGACCCACGATCAAATCGCCACGGTTCAGGCGGTATTGTCTACCGCAGACACCGAAAGCATCATCACTGAGGCAACCGCCGGTGGTAGCCTCCTCCAGGTCTTGAACGCACGCGGTCACCTGCACCCCGCCGAGGTCACGACCATCGCCGAGAACACCTGGGCGGGGTTGCAGTGGTTACATCGCCACCAGCTCGGCTTCCATGAATTATCAGCGGGCCACATCGCCTTCGACATCACTGCTGAGGTTAAGCTCCTGCCCGCGGACCTCGAGTTGCGCGGGGCCACCGAAGCGGTCAGTGGTCGCGCTCACACTCGGGACCATTCTCGGTTGGCGCAGATCTGGTGGAGGTGCATCACCGGTGACGACCCCCTGCCGGAGAACCGCCTGCCGCTTTCCCTGCAACGTCCTGAATACCCCGAACGGCTGGGGCCGCTCTTGGAGGGCATCATGGACGAGTGTGCCGAGGAAGGCGCGGTGGACGAAGTAGTCTCGCTCCTGCGGCACAGCTTTACACCGGTGCCGGTGGATTTGCATCTCAGCGCCGCCCCCAGCGTTCGCGGACGGTTGCCAGCCCGCGCCGATGATAGTTCCGAGCAACGCGCAACAACACCTCAGGCGCTCCGCCGTTCCCAACGGACGCAAGCTACGGCGCATCCCCGTCGGCGCGCAGGGAATCGTCGGCTGAGCAGAAATAGCTCAACTGCACGCCTGCCGCGTTGGGTGCGGCCTCATACGCCCACCGTGGTGACACTCGGCCTCTGTGCGGTCGTCGGAGGTGCGGTGTTCCTGACCGAGCAACACCGCGAAGACACCTCGACGTCGCAATCGGCCACCGACACCACCCACCAAGTTCATCCACCGGCCGCGCAACAACCGGCGTCCTTGCCGAGCGCCACCGCGGCCCATCAACCTGCCGCTTCCGACAACCTCACCGCCGATGAGGCTCAACGGCAGCTCAACGAGCTGATGCAACACCGGGCGCACACTCTACGCACGCACGATGCAGGGCTGATTGGCCGATACGCCGACGAGGGATCGGCTCTGGCCCGCGTCGATGCGGCGATGGTATCGCAAGGTGCGGGTGAGGGGATGCGCGAGTTACAACTGCGCGTCGAGAACGTGCGGGTCGTCTCGAGTGCCGCGCAGCAGGCCACGGTGGTGGCCGACCTGAAAGCCACGGGTTATCAACCCCGGCCTGACGAACTCGCCCAGCACCCCGGGATGAGTCTCAGCAGTGATGGAGCCGTGCAACGAGTCTCGTTCACCCTGGTCAAATTTAGGGGGCAGGACTGGCGAGTGCGCGAGGCGGTTCCGCAACAAGCCAACGGGTAGGAGCGGACAAAAAAGCGGCGGTGTGTTACCGAATCGGGAACACACCGCCGCGAGAGCAAGTGATGTGAAATTTTTATTAGAGTCCGAAAACCGCGATCGCGATATTGACCAGGCCCAGGCCACCAACGGTGTGTGCCAGGGCCACGTTGCGTCCGGCATGATCGTCGTGGCCGCGAGCCTCGACGCCGTCGCGACGGTCAAACACGTGAGCACGCTTGTACTTCTTCTGGCCCAGGTATGCGGCAACGGCGATGATCAGAGCCAGCAACATCTTGATTCCGATGAACATGTGGAAGCGGGTTGCCGATTCTTCGGGTAGGTGAGACATCATCATGAAGTACAACGCGAAGCCGGTGATCAGCTGCAGCAGGGCCGCATGGAACTGACCGGGGACGGTGATGCCCTTCTTGAAATTAGCGATCCAGATACCGACGACCATGACCGCACCGAGAATGTGCAAGAAAACGAGGATATTAGTTGCGATAACCATGGGTGTAAGTCTACGCAACGCGCCCTGTTGGACTAGAGAGGCCGGCGAGTATTTCGTTGTGTGAACAGACACGTCAGAACACACAAAGGTGCCGGCCGTCTGATTTCTCAGACAACCGGCACCTCGTCACGGTGGGCGGTTATCCCAGGCGGGATAGACCACTACTGTTAGGAATCTCTTAGAGACCCAGTTCAGCCTCGAATGCTGCTTCTTCCAGGCGCTGCTTGAGGAAGTTCAAGAAGCGGCCTGCGTCTGCACCGTCAACCACGCGGTGATCGTAGGTCAGCGAGAAGTACGCCAGGCTACGGATCGCGATGACATCGTTACCCTCGGCATCCTGGATGATGGCAGGACGCTTGTTGGTCGAGCCGATGCCCAGGATGGCAACGTTGGGCTGGTTGATGATCGGGGTGAAGAACACACCACCGGTCTGGCCGGTGCTGGAGATGGTGAAGGTCGAACCTGCCAGCTCCTCGGGGCCGATCTGACCCGAACGTGCGCGGGAAGCGACGTCACCGATGCGCTTGGCGAGACCGGCGATGTTCAGGTCGCCTGCGTCCTTGACCACGGGAACCAGCAGACCCTTGGGGGTGTCCACTGCCAGGCCGATGTTCTCGGAACCGTGGTAGGTGATCTCTTTGTAGTCGTCGGACATCGAGGAGTTGAACTGCGGGAACTGCTGCAGAGCCTCGGTCACTGCCTTGGTGAAGAAGGGCAGGAAGGTCAGCTTGGCGCCCTCGCGAGCTGCGAAGCCGTCCTTGGCCTTGTTGCGCAGAGCAACCAGACGGGTCAGGTCGATCTCCTGAACGGTGGTCAACTGAGCGGAGGTGGCCAGCGACTCCACCATGCGCTTTGCAACGGTCTGGCGGATACGCGGAGCCTTCTCGGTGGTACCGCGCTTGGAGGAAACCTCAACCTTGGGGGCTTCCTTCTTGGCAGCGGCAGCCGGAGTCTGCGACACGGCGGGAGCCAGCGACTTGTCCTCGGCGGGAGCGGAGGACTTCTTTGCCTCAGCAGCAGCCTGAACGTCCTGCTTGCGGATGCGGCCACCCACGCCGGTGCCCTTGATGGTGGAGAGGTCGATGCCTTCCTGCTTAGCCAGCTTGCGGACCAAGGGGGTCACGTAGACCTCACCGTTGGACTCGGAAGCCTCGGAAGACTCAGCGGCGGGAGCGGATTCTTCCTTCTTCTCTTCCGCCTTGGGAGCCTCTTCCTTCTTCTCCTCGGTCTTTTCTTCAGTCTGGGGAGCGTCGTCCTCATCGGAGGAGTCGGAGCTCTCGGAAGCTGCAGAACCGTCACCAACGATAGCCAGAACCTGGCCAACCTCGGCGTCTTCGTCTTCCTGAACCTTGATTTCCAGCAGGGTGCCGGCAACCGGGGAGGGAACCTCGGTGTCAACCTTGTCGGTGGAGACCTCGAGCAGCGGCTGATCAACCTCTACCTCGTCGCCAACCTCAACGAGCCAGCGAGTAACGGTTCCCTCGGTGACGGACTCGCCCAGAGCAGGCAGGGTCACTTCCTGGCCCTGACCGGAGGAGTTCGAGGACGAAGACTTCTTCTCTTCGGTCTTCTCCTCAGCCTTGGGGGCCTCTTCCTTCTTCTCTTCCTTCGCGGGCTCTTCCTCAGCGGAGGAATCGTCTGCAGAGTCGTCAGATGCGGAGCCGGAGCCGTCGCCGATGATAACGAGCTGGCCGCCGACCTCTACGTCTTCGTCTTCCTCAACGAGGATCTTCTCAACGGTACCTGCAACGGGGGAGGGAACCTCGGTGTCAACCTTGTCGGTCGAAACCTCGAGTAGCGGCTGGTCGACCTCAACGGTGTCGCCAACCTCGACGAGCCAACGGGTAATGGTACCCTCGGTCACCGATTCGCCCAGTGCGGGCAGTTCAACAGTGGTAGACATATCTTCCTGTCTCTCCTTGATAGATGCCTAGATCGTTCAAAGTTGCCGGATGCGCAGGCGACCCCAATTATGAGCCGCCTGCGCGATCCTAAGCCTAGTGATTAGCCGTGTAGCGGTGCGCCAGCCAGAGCCATGGCGGCCTCACCTAGGGCCTCGTTCTGGGTCGGGTGAGCGTGGATGAACTGAGCCACGTCCTCGGGGAATGCTTCCCAAACCACCCACATCTGAGCCTCACCGATCTGCTCGCCCATACGCTTGCCGACCATGTGAACACCCACGATCGGGCCGTCCTTCTCGCGAACAACCTTCACCAGGCCGCCGGTGCCAAGGATCGAGGACTTACCGTTGCCGGCCAGGTTGTACTCGGTGGTCTCGACGTTTTCCTTGCCGAACTTCTCTTCAGCCTTGGGCTGGGTGTAACCGATGGAGGCCACCTCAGGATCACAGTAGGTGACCTTGGGGATGTTGATGTCTTCGACGATCATCGGGTTCAGGCCCGCGATCTCTTCAGCCACGAAACGGCCCTGCTGGTAACCGCGGTGAGCCAGCTGAACACCGGGAACGATATCGCCGATGGCGTAGATGTTGCCCACGCCGGTGTGCAGGCGCTCGTTCGGGGTCACGAAACCGCGATCCATGGGGATGCCCTGCTCCTCGTAACCGAAGCCCTCGGTGTTCGGGCCACGGCCTACAGCCACGAGAACGAGGTCAGCCTCGAACTCCTTGCCGTCTGCAAGAGTGACCTTGGCGCCGTTGTCGTCCTGCTCGACCTTGTCGAAGAAGGTACCGAGGTTGGACTTGATGCCGCGCTTCTTGAACTCGCGTTCAACGACCTTGATGATGGCGGGGTCTTCGTTGGGCACCAGGTGGGGCAGACCCTCGATGATGGTGACCTCAACGCCCATGGAAGACCACAGCGACGCAAACTCACAGCCGATGACGCCGCCGCCGAGCACGATGGCCGACTTCGGCAGGTAGTCCATCTGCAGAGCCTCGGTGGAGGTCAAGACGCGGTCGCGGATTTCCAGACCCATAGTCTTCGACACCGAGCCGGTAGCAAGCACGATGTGCTTACCCTTGTACTCGGTGCCGTCTACGGTAATGGTGTCCTTGCCGGTGAGCTTGCCTTCGCCCTCGATGACGGTGATCTTCTTCATCTTCATCAGACCGGTCAGGCCCTTGAACTTGCCGGCGACGATGCCGTCCTTGTAGTCGCGCACCTTGCCCATGTCCACGGACTCGAAGGTTACGTTGACGCCAAACTTCTCGGACTCTTTAGCCTCAGCCGCGACCTCAGCGGCGTGCAGGTATGCCTTGGTGGGGATGCAGCCGGTGTGCAGGCAAGTGCCGCCCAGCTTACCCTTCTCGATCAGGCCGACGGTGAAACCGAGCTGGATGCCGCGAAGAGCTGCGGAGTAACCAGCGCTACCGCCGCCGAGAACCAGAATGTCGAATTCTTGAGCTGTTGCCAAGGTGATGACGCTCCCTTGCGTAGGTTGGAATTAATCCCTTGTTTCAAGGTGATGTTTCTCAGCCACACGCCCTCGCTGTCGAACGCTACCTCTCGGCGGTGTTGCAACGTGGCCGCGGTGAGGCTGATAACTCATCTTTACCGTACCGCAAAACCCGGGTCTCGGGGCAATGTAAGCGATGATTTACCGAGGTTTTAAAGAACTACCCCGCGCCACCGACCGCGTACGGCCGCGGTGGATATTTGACCGGGAGGCGGAAAACCGTGACCAACGAAACAGTAGTAAACCTTAACCACTGTGCCCCGATGCGTCACACACCGGGGCACAGTACACCGTCCCGAGGGGTTTCCTCGGGTACTCGTCAGGAATTTAGGCGTAGGACTCCACGAACTTGACCAGCGTAGCTACCGACATGCCCGTAGCCTCCTTGGGCGTAAAGCCGAAGGGCGATTCCTCGTTGAACGAGGGGCCAGCAATATCCAGGTGCGCCCAGGGGATGCGCTCACCGTCGTCCTTCTTGCCGACGAATTCCTGCAAGAAGATACCGGCGGTGAGCATTCCACCCCAGCGGCCGTTTCCGATGTTCTTCAGGTCGGCCACCGGCGACTTCAGGCCGCTTCGCAGGTGCTCCGGCAGGGGCATGGGCCAGAAGTCTTCACCCGCGGCCTCTGCCGAATCCACCACCCGGGTGCGGATATCTTCTGCACCAATGACGCCGGCGGTGCGGGTACCCAGGGCGACCATCTGCGCACCGGTCAAGGTGGCAACGTCCAACAGGACGTCGGGGGTCGACTCGGAGGCGTACGCCAGGCCGTCTGCCATGACCAGGCGGCCCTCGGCGTCCGTATTGAGTACCTCAACGGTTTTGCCGCCGCGCATGGTCAAGACGTCTTCGGGGCGGATGGCCGAGCCCGAGGGCATGTTCTCAGCGATGCACAGGTACGCCGTCACGGCCACCGGCAGCTCCAACTCTGCCGCCGCGGCGACCACGTTCAACACGGTGGCCGCGCCGGCCATGTCCGACTTCATATTGAACATGGAATTGGCGGGCTTCAGCGAAATGCCACCGGTGTCGAAGGTAATGCCCTTGCCCACCAGGCCGATGGTGGCCTTCGCGTTCTCCGGTGCGTACTTGACTTCTACCAGGCGCGGGGCGCGGGTCGAACCCTGACCCACGCCCAGGATCCCACCGAATCCGCCGGCACGTAGCTGATCCTCATTGAACGTGAAGATCTCCACGTTCTCCAGGTCTGCCACGCGTTCCTCGGCGCGGGTGGCGAAGGTCTCCGGGTAGAGGTGGCTTGGCGGGGTATTGACCAGGCGGCGCGTGGAATCGACCGCCTCACCGATGATCAGGGCGCGGGAGAGTGCCGGGGCCGCCTGCTTCGCCGAAACTTCGGTCACGATGACCACGGACTCCACGGCTGACTTGACCGAATCCACCGAGTGGGCCTTGAGCTGGGGATCGGAGAACGCTCCGAAAGCCGCGCCCTCGGCGACGGCGGCGACATCCTCCACCGAGGAGGTCTCGAGGTTCAACGCGACCTCAGAGACTCCCGCCAACTGGCGGATCGCTGAACCTGCGCCGTAACGCAGCGCTTGACGACGGCGGGCGTCGTCCTCATGGCGGTCACCCAAGCCGATCAACGCGATGATGTCTGCACCCGCTTCGGAGATGCCGGGCAGGCGCACCAGCTGATCTTCAGACCCGGTCACCCCCAAGTCCTCCAACGAGGCCTCGAGGCTGGCGGCGGTTTCGGCGGGCAACGCGGTGCCGGCGAGTACCGGCCCTTCCTCGCTGCTGTGTACGCCCAGCACCAGCACCTGCGCGTCGAGGCTTTCGAGGTCGGGTGCGGTTACAGAGAACATGAGATCGGCGGATTCGGTCATCGTTATCCTTTTCAAAGTTGAAATGTGCTCGCCGTCATAGCGGGCCGTTCTCTAACAGATTATCCCAGCTGTATAGCAGGTCAATGTTTGGGGTAAAAATCGAGGGAACACACCGTCATCTCAGAGAAATAAATGGGCTTGAGGTTCTGTTGTAAGGTAGTGCCACCGTCACGACGAACCCTGGGGGTAATCATGTTGGATCCCGAAAGCCTGTACCTGGCTCAAGCCGGCGTATTGAACAACGAGAAACTGCGCGGACTGCCCCTGGTTATTTCCCTGAGCCACCCTCAGGACGCCGGTGGTACGGCCGGGCAACTGGCCGAGGTTCTGATCAAGGAACTCAAGAACGTACCGATCGTCGAGTTCGACTCGGATCAACTGCATGACTACCGTGCGCGTAAACCCCGTATTCGCTTTGTCGAAGACCATTACGAAAACCCGGTCATGCCGCAATTGAAGCTGTATGCCGTGGAAGATCGATTGGGCACCCCGTTTTTGCTCTTGGCCGGCACCGAGCCTGACCTGCAGTGGCAACGCTTCGTACAGGCTGTAGTCGATATCGCAGAGCGAGTTGATATCTCCATGGCGCTCATCATTACCGCGTTCCCCATGCCGGTGCCTCACACGCGCCCCCTGCCGGTCTCTGCCCACGGCAATCGCAAGGATCTCACCCGCGGCATCTCGGCCTGGCACCCCGTTGCCGACCTACCCGGAAGCGTTAGTAGCCTTCTAGAGGTCTCGCTGGGCAAGGCGGGGCTGGGTACGGCAGGCTTCGCCATCAACGTGCCGCAGTATCTGGCGGAGGCGGAGCTGCCGCAGGCTTCGCTTCTGGCGATGGAGCATGTACAGATGGCCGCCAAACTGTCGTTGCCCACCGACGAATTGCTCGACGCCTCAGACGCCGCCCAGGTGCAGATTAACGAGCAGGTGGCGCAGAACCCGGAGATTGGCGTGATGATCTCCCGGCTTGAAGAAAATTACGATAACAGCGTGAAGAACCTGGGCCAGAAAATGCTCTCTCTGGCGGAACGCGACGAAGGCAAACTGCCCGATCGCGATGAGCTGGGCGCCACGATCGAGGCGTATCTGGCGCAGCTGGACGATGAAGGCGGTACGGACGCCCGAGGTTAAGTGAGCGACGGTGTCGGCGAGTTCTCCTGTGGAAGGCGCCGACACCGTCCTTTATGCCCGAAGTTATACACAATCGGTGATCTGAGGCTCCACGGGGCGATTTCTCGAACCACGCTAGATGCATGGATTGCATCAAGAACTCTCACCCACAGCCCCTGAACAACCCCGCTCGCAACGCCACCGACGTCCTCGCGGTCACCGTCCACAATCTCGGGTACTGGCCCGAGAACTCGGTCGTCCTCGTCAGTTGCTCCGCCCGGCAGGTCGGCCCAATCGTGCGCGTGGGCACCGACGACGTGCTCGAGGTCGATGTAGCTGACGCCGAAGAGGCATTGACCCGATACTTAGAGCTCCTCCCCGCGCAGATCGCTCCCGGCGAGCCGATCGATCGGATCTTTTGCATCGTCTTCGGCCACGCCGGGGCGCAACGAGCCGCTCAATTGACGGGATGCGGCGATGCCACGCCGACCATGGCGGAGGTCGGAAGCGAGGCCGAGCAAGCCCAACGCGCCCGGGTATGGATTGAGGTGGTGCGGAGGGCAGTAGATCGAACAGGGCTTGCCTTGGCCGACCTCTACTTCGTTAGCCAGACCTGCCGGTGGACAGCAATTGAGGAGACGTGTGCTTATCTCTTCGACGGTTTTGTCGAAGATGTATTGAAGAGCCCGGTCTATCTGGAGCTGCTCATGAACGGTTCCGTGGTAGCCGGTGGGGAAGAAGAGGGGCGCACCTTGCACGCCTTCAACCCTCAGGCGACAGCAGACGAAGAACATACCCAGGCGTGGGGTGAGGAAGCCCGCATGTGGTTCGAGCATTACGATCAAACCCTAGCCACAGACGGTGCCGCCTACGCCGAGGATTACCTGGGGCAAAAATTTGCCGAAACCACGCTGTGGTCCACCGCGCTGGAAGTGATTGAAGAGTCGCTCCTGCGTCTGCCGGAGTCTGAGACTCGCGAACTATCCCACGCCCAATACGCCGACGCCGTCCGCCAGGCGATACCGGCCCCGGTGGCCGGGTTTATGGCGGCAACCCTGACCTCGGCCGGGTCAAGCCAGTTCGTCATGTTTGCCGCCGCGGCCTCTCTGGAAGACGCCCAACACCTCATGGCCAACGTCCACCGTGAATCGGGGCTGCCGCGCACCGAGGGGGCGGGGCTCATGTTGCCGTTATCCACGGCCGAATCCGGTCAACTGGCAGATTGCGTGCGCCGGCTTCACGGCGAAGAAATTTCCTTCGATGAGATTTCTCCTGACAAAGCGGAAGCGGCCTCAGAGCTCTTCGGCACGTTGTTGACGGGGCGGACGACTCGGGCCCCGGAATGGAACCGGGTCTCGCTGCTGGATTACACGGCGGCTGTGTTGGCTAGTATGTGCCATGGGTTGCCCGCGCAGCGGTTAATGCTCATGCGCGCCTGGATTGGTTGGCTGAAGGGGAGTAGTTCGGACGCCTCCGCTCAGCTCGAGGCGTGTGAGGAGCTACTGCGCGTGGAACCGTCTCCACTTCAGCTGATCCTAGAGTCTGCGGCGTTGCCCCGGTGGGTGGGGGAGCCGGCGCAACATGGGCGACATCGGTCGTGGAAGCTCGAAGGTCGCTAAGTTCGAGAGTATCTGAAACCCTTCTCACGGCGACTCGCGGAGGGTCGTGGTCTCCAAACCACCTCAGGCTCTGCCATACTTGAATACTGACCCCGTAGGTCTGCACCCGGAGAAAATCGGTGACACGCGGAATATTGCGCCTGTGTCAGCTGTTGACAGTGATGGACTCCCTTTCAAGTCGGCATCCCCGCTTCAAAGAGCAGACTTGACAGGGTCTTAGGTGTTTTGACCGGATGTCACCGCGGTGAGCCGGTCTGTTGAAAACGATGAAAGGTACTCTGTGTCACCTGCTGCACGTAAGAAGGCATCGGATAGCGAAGCTACCGAGACTAAAACTACTACGGCAAAGAAGAAGCCTTCCGCACGCACCAAGGCCGCGACGAAGACTGCCAAGGCCAGCGAAGAAACCACCGAGGCCAAGAAGAAGACCGGAACCACGGCTAAGTCTCGCACCACCAAAAAGTCGGCGACCGCTACCAAGACGGCGTCTAAGACCAAGCCCTCTACGCGCAAGAAGGCCACCAAGGCCGAGGAGAAGCTGGAGAACGAGCTCGAGGAAGAAGACGTCGACGCTGTTAATGACCACGAAGACGTTCTCGATACCGACGCCGAGCTAGAAGAGGTCGAAGAGCTCGACGAGGATAACGAGGAAGAGACTGCCAAAAAGGAAGAGAAGAAGCAGTCTGAGGAAGTAGCCGCCAAGCGTAACGGCTTCGTGCTGACCTCTAACGACGACGACGATGCGCCGGCCATCCGCGTGGTGACCCCCGGTGCTACCGCGGACCCCGTCAAGGACTACCTCAAGCAGATCGGTAAGGTCTCGCTGCTGAATGCAGAGCAGGAGGTCGACCTCGCCATGCGTATCGAGGCCGGTCTCTACGCCGAGCACAAGCTCAAGGAAAACCCCGACATGGACCGCGAGTTGAAGAAGGAACTGCGCTGGGTGATCCACGACGGCCGCCGCGCGAAGAACCACCTGCTCGAGGCTAACCTGCGTCTGGTGGTCTCGCTGGCCAAGCGTTACACCGGCCGCGGCATGCTCTTCTTGGACCTTATCCAGGAAGGTAACCTCGGCCTGATCCGCGCCGTTGAGAAGTTCGACTACTCCAAGGGCTTCAAGTTCTCGACCTACGCTACCTGGTGGATTCGTCAGGCCATCACCCGCGCTATGGCCGACCAGGCCCGCACCATCCGCATCCCGGTTCACATGGTGGAGGTCATCAACAAGCTGGCCCGTGTGCAGCGCCAGATGTTGCAGGACCTCGGCCGTGAACCTACCCCGGAGGAGCTGGCCAAGGAACTCGACATGACCCCGGAGAAGGTCATTGAGGTGCAAAAGTACGGTCGTGAACCGATCTCCCTGCACACCCCGCTGGGCGAAGACGGTGACTCTGAATTCGGCGACCTGATTGAAGACTCCGAGGCGGTCGTTCCCGCCGACGCGGTCTCCTTCACCTTGTTGCAGGAACAGCTGCACTCGGTATTAGATACCCTCTCTGAGCGTGAAGCTGGCGTGGTGGCCATGCGCTTCGGCATGACCGACGGTCAGCCGAAGACCCTCGACGAGATCGGCAAGGTCTACGGTGTGACGCGCGAGCGCATCCGCCAGATCGAGTCCAAGACCATGTCGAAGCTGCGCCATCCCTCTCGTTCGCAGGTCTTGCGCGACTACCTCGACTAAACGCAGATAATCCGGCCGCTGCGAGCGCCGGGTGATCCTTGAGCCGACGTTCCTCTTTGACACCTGGGGGAGCGTCGGTTCTGCCGTTGCACCTGCTCTCGGTGCTGTCTCGCCAACGCTTCGCGGGTCAATGTTTTCCCGCCAGAGCCCGATATGCCCTTAAAATAGTGGGGCATACCCATCTCGAATCCCAGGGAGTAGCCCCGTGCCAGCTTCAAACTACACCGCTCGTAACCTCTCAGTGCTGGAGGGGCTAGAAGCCGTTCGCAAGCGTCCGGGTATGTACATCGGCTCCACCGACTCGCGCGGGCTCATGCATTGCTTGTGGGAAATCATCGACAACTCGGTGGACGAGGCTTTGGCCGGATACGGGCAGTCCATCGAGATCGTTCTGCACAAGGACGGCTCGGTGGAGGTGCGCGACGACGGCCGCGGCGTGCCGACCGATATCGAACCGCGCACCGGCCTGTCTGGTATCGAGGTGGTCTACACGAAGCTGCACGCCGGCGGTAAGTTCGGCGGCGGCTCCTACTCCGCCTCGGGCGGTCTACACGGCGTCGGCGCGTCCGTGGTCAACGCGCTCTCTTCGCGTCTCGATGTGCAAGTAGACCGGGGCGGCAAGACCTATCAGATGAGCTTCCGCCACGGCATCCCCGGCATCTTCGAGGACGGCAGAACGCCCAAGCCAGACGCGCCCTTTAGCGAGTCCAAGAAACCTAATGATGCCCTGGTGATCGCTGGCAAGGCCAAGCGCGGGGTGACCGGTACCCGGGTGCGGTACTGGGCCGACCCGCAGATCTTTACACCCGATGCCACTTTCAGTTATGAGAACCTGGCGCAGCGGGCTCGACAGACCTCCTTCCTCATCCCGGGGTTGCGCATCGCGATTCGAGACGAGCGTCGCAAGCCTGGCACTCCCGGTGAGTTCGAGACCCACGAGGAGGTCTTCCACCACGATGGCGGTATCTCCGAGTTCGTCGAGTACCTGGCGCACGATTCTTCGGTGACCGACATCTGGCGTTTCCAGGGCCGAGAGACTTTCACCGAGACCGTTCCCGTTCTCGACGAGAAAGGGCACTCGCAGCTGAAAGAGGTTGAGCGCGAGTGCGAGGTGGACATTGCGTTGCGCTGGGGTATTGGGTACGAAACCAGCGTGCGCTCCTTCGTGAACATCATTGCCACACCCAAGGGCGGAACCCACGTGTCTGGGTTCGAACATGGTCTGCTCAAGAGCTTCCGTAAACACATCACCGCCAACGCGCGCAAACTGAAGGTTCGCGATAACGAAAAGATCGAGAAGGACGACGTGCTGGCGGGTCTCACCGCCGTGCTGACAGTTCGCCTGGCGGAGCCGCAATTCGAGGGGCAGACCAAGGAGATTCTCGGTACCCCCGCGGTGCGGCAAATCGTGTCGAAGGTTGTCTCGCAACAGCTGGAGAAGAAGCTCAAGGCCACGGCTCGGGCTGATAAACAGCAGGCTGCCTCGCTGAGTGAGAAGGTCGTCGCCGAGATGAAGTCGCGCATCTCGGCCCGCGTCCACAAAGAAACGCAACGCCGTAAGACCGCCCTGGAAACCAGCTCGATGCCGGCCAAGCTGGTGGACTGCCGCTCCGATAATGTGGAGCGTTCGGAGCTGTTTATCGTCGAGGGTGATTCAGCCCTGGGCACCGCCCGCTTGGCGCGTTCCTCCACGTACCAGGCGCTGTTGCCGATTCGCGGCAAGATCCTCAACGTGCAGAAGGCCTCACTGACCGACATGCTGGCCAACGCGGAGTGCGCGGCCATCATCCAGGTGATCGGGGCGGGGTCGGGGCGCACCTTTGACCTGGCGGCCCTGCGCTACTCCAAGATCATCATGATGACTGACGCGGATGTGGACGGCGCGCACATTCGCACGCTGTTGCTGACGCTCTTCTACCGATATATGCGGCCCATGGTGGAGGCCGGGCACGTCTATGCGGCGGTGCCGCCGCTGCATCGCGTGGAGGTTGTACATCGGGGACGCGAGAACGAGATGGTCTACACCTACTCGGAGCGTGAACTGGCAGAGCTGCTGGGTCGGTTGGAAGCCGAAGGCAAGAACTACAAGGAACCCATCCAGCGCTATAAGGGCCTGGGCGAAATGGACGCCGATCAGCTGGCCGAGACCACGATGGACCCTGCCCATCGCGTACTGCGGCGAGTCCGCATTGAGGACGCCGAAGCGGCCGAACGTGCGTTTTCACTGTTGATGGGTTCGGAGGTGGCCCCTCGCAAGGAGTTCATCATCAACGGTGCGCACCAGGTCACCGAGGCTCAGATCGACGTCTAAACCGACTCGACGCAGAGCACGCCCGAAGTGTTAATAATCATATTCGCGGCGCGCTCTGCTCCTCTGTTCCAGGGCTTGACTGCGGCGTAGCTCACGGCCGCCGGGAGGCGTCCGAAGGTATCTGCAAGCCCCCTGGGTTGAGGCGTGAAGATCCGCGAGAAGGCCCGAAAACCGTCTGAGAAAACCCTCCATGAGGTCACTAGGGAAAACGGCAAAACGGCGCGCTTTCGTGTGCAGAAACCCCCGTGGGTACCCGCCGAGATAGTGTGAAAGACACCTTTTTAGCCTTGTCAATAGACAAAAACGCGCGGTGTGACGGGGTCAGCAAGACATTAACTCTGCTCTCATTTTCAGCGGTTAATCTAACTCTGACCTCGCACCCGTGGAGGGCATCGCAGCGAGGTGCACGACTTTCTCGCAACCCTGATTGGATCAGCCGTGGACCCGTTAACTCTTGCTCGGTGGCAGTTTGGCATCACCACCGTGTACCACTTCTTCATGGTGCCTCTCACCCTCGGTTTGGGCCCGCTCGTCGCGTATTTCCACTGGAAATACGCCCGTACCGGGCAGGAGCGCTATAAACGTCTCACCAAGTTCTGGGGGAAGCTCTACCTCATCAACTTTGCCATGGGCGTGGCGACCGGAATCGTGCAGGAATTCCAGTTCGGCATGGCCTGGAGCGAATACTCGCGATTCGTGGGGGACGTGTTCGGCGCACCTCTGGCCATGGAGGGGCTTTTCGCCTTCTTCTTCGAATCGACCTTCATCGGTCTATGGATCTTCGGCTGGGGTAAGCTCAAGCCAAAGATCCACGCCCTGACCATCACCATCGCCGTGGCCGGCTCGTGGATCTCCGCGTACTTCATCTTGGTCGCCAACTCCTGGATGCAGCACCCCGTGGGGGTAGAGATGGTCGACGGGCGCCCGCGCATGACCGACATCGTGGCGGTGTTGACCAACATCACCGCTCTCATCACCGTCCCGCACGTGCTTACCGGAGCACTGCTGGTGGGCGGCGCCTTTCTCGTGGGTATTTCGTGGTGGCACCTCTGGAAGCGCCGCCACGACGGCATCGACACCGTGGAGAACGGACGCGTGGTGGTCGGCGAGCGCGCCGAGGGAGTTCGCGACGCCGAAGACTTTCATGCCTGGCGCTACTCACTGCGATTCGGCGCGGTCATCGCCCTGATCGGATTCATCGGCACCGCCTTCACCGGCCACGCCCAGGCCCAGCTGATGATCGAACAGCAGCCGATGAAAATGGCGGCCGCCGAGGCCGCCTGCGAGGACGGCACGTCCTTCTCGCTGTTTTCGCTCTCCACCGCGCCCGCCTCACAGAGCTGCGACCACCTCAACACCGTGATCGAGGTGCCCGGGCTGCTCTCGTTCTTGGCCTATGAGAACTTCACCCAACCGGTGCCCGGTGTAGAAACGCTGTTGAAGCAGTATCAGGACCAGTTTGGCACCCACTACCCGAACGATGCGTCCCGTTTCGGCGAGCTGGCAGGGCAGGAGATCGACTACACCCCGATCTTCGAGGTCACCTACTACGGCTTCCGCGGGATGTTCACCTTCGGCGGCCTCTCGGCGCTGGCCGCGGTGCACGCGCTCTGGGTGACTCGGAAGAAGGGTGTGGGGACGGTGCCGGCACCGGCTTGGCAGAAGAACCTCCATGTGGCTGCGTTGTCTTTCCCCTTCATCGGCAACGCCGCCGGGTGGATCTTCACCGAGCTGGGCCGTCAACCCTTCGTGGTGGCCCCCAATTTTCAGGGTGATACCTCGGTTTTGCTCTTTACCGCCGCGGGCGTCTCACCCGAGGTATCGGCCGGCACCTACCTGTTCTCGTTGACCACCTTCACGGTGCTCTACGGAGTTTTGGCGGTCGTGGAAGTGCACCTGTTGAGTAAGTATGTGCGGTCTGGAATTGTTGCCGCCATGCCCGAACTCGTGGAGGAGACTACCCCCGATTCCCACTCCGACAACGACCGCGACGTTCTCGCGTTCGCATACTAAAGGCAGGGGAGAGAAGACCATGAACATCTTTGCTGAGCAACCGCTTTTGCCCACCGTTTGGTTCGTTTTTATCGGAATTTTCTGGATCGGTTACCTGATCCTGGACGGTTTCGATCTGGGCGTAGGCATGATGATGTCCCGCATCTTCAGCCGCGACGAGAAGGAGCGGAGGCTACTACTGAATACGATCGGTCCGGTCTGGGACGGCAACGAAGTATGGCTGATCACCGCCGGTGCCGCCACCTTCGCCGCTTTTCCGCTCTGGTACGCTTCTCTGTTCTCTGCGCTCTACATCCCGCTCACCCTGATCTTGGTGGCGTTGATCGTGCGCGTGGTGGCCATCGACTACCGCGGGAAGAAGGCTGACCCGGGGTGGATCCGGTTATGGAATCGCGGCATCGCCGCATCGTCTTTCGGCATTGCCTTCTTGATCGGCGCGCTGCTGGGTGTGACCTCCACCGGCATGCCTATCAATGCGGCGGGCAATGTCGAGTCTGCGTTCGCCTGGGCCGCCAACCCCTTCACCTACATCGGCGGGGCGGCGATCGCGTTGTTCTCCTATATCCAGGGCTTGGCCTTCGTGGCATTGAAGACCGAGGGTGAAGTGCGCCGACGGGCCCGCCGGCGACTGGTGGCGCACCTGCCGTGGGCCGTGTTGCCCTGTGTGGTCTGGGTGATCGCGATGCAGTTCAAGGGGGTTTCGGCCGGAGTGCTGAGCGTTGTATTGATGGTGGCTGCCGTGCTTGCCATCGTGACCGCGTTCTTCGCCGCCCGCCGGGAACGTGAGGGGATCGCCTTCGCCGGCACCAGCCTCTTTGTGGCGTTCGGGGCGCTGTCGATCTTCACCGCGCTGTTCCCCAACGTGTTCCCCTCCACCCTGGACGCGGCGAACAGCTTGACGGTCGCCCATTCAGCGAGTTCCCCGTACACACTGAAGATCATGACGTGGATGACCGTGATCATGTTGCCGCTGATCATTGGGTACCAGGCCTGGAGCTATAAACAGTTCGCTCGCAGGCTGTCGGTGGACCATCTACCCGAGGCACACGACCCCGCCGAGCTGGCGCGGGCCTCGAGAGGTGGTTCTCACCGTAGCAACTAACCCCGCAGGGTCTCGGGTGCGGTGGCTGGGGTGGGTGTTCATGTTTTCATAGAATCTTGAGGTTTTCTCAGTAGAATTCATGAGACACTCCCCAGCACCGCACCCGAAAGAGACCCCACTGACTATGGCTCAACGTCCACCGCTAGGCCCGAACGCCGCCAGGAACCTCGCGATCTTCGCGATCTTGACCGTGATCAAAACGCTGGCGCTCATCGTTTTCTCCTCCGTTCTCGCCACCGCGTTGACGTTCCTCGCCCGCCTGACCTTTCAGGCCCTGCACGCCCGGCAGGTTTTCGATTCCGCCCGCGCCGAACAACTGGCGATCTTCGCCGGGAACGCGCAGGCCAAGGTCGATGGCCTGTGGGCAGCGACGCTGGGCATGCACCCGGGGGTAAAGACTCTGCTGATGGTCGGCTTGATTGCAATCGTTGTTCGCGCTGGGGCCGAGTGGGCCTTGAACTATTTCGCTCAGCGAGCAGCCAGCGGTGCCAAATCCAGCATTCGTGCCCGGGTCGTCGACCGCGTGTTGGCGACCGGCGGAATCGACACCCCCGAGGGCACGGGCGCGACGGCCGTGTTGATCGCGCGCGGCCTGGACGCGCTGGATGATTATTACACCAAAACCCTCACCTCTATCGTTTCATCTGCTGTGGTCCCGGTGATGCTCGTGGTCTATGTGGGGTTGCACGACTGGGTTAGCGCGCTGGTGCTCGTGCTCACCTTGCCGTTGATTCCCCTGTTCATGGTCCTCATCGGCAAAACCACGCGCGAAGACACCGCGGCGGCGCATCGCGAACTCTTGCGCCTGGCCGACCACATCGTCGAGCTGGTCAAGGGGCTTCCCGTTCTGATCGGCCTGGGACGGGCCCGGGCGCAGTCCCAGGCGCTGGGGCAGCTGGGGGAGCGTTATCGTGCCACCACCATGAAGACGCTCCGCTCCGCTTTTCTGTCTTCCTTCTGGCTAGAGCTCATCACCACCATCTCCATCGCGGTGATCGCGGTGCTGATTGGCGTGCGTTTAGTCAATGGACAGATGGGGCTGGACGTCGCGCTCCTGGCATTGCTCTTGGCCCCCGAATGTTATCAGCCGCTCCGCGACGTCGGGGCTGCCTATCACCAGTCCGAAGACGGCGTGGCCTCCCTGCACGAGGCCCAGCGCATCATCGACACCCCCGAGCCGGCGTCGCTAGTAGAACCCGAGGGTGATGCCCTGCGCGTTACCGACCTGACCGTCAGCTATCCCGGACGCGGCACCGTGTTAGACCGCCTCAGCTTCTCGGTGCCCGCCGGGTCGACCACGGCCATCATGGGCCCCTCCGGTTGTGGCAAATCCACCCTGCTGAGCGCGCTCTCCGGGGCAGTGGCCGACTCCGTGGTGCCCACCGGATACCGCGAACCGATGCGGGTCTCCGGTTCCATCAGCGGCACTGGGGAGACCGTGTGGGTCAGCCAGTCACCCACGTTCCTCGCCTCCTCCGTGCTCAATGAGGTAGCTCTCTACGGCTTCCCCGCGCAGGTCAACCATGAGAAAGATCTTGACGCCGCCCTGAACCTCATGAGCCAGACTGGCCCCATGTCGCTCTCGCAGCGCGGCCGCGAAAAGTACCTGGGTTATTTGCGGATCGTGGGCCTGGAGAACTTCGCCGACCTGGCACCGGAATCCCTCTCGGCGGGTCAGATGCGCCGACTGGGTATTGCGCGCACCCTGGCCCGGGTGGATGCCCTCGAGAAGGTAGGTCAGCGGGTCACCGTTCTCGTGGACGAGCCCACTGCACACCTGGACGCCGCGGCCGCCACACGCGTCCACGCCTCGTTGGCGACGCTGGCCGCCACCGGTGCCACCCTGTTGATCGTCACTCACGATCCCGCCCTGGCTGAACGTACCGATTATGTTCTCACCGCCGAGACCGACACCCAGGGTAAGGCCACCTCCTGGTCCCAGACCACCGGCGGGGCGACCGGCTGGGACCTCAACCGGCTCAAGGAAGAGGTCATGGAGAAACCTCTCGACGAGCAATTGCTCGAGACGCCCCGGGCGGCTTCCAACCCTCAACCGGTGCGCTACTCGGTGCCGCAGACCCTGCGTTACCTCGGGAAACTCACCGGGCTGAAACCGCGTCACGCAGTGCTACCGGTGCTCTGTTCAATCTTGGCGGCAACGTTCGCCATCGCGCTGACCGCACTCTCCGGATGGTTGATCGTGCGCGCCGCCGAGCAACCGGCCATGATGTACCTGTTGGTGGCCGTCACCGGCGTCCGCTTCTTCGGCCTGGGTCGGGCCGCGTTGCGTTACCTGGAACGGCTGCGCACCCACGATGCCGTGCTACGAGCTACCAATAACCTGCGGCTCAACGCCTGGAACTCCGCCGGGCGTACCGTGCTCTCCATCCGCTCGCTGTTGCGCGGTGACAAGATCCTCGACCGGCTCGTCGGAGACATCGACGAGTTGCGCGACCGGCTCCCGCGGGTGATCCTGCCCGTAGCCTCACACGTGGTGGTGATGATCCTCGCGCTGGTCGTGACCGCCTTCGCCGCGCCGCGGGCGCTCATTACCGTGACAGCCGGTGTTCTGCTTAGTACCTTCGTGATCCCTGCGCTGGTGCGCTACACCGACCACCGCGCCGACGCGATCGCGCGCGAATCGACCTCCGAGATGCTGCGCTTGGGCGTGGGTTCGCTGGACGCCGCCCGCGACCTCCACGCCAACGGCCTGGCAGACCTGACCGCCACCGCCTTCGCCCATCACGACGAACGCAATGTCGAGTCGCAACTGGCCGGTGCCCGCGCCATCGGATTCGGAAACGCCCTGACCACCGTGACCTGGTGGGCCGTCGCCCTGGCGACCATCGCCCTGAACTGGACGGCCGTGCGCCACGGGGAGCTCACCGCGCCGTCCGTGGCCGTGGTGGTGCTCATGTGCACCGCGCTGTTTGAGACCAGCGCCGCCCATATCCAGGCCGTCCGCGGCTGGCCCGCCCTGGCAGAGCTGGTTGCCCGCATGGCGCCGCTCGTGCGCACCTCCGAACAGGCACGCGAAGAAACCCCCGAGCGCGCCGCACTGCACCGTGCTGAACTTGCCCCGCCGATTACTCTGCGTATCGAGGACGTTGCGACCCGTTGGCCCGGCATGAAGGAACCGGTTTTCACCGGACTCAACGCCTCGGTCTCCTCCGGCACCTGGCTGGGTATCACCGGCCCCTCCGGTTCGGGCAAGACCACGGTGCTGGCCACCCTCCTGGGATTCCTACCTGCGGAGCAGGGCCACATTTCCGTCAACGGCCATCGGCTCAGTGCCGAAGAACTGCGCGGTTACGCGGCCTGGTGCCCGCAATCCTCGTATATCTTCGAATCCTCCATCGCTAACAACCTGGCCATCGCCGCCGACGCCGAGCACCGGCCCTCGGCGGAGCAGATGATGCACGTTCTAGACCGCGTGGGCCTGGGCGACTTCGTGCGCTCGCTACCGCGCGGTCTGGATACGCCGGTGGGCGCAGGTGGTTCGTTCGTTTCGGGCGGGCAACGTCAACGCATCGCAATCGCGCGAACCTTACTCACCGAGTCCACCCTCTTGCTCATGGACGAACCCACGGCCCATCTCGATGCTCAGGCCGCGCGGGATCTGATCGCGGAGGTGGCTCGCGGAACGAAGTCGACCCACGGCGACGGCGAACAGCGCCCTGCGGTCGTGTTGGTCTCGCACCGCCCCGAAGACATCGCCGCCTGCGACGACGTCGTGCGTCTGGGGTAGTACCCAGCAACCCACGTTTCCGAGACGCGCTTGGTGTCCGAGACGCACCAGGTATTCGAGAAACATCAGGCCCCGCCGTCCATCTCCCGCAATGCGGGGAAGGGAGGCGGGGCCTGAGGTGTTTTAGAAGAGGGCGTCGGGTAGCGACTCCGACTCTGCAGACTTCTGGCGGTCAGCGGCCTGAGGCTCCTCTGCTTCCTGATGATCTACCGCCTGCTGATCGGTTGCCGCAGATTCCGCAGTGTTGCGCGGTTCGGTGACTGAGTATGCGGGGCCGATCGCCGCGATCGCCTGGTTCACCGGAACCCCCGAATCGTCGCGGGCGGCAAACTCGGTGGGCAAAGAGCGCGCCACGCCTGCCGGGGACGCCGCCTTGGCGGGGCCCTCGCCCACGAAAGCGAGCGTCAGATGCGTCTGACCGGAGAGGAACCGGTGTGCGCGCACGCCGGCGGTGGCGCGTCCCTTCGGCGGGAAGACGCTCAGCGGGGAGACCTTGACCGAAGCGGCATCCTCAGCACCGGCGTCCGTCACGGTCACCACGACCGCCTCGGATCCAGCGGCGGTGGCACCGAAACCGATCACGCGATCACCCTCGGCCAATTTGATACCGGCCACGCCGCCACCGGTACGACCCTGCGGGCGCACCTTCGCCGCATCGAAGGTCAACAGCTTGCCGGACGCGGTCACGAAGCTCAGCGCGAAATCGTTGGTGGGGCAGGCGGCAACCGCCACAACGCGGTCCTTACCCTTGAGCTTGATGACCTCCCAGTCTTCGGCGTTGAGCGGGTAATCGGGGTTCACTCGTTTGACCACACCGGCTTCGGTCGCCAACGCGATCACCTCGTTGATGGGGGCCAGGCCCACGAGGGTCTCGTTACGGTTTAGTGAGATGACCTCGCTGGCCTTCACACCGGATCCCAGCTGCGGGGTGCCCTTGACGTCGTCGAGCACCGCCAGATCCATCACGTTTAGGCGGACCATGCGGCCGGCGGAGGTCACCGCTCCGATCTCCCCGCGCGCGGTGGCTGCAACGATGGAGGTCAGGGCGTCGTGCTTGATGCGTTTGCCGGGGTCGACCAACGGGGTGCGCGAACCGGGGGAGCCGACTGTGCGGCCAACCAGCCCCGAGGTGCTCAACAACACCCAGCAGGGATCGTCGGCGATTTCCAGCGCCAGACCCAGCCCCTTGGAGGACTTCTTGTCGGTTGCGGCCACGGCGAGCGCGGCGTCCTTGAGGTCGTCTTTGTTCGTCAGCTTGGTGCGACGATCGGTGCCGTAGCGATCGGCGACCGCCTGGAGCTCTTCGGAGACCAGCGCATTGAGTTTCGCTTCGTCGGCGAGGATGGCCTGTAGCTCGGCGATCTCCGCCTCAAGCTCTGCCTGTTCGCGTTCCAGCTCGATCCGCGAGTACTTGGTCAACTGGCGCAGGCGCAATTCGAGAATGTGGTTGGCCTGCACCTCGGTCAGGTCGAAGACCGCCATGAGGCGTTCCCGGGCCTGCGCGGTTTCGTCGGAGGAGCGGATGATCTGGATGACCTCGTCGATATCAACGATCGCGATCAGCAGACCCTCGACCAGGTGCAAACGGTCGCTGCGCTTGCCCAAACGGAACTCGGTGCGCCGGCGCACCACGTCGATGCGATGCGCCAGGTAAACCCGCAACAGATCGAGCAACCCTAGCGTCTGCGGCTGTCCGTCGACGAGAGCCACGTTGTTGATGCCGTAGGAGTCTTCCAGCGGGGTGTACTTGTACAGGGAGGCCAACACCGCCTGCGGGTTGAACCCGTTCTTGACCTCGACCACCAGACGCAGGCCGTTCTTGCGGTCGGTGAGATCTTGCACGTCGGAGATGCCGACGAGCTTTTTCTTGGTCACGCCGTCCTTGATCTTCTCGATGACTTTCTCGGGGCCGACCATATACGGGAGCTCAGTGAAGACGATGCCCTGTTTGCGGGCAGACACCTGCTCGATCGAGGCCTTGGCGCGGGTCTTGAAGATCCCTCGGCCGTTGGCGTAGGCGTCTTTGATGCCCGATAGGCCCACGATCGTGCCCCCGGAGGGCAGGTCGGGGCCGGGGATGAACCCCATGATGTCTTTGAGCGAGGCATCGGGGTGGTCAATCAGGTGGCGGGCGCCGGCGATGACCTCGCGCAGGTTGTGCGGGGGCATATTGGTGGCCATGCCCACCGCGATGCCCGAGGAGCCGTTGACGAGCAAGTTGGGGAAGGCCGCCGGAAGTACGGCCGGCTGGGTGAACTGGTTGTCGTAGTTCGGGACGAAGTCCACGACGTCTTCGTCGAGATCGGCGGTCAGTGCGGTGGCCGCGGCGTCCATACGCGCCTCGGTGTAGCGGGAGGCGGCAGGGCCGTCGTCCAGAGACCCGAAGTTGCCGTGGCCGTCGACCAGAGGCATGCGCATGGCGAAAGGCTGGGCCAGGCGCACCATGGCGTCGTAGATCGCGGAGTCGCCATGCGGGTGCAGCTTACCCATCACTTCACCGACCACGCGTGCTGACTTCACGTGGCCTTTATCGGGGCGCAACCCCATCTGTTGCATCATGTAGAGGATGCGACGCTGCACGGGCTTGAGGCCGTCGCGTGCGTCGGGCAGGGCGCGGGAGTAGATGACCGAGTAGGAGTATTCGAGGAAGCTGGTCTCCATCTCGTGGGAGACGTCGATATCGACGATATTTTCGACGACGTCGGTGGGGTAGTCGTCGTGCAGAGACTTTGACTTTCGGGCCATGGTTACCTCGGGGAATTAGCTAGCGGCAAGGGAGCCGGCGGATGCTGGTTTGCGAAACGAACGGTGGATACGGACGCGCGACGGCACCTGAACATTCTACCCGCCCCGCCCTCACACGGCCGAGTTTCACGGGGACGATGCCCGCCGGGTGGGGTGGAGGGACCCCGAGCGATGTAATCTACGCCATACTCGGGTAATCTGGTATGAAACCAACACCGCAGAGCACCTGGGGGAAACTATGCCGAAGACATCCGAACCAGCCGACCGTCTCAGAACGGGTGAGATCGCCCTGGCCTACCCCGCCCACTGGGAGGCGGACGTCGTGCTGCGAGACGGCGCGACCGCCCACCTGCGTCCGGTCATCCCCACCGACGCCGCGGCCTTGAACACCATGTATGCCGGGCAGTCAGAGCGCTCCATTTACCTGCGATTCTTCGCCCCCAAACCGACGCTCAGCGAAAAAGAACTCAAACACTTCACGACCGTGGACCACGCCAACCGCGTGGCGCTGGTGCTCTTCCTCGGCGACGAGATGATCGGCATCGGCCGATACGACAGGGTGCCCCAATCCACCGTGGCCGAGGTCGCCTTTCTGATCTCCGACCACCACCAGGGTCGCGGTATCGGCTCGATCCTATTGGAACACCTCGCGGCGGCTGCCCTGGAACGTGGTATCGAACGGTTCTCCGCCGAGGTGCTGCCCGCTAACCGCGGGATGCTCAACGTCTTCGCCGATGCCGGTTACGAGATCTCCCGCGATTTCGAGGACGGCTTCGTGCAAGTGGATTTCGACATCGACCCCACCGACCGTTCGCGCGAGGTGATGGAGACCCGCGAACACCGCGCCGAGTCGAAGTCGATCGCCGAGCTGTTGAGCCCCGAGCGGGTCGCCGTGATCGGCAGCCCCGCCACGTGGTCGCGGCACGGCGCACCCGCCCTGGCCAACATCGTGGAGGGCGGTTACCGCGGTGAGCTCTTCGGCGTCTGCCCCGAAACCGATCACGCTGAAACCGCCACCATCGTGGACTCGATCACCGACGTTCCCGGGCCGGTGGACTTGGCCGTCATCACCGTGGCCGTCGACGAAGTCGCCTCCGCCGTCGACGCCTGCGGCCGCGCCGGCGTGCGCGGGGCGCTGATCCTCACCGACGGATACGCCGAAGACGGTGTCCGTGGTCGCGCTCGCCAACGCGCCCTGGTCCGCGCCGCACGCGGATTCGGCATGCGCATTATCGGCCCGGCCTCCTTCGGGGTGCTCAACAATGATCCCGAGGTCAATCTCGACATCACCCTGACCGACCGCGACCCCCGGCCAGGCACCCTCGGTCTGTTCAGCCAGTCCGCGGCCATCGGAGAGATCTTCTCGCACAGCGCCACCCGGCGAAACCTCGGAGTGTCTTCGCTGGTCTCGGCGGGCAACCGTGCAGATGTCTCGGGCAACGACCTCATGCAGTACTGGGAAGACGACGAGAATACCCACGTCTGCGCTCTGTTCCTGGAATCTATCGGCAACCCCCGCAAGTTCAGCCGCATCGCCCGCCGACTCTCCCGCACGAAACCGGTGATCGTCACCCGCAACACCTTCACCGGACTCCAGTTGCCACCCGGGCACGCCGGACGCACCTCCATTGCACCCACCGAGGCCCTCGACGCTATGTTCACCCAGTGCGGCGTGATCAGCGCAGTCAACTCCGACCAGGTGCTCGATATCGCGCAGCTGCTCCAGGCGATGCCGTTGCCCACCGGCCGTCGCGTGGCCGTCATTTCCAACGCGGCAGCCCTGGCCCAGATGGTCTCCGACCGTGCCGTCACCAATGGGCTGGAGATCAAGTTCAAAGACACCCTCGAGACCACCGGTGACGATGCCCTCCACCTGCTACGCGAAGTCTTCACGGCTACCGTCGAATCCTCCGACATCGACGTGCTCATCGGTATCTTCTTGACCGAGGGCGGGGCCGACCCTCACCAGATCGCCGCAGACCTTCTGGCCGCCGCGCAAACCTCCGATAAACCCGTTCTGGCGATCTTCCCCGGCATCATCGACAAGGCGGCCGCCATGGACGGCCTGTTCACCGCCGAAGACGGAGAATTGCCGTGCTATCACTCACCGGCCGCCGCCGTGGACGCGCTCGCCAAGGTTATTGAGTATGTGCAGTGGCGGAAAGCGGAACAGACCGAATTCGTGCGCCCCTCCGCGGTGGCCCCGAAGGAGGTCGCCGCCCTCTTGTCCGACCGCCTGCACGAGGTGCAGGGTGAAGACCTGCTGACCCTCAGCGTCGAAGACACCCATGCGATCCTGGCCCACTACGGAATCGACATTTTGCCCTCCCGCGTGGTCACCGATGTCTCCCAGGCTCGCGAGGTCGCCGAGGAACTCGGGGGATACCCTGTAGTGCTCAAATCCACCGACGAGTTCTTAGCCCGCCGCCTGGACCTGGGTGGAACCCGCCTGAACGTCGAGACGCCCGAGCAACTCGACCAAGAGTTTGCCTCGTTGATGAAGACCGTTCGGGATTTCGGTGGTGAACGCATCGCCGTGCAGAAACAGGCCCCGGCAGGTCAGGCCGCGATCTTGCGCGGCATCGAAGACCCGTTGCTGGGGCCGGTGATTTCCTTCGGCATGAGCGGCGATGCCACCGCTCTGCTGGGTGACTGGGCCCACCGCATTCCGCCGCTGACCCAACACGACGTTGACCACCTCATCAAGGCGCCCAAGGCCGCACAGCGTCTGTGGGGTGAAAACGAACAACTGGGAGAGGTGCGCGTGGATCTGCTCAAAGACCTCACCCAGCGCCTGTCGCTGTTGAAGGACAACCACCCCGAGATCTCCTCGGTGCAGCTGGCGCCGATCATCATCTCCCCACAGCAACTCACCGTGGCCAACGCCCGCATCGCTATCGGCAACCCGCAACAACGCACCGATTCAGCGCGCCGCACCATGAGCACCGCCTCCTAGTACCTGGGGTACGCTGCCCGGCACTACAATGGACATTTGACCAAGATTTTCCAATCTGTATTGAAAAGGGTGTGTTCGATGAGCGGTGACACGGGTGCGGTGCTGGCCGAAGCGATCGACCGGCTGGGTTTCTACCCCGAGCTAGTCAAGGACGCCGTCCACGACGGGTTGGTGGGGTTGACCCCTTCGGCGCACCTGGTGCAACTAGAGACGCATTTCGACAACGGTGAGATTCACCGCCACATCACCGTGTTGGCGCTGGCCGAAAAGTTCCTGCTCGTGGCTCACCTCGACGACAGCCAATTGGACGAAGCCGGGGAAGCGGTCGTCGCCCACGTGAACGTGGAGACCCTCCCCGTCTCGGCGATCACCTCGATGCAGCTGAATTACTCCTACCCGCAACCGCAGGACTACACGCCGGATTCCACCCCGTCCGAGATCTCCCTGGTGATTTCGTGGACGGGCGGTTTACGACTCGACTTGCAACCGGCAGACTGCCCCGACCCCACGTGTTCGGCCGATCACGGGTACACCGGGGTGGCACCCCGCGAGGACGTCGTGTTGCGCATCAGCTCGACCGCCGACGGCGCCGACCTAGTGCAGGAGGCCCGGGCCTTCGCCCGTGCGCTGCGTGCCGTGCAACTGGGTTTGCACTCGGGGGAGTAAGTCGATGAGCGAGGTATTCGATTATGCCGGTCACCCCCTGCCCGCCGCGCCGGGGTACGGCAAGAATAACGTGGCGGATCTGTTCGAATCGGCGGCCACCCTGGTGGCTCAGGGGTCGCTGACCCCGGAACCCCACCCGGTGTGGGGCCCTGGCCGTCACGACCGACTGGAGATCGCCCAACTCGTGCGGGCAGCCGGTCACGATCCCGCCACCTATCGCAGCGTTTGCGTCGTGATGGTGGACGGCCTGGGCGAAGAGCTCCTGCGCCGCTACGGCTCCTATGCGCCCTACCTCAAGAATGCCCCCTCGCTGGGCCCCCTGCACTCGGCGGTTCCCTCGACCACCGCGGCCTCGCTGACCTCCTTTGGTACGGCCATGGCCCCGGGCACCCACGGTGTGGCCGGGTACGAGGTGCGCAATCCCGAGAACAACACGGTGATGAATCAGCTCTCGGGGTGGCCGGCGGATGTTGACCCCAGGCAGTGGCAACCCCGCCGCACGGTGTTTGAACGCTGGGAGGGGCAGTGCGACGTCGCGACGGTCTCGCTGAGCAAATATCAAGGCACGGGTTTGAGCGAGGCGGGTCTGCGCGGTGGCCGTTTCATTCATGCGCAGTCTCCTGCGGCTCGCGTGACGCTGGCCGCCAGCATCCTCTCCGCCCGTAAACCCTCGCTGGTTTATCTGTACTGGGGTGAGATCGATCAGGCGGGGCATCGCTACGGGGTCGACTCCCAGCGCTGGCTCGAGCAACTCGAAGAACTGAACATGGCGATGAAGCGGCTGGCCGATCGTCTGCCGCCGCACGTGTTGATCCTGTTGACCGCGGATCACGGGATGGTCGACATCCCCCGTGAGAACCGGTTTGATTACTCGAACGATGAGACGTTGCTGGGCAATGTGGAGCTCACCGCGGGGGAGCCGCGCATGGTTCAGCTTTACCTCAAGGACTCCTCGGCGGCCGGCAAGCGCGCGACTTTAGAGGCGTGGTCGCAGGCTTGGGGCGATCGCGCCTGGGTCATCGACTCCGAGGATCTCTACGAGTATGGATACTTCGGCTCGACGGTCACCGACGAGGCGCGTTGCCGCATCGGGGACGTCATCGTGGCCTGCCGCGAAGACATCGCCCTCTACGATATGCGCCATTTCAAACCGCACGCGATGAATATGGTGGGGCAGCACGGCTCGCTGACCAGTGCGGAAACTACCGTACCCTTGCTGTTGCTTCCCACCGGCTAAAGGGGGGCCTCGCCGAGAAGGGGTGCGCTACTGCGCCGCGCCCGAGGCTGCCGGTGCGGAGGCCGCACCGGCTCCGCTCTGGGCCGCAGGAGTTTTTTGGGTTGCCGCTGCGGGAGCGGTGACCTGCTGTGCGGCCGGAGCCGATGAGGCCGGTGCCTGCTTAGGCTGGACGGGCGCCTGGGTCTGTACAGGCCCCTGAGTCTTAACCGGGGCCGGTGCCTGAGTCCGAGCAGGCGCCACCGTCTGCGCCGGGGCGGGAGCCTGAGTCTTCGCGGGAGCAGGTGCCTGGGTACTCGGAGCGGTGCTGGGAGCGGCGGCCGGTTTCTTCGCGGTAGCGGCGGTAGGGGGCTTGGGGCTGGCCGCGGCAGGCGACGCACTGTCCTGGGTGGACCGTGCAACGCTAGGAGCGGCGGAGCGCGGCTGAGATGCCTGTTGCGCCGGCGTTGACGGAGCCGCAGCCTGGGGAGCCGCCTGAACCGGTGCCTGAGCCTGCGGAGCAGCGGCGGCAGCTTCGGGGGCGGTCGCCTCCGGGGCGTACTGCACGGTGCCGGGAGCGACAGCGCGCTGCGAGGATTCCACGATGTTGACCTCGGGCGCCTTCGAGTTGAAGGACGGGCGCGGCGCGGCTTTCTCGGACGCCGCGGAACTGTGCGCGGCGGAACTCGAGCTAGCGGCCACTGGAGCCTGAGCCTGCGGGGTGGTGGTATTCATCGCCATCAGCAGGCTGGAGCCACCAACGAGGGTGAGCGCGGCCGCGGTAGCTCCGACGAGCAAGGGGGTGCGGCGGCGTCGTGAACCGGTTGCAACGGAAGCCGGTTCCCCGGCGGCGATGCGAGCTCGCTCGGCACGCATGGCGGCGATACCTTCGGCAATCTCGGCTTCTCGGCGCTGTTGCTTGTCCAGTGCGCGATAGTACTGGCGATCTTCAATAACGTGTTTCAGGGAGCGCTTCTCGACCTCACTGCCGTGGGCAAAAAGCTGGCTAGTCAGCGAATCATCCTCGGTGGCCGCGGTGTGAACATCGGTGTCTGAGACGTACTCATAGCCTTCGTCCAGATCTACCTGCTCATGGGTATGGTGCTCGTAGGCATCGGTACCGGCACCCATATGCTCGTTCTTCGCCATTCGTGTTTCCCTATCTCCCCTGCGGGTCTACGGTCGCCCTGCGTCGGCGTCCTTCCCAAAGCTATCCGCACCTCGACCCTATGCGAGTGAAAGTGGTGAGGTGGAGTGTAACGAATAATTGTACTCCGAAATTGAACAATCGTCAGCTGGTTTATTGTACCGGCACGGTGGGGGCCACGGGTTGAGCGGGTACGCCGCCAAGCTGTTCACCGGGTTGCCCGGCAGGTGCCTGCTGGAGGGGAACCTCACCAGCCGGTGCTTGCTCACCCGGCACCTGCTGAACCTGGCCGGGAATCTGCTGTTCGGGGGCCGGCTGAACCGGTACCTGCTGATTCGGATCGGGTTGCACCGGTACCTGCTGTTCTGGGGCGGGAGCTACCGGGGCAGGCGCGGTCTCGGCGGGTAGCTGTTCGGTCGGGGCCTGTTCTGCCGGAACCTCAGCGGCGGGAGGTTGCTCCACCGGGGAAGGATCCTCTGTCGTAGGTGCCTCCGCGGGTTCAGCAGAGGTTGAGCTCGGCGAAGGCTTCGGAGAGGACGAGACGGCGGGGCTCGGCGTGTGCGAGGAAGAATTCTCGGGGGAAGGCGCAGGGGAATCCATCGGGTCTTGAGGATGCCCGATCAAACTGACTAACCACCAACCGGTGAGGGCGATGACCGCCAAACAGAGGGTAGCCAGCAGAATCTTGAGAAGGGGTGAACGCCCGGGCACTTCTTCGGTGACCGGGCCGATAGGTAGGCCATTCTCGTTAATCTCTTGGGATGGCTCGTTCATTGAGGGCTACCGCCAAATCATGATGTTTCAGGGGGGGGAAAAGAGGAAGGGGGCCCGACG
Source organism: Rothia sp. LK2588 (assembly GCF_040946465.1). Lineage (NCBI taxonomy): Bacteria > Bacillati > Actinomycetota > Actinomycetes > Micrococcales > Micrococcaceae > Rothia > Rothia sp. LK2588. The sequence goes on along the minus strand of NZ_JAYWLS010000001.1, from coordinate 775,917 downwards.
CTCGGGGGAAGACGTCGGGCCGTACCCTAATTATCGGCGATTGCCGAAAATGATGTCATCCCAGCTGGGCACCGAGGTGCGTTTCGTCCGGTTGATGCTCGGGCGTGACGCCGGGGTCTCAGGCTTGGGCTGGGACTGCTCGGTCTGCTCGGAAGGCTCGTCCGTAGTTTCCGACGGCGACTCGGCATCGTCGTCCTGCGAGTCCTTGTCCTCCAGCGCGTTCTGGGTGAAGGGGGAGACGGGGTGAGCGTCAGAATCGTTCTCCTGCTGGGCACCCTCTGGGTTCTCGGGGGAGTCTTGCTCGTTCTCCTGGGTGGTCCCGGAGCTCATCGGTGCGCTCTCTGAACGGTCTGGAGCGGTTTGCTCGCCGCCTGAAGCGGTCTCACCCGATCCCTGTTGCTGGGATTCTGCCTGTTCTGAAGAGCTCGTGCTCTCGGTGCCCTGATCGGCATCCGATGAAGAATCCGTGGACTGAGGCTCCGTGGTGGAATTCTCCGATGCGGAATTGTCTTGAGCGCTCTGTGCCTCATCGGGTGACTCAGAGGTAAACGAGGCAGAGGACTTCTCGGAAACCTCGTTCACCACCGGCACGCCGTAACTTTTGGTCTCGGAGGTGCGACGTGCGCGTTCCAACAGGTCGGCGAGCTTGCGTTCGCGGGCCGAGTTGTAGTCGCGGGCACCGGCGCGATTGCCCACCTCGGGACGCTGCGGCTGGGCACTCGACGAGGCGGGCTGATCCTCACGGGTCGGCTCGGTGGATTCTTGGCGCTCCGGCTCAGCGGAAACATTGGTGTGTGATCCGATGCCGGGTAACGGGGCGTCTTCACTATGATCGCGACCCATCAAGAAGTACGCTGCCTCGTTGGAGGCGTAGAGAGACTGGTTCGCCGGGTTGTACGACCAGCGAGCAGGGAATTCGATGGAACGGGGCAACGCCTCGCGTGCCTCGTCGCTCAGGTCAAAGTCCACGCTCAAGGTCCATTGGCCAGATTCCTGTTGAAAGGTGTTCCAGTCGGCCTCGGCGTCGGTGAAACCGTATTTCTCTCGTACCTGGGCGATGTACTGGTCGAGGCTTTTCGCACCGGGGTCGCTGCGGCGTCCGGTTGCGGCCGGGGAGATCACGACGCGACGGGCCACGGTAATGATGTTGGCGCGTTCCGCGACGATGGGCCATTCGTAACGGCGTACGCGTTCGGCGTCCCAGCCGGATTCGGCGGCGATCTCTTCGACGGTGGCACCTTGACGGAAGCGCGCCTGGATGTCGCGGGGGCCGAAGCTGCCGTTACCGCTACGGCCGCGCGCCGGTTGGATGCGTCGCGCCTTGGCGATGCTGCTGCGCAGGTTTTGGTCGATGGGCAAGCTGAATTGAGTGCCGTCCGACGACTCAAGGACAAGGTGCTCACCGTCATCGTGAATACCCGTCAGGCGCAGGTCATTCATGCTGACTCCTGATGATGAAGATATGGGGGTAATTTCAGTTCACTGAAAGCCTATCGCTAAAGTTCAACCTGGGGTACAACCGAGCCGTTACAACCTGCAAAAACGCCGCAGATGCAACGATTTCAGTTCAACTAAAAGTAGAGGTTGAACTCTGCAGGGTGGGGGCCACCACAACCACAGCGACGCATTCTGTTTCCGAAAAATTGCGTTGATTTTTCTTGCGCTTGCAACTTGGGGGGTTTTAGTGAAAAATGCTACGCGTTACCGTCACGGAAATTGTCATGCGCACCGAGGTGCACGGTAGCAAATCAACCCACTAGCTTGAGAGCTGGGCACCCTCAACGACGGCCCGGTTCGCGTAATACATTCGGAGCGTGAGCGCACATGGCAACAGATTACGATGCACCGCGTAAGCAAGAAGATGACAACAACGAAGAATCCATCGAGGAGCTCAACGCGCACCGCTCTGAGATGCAGTCCGGTGCCGTCGACGAAGACGAAAATGCGGCTGCCGAAAGCTTCGAACTGCCCGGCGCTGACCTCTCCAACGAAGAGCTCAACGTGGTAGTTCTCCCCGCTCAGGATGACGAGTTCACCTGCGCCTCATGCTTCCTCGTGCGTCACCGCTCGCAGGTAGCTCGTCAGGACGGCAACCTGCTGTACTGCATCGAGTGTGAGGGCTAAGGCTACCCTTCCTTTACGTACCTGAGGCTCAGAACTACTGTTCTGAGCCTCAGTCGTATCTGCAGGGTCGTGACTACTCGCCGAGATGGCGGGATGCGGGAGCGGCGTCCTGCTCGGTGTTGAGAATGGCGGCGACGCGCTCGGGGTGCCGGGACGACGCGATCCAGTAGGGCGTGGGATCGGCCGGGTCCGTGATCTGAACGCGGAACTTCGGCTGGATCCAGCCCCTGAAGCACATGAATGCTCGACCATCGAGTGCCGGCCCGGCCGCGACGCGGGCCTCCTCACCGCGGAAGGCTTCGGCGTGACCGAGATACTTCCGTTCGATCTGGGCACGCCCGACGCGCAGGACGTCCTCGGTCACCTCGATGATGGGGGAGGTGGCGAACAAAACAACACCCACGATGAGCGCGGCCGCCACGCCCACCACGTAACCGGCGGGGATGCTAATCGGTGCGGCCACGAAGAAACACGCCACGCCCGACCCCAGAGCTATCAACCAGGTGCTGAACCCGGGGGAGAGGCGTTCGCGGTAGGTCTGCGCATGGGCACGCTGGCATTGATCGGCCATCTCATCTTCCTCAAGGTACATCAAACCACTGGGGTTTCCAGGGCGCTAAGAACGGTCAAGAATACGGTGATTACCATCTTAGTGCTCCGTGACCCACGAAAGATAACCGGGGCACTCTAGTAGAGTATGAACCGTGACAGAAGCTATTACCGTTCAACTGAAGATGCTGGATCCCGAGATGCCGGTGCCTGCCTACGCTCAAGAAGGGGACGCCGGAGCCGACCTGCGCTCGACCGTCGACCTCCAGCTAGCCCCGGGTGAGCGCGCGCTCGTACCCACCGGCGTCGCCCTCGCGTTGCCCGCCGGATACGTGGGGCTCGTCCATCCCCGGTCGGGGCTTGCGGCGCGCCACGGAATCACCGTGGTCAATGCCCCCGGCACCGTCGATTCCGGATACCGCGGTGAGATTAAGGTATGTCTGCTCAATACCGATACCGAGACTCCCTTTAACATTTCTCGTGGGGACCGCATTGCGCAGCTGGTGATCCAGCGCTATGCCACCGCCGACTTTGTACTCACCGATGAACTCAGCGAATCGACCCGCGGAGCCGGCGGATTCGGTTCTACGGGCACCGCCTGATACTCAGTCCCCTCCCTCAGCCCTAGGAAGCAAAGACATGTTTGGCAGAAGTAAAAAGAAGAAGCACACAGCCGCCGAAGCGGAGCAGATCACCGAACAGCAGGAATCCGCGACCACAGTAGACGATTCCCGCGAATCTTCAGAAGCCGACTCTGCGGGCGCAACCGAATCCGCTCAACAGGTGCAGGTCGTCGAATTCGACCGTTCGAACGGTCCCTGGGATGAAGAGGAACAAGACACCTCCGAGGGGTACATGGACTTCGGTTCGATGCGCGTGAAGATGGTCGACGGTCTGAGCATGCGCCTGGACGTCGAACAGAAATCCCAGCAACTGGTATCCGTTACCCTGACCAAGGGCAATAACGCCCTGCAGGTGCAGGCATTCGCGGCTCCGCGTACCACCGGCATCTGGGACGACATCCGGTTGGAGATCTCCGAGTCCGTTCGCCGCCAGGGCGGCCAGGTCTCCGTGCGCGATGGCAACCTAGGCCGGGAAATGATCTCACGTATGCCCGCCACCACTCCCGACGGTCGCCAGGGTTTTCGCGTTGCACGCTTTGTCGGCGTGGACGGCCCCCGATGGTTCCTGCGCGGTGTTTACACCGGAGACGCTGCCCTGCGCCCGGACGACGCCGCCGAGATGGAAGAGATCTTCCGCTCGATCGTCGTGGTCCGTGGGGAGGACCCTCGTCCGCCGCGCGACCTGCTCCCCATGATCGTGCCCGAGTCGATTCAACAGGCCGCCGAGCAAGAGAACGGCCCTGCGCAGACCGAGCACCATCGCCCGCAGATGCCGCAGCGCGGACCTGAGATAGCGGAGATCCGCTAGTCGATGGCGCCCAGCGTGGTAGAGCAGGAGCAACGCGTACGCCTGGAGAAATACCCCGATCGGTTTCGGGTGCGCCTGGCCGGGCGAGTAATGCAGATCCGGATGCCGGCCTCCGACGAGCCGCCTCATTTCGAGGCCCTGATTGAGGTGGAAAAATCGCGCCCCCTGCCTCCGGTCAGCGTACATGCGCTGTCGGGAATCCCGATGGTCGAAGTGATCGGCGATGACCTCGACGAAGATCAAGAGGTCACCGCCGATGATGAAGAGTTCGACCAAGATGCCGCCGAGGATTTAGAGACCGAGGAACAGAGCTTTCCCCAGTATCGGGTGTTCCGGCACGAGAGCAAGCCCGCACCGTTGTACCCGGATTACCCGCCGATGGCCTCCGGCACTCGGGTATTGATGGTCTGGCACGGGCAGCATTCGGTGCCCGGAATCATCGCCGGTACCTCCCTCCGGGCGGCCGGCATGCTCACGCAGCGCCATGGCCAGCACACGATCTATAACCCGCGATACGAAATCGTCCCCTAACCCAGGATCGACACCTGGATTGAGACTACAATTCATGCCAGCGAGGGCATAAGGAGAACAGTGAACAGAGACAACCGGCGCGATACCACCGGATCGCAGGAGGCAGGCGAGTCGGTTTCCGCCGCCTTCGCCCAGGCGGGGTCTCGACTGCGGCGTCGCGACAACGGTGAGGTTGACGTCTTGCACGCGGTCGGCGGCGTCCGCGGTATTGTCGAGGCCTTGCTGCCCGGCTTTCTGTTCCTCACGGTGTACCTGATCAGCCACAACCTGGTGTTGTCCCTGATCTTGGCGGGAGCCGTTACCGCGGTCTTCGCGCTGACCCGTCTGTTCCAGCGGGGTTCACTCATGCAGGCGCTGTCTGGCATGGCAGGCCTGGCGATCTGCGCCATCGTTGCCTTGCGTAGCGGAAACGCCGCGGACTACTACGTACCGGGGCTGTGGATCAACGCCGCCTACGCGCTGGGGATCACCGCCTCGATCCTCGTTCATTACCCCCTGTTGGGTTTCTTCTACGGGTTCGTCAGAGACGAGTTGAACACATGGCGAACCGATCCGGCACGGTACCGGGCCTATCGACGGGCGACCTGGGTATTGGTGGCCATGTTCGTGGTGCGCCTGGCGGTTCAGGTGCCGCTGTATCTGGCCGACAACGTGGCGGGACTGGGTGTGGCTCGCCTGATCATGGGCGTTCCGCTCTACGCGGCGGTGTTGTGGCTGACGTGGATGATGACCCGCAAGGCCGCTAATGTCTAACTGAACAGCGCTTTAATGTCTGCCTCGCCTTCGGCGGTCGTGATGAAGAACAGCTCGTCTTCACCCTCGATGGATTCGTCGCCGCTGGGGGTGATGGGCTGACCGTCGCGCAGAATTGCGGTCAGGGTGGTTTCTTCCGGCCATTGGACGTTGTCCACGGTGTGCCCGATGATCGGGTGATCTGCCGGGACGGTGTACTCCACCAGCATCGCCCCGCCGGCTTGCAACTGGAGTAGCCGGACGACGTCGCCGACCTCGACCGCCTCCTCGACCAGCGAGGTCATCAGGCGCGGAGTCGAAACGGCGACGTCCACGCCCCAGGACTCGTCGAAGAGCCACTCGTTCTTCGGGTTGTTGACCCGTGCCACGGTCCGGGGCACGCCAAACTCTGAGCGGGCCAGCAACGAGACGACGAGGTTCGACTTATCGTCGCCGGTGGCCGCCACGATTACGTCACAGGTCTCCGGCTTGGCCCGCCGAAAAACGGAGAGCTCGCAACTATCACCGATAATCCACTGCGCGCCTGTCAGATCAGATCGACCGATCGCCTCTGGTTTTTCGTCGATAATCGTCACGCTGTGCCCGTGTGCCATGAGTTCGCGTGCCGACGATGAACCCACCGAACCGGCGCCCACAATCAATACCTTCATGCTTAGCCCTCTTCATCCTCGGTTTTCGGGGCGGTGGCCAGGATGCGAGAAATCTCGGCCATGTCTTCGGTGCGCATCATTGCATGCACCACGTCTCCGCGCTGATAGCTGGCGTCCGCCGAGGGCAACATGCCCTCCCCGAACCGGGTGATGTAGGCGATCCGCACCTTGGCCGCCTGTTCAATCTCGGTCAAGGCATGCCCGGCCCACCCGTCGTTGAGGGGGATCTCGGCCAGCATCAGGCGACCCGAAGCCTCCCGATAGTCACCGGTCATGGCCTGTTCGGGCAAGATGCGCCGCAACACCTGATCGGTGGACCAGCGCACCGCGGCGACGGTTGGGATGCCCAAACGCTGGAAGAACTCTGCGCGGTTGGGGTCGTTGATGCGGGCCACCACATGCGGAACCTTAAAGGTTTCCCTGGCCACGCGCGAGGAGATGATGTTGGAGTTATCTCCGGAGGAAACCGCGGCAAAGGCGTAGGCCTCTGAGATCCCAGCCCGCTTGAGGGTGTCTCGATCGAACCCCACGCCGGTGACCTTTTTACCGGAGAAATCCTTACGCAGGCGGCGGAAGGCGCGCTCGTCCTGATCGATGACCGCCACCGAATGCCCGGAATCCTCCAACGTGTGCGCGAGCATGACGCCCACGCGTCCGGCGCCCATGATCACAAAATGAGGCACTGAAACCCATCCCCTCGCCGACCTACTGAGTCTGTTCACCGCTTTCCGATCGCAACCGAACGCGGCACCTACCAGCCTATGCTGTTTGCCGCCTGGATGCATTCCCGACGTCGGCCCTTTCCGTAGGTGTATCAGCGGCACCACGCTGGGTCAGGAGACAGGCTCCCCAGTGGCGCGCTAACTGTTGTTTTTGACTATGACCGACTACGGTAATGGCTGTGAAGAAACTTTGGGCAAGGATCGAGGCGGCGCTCACCGGGTCCCCGCAACACCGGGCTAACCTGACGTCGCTCGCCCTGCCCAAAAGACGCGCCCTGCCGCTCTTCGGCGCCGACAGCATCTCTTCGGTCGCTTACGCCCCCGACGAGATTGTGATGATGCTCGTGCTGGCCGGCACGGCAGGCCTCGTTTTTGCCCCCTGGGTAGCCCTCGGCATCGCGGTGATGCTCATGATCGTGGTGGGAACCTACCGCTACAACATCTTTCAAATTGCCGAACAGGGCGACTACGCGCTGGTCCATAACCGGCTGGGAGCTATCCCTGCGATGACGCTGGGTGCGGCGTCCATGGTGGACTTCCTGCTGACCGTGGCGGTCTCGGCCTCCTCCGGGGCCAGCTTCGTCATCGCGATCTGGCCACGGTTCATGGAACACGACCGGCTCGTGGCCATGGCGCTCGTGGTGGCGATGACCCTCTTCTGCCTGCGGGGACTGCGCACCATGGGGCGGTTCGCTGTGGTACCCACCTACGCGTTTCTCGTCCTGCTTGCGATCACGATCGTCACCGGCGTGATCGCCGATCAGTTCGGTTGGCTGGCCCGCGCCGAGAGCTCGCACTTTTACGTGATCCCTCGCACCGGCCAACAAGACCTCGTCACCGGGTTCGGCCTCTTTCTCCTCCTCGCCCGCGCGTTTTCCTCGGGAGCCGTAGCCACCTCCGGCATCTCCTCGCTGAGCAATTCCGTGAGGTTCTTCGCGGCCCCCACCAAACACAACGCCGCCCGCACTCTGATGATGATGGGCTCCATCTCCGGACTCTTCTTGATCGGCACCATCTATCTGGTGCACGCCACCGGGGCCGTGATCGTGCAAGACCCGCAGCACTTCTTGATGATCAACGGCGCGCTTGCCTCCGAAGACTTCGTGCAGAAACCCCTGCTCTATCAGGTCACCGACGCGGTCTTCCACGGGGGAGCGATGCCGATCCTGCTCACCCTGGCCACCATTGGGATTCTCATGGTGGCCACCGCCACCGCCTTCACCGGGTTCCCCATCCTCGCCAGCCGCATCGCCGAACAGCGCTATCTACCCATGCAGCTGGCCGCCCGCAGCTCGTCCCGCCTCTACGCCAACTCGGTGCTCTTGCTCGGTCTCGGGGCGTTGGGGCTCTTGGCGATTTTCGGTGCAGACGTCAACTCACTGATCCAGCTCTACGTCGTGGGCGTGCTCACCTCGATGACCCTGACCCAGACGGCGGTCATCCGCCACAAAGCCCGCCAGCTTCGCCTGACCCTCGACCGCTTCAAACGTCGCTCGCTCATCCGCGACTACGTGGTCACTGCGCTGGGACTCAGCGCCACCGCGCTCTCCCTGCTCGTGGTCCTCTTGACCAAGCTGGGGCAGGGCGCCTGGATCACCGTACTGCTTATCTTGACCATCGTTGGACTCATGATCATGACCAAAACCCACTACAACCGCATTGATACCGAACTCGAGCTGGATATGTCGGAGGAAGGCCTGGCGCATGCCCGGCGGTTGCCCTCCCGGCTCGTCGCCGTCGTCTATGTACCGCGAGTACGTAAACCCGTCGCCCGTGCGCTCGCCTACGCCCGCGCCTCCCGCCCCTCCCGCCTCGAGGCGGTCACGATCAACATGACCGAGGACGCTACCCGACGCGTGGTGACCGATTGGGACAAACTCCAGGTGCCGGCGCCGTTGACCGTCCTCGACTCGCCCTACCGCGACCCCGTGAAACCCATGCTCGGTTTCGTCCGGGACCTGAAGAACGCGGCCCCGCGCACCGCGGTGGTGGTCTACCTGCCCGAATACGTGGTCAAACACTGGTGGGAGCGGATCATTCACCGCCGCACCGTCCATAAATTGGCCGCTCACCTGCGCCGAGAACCCGGGGTCATTGTCGCCTCCGTGCCCTGGAACCTCGGGCGCGAAGAAGACATCCTCGCCGGAGTAGATACCCCTCGCCCCATCGACGAAGAACGAAGAGAAGACCAGCGTGGCTAAAGCAGAAATCCCAGCGCAACTGAAGACCGGTTCACTCGTGCAGCTCACCCCCACCGCCGTGGCCCACGGCGGCGCACTCGTGGCCCGCGTCCACAACCGGGTCGTGTTCGTTCGCCACGCAGTACTTGGTGAAACCTGCACCGCCCGCATCACCGGAGCCGGGCCCAAACAGCGATTCTTTTTCGCCGAGGCCGTCGCGGTGACAGAACCCAGCCCCGATCGCGTGCCCCATCCCTGGCCGGCGGCCGACGCTCTCGCCGCCAGCCAGGACTCTCCGGCGGTGGGTGGAATGGAGTTCGGCCACCTCAGCGACGCCACGCAGCTGGAATACAAGACATCCGTGGTCATCGAACAACTCCATCATCTGGGCGGCTACCCCTCTGACCACTCGGTACTGGTCCAGCCCACGCGGATCTCGGTAGAACCGCGCTCGCACTGGCGAACCCGCATGCACTTCGCCATCGATGATCAGGGCCGCATCGCCATGCACCCGCACGCCAGCAACGCGCTCATCCCTGTGGCAGAAACCCCCTTGGCGGATCAGCGTATCAACGATCTCTGCCTGTGGCGGATCGACTTCACCGGGGTGTTGCGCGTGGACGTCGCCGTTGACTCCGAAGATACGGTCCTGCTGATGTGCACCGTCCCCGGAGACCCGGAAGAGACGCTCGCGCGGTTAAAGCCACAACTGCAGGCCGCCTTTGGTACCAAGTTGGGGCGGAGCGTCGTCGTGCACTGCACCGCGCAACGTCAACCTGGGCGCGCTCGTGGTACCCGACCGCAGGACGCTTCGCTGGGAACCTGCGCCTCGGTCCAGCACCTGCACCTCGACGGCCACGTTCTGCGCTGGACGGTCGGGCCGGGTGGCTTTTGGCAGATTCATCGCGGTGCCCCCGAGGTGCTGGCTGCGGTCGTGCGTGACTACGCCGCGGTGCAGGCGGGGGAGACCGCCTTTGATCTTTACGGAGGGGCGGGGTTCTTTGCGGGTATCCTCGCCCACGATGCCGGTGCCGGCGGAGAAGTGATTACGGTGGAGGGATCGCAGGTGACCTCGGCCAACGCACGTGAGAACCTGGCTCGGCGTGGTTCGGCGCGCACTGCGTCCTCGCAACAGACCGACATCCGCACTGTGCGTTCAGACGTGGAAAAGTTCCTCGCCCGTCAACCCGAGGCGGGGCCGAACCGCACCCCGGACGTCGTCGTGCTGGACCCTTCGCGGGAAGGCGCCGGACGCGCCGTGATGGAGCATCTCGTGCGTTTGGCTCCCCGCCGCATCGTCTACGTGGCCTGCGACCCGGCTTCGCTGGGCAGAGACACAGGGTACCTGCGTGAAGCGGGATGGGATCTGCAGGCGGTGACTGTCGTCGACATGTACCCCGGCACTCATCACGTGGAAGCGGTCGCGTTGTTGGAGCCTCCCCAGCCGCGGCCATAATGCTCGGTCTGCGGTAAAAACGTCTCAAAATGCGACATCCGGGGGAGTAAGAGTGTTCTGCACCTGAACATATGTCCGAATGTTTCAACCACTAATTATGGTAATAATGCCGCCCACGTCACACGGTGTACTATGACAATTAGTTAATCTATGTCACCACTTAGATTGCACGGACCATCTGTGACGAGAGGAGTTCCACATGAGCACTGTGGACAGCTTCGGAGCTAAGGGCGCGCTAGACGTCAACGGCACCGAGTACGAAATTTACCGCCTGAATGCGGTCAAGGGATCTGAGAAGCTCCCTTACTCGCTGAAGGTCTTGCTGGAAAACCTGTTGCGCACCGAAGATGGCGCCAACATCACCAGCGACCACATCAAGGCGTTGGCTAACTGGGATCCAAAGGCGGAGCCCAACACCGAAATTCAGTTCACCCCCGCCCGTGTGATCATGCAGGACTTCACCGGTGTTCCCTGCGTGGTTGACCTGGCGACCATGCGCGAGGCAGTGAAGGACCTCGGCGGTGATCCCTCGAAGATCAACCCGCTGGCACCGGCCGAACTGGTGATTGACCACTCCGTGCAGATCGACACCTTCGGCACCGCAGACGCCATCACCCGCAACATGGACATCGAGTACCAGCGCAACGGTGAACGCTACAAGTTCCTGCGCTGGGGCCAGGGCGCTTTCGACGATTTCAAGGTCGTCCCCCCGGGAATGGGTATCGTGCACCAGGTGAACATCGAGTACCTGGCTCGCACCGTGATGGCCCGTGAGGTTGAGGGTAAGCTGCGCGCCTACCCCGACACCGTGGTCGGAACCGACTCGCACACCACGATGGTCAACGGTCTGGGCGTGCTCGGCTGGGGCGTTGGCGGCATCGAGGCCGAGGCTGCCATGTTGGGTCAGCCGGTCTCCATGCTTATCCCGCGCGTGGTTGGTTTCAAGCTGACCGGTTCGATTCCCTCCGGTGCCACCGCAACCGACGTGGTGCTCACCATTACCGAGATGCTGCGCGAGCTGGGCGTCGTCGGCAAGTTCGTCGAATTCTACGGTGAAGGCGTCTCGCAGGTTCCGCTGGCTAACCGCGCGACCATCGGTAACATGAGCCCCGAGTTCGGCTCGACCGCCGCGATCTTCCCGATTGACGAGAACACCCTGGACTACCTGCGCCTGACCGGTCGCTCCGAGGAGCAGGTCGCGCTTGTAGAGGCCTACACCAAGGAACAGGGCCTCTGGCACGACCCTTCGAAGGAAGTCGAGTACTCCGAATACCTCGAGCTGGATCTCTCCACCGTGGTTCCCTCGATCGCCGGCCCCAAGCGTCCGCAGGACCGCATTCAGCTGGATCGCGCCAAGGATCAGTTCCGCGCCGACCTGCCGAACTACGTCAATGAGACTAACGTCGACGCCGAGCTGCAGGAATCCTTCCCGGCTTCGGACGCCACTGCCGTCCCCGGTCAGGAATCCGGCGAGCAGAAGGTGAGCGAGTTCGACGATCACGCACCCGCCAAGGTCTCCGGACGTGCCTCGAACCCGGTGTCGGTGAAGATGGAGGACGGCCGCGAGTTCCAGCTGGATCACGGTGCCGTCTCGATCGCGTCCATCACCTCCTGCACCAACACCTCGAACCCCTCGGTGATGCTGGCCGCGGGTGTGCTGGCACGCAACGCAGCAGCCAAGGGCCTCACCGCCAAGCCGTGGGTCAAGACCTCGATCGCTCCGGGCTCGAAGGTCGTCACCGACTACTACGAGAAGGCCGGTCTGTTGCCGGAACTCGAAGCTCTGGGCTTCTATGTGGTGGGTTACGGTTGCGCGACCTGCATCGGTAACTCTGGTCCGCTGGAGCCCGAGATCTCTGAGGCGATCAACGAGAACGATCTCTCGGTCACCGCGGTGCTCTCCGGTAACCGTAACTTCGAGGGCCGTATCTCGCCCGACGTCAAGATGAACTACCTGGCTTCGCCGCCGCTGGTCATCGCCTACGCCCTGGCCGGTTCCATGGACTTCGACTTCGAGAAGGACGCACTGGGCCAGGACAAGGACGGCAAAGACGTCTACCTCAAGGACATCTGGCCGGACCCGGCAGAGGTGGAACAGATCATCTCCTCCGCCGTGGATACCGAGATGTACAACAAGGAATACGGAACCATCTTCGATGGCGACGAGCGTTGGCAGTCTCTGGACACCCCCACCGGCGACACCTTCGCCTGGGATCCCGAGTCCACCTATGTGCGTAAGCCCCCGTACTTCGAGGGCATGACCATGGAGATCGACCCGGTCGAGGACATCACCGGTGCTCGTGTGCTGTTGAAGCTCGGCGATTCGGTGACCACCGACCACATTTCTCCGGCAGGTTCCTTCAAGTCGGACACCCCGGCCGGTAAGTACCTGATCGAGAACGGTGTGGAGCGTAAGGACTTCAACTCCTACGGTTCCCGTCGTGGTAACCACGAGGTGATGATCCGCGGTACCTTCGCCAACATCCGCATCAAGAACCAGTTGCTGGACGGCGTGGAGGGCGGTTACACTCGCGACTTCACCCGTAACGGTGAGCAGTCCTCGGTCTACGATGCCGCGATGAACTACCAGCAGGCGGGAATTCCGCTGGTGGTTCTCGGTGGTAAGGAATACGGCACCGGTTCCTCCCGTGACTGGGCGGCTAAGGGTACCACCTTGCTGGGTGTCAAGGCCGTGATCGCTGAGTCCTTCGAGCGTATTCACCGCTCGAACCTCATCGGCATGGGCGTGGTGCCCCTGCAGTTCCCCGAGGGCCAGTCGCACGAGTCCCTGGGCCTGACCGGTACCGAGACTTTCTCGATCATGGGTCTGACCGAGCTGAACAACGGCACCACCCCCAAGACGGTCAAGGTCATTGCCGAGGGTGAAGACGGTCAGAAGACCGAATTCGACGCTGTGGTCCGTATCGACACCCCGGGTGAAGCCGATTACTACCGTAACGGCGGCATCCTGCAGTACGTGCTCCGTAACCTGGTTCGCGGTTCCAAGTAATCCCTGAACTAGACGGTAAAAGGCCCCCGCGAGGAGAAATCCTCGCGGGGGCCTTTCGTTGCTCTGAGCTTAGTGTTTTTGAGCCGGAGGTACCTGCTGCAACGTTGCGGTGTCGTAGCGTACCTGCCAGTAGTCGGCATTGCGGATGCCCAGTTCCTCGGGGTTGAAGACCGGATCGATGCCCTGCTTCTGCTGCCGCTCGTAATCCTTCAAGGCCTTGAGCGCGGGCTTCTGCAGGATGAGAATACCAACGATGTTTAACCAGGCCATCAGACCCACGCCGATGTCACCGAGCGCCCATGCCGAACCGGCCGAGTTCACACAACCGATCACGGTAGCCACCAGGATCAACAACTGCAGAGCCAACTGGGAGCCGCGCAGGATGGTGCGGTTGCGCACATTGCGGGTCAGGTAGCGCAGGTTGGTCTCTGCCATGTAGTAGTAGGCCACGATCGTGGTGAAGGCAAAGAAACACAGCGAAATCGCGATGAAGGCCGGGCCGAAACCTGAGAACACGGTGTCGAAACCGCTCTGGGTGTAGGCGGGGCCGACGGTGGCGTTCGGGTCAAGATGGCCGGGACCCTCAGCAAGCACCGGGCTGGTTTCGCTACCACCCGAGTACACGCGGTACATGCCGGTGGAGAGAATCAAGAATGCGGTAGCCGAGCAAACGAACAGGGTGTCGATGTAGACGGCCATGGCCTGCACGAAACCCTGCGATGCGGGGTGCTTGACCTCAGCCGCAGCCGCAGCGTGAGGACCAGTACCCTGGCCAGCCTCGTTGGAGTAGATACCGCGCTTGACGCCCCATTCGACGGCGGAGCCGACGATAGCGCCGAAGGTGGCGTCCATGCCGAAGGCCGAGGAGACGATCAGGCTGATGACCGGGAGGAGCTGGTCGATGTTTACGAATGCAACGATGATCGCACCGAGAATATAAATGAGGGCCATGACCGGTACGACCACGGATGCGAAGTTAGCGATGCGCTTGACGCCGCCCACTACGATGAAAGCCAACAGAATGGTCACGCCCACAGCGGTGGCCCAGGGATGCACGGACGGCCATGCTCCCTGTAGGCCGGTGGCGATACCGTTGGCCTGAACGCCGGGCATGAAGAAGCCACAGGCTGCCACAGTCGCGAAGGCAAAGATGCTCGCGTACACCTTGAAAAGGCCGCGGTACTTGGTGTGCTGCAGGGCCTTCTCGAAGTAATAGGCCGGTCCACCGCGGTACTCGCCGGTGACCTTGTCGCGTTCCTTGTAAATCTGACCCAGCGTACATTCGATGAAGGAGGTGGATGAGCCGAGGAACGCGACGGTCCACATCCAAAAGACGGCACCCGGTCCACCGAAGGCGATGGCGGTGGCTACGCCAGCGATGTTACCGGTTCCCACGCGGCCGGCCAGCGACATCGCCAGCGACTGGAAGGGGTGAACGCCGTCAGCCGACTTTTCGCCTCGGAAGGTCGAAGAGATCATGGCGGGGATCTGGCGGATTTGGAGTAATCGGGTGCGGATCGTGAAGTAGACACCCACGGCAAGGCAGAGGTACACCAGAACCGGTGACCAGATGATGCCATTGACCCACTCAATAAGTGCAGACATTGGTTTTCCTCGTGTGTGAAATGAGCCCGTGCTAAATGACGAAATTCGACGATATGTTATGTGGAACACATCGACAGTGTGATATAGCTTACGGGAGAGTGGGGGTTATGTCGATCAGAAAATCCCGCAATTTTCCCGCGCTCCGTGCCAACTTTGCAGGGAGCGCGGCATCTTCTGCACTCAACCTTTGTCGCCGGGTGAAAACTACCTAGTCAGCGGGGTTACCCTCAGCAGTTTCCCCGCCGTCGACGTCCTGCCAAACTTTTCTCCATTTTTCTGCCAGCGTGTCGATATTCTCGTGGGCGTTCAACCCCGAGGGCTGCGGAACCACCCACAGTGGCACGCCGGCGGGCCAGCCCTCGATGAGGGCGGCGTCCTGCACACCGAGGCGCGCGCGAGGTTGGGCGAAGGCGGTGCGGAAAGCGGTGATGCCCACGATGGCCACCGCGCGAGGTTGTAGATCGTTCACCAGTGCGATCAAGCGGGGGACGGACGCCCGCAGCTCCCCGCGGGATAGTTCGTCGGCGCGAGCGGTGGCGCGGGGGACCAGGTTCGTGATCGCGATCCCCGCATCGATGAGACGTTGTTCGTCCGCGTCGGACATGCCCGCGGTGGCGTCGATCTGCGGGGTGACGATCCCGGCGCGGTCGAGAGAGGGCCAAAAGCGATTGCCCGGATGGGAAAACGGTGCGTTGACCGCGGCGGTCCACAGTCCCGGATTGATTCCCACGATCAATAACCGCACCGGATAACGCGTGGTGTCATTCGGAAGTCGGTCGGTGATCTGCGCGTCGGCGAAGTCGGCCAGTTCGTCGCGGTGGGGGCGTCGGCCACCCAGCGGGGAGGGATGCAAGGTACTCATGTATCTATCATGGCCCCAAAGAACTTTGTTAAGATAGTTCCCATGCCCCAACGACCCCTCTGGAACCCCGATTCGCCGCACTTGGTGGTACAGGGGGATAACCTCACCGCGCTCTCCCGCTTACCCGATGAATCATTCCAACTGATTTACATCGACCCTCCGTTCAATACCGGAAAGGTGCAGCGCCGGCAGTCGTTGAAGACCGTTCGCTCGGCCGACGGGAACCGAGTCGGGTACAAGGGGCAAACCTACGAGACCGTCAAGGGGCAGGTCACCAGCTACAGCGACTCTTTCGAAGATTTTTGGGAGTTCCTCGAACCCCGCCTTGTACACGCGTGGCGGTTACTGAAACCCACCGGAACCCTCTACCTGCACCTGGACTACCGCGAGGTGCACTACGCGAAAGTTTTGCTCGACGGTCTTTTCGGCAGGGAATGTTTTCTCAATGAGATCATCTGGGCCTATGATTACGGGGCCCGGTCGAAAAAGCGGTGGCCAACCAAGCACGACAATATTCTGGTATATGTCAAAGACCCGAAGAACTACTACTTCAACACCGTCGAGGTCGATCGCGAACCCTACATGGCCCCCGGGTTGGTCACGCCGGAGAAGGTTGCCCGTGGCAAATTACCCACCGACGTGTGGTGGCACACCATCGTCAGCCCCTCGGGTAAGGAGAAGACCGGGTACCCCACCCAGAAACCGCTGGGCATCCTGCGCCGCATCGTGCAGGCCAGTTCGGCGGAGGGGGACTGGGTGCTCGACTTTTTCGGTGGCAGCGGCACCACCGGTCATGCCGCCCTCGAGTTGCGCCGTAAGTTCGTCTTAATCGACAAAAACAAACCGGCCATCGAGACCATGAAACGGCGATTTGCCGGGTTGGCGCACACCCATCCCGAGGCCGCGGACGTGCGTTTCACCACGGTACGGCGGGGTTCACGTCGTGCCGCGGGGGTGCAGAACGGGAATTCGACGGAGCCCAACGGGTAAAGTTGAAGAGAACTTTTGAAATTTTGAGAGACGTCAGAGAAAGAGGAGTAGACCGTGGGAATTCTGGAGACTATCTCCCAGCCACAAGACCTGCGCCAGCTCACCGATGAGCAGATGGAGCAGCTCGGCCAGGAGATCCGTGAATTCCTGGTTGCCCACGTATCGCAGACCGGCGGGCACCTGGGGCCCAACCTGGGAGTCGTCGAACTCACCCTGGGCATCCACCGCGTATTCGACTCACCGCGTGACTCCATCGTCTTCGACACCGGCCACCAGTCCTACGTGCATAAGCTGGTCACCGGCCGTCAGGATTTCTCGACCCTTCGTCAGAAGGGCGGTCTCGCCGGATACCCCGAACGCGCCGAATCTGAACACGACATCGTGCAGTCTTCACACGCGTCCTCGTCCCTGAGCTGGGCCGACGGCATCTCGCGCGCCCATCGGCTCGCCGGTGATGACGATCGCTACACCGTGGCACTTATCGGCGACGGCGCGCTGACCGGTGGCATGGCCTGGGAGGCCGTGAACAACATCGCCGCCGACAAAGACCGCCGCGTGGTCATCGTGGTCAACGATAACGGACGCTCCTACGCGCCGACCGTCGGTGGTTTCGCCAACCACATGGCCGAACTCCAGCTGACCATGCAAAACCACCTCGACGAGGTGCGTCTCGACCGCCGTTACGATCGCGCCCTCGACCGCCTCCGCCGGAGCCTGCAGGGTTCAGGTGCCCTGGGTAAAACCATCTATCGCGGTCTGCACGGCATGAAGGCCGGCATCAAAGACATCGTGGTGCCCAACGGACTCTTCGAAGACCTGGGCATGAAGTATGTTGGCCCGATCGACGGCCACGATCAACAAGCCGTAGAGAAAGCGCTGCGTGCGGCCAAGAAATTCGCCGGCCCCGTGATCGTTCACGCCATCACCGAAAAGGGTCGCGGTTACGCCCCGGCGCGAGCCAACATCGCCGACCAGTTCCACGCCGTGGGCAAGATCGACCCCGTAACCGGCGAAGCCCTCGACGCCAAGAGCGGCCAGGCCTGGACCGGCGTCTTCGCCGACGAAATCAAGAAGATCGCCGACGAACGATCTGACATCGTCGGCATCACCGGTGCCATGCTGATCCCGGTGGGGCTCCACAAGATGCAGGAGGCCCACCCTGACCGCGTGATCGACGTCGGTATTGCCGAGCAACACGCCCTCGCCATGAGCGCCGGCTTGGCCTATGGCGGGCAGCACCCGGTCATCGGACTCTACGCGACCTTCCTCAACCGTGGTTTCGATCAGTTGCTCATGGACGTCGCCCTCCACCAGGCCGGGGTAACCATCGTGCTCGACCGCGCCGGAATCACCGGCCCCGACGGCCCCAGCCACCACGGCATGTGGGATCTCGCGCTGCTACAGTTCATCCCCGGCCTGCACCTGGCCGCGCCCCGCGATGAGGCGACGCTCCGCGAAGAGCTCCGCGAGGCCGTTGCCGTGGACGATGCACCGACCGTGATTCGTTACCCCAAGGGCAACGTCGGCCCCGATATCCCCGCGATCGAACGACTGGACGACGGCACCGACCTGCTCGCGCGCACCGGAGACTGGGACCACACCACCGGTCAGCGCGACGTGCTGCTCGTGACCGTCGGAGCGATGGCTACCCTGGCGCTCGACGTCGCCGACCAGCTCTCCGCCCACGGCGTCAGCGCCACCGTCGCTGACCCCCGCTGGGTGATGCCCGTTCCCGGATCGATCGTGGACCTAGCGCGGGAGCACCGCATCGTGGTCGTGCTCGAAGACGGTGTTCGCGCCGGGGGAGTCGGCTCACGCATCCGCCAAGAGATGAGAGCGGCCGGGGTCGATACGGCTCTCAACGAAGTGGGACTGCCGGCCGAGTTCATCGCCCACGCTTCCCGCAACGAAATCTTTGAAGAGGTCGGACTGACGGCAGAGAAGATCCGCTCCAACATCCTCGCCCAGCTCGCCGGAGACATGGTGCCCTACGCACGCGGCAAGGGCGAGAAGCCCAAGCACTCTCGCTAGGCGATCAGCGCAATAAGATGCCCGGTGGCTTGAGCCACCGGGCATCTTGAGTTTTCAGGTGTGACCGTTAGGAGACGATCAGGCGCTCGCCCTGTTTCTGAACCTTGAATTCCGGCAGGGCCTTCGGCGCGGGGCCCGCGGTCACCGAACCGTCCTTCGGCGAGTACTTGGCACCGTGACAGGGGCAGACCATCACCGAATCCTGCACGTTGACGATGCAACCCTGGTGGGTGCACACCGCGGAAAACGCCTTGAAGTTGCCCTTTTCGGGCTGGGTCACCATCACCGTGGTGTTACCCGCAGTCGCCTTATAGACACCGCCGACGGGGACGTCCGAGGCGGCGGCGACATCGGTGGGTTCCTGCGGCGCGCGGGGGTCGATATCGGACGAGCTGGAGCCGCCAGAGTTGGATTGTTCGGAAGTGGAACCACAACCGGCCAACGTGATGGCTGCGGCACCCAGTCCCGCGCCGCCCAGGGCAGCGCGGCGATTGAAGAGACGGGCCAGCTGCTCGGAATTCTCAGACATAGTCGACTCCTTGAGAGTAAAAATTTATACCTTCAGGGTACCCGTGAAGGTTGGGAGAATTGTGGGAACTACCAGGTCAATTTGCCAGGAGCGCGCCCCCAATTGCGCTAACCGGTCGGCGATGTTGTGAGAATTCGCCGGTTCAGGTGGCTCCCAGCATAATCGACGCAGGGTATCGGGGGTCAACAAGTTTTCCTGGGGGATGCTCATCTGCTCTGCCAGGGTGTGTACCGCGGTTTTGGCCTCTTGGAAGAGTTCGTACGAACGCGGACGCTTGGTCTGCCAGGCCTTCATCGGCGGGGGACCTTCGGCCGGGGTGGTATAGGGCACTGGATTATCATCGGCCAGCGCCTCGTTGACGGCGCGTACCCAGCGCGTGGCCTCGCGTTTGAGAGCCCTGGTCTGGAACCCAGGTACGGCGAGAATGCCCGGAACCGAGCGCGGCATCTGTCGCGCGGCCTGGATGAGAGCGGCGTCCGGCAGGAGGCGCTTGGGGGCGACGTCTTTTTTCTCGGCCAGGCTCTCACGCTCGTACCAGAGGTTGCGCAGGGCGGTCAGTTGCCGCCGGTTGCGAATACCGTGGATGCCTTTGGTCTTGCGCCAGGGGTCGCGCGGGGCAGGGCGATCCGGTGCGGCGGCCAGGTAGGCGAACTCCTCAGCCGCGAAGGCTAACTTGTCTTGAGCGCGTAATTCCTCCTCGAGGGCGTCGCGTAGATCGATGAGCACCTCGACGTCCAGCGCTGCATAGACCAACCAATCCTCGGGGATCGGGCGTTTCGACCAATCTTCGGCGGAGTGTTGCTTGGCCAGCTTGAAGCCCAGCAGGCGCTCCACCATGGCTCCCAACCCCACCCGGTCGAACCCGGCGATGCGGGCTGCCAGCTCGGTATCAAAGAGAAAATCGGGGTTGAGCCCCAGCTCCCGCAGACAGGGCAGATCCTGGGTGGCTGCATGGATCACCCATTCGGTACCGGCGAGCGCATCGTTGAGTTCGGTAAGGTCCTCGAAAGCCTCGGGGTCGATCAGGATAATGCCCGAATCTCCGCGCTTGAGCTGCACGAGGAAGGCCCGTTGTCCGTAGCGGATGCCCGATGCTCGTTCAGTGTCTACGGCGACCGGCCCGCCGGCCTCGCTTAACCGGGCGATCGCGTTGCGTAAACCGCGCGGGGTGCTGATGACGCTGGGGATACCGTCGGCAGGTTCGTTGAGCGGGACGACCTCGGGAATGTCGAGACCCGCCAGCCCAAACTGCTCACCGGTGAGCTGGCCATGCTGGTGGGTCTGGTTCATGATGGTCGTGCCGTTTCCTGATCGCTGTACAGAACGTTCACCATTGTAGGCGTTGCCTGAGCATCGGGGCATCTGAGACCCGCTTAATCCTGATCTACGGCCCGTTCCTCCAGGCGGAGGCTGATCGAATTGATGCAATAGCGCAGGTCGGTGGGGGTCTCGTAGCCTTCTCCCTCGAAGACGTGGCCCAAGTGGGAATCGCAGGCGGCGCAGCGCACCTCGACGCGCTTCATGCCGAGCGAGTCGTCCTCCAGATACCGCACGCGGTCCTCGGCCAGCGGCTGGAAGAACGAGGGCCAGCCGCAGTGCGAGGAAAATTTTTCGCTAGAACGGAATAGTTCGGTGCCGCAGGCGCGGCAGGCATAGACGCCCTCGGTGGTGGTATCCCAGTATTCACCGGTGAAGGGACGTTCGGTGCCGGCGTTGCGCAATACCTCGTATTCGGCGGGGTTGAGAACCGACTTCCAGTCTTTGGCGATCTTGCCCACGCCCGGTACGTTCTCGCTCATGATGGTCCTTTCGCTGTGTGCTCTTTCGCTGTTGTTAACACCTTATAGACTGGTGGTATTCCGTGCAGAAGGCGAGGTAGCTATGCGATTGTTCCGTGAACTTGTCACCGCTGAGAATCTGAAGAAGACGCTACCGTCTGCGGCGGTGGGCGCCGGCGTGGGGGCCGCGGTGACCGGTACCGCCGTGGCCGGTGGCGCGGGCGTTGCCGCTTACTTTGCCCGTCAGGTGGTGGTGCCGCCGAAGCGACCGGTGGAGAACGTCAAGATCTTGGCGGTCGGGTATGACTCCTACGCCGAACAGCTGACGGGCCAGCCAACCTCTGTTCGACTACCGGCTAGCCTGGTCACCGTAGCGCCGGGGGAGTACGGACTGTATTTCAACGGTGGACAATCCTTTGCGGTCTTGGGCGAGGTGCTGGCCTACCATCCGGATGACAATTCGGTGGTGCGTCGCGTCAACGTCGTGCGGTCTGGGGATCTTGCCGTGGCCGCCCGCGCGCGGATCTCCGGGTCGGTGTATCGAACCCCCGAGGAGGCCGGTTACGTAGCCGATGACGTCTCGCTAGAACTTGAGGTGGGCAGCGCACCGGCGTGGGTCGTTCACCCCCAGGCGGCACTCGAGGGGCAGCGTCCTTCGTCTTCGGCAACGCCCGACGACAGCGCGACGTGGGCGATTATGGTGCACGGCATGGGCTCGACGCGGGCCGAAACCCTACGAGCGCTCGAAGCCACCCAGAGACTAGGCATGACCTCGCTACATATCTCGTACCGCACCGACCGTGAGGCCCCCTCCGCCGAGGACGGACGCTACGGTTTGGGTTTCACCGAATGGGAAGACGTCGATACCGCGATCGCCTATGCCCTGGACCACGGGGCTCGCGATGTGGTGCTCTTCGGTTGGTCGATGGGCGCGGCCATCTGCCTGCAGGCCATGGATCGCGGCCGGTATCGTGACCGCATCCGCGCCATGGTCTTGGACGGACCGGCCGTGGACTGGCTGAACCTGATTCAGTATCACGGTCAGCTCAATAAGATTCCGCTCCGTATCGGTCAGCTGGGGGTTTCGATGATTTCAACCCCGGCGCTGAACTTCTTCACCGGTCTGAAGCGACCGATCGATCTCGGCAAACTCTCCTGGACCCGCCGACCCGAGGATATTTCGGTACCTACGCTGATCATCCATTCGCTCGACGATACTTTTGTGCCTCCGTCCAGCAGTCAGGAGCTGGCCGAGAAATCTCCGTTGGTTGACTTCGTCGCCTTCCACGGGGCCAGCCACACCCGGGAGTGGAACGTCGACCCGAAGCGATGGCGGGACACTGTAGTCGAGTGGCTATCGCCTCGCCTGAGCTCGTGATCTCGGGTAGCTTAGGCCGGCATCTGCAGGTCGGCGTAGCGTCCGGAGACCACGGCCAACAGGTCGCCGGGGGAGAGCTCGACGTCTACACCGCGCTTTCCTCCGGAGACCAGGATCGTCGAAAACTCGGTGGCGCTGTGGTCCAGCAGAGTGTCGTGTGCGGTCTTCTGGCCGATGGGTGAAATCCCACCCACCACGTATCCGGAACGACGCTCGGCGACCTTGGGGTCTGCCATCGTCGCCGATTTCCATCCCAGCGCCGCGGCTGCTTTCTTCAGGTTGAGCTTGCCGGCCACCGGCACGATGCATATAGCAAAGTTGTTCTCGTGGTGGATCATCAGGGTCTTGAAGACCTGCGCCTCATCTCGACCGAGGGAGGCGGCGGCCTCCTTGCCGAAGGCCTGTTCACCGTCACGATGTTCGTACTGGCGGATCTCGAACTCCACGCCGGACTGGCGCAGTGTCACCACGGCAGCGGTAGATGCTGAGTCTGAACCTTTTTTCTTGCCCACGGAATACCTGCCTTCTCTCGGGGTTTCTTTCGTGAAAAGTTTATCCTCGAAGCCGGGGCAGGTCATTGGCGATGCACTAGACTACAGTCTGAGAAGAACGCCCCTGTTTCACCGCCGATTCAGGGTACACCGCAGCATGAAAGTTGATCCTTTGGCTACCTTTGAGCATCTCGTCGACCGTCACCCTCACGTTTCTGCGGAGGAACTTCTGCAGGGCTTCCGACCGTCGGAGCGGTTTGGTGAGGTCTCTTTCGATACCTATCATCCCGATCCCGCTCAGCCCTCGCAGGCGGAGGCCGTTCGGGAGCTCCAGGCTTTTGCGCAGACGGTGGGCAAGTCGTCCTCCTCTGGCGGGGGTTTCTTTTCTCGACTTTTTGGGGGCGGGGCGCAGGCGCCGTCCGGCCTCAACGGTATTTACCTTGACGGTGGATTCGGCGTGGGTAAGACGCACCTGCTGGCCTCGCTATGGCACGCGGTTGAGGGTCCGAAGGCGTTTGGCACGTTCGTCGAATACACGAACCTGGTAGGTGCCCTGACCTTCAGCAAGACGGTTCAGGCACTGAGCCAGTACAAGCTGGTGTGCATCGATGAGTTTGAGCTGGACGATCCGGGCGACACCGTGTTGATGTCGCGCCTCATGCGTGAACTTTCGGACGCCGGGGTAAAGATCGCCGCGACCTCCAACACCCTGCCTGGCGCGTTGGGTGAGGGACGTTTCGCGGCCGCCGACTTCAAGCGAGAGATCCAGGTGCTTGCCGATCAGTTCAAGGTGCTACGGGTGGACGGCGAGGACTACCGACATCGCGGACTACCCGAGGCGCCGCGGCCGGTGGCGGTGGGTGAGGAACAGGCTACCGTGGAGCGGCTCTTCGCCCCGGACACCCGGGTGGCGCTGGATGATTTCCCG
Organism: Rothia sp. LK2588; assembly: GCF_040946465.1. NCBI lineage: Bacteria > Bacillati > Actinomycetota > Actinomycetes > Micrococcales > Micrococcaceae > Rothia > Rothia sp. LK2588. Next base: position 751,919 of record NZ_JAYWLS010000001.1, on the reverse strand, counting down.
GCGCTGGTAGAGCATCTCTCGCGGGTGCACCCTTCCCGCTACCGTCAGCTCATCGACAACCTGGAGGGGATCTGCTGGACCAACGTCGAGCCGATTACCCAGCAGGCGGTGGCGTTGCGTTTCGTGGTGCTTGCAGACCGCCTCTACGACAAGGACCTGCCAATCGTATCTTCGGGAGTTCCCTTTGATCAGGTCTTCACCGAAGAAATGCTGGCCGGTGGCTACCAAAAGAAGTATTACCGCGCGATTTCTCGTCTGACTGCACTGGCGCGCGAGGGTGCGGAATCCTCGCGAGTGTGAAGCAAAACATAAAAAATTCCTCAGACTCGCGTGGTTGAAACGGGGTATTCTTGCCCCGTTTCACCCTGAGTTTCCGGGGATTTTAGGTGAGTGTCGACTCGATTTGGCACGCGCACCAAATGTGTGTAAAGTATTTACCTGTCAGCCGGTCGGAACGGAGAAATCCGCGAAGATCATAGAGTTGATATGCGGTTGTAGCTCAGTTGGTAGAGCACCACCTTGCCAAGGTGGATGTCGCGAGTTCAAGTCTCGTCAACCGCTCGCATGATATTTCATCACTGATGAAATACACGCCCTAGCTTACATGCAAGGCTCGGTGAGGTGGTCGAGTGGTTAGGCAGCGGCCTGCAAAGCCGTGTACGCGGGTTCAAATCCCGTCCTCACCTCGCAAACAATAAAATATTGTTTTTAGCGCGATTAGCGCAGCGGTAGCGCGTTTCCCTGACACGGAAGAGGTCACTGGTTCGATCCCAGTATCGCGCACAGATAACCCCGTCTCGAAAGAGGCGGGGTTTTGTGTTTAAACATTCTTAGATATTGATGTGATGTATTCCACGAAGACCGCCGATAAATTGCATCAGGTTAATTCTGGGTGTTTAGCATTTCTTCGCTGCGCGGTTGTAGCTCAGTTGGTAGAGCACCACCTTGCCAAGGTGGATGTCGCGAGTTCAAGTCTCGTCAACCGCTCCACGTAAGCCCCGGTTCACCGAACCGGGGCTTTTGCGTCGCTATCTACCACTTGATAGAGTGTTCACCATGTATTTCGCAGTAGCTATCGCTAAGCCCTGGATCCGCCGCTAAAGGCGGCTTACACCTAGGGTTCAATCTCTTCAGCCGCCGTTCCATCACCCCAGATGAACGGGTACATAGTCGTACCCTCAACGGACTAGAGAGAATATGCGAAACAACAAACGTCACCCCGTAGAACCTCAAACATTAGGCTTCGTTACTCACCAGAGCGGAACATCCGCCACCGCACACATCAAGGCAGAAAATATCTCCGCCACTAGAGGCGGAAAAATACTCTTCTCAGATTTAAACCTGACAATATCGGAACATACCAAGATGGCGGTCGTTGGAGAGAACGGTACAGGGAAAAGCACCCTGTTCAAAATACTGTCAGGCCTAGAAAACCCTGACCTGGGTGAAGTGGCATCTCAGGGGACAATCGCTTTTGTTGGGCAGGATATGGCATTGATCGACCATCAAACTGTAGGCGATCTCATCAAACTATCCACTCAGCATGCACACACGGCACTTGCAGACCTCGACAGAGCGTCAGAATTACTCGCGCTTGGACATGAGGGGGCAGAGGTTGCCTACGCTCAAGCGCTAGAAAAAGTTAGTGCACTGGAAGCATGGGATATTGACAGAAAAATCGATCAAGCGCTCCACGGACTAAAAGCGTGTACAGACCGATCCCGAAACCTTAGCACCCTGTCGGTGGGCCAAAGGTACAGGGTTAGGCTTGCTGTGCTTCTCGGCGCAGGAGCAGATGTACTTCTACTTGATGAGCCAACCAATCATTTAGATAGAGAGTCGATTGAATTCCTGACTCAGTCCCTGCAGGAGCTAAAGAGCGGATTTGCGGTAGTCAGCCATGACCGGCAACTCCTGGTTGACGTTGCGCAGACTTTCTGCGATCTTGACCCGTCATTACAAGGGGTGCCCCAGGTCTACTCTGGTGGCTACAAAGGGTGGCAGAAGGGAAAACGAAAAGACCGTGTTGCGTGGGAGAAAACCTATCAAGACCACATCAACCGCACAGAAGAACTGAGACAGGCGGTTGAAGAGGCAGGGGCTAGGTTGCACACAGGGTGGCGGCCGCCCAAGGGGACAGGAAAGCATCAGCGAGCTACGCGAGCTGCTAGCCATGTCAAAGCGTTCAAGCAACGTCTTAACGAGCTGGAAAGCTATGACATTGAAGTTCCTGAGCCCCCGAGTATTCTGCAGTACCCAGAGGTGCGAATTGAGAAAGAAAAGCTATTGCTTGAAGCTAGCGATATCGCATATCTGGGGCGCAGTGCCCATGATGTTAGCTTATCGCTAAGGACCGGGCAAAAAATCGTGGTGACCGGTGGAAACGGGACCGGTAAATCAACCTTGATTTCCATGCTGGCAGGGGAGCTGGCCCCCACAAACGGCAGTGTGACAGTAGCTCCTGAGGTGAAGATAGCCCTGTTGTCGCAAGAGGTGCCCCAGTGGAACCCAGAGCTAACCCCAGAAGATGTGTATCGGCAGAGCCTCATTCAAACAGGTACCTACGCGGAGTATTCGGACACGCCGACTCTAGAAAGCCTGGGTTTACTGGCCACCGAAGCGCGTACCACCCGTGTTGGGCAGCTTTCCGCTGGCCAGCAAAGGAGACTCCACCTGGCAGTCACTATAGCTCAACGTCCTCACGTCCTGCTGCTCGATGAACCGACCAACCACCTATCAATGACCCTGCTCGACCAACTTATACCCCATCTCAGGGGAACCCAGTCGAGTGTTGTTGTTGCAACTCATGATCGGTACCTTCTTTCCAAGGTATGTGACTGGCAAGAAGTGCACCTGCAATAGTCTCGCCAGGTTGAAAGACCACCTACCATTGTGTATAGTTATTCGAGTTGCGGTTGTAGCTCAGTTGGTAGAGCACCACCTTGCCAAGGTGGATGTCGCGAGTTCAAGTCTCGTCAACCGCTCGCGCGATTAGCGCAGTGGTAGCGCGCTTCGTTCACACCGAAGAGGTCACTGGTTCGAACCCAGTATCGCGCACGATATGAACGCTCGTATCAGCGCACGAACCCCGTCAGTTGTTCATCTTCTGACGGGGTTTTTTCGTGGCCCTGAGAGCGCACGCCGGAACGTCAGCCCCGCCAGGCCAGACGAGTCGCAAAAATTTGGGGGAGAGAGGGTGCAGAGATGACGTCGCCGCGATTGGCCACCAGCACGGAATTCGGCCGCATGTATGCCCGCCACACCGGAGGAGATCTGCTGGTTCCCTCGATCACCACCGTCATCGGGCAACAAGCATCGGATCTGAGCGGATGGCACGGATACATGGCCGCTAAGGCCGCGTTGGAAGATCATCGTGCCTATCGCGCCTCATCGTCGGGCGGATTGAAATTCGCCATCATCCGGGACGCCGCGAGCGCCTCGGAGCGCTACCGTGATCAAGCCGCCGCCCGCGGAGACCGCGTGCACAATTACGCGGAGAACGTGGCGTTGCACGCCATGGGCCTACCGCATGAAGTTGAGCAGGCGCGAGAGGCTCTGACAGTCAACGGTGAGATGGCCTTCGCGGACCGTTTTGACGAGTGGTGGGAGTTATATCGCCCGACCCCGTTGGCCACCGAGGTCACGATCTGGAACGATACCGTGGGGTACGCGGGCACGCTGGATTTGGTGGCGCAGATCGCCGGACGTACCTGCATCATCGACTACAAGACGAAGGGCACCGACCGCAGAGGGCGCGTCAAGGCCCTCGACGCCAAAGTGGTGATGCAACTGGTAGCTGGCGTGAAGGCCGAGGAGGCTCTGGTGGACGCCGAAAAGGGCGAGTGGGAGCCCTGGCAACACGGCGATGCACCGATTCTCATGGGTGTGGCGCTGGGGGAGACCGAGGTGGTGCCGCAACAGGCAAACCCGCAGGTGTTGGAACATAACTGGTATAAGTTTTGCGCTCTGAAGAGGGTGTGGGACTATAACCGGGCGCTGGGGCAGCACGACTGCGACGTCTTGATGCCTGTGGTGCCGCCGCCGCTCTGATCATTCTGCCTATCCTGCATCTTCACAGATCTGCCACACCCGGTAGGCATGGCGTGGCGGGTGCAGGAATTCCTTAGACTTAATCGATAGACGCCCCGACTGAAGGAAGCAACGATGAGCATTTTGACGGTTCGCACCGTGGGAGACCCGGTTTTGCGCACTGCCTGTGAAGACATCACCGTCTTCGACGACGAGCTGAAGAAACTGGTTTCGGACATGTTAGAGACCATGTACGAGGTCAACGGTGTGGGCCTGGCGGGGCCGCAGGTGGGCGTATCTAAGCGCATTTTTACCTTTGGCAATATCGATGGCCGTGAGGGCCACGTGATCAACCCGGTGCTCGAAGTTGGCGACGAGGATCAAGAGGGCGGCGAGGGGTGCCTGTCGGTACCCGGTCTGTCGTCGGAGACCCCGCGCAAGAAATGGGCGCGGGTGCGCGGCGTGGATTACAATAACCAGCCCATCGTGCTGGAGGGCGAGGGGCTCTTCGCTCGCATGCTTCAGCATGAAACCGACCACCTCTATGGCCACCTGTTCATCGACCGTGTCGTCGGTGAAGACAAAAAGCGCATTATGCGCGCCATCCGCGCCGCCGACTATGAGCGCATCTCCTCGGCGACGCGTACTGAGCGTGCGGGTGCGGTTTCTTCCGCCTTTGGTGCAGGCGCCTCATTCGGTGGGGGCTCGTTAGGTGCCGGTTCGTTCGGTGGCTCGTCCCAGGGACAGGGTGCAGCTTTTGGAGGTCGACGATGACGTTTAAGGTTCTCTATGCCGGCACCCCCGAGATCGCGGTCGCCCCGCTGAACGGGTTGATCGAGGCCGGTTACGAGGTTGTGGGTGTGCTGACCCGCGAGGACGCCCCGGTCGGCCGCAAGCGCCGCCTCACACCGTCCCCGGTGGCGGCTCGGGCTGAGGAGCTGGGAATTCCCGTGGTCAAGGCGAACCGCTGGTCGGAGCACATTGCCGAGGCCGTGGATGCGCTCAACGCAGACGTGGCGGCCGTAGTGGCCTATGGGGCCATCTTGCCGCAATCGGCCCTGGACCTGTTGTCCCATGGGTGGATCAACCTGCACTTTTCGCAACTCCCGAAGTGGCGCGGTGCCGCGCCCGTGCAACGGGCCCTGATGGCCGGAGAGACCGAGATTTTCTCCACCACCTTCCAGATCGAGGCGGGGCTGGATTCCGGTCCGGTCTTCCTCTCGGAGTCAACCCTGGTTGCAGAGGAAGACACCGCCGGTGATATTTTGCAGCGTCTGGCGGATACCGGCGGATTGTTGCTGGCTCGCACTTTCGAGCTCATCGCCGCCGGCAAACCCGGTACCGAACAGGCCGGTGAACCCACCCATGCGCCGAAGCTCACCATCGATGATGCTCGACTGAATTTCGCCGACACGACGGCCGCGATCCTGGCAAAGGTACGCGGGGTCACCCCCGAGCCGGGGGCTTGGTGCACATTCAACGGCAATCGCTTCAAGGTGGGTATGCTGGCCCCCAGTTCGGCTACCGCCGAGGGAGAACCCGGTACGGTGCGCCTGGTGGCGAAGAAACCGGTGGTTACCTGTGCCGACGGTTGTCTCGAACTGACGCTGGTGCAACCTGCCGGCAAAAAAATGATGGACGCCGCCGCCTGGGCGCGCGGCCTAGGTCAAGAGTTGGCCGAGAACAAGGTGGTATTGGCATGAGTCAACAGAATCACGAGGGCCCTGGAGCGAATGGCGCTCGTTCGCAGCGCAGAACGTCGCGCGGCAGGGGAGACCGGACTGAGCGCGAGGGCGGGCAGAAGAATATCCGCCGAGATGCGCGGGGTCGCCAACGCAACCGCCGCACGATGGACGAGCGCCAAAAGTCTCAGCTGGCGCCGGGTCAACGCCGCCGTACTGCCGATCCCGCGCGACTCTGCGCGTTTGAGGTGATCAACGCCGTCAGCACCGACGACGCATACGCCAACCTCGTGTTGCCCAAGGCGATCCGGCAGCATCACCTGAACCATCGGGATGCCGCGTTCGCTACCGAACTGACCTACGGCACCTTGCGCCACCAAGGCACCTACGACGCCATCCTTGCCCGGTGCATGGATCGCCCGCTGGCCAAAACTGACGTGCAGGTGGTCAGCGCCCTGCGATTGGGCACTCACCAACTGTTAGGAATGCGCGTTCCGGCCCACGCGGCGCTCAATTCCACCGTTGCCCTGGCCCGCGCCGAGATCGGGGCGGGACCGGCGTCCTTCATCAACGCTGTCTTGCGCCGGGTATCCGAGCGAAGCGAGGCCCAGTGGCGCACGGAGATCACCGAGGGCGCCAGCGACGAGAACGAACGCTTGGGTCTTGAGTATTCGCATCCGGGGTGGATCGTGCGCGCGATGAAACAGGCCCTTTCCGCCCACGGCCGTGACCCAGAGGAATTGGTCGACCTGTTGCAGGCCGACAACGTGGCGCCCGCGGTGAACTTGGTGGCGCTGCCCGGGCTGGGGGATCTGGGCGAGGCCGTTGCCCAGGGCGCCCGAGAGGGTGACCTGGTCGAAGGTTCCGCCTACTATTCGGCAGGCGACCTCTCCCGCCTGGAGTCGGTGCGTTCCGGTACCGTGCGCGCCCAGGACGCAGGCTCCCAGCTGGTGGCGCGTGCTCTGGCTCAGGCTCCCCTGCAGGGGCCGGATCGTGCGTGGCTCGATCTCTGCGCTGGCCCCGGTGGTAAGGCGGCCCTCTTGGGCGCCCTGGCCGTTCAGCGCGGGGGATCGTTGCTGGCGAACGAGTCGTCAAAACACCGCGCCAAACTGGTGGAATCCTCGCTCAAGCCCCTACCGCAGAACAGCTTCAAAGTAGTCACCGCCGACGGTCGAAAGATCGCCGAGACCACCGCCAAAGCATCACTGTTGCCCGAGGGCATGGAGGCGGGACAGCTCTTCGACCGCGTCATGGTGGACGTCCCGTGTTCGGGACTCGGCGCGTTGCGTCGTCGCCCCGAGGCGAGATGGCGTAAGACTCCGCGCGATATCGCCGAGTTGTTGCCCCTGCAAAAGGAGCTCTTTGAGGCGGCCGTCCAGGTGACCCGTCCCGGTGGCCTGATCGCCTACGTGACCTGTTCGCCGCACATGGCGGAGACGCAAAACATCGTTATGGACATCCTTCGCAGCAACGAGGTGCAACTGCTCGACTCGGGTGCGGCGCTGCGCGCTGCGGGTCGGGTCGTTGACGGGGAGTCGGTACTTTCCGGCCGGCGCGACCCCTCCCGCCCGCTGCCGGACGCCGGTGCCGAGGCGATGACCGCTCAGCTGTGGCCGCACGTCCATGGCACCGACGCCATGTTCTTTGCGCTCTTCCGTAAAAAGTAACAAAAGGGTTTCAAAACAACGGCCCCTATTGTGCTCTGTATCACTAGAAGTAGGATATAAACCATAGTCACCTCGGGCCGCCGATACTGTCCCGGCGGCCCCCGAACCAAGGAGCAACTATGGCTTACGCAACCACCAACCCCTACACCGGCGAAGTCGTCAAAGAATTCGACACCGCCACCGAAGAGCAGATCGAGCAGGCCATCACCACCGCTCACGAAGCCTTCTTGAAGTGGAAAGAGACCACGTTCGAAGAACGCGCCGAAATCCTAGCGGCCGCGGCCTCGATTCTTCGATCCAAGAAGCGTCAGTACGCCGAAATCCTCACCATGGAGATGGGCAAGGTCATCGGCGAGGCGGAGCTCGAAGTCGAGCTCTGTGCCCAGATGCTCGACTACTACGTCAAGTTCGGTGCTGAACACCTCACCCCGCGATACATCCGCGCCCGCGGGTTCAACGACACCGACGTCAAGCTGGTTCCCGAGCCGCTGGGCGTACTCTACGCGGTAGAACCCTGGAACTTTCCCTTCTACCAGGTCATCCGCATCTCGGCACCCCAGCTAACCGCCGGCAACACCATCGTGCTCAAGCACGCCTCCAATGTGCCCCAATCGGCGCTGGCCATGGTCGACCTTCTGCACGAGGCCGGCGCACCGGAGGGTCTGCTCGTCAACGTCTTCGCCTCTCACGACGCCTCCGAACAGATTCTCGGTGATGATCGCGTGCGCGGCGTCGCGCTGACTGGCTCGGAGAAGGCAGGCGCCGCCATCGCCCAGATAGCCGCGAAGAACCTGAAGAAGTCCACCCTCGAACTCGGCGGCGCAGACGCGTTCGTGGTACTCGCCGACGCCGAGGTCGAAAAAGCCGCCAAGTGGGCCGCCTTCGGCCGTCACTGGAACGCCGGCCAGGTCTGCGTCTCCTCCAAGCGCATCATTGTCGAAGACTCCGTCTACGATCGCTTCCTCGAGGTCTACCGCGAAGAAGTCAAGAAGCTGAAGATGGGCGACCCCATGGACTCGACCACAACGCTGGCCCCGCTCTCCTCACAAGCAGCGTTGGAGGTTCTGCAAGAACAGTTGCGTCTGGCTGAGGCAGAGGGCATCTCCATGGAAGAGATTGAACTGGACATGCCCGCGACCGGAGCCTTCCACCGCCCGGTGATCCTCACCGACATCCCCGACGACTCGAAGACCAGCCAGATCGAATTCTTCGGACCGGTTTCTTCGATCTACCGCGCTCGCGACGAAGCCGACGCGATCCGTCTGGCCAACAACACCCCCTTCGGCCTGGGCGGTTCCGTCTTTTCCACTGACATCGATAAGGCCCAGCGTTTGGCGCGTCAGATCGATACCGGAATGGTCTTCATTAACCAGCCCACCGGCGCCAAGGCGGACATCCCCTTCGGTGGCGTGAAGCGCTCGGGTTACGGCCACGAGCTGACCGATCTGGGCATCAAGGAATTCGTTAACGAGAAGGTCATCGTGGTCACCGACATTGACGGTGATTTCTAGGCCATAACCCCACCAAGGCTGGGGGTTGCCTCCGCTCTGGCATACAGTAGATGCTAATACCGTCGCCTACGTCAGAGCAGGAGGCTCCCTATGCCGTGCGAACACCACATTCATCCCTCGATCCTGAGCGCCGATTTCTCCCAGCTCGCCTCCGAGCTGAACGCGATTTCCACGGCAGACGCCGCCCACATCGACGTGATGGATAACCATTTCGTACCCAACCTCACCTGGGGACTGCCCGTGGTTAAGCGCTTGCGTGAGGTTTCCCCCGTGCCGTTCGACGTGCACCTGATGATTGAGGACGCCGACCGTTGGGCCCCGCAGTACGCTGAGGCCGGGTGCGAGTCGGTGACCTTCCACGCCGAGGCCGCGATCGCCCCCATCAAACTGGCCCGCACACTGCGGGAATCGGGCACCAAAGCGGGTATGGCGCTCCGTCCTGCCACCGCCGTGGAACCGTATCTGGACATGCTCAGCGAACTGGACATGCTGTTGATCATGACGGTGGAGCCCGGGTTCGGTGGCCAAAAATTCTTAGAAGTTACTCTGCCGAAGATCCGACGGGCCGCCCAGGCGATCTCCGGTTCGGAGCTTTCATTGCGTCTGCAAGTCGATGGCGGCATCACCGAGCAGACCATTCTCGCCGCGGCAGAAGCCGGAGCGGATACCTTCGTGGCCGGCTCCTCGGTGTACGGGGCCGACGACATCGAGGCGGCAATCGCAGGTTTACGAGGCGCGGCCGAAAAAGGGTCTGCCGCACATCGTTGAGGCCGAGGTAGCGGACGAGTAAGGTAAGAGCATTACAGCGCAGAGATCCAGGCCCTGAAGGAGGTACTATGCCGGCTCACCAACGAGCAGCTCACACACCCTTAGGGCACGCCTGGGAAACCTTCGAGCGGGCCAAGACGATCTTCGAGATGGGCCGCTGGACGGCCAGCATCCCCGTCTTCGAGAAAGCCCAAGAGCTCTTCCGGGAGTCCTTCGAAGAAGAGGGCCAGACCATGTGCCACGCCGCCATTGCGGCGGCGCTGAACAACGCCGGGCAACCGCAGGCCGCCCTCGAGCATGCGCTGGCCGCCTTAGAGTTTTACGAACGCTACGACTTGCACCTGCAGTTGGCGGAGCAGCGACAGAATATCGCGCTGATGTACGCCGCCCTTGGCAATACCCACGAAGCCCGACGCTTCCACGCCTTGGCCGGCGATAGTTACGCCGCCGCAGGCGAATTCGAGCAGGCGGGGCAGAACAAGCACAGCGCGGCGTCCATCTTCGCGCAGGAACGCCTGATCAACGATGCTCGCGAGAATTTCACCGACGCGATCTCGCACTTCACCCAGGCCGTGGCAAACACTGCCGCGCCCTCGGCCCTGCGAGCCAAGGCCACCGCGCTGATGCAACTGGCCTATCTCGAGAAGTTAGATCATGTGAACGACGGCGCCCGGTTGATGTACCAGGAGGCCCTGGAGATTTTCACCGAGCTACAGGCTTTCTGGGAAATCGGAACGTGCCTGGAGGGGCTGGCCGCGATCGAGTTCGACGATCGCAACGTCGAGCGGGCGGTTCCGCTGGCCAAACAGGCCCTCGACACCTTCCAGGCCCACGGTTACCGCCGCGATGCCCTGCGCGCCAAAGCCAACTATCGGGCCACCTTGCTCGCGGCAGCCACCGCCCCAAGCACCGAAGAAGACCGCCCCTGAGCATCCCGCTCTAGGACCCAATCAACCGGCGGCGCGAAGCACCGGCTCACCTCAGCCGATGAGAATGTGTCATAATCGAGAAGTAAACGTGCTCCGGGGTCGGTGAAATTCCGAACCGGCGGTGATAGTCCGCGAACCGTAGGCTTCCTAGCGGAGCCCCGGCCGATCCGGTGAAATTCCGGGACCGACAGTACAGTCTGGATGGTAGGAAGCACGTGCATTCGGCGGTTAACTGCGCCCGCTGTGCCGTAACGGTAGCGTGCGCCCCCGTGTGTCCTCCCCGGAGCCTGAGAGCGAAGGGTAGAGATGAAAACAGCCGAGCAGATCTTGGCTCAGCGGGGCACGGCAGTGACCGATGAAGCCGCCATGGATCTCGCCCTTGCCGCCGCCCGCCTGGGAATCCGCGGGGCTAATCCGCTCGTGGGCGCGGTGATTACCGATCTGCACAACCGGGTTCTGCACATCGGTTGGCATCGTGGAGCCGGCACCGCACACGCTGAAGCTGACGCCATCGCCCAGGCCCGCCACGCGGGATGCGACCTCACCGGCGCCCGTATGTTCGTGACGCTGGAACCCTGCAATCACACCGGTCGTACCGGGCCCTGCTCACACGCTATTGCCGAAGCCGGGATCACCGACGTCCGTTACGCCTACGCAGATCAGACCGATGCGGCAGCCGGGGGAGCCGCATACCTGCGTTCCCGCGGAATCCGCGCAGAACAAGGGTTGCGGGAGACAGAATCGTTTCAACTCAACAACCGCTGGTTCGCCGCGGCCGCCGCCGGCCGCCCCTGGGTGACCCTCAAAATCGCCTCAACCATGGACGGCTACATCGCCGCCTCCGACGGCACCAGCCAGTGGATCACCGGCCCGCAGGCTCGCGCTGACGGCCACAGCATCCGCGCCCGCGCCGACGCGATCCTGGTGGGCACCGGCACCGTCTACGCCGATAACCCCTCGTTGACCGCACGCACCCCCGAAGGGCACCTGCAACCGCGCCAGCCGTTGCCGGTGATCATGGGGCAACGCCCGGTGCCCGAGGGCTCCAAGCTGGCTGCCGACGGACGATACCTGCACCTGCGGACCCGCGACCCCCAGAAGGCGCTGGATGAGTTGCACCGCCGCGGGATTTCTCACCTCATGATCGAGGGCGGGCCGAGCGTCGCCACCGCCTTTCTTCACGCGGGGTTCGTGGATGAGATCTTTCTGTACCAGGCTCCGATGTTCCTAGGATCCGGTCGCCGCGCCGTCGGAGACCTAGAGATTGCAACTCTCACTCAGGCCCTCCACTTCAGCCTCGATGACCTCGGCCTCAGCCCCGCCGTGCGAAGGCTGGGGCAGGACGTCGCGCTCCACCTGGCCGCCGGATACGAATCGGCAGACCCCTCGCCCTAGGCCACGAAATAAATCTTCATCTCCACCGGTTATCACACTGTCAGACCAACAAACGAGGAAACATGTTCACAGGTATCGTCGGCGCAATCGGCACCGTCACCCACGTAGAAATGACTACCAACGCCTCCGGGCACGCCGAATCGGCCGTCATCACTATCGACGCCGGTGAGATCATCTCCGACCTCGAACACGGTGGCTCCCTCTCGGTCAACGGCGTTTGCTTGACCGCCACCGACAGCCAGGAGTCGGCACCGGGGATCTTCGTCGCAGACGTCATGGGCGAGACGCTGCGGCGCACCAACCTCGGCTCGGCGCAGGCCGGTACCCGCGTCAACCTTGAACGGTGTATGCCCGCCGGCGGACGCTTCGACGGGCACGTGGTACAGGGCCACGTGGATGGCCTCGGCACGGTGGAGGCCGTGACCGATCACGAATCCTGGCGGACGCTGCGCATCCGCACCCCGCGCGAACTCACCTCGCACCTGGTGGAGAAGGGCTCGATTACCGTCTCGGGGGCGTCCCTGACCATCACCGCCGTCTCTCATCCCACCGCCGCCCACAGCTGGTTCGAGGTCGGGCTGATCCCGGCCACCTTGGCCGCCACCATCCTGGGTGAACTTACGGTCGGCGACACCGTCAACCTAGAAACCGATGCACTAGCCAAATACGTTCAGCGCATCATGGAGGTCTCCGCCTACGCTCCCACCGCGGCAACCCCCAGCACCTATGCCGAGCAGTCGCAAACCCGCCGCGGTCTCGACAGCATCGAAACGGCCGTCGCAGCCATCGCCGCGGGACGAGCCGTGGTCGTGGTCGACGACGAAGACCGCGAAAACGAAGGCGATATCATCTTCGCCGCCGAACGCTCCACCCCCGAACTCATGGGGTTCACGATCCGTTACAGCTCCGGGGTCATCTGTGCCCCGATGACCAACGAGATCGCCGACTCTCTCGAGTTGCCCCCGATGGTGGCCTCTAACCAAGACCCCAAAAACACCGCCTACACGGTCTCCTGCGATGCTACCGCGGTGGAATCAACCGGTATCTCCGCCCACGACCGTAGCCTGACGCTGAACGTGCTCGGGGATAAAAGCTCCACCCCGGCCGAGCTCACCCGCCCCGGCCACGTCTTCCCGCTGCGCGCCGTCGACGGGGGAGTCATCGAACGGCAGGGCCACACCGAAGCCGGCGTAGAACTGTGCCGCCTGGCCGGGCTCACCCCGGTGGCCGCCATCGCCGAAGTGGTGCACGACGACGGCACCATGATGCGTTTCGACGCACTCAAGGCCTTTGCCACCCAACACAACATGCCCATGATCGCGATCGCGGACCTCGTCGACTACATCCAGGAACGTGCATGAACCCAGTTCCCCTGCACGAGAACGAACCCACCGCGCCCCTGCCGCATCCCAACCCGCAGCTCATCGACTCCTCGGCGCCGGTCATCATACCCACCCCACACGGCAAATTCGAGATGCGGGCGTGGGCATTCGCCGACGGCACCGAACACATGTCCCTACGCGCCGTGAACGATGAAGGTGAGCCGATCGGTGCCCAGGGTGAGGTGCCGGCGGTACGTGTGCACTCCGAATGCGCCACGGGTGACCTCTTCGGCTCGTTCCGTTGCGATTGCGGCCCGCAACTCGCCCAGGGCCTCGACATCATTCAGAGCATCGGCGGTTACCTCATCTACGCACGCAACCACGAAGGACGCGGCATCGGACTCGTGAACAAGCTGCGGGCCTACGCCCTGCAAGACGAGGGGCTCGACACCTTCGATGCGAACCTGCACCTGGGGCTGGAACCAGAAATGCGTGACTACCGTCAGGTGGCCGTGATCCTGCACCAACTCGGTGTGGACCGCATCAGCCTCGTCAGCAACAACCCCGATAAGGCCGAAGGACTACGGCTGGCCGGGATCGAAGTGACCGAACTGGTGCCCGACCAGGTGCCCCCGCGGCCCGAGAACCTCCGCTATCTACAGACCAAACAGAGTCGCATGCACCATCACCTGCACTTCGACATCTAGAATTTTATTCACCATCCCAACCACCTCAGGAGAACCCCATGTCCGGCGCCGGAGCAGCACCTACCCACCTCAACCCCGAGACCATGAGCGACATGAAGCTGGCGATCGTCGCCGCCAGCTGGCACACCCAGGTCATGGACGGCCTGCTGGACGGCGCTCGCCGCGCAGCCGCCGCGGCCGGCATTGCCGAACCCACCGTCCTGCGGGTACCCGGCACCTTCGAACTGCCCGTAGCCGCCGCGAAACTTGCCGAACACTTCGACGCCGTCGTAGCCCTGGGCGTGGTCATTCGAGGCGGCACCCCGCACTTTGAATACGTCTGCGACGCGGCTACCACCGGTTTGACCCAGGTTTCGGTTCAGACCCAAACCCCGGTCGGCTTCGGCGTGCTGACCTGCGACAATGAAGCGCAGGCGATCGATCGTGCGGGGTTGGAGGGCTCCTCTGAAGACAAGGGATTTGAGGCCACTTCGGCCGCCCTGGAGACCGCGCTCACGCTGCGCCAGTTCTCTGCATAGCCCACCATTTTCTCCCCGGGGACTGTGAGGAATCTTCAAATCTGCACAGTCCCCGAGTGCTGAGCGGCCATATCGTGCCACGCGTAATAGTCTTACTTTTATGGCCACTCAACAGGACACCTACGATTTCCTCTTCCTGCTCGGCGACGCCCTCATCAAATCCGGGGCCTCCGCCGCGTCCTCGACCAAAACGCTCTTGGCGGTCGCCGACAAGTGCGGGTTGCAGAACGTCACCATCTCCATCACGATGGGGCAACTCGTCATCTCCGATTCGCGCGGGGATGATCAGATTCCCTACACCGACATTCACGAACTCGAACCCGGTGTGCTCGATATCAGCTGGCGCGCCAGTGCCGAAGAAATCATCGAAGACTTTCTGATGGGCAACATCACCGCCGAGCAGGCCACTGCCCGGTTGCGTCGCGAAAACAAAGAACAGAAGAAACCCAGCTGGATTCTGAACGTTATCGGGTTCGCGATGATCGGCATGGGCTTCAGCCAGATCGTCGGTGCCGGCTGGGTGATCATGGTGGGTGCGACTATCACCTCGCTATTGGTCAGCACCACCCTGATGTTCATGAAGAACGCGCGCACCCCCGGCATCTTCAAGTTCGCGCTCGGCGGTTTTCTCGCCGTTCATATCTCAGCACTGTTCTGCATCCTCACCCACAGCAACGACGTCGTGGTCTGTATCGTCTCCGCGCTGGCGTCCTACCTCGCGGGCGCGGCCGCGTACGGGGCAGTTCAGGATGCTGTGATGGGGTGGTACCTTTCGTCGATCGGCAAATTCCTCGACGCCCTGATCTGCACCGCGGGTCTGATCACCGGTGTCTCGGTGGGCGTCGCCGTGGCGAAGCTCTACGCTCCCGAGGAACTGCGGTTCGTGGAGACGTTGCAGGTCGATTCGAAGACGTGGGTGGATCCCTTGCTCGGCGCCGCCGTGCTGACCGCCGGGTTCGCTCTGGCCTGCGGTGGACGCTCGTGGCGCCTGCTATCGCTCACCCTGGTGGGTGTGGGCGGAGAATTCCTGTACCTGTTCCTCGACGAACTTCATGTTGGCGCTTTCGCTTCCACCGCGGTCACCGCTGCGGTAGTCGGCGGCGTGTGCGTGGTGCTCTCCAAACCACTACACCTCACCTCGAACGCTATCATGGTGGTGTCGTTGTTGGCGCTGTTCCCCGGGATGATGATCTACCAGAGCATGCTGGGGTTGTTAGGCAAACAATCGGGCGCCGCCGAGCTGGCCGTTGAGGCGCTGGTGACCACCTACTGCCTGTCGGTCGGGGGAACCGCCGGGCAGTTCATCGTCTCCGAATTGCTGTGGTTGTTGCGCAAAGCGCAGTTCCGCAAGGAGTTTCCCGACCAGGAATTCTCCAAGAACATGGTGGATGAACATAACGCTCAAGACATCATGTTGCCGGTGTTCAGCCGACCTTTCAGCAAGTCCAGTTCCTCCTGATCGGGCTCCCACTATCTGAAACTTCGGCGTCATCCTTGTCAGAGACAGGTCACAGCTAGGTAGAGTAGGGAGCGTGAAAACATTCGACTCTTTGTACGCTGAACTGTCTGAGAAGGCCGCCACCCGCCCCGCCGGGTCTGGCACCGTCGCTGAGCTGGACACCGGCGTCCACGGCATTGGCAAGAAAATCGTTGAAGAGGCAGCCGAGGTCTGGATGGCCGCCGAGTATCAGTCGAAGGCCGAGTTCGCCGAAGAGGCGTCGCAACTGATCTACCATTTGCAGGTCATGATGATAGCCAAGGGACTGACTCCCGAAGACATCTACTCATACCTCTAGTCTTAGGATCATTCATGTTGCGTGTAGCCGTACCGAATAAGGGCGCCCTGTCAGAGGCCGCCACCGCGATGTTCAAAGAAGCTGGGTATCTGCAACGGCGTGACTCGCGGGAGCTCGTGTTAGTAGACGCCGATAACGAGATCGAATTCTTCTACCTGCGCCCCCGCGATATCGCGGTGTATGTGGGTCAAGGTACGTTGGACGTCGGGATCACCGGCCGCGACCTATTGCAGGATTCGCAGGCCCCGGCGGAGGAGATTTTGGGCTTGGACTTCGCCAAGTCCACCTTCCGCTTCGCTGGCCCGGCCGGCCAGTTCGACGCGGTTGAACAACTCGCAGGAAAGCGCATCGCCACTTCATACTCCAAACTGGTGCGGGCCTACCTGCAGGAGCGCGGTATCGAGGCCACGGTCACGCGGCTGGATGGCGCGATCGAGTCGTCGATCCGGTTAGGAGTGGCGGACGCTATCGCGGACGTCGTCGAGACCGGAAACACCATGCGTGCCGCGGGGTTGGAACCCTTCGGTGAGCCGCTCATGCACAGCGAGGCGTTGCTGATTAAGCGCGCGGATATCGCGCCTGTCGAGAGGGCCGGGATGGAGCGCTTGGTGCGGCGCCTGCAGGGTGTTTTGATCGCCCGCCAATACGTGATGCTCGACTACGATGTCGCTGAATCCCTGTTGCCCCAGGCCACGGCGGTAACACCCGGTTTTGAGGCGCCCACGGTTTCTCCGCTCGACCGCGAAGGTTGGGTGGCGGTGCGTGCCATGGTCAAGCGTCAGAAGGTGAACCGGGTGATGGATGACCTCTACGAAATTGGCGCCCGCGCCATCCTGGTTTCGCCTATCCAGGCCGTTCGACTCTGATCGCGGCGAAGCACGGAGAAGGAGCTGAACATGACGGTGGCAGTGCGCGTGATCGCCTGTTTAGACGTGGACCGCGGTCGGGTGGTCAAAGGGGTCAATTTCGCAAACCTGCACGATGCAGGGGATCCCGTGGAATTGGGTCGGCGCTATAACGATGAAGGCATTGACGAGCTGACGTTTTTGGACGTTACCGCGTCTTCTTCCGATCGCGAGACCACCTACGAGATGGTGGGGCAGACCGCCGAGACGGTGTTCATCCCGTTGACGGTGGGCGGGGGAGTGCGCACCGTCGAGGACGTCGCCCGATTGCTGAAGACCGGGGCAGACAAGGCCTCGATCAACACCGCCGCGATCAAGAACCCCCAGGTCATCAACGAGATCGTGGAGCGCTTCGGCTCTCAGGTACTCGTTCTCTCCGTGGACGCCCGACGATCGCCCCACACCGCCTCGGGGTTCGAGGTCACCACGCACGGCGGACGAGAATTGACCGGCATCGACGCTCTCGAGTGGGTTCGCGAGGCACAAGAACGGGGAGTGGGGGAGATCCTGCTGAACTCGATCGATGCCGACGGCACCAAGTCGGGGTTTGATCTCGAGATGATTTCTGCCGTGCGTGCCGTGACGAACCTTCCGCTGATCGCCTCCGGTGGGGCGGGGGCCGCCGAACATTTTCCGCCGGCCATCGCCGCGGGGGCGGACGCCGTGTTGGCGGCTTCGATTTTCCATTTTGGTGAGGCTTCGGTGCAGCAGGTAAAAGATGCCATCCGTGGCGCTGGATACCCGGTGCGCTAGACAAACCTTCTCAGCGGAGACTCAAAAGGGGCCCGCCCCGTCGCGATTCGTCATCGAATTGCGACGGGGCGGGCCCGTTGCTCTCAGCAAGTGTGGGTTTTAGACCAGCGAGGGAGTCTTGATGAGAGAGAAGAGGTCCTTGGGATCCTCGGGATCAGCGACCAGGTCGATGAATACCTGCAGTTCGGTGTTCGCGGTGGCGTCTTTGGCGTAGCGCAGTGCAGCGAAGTCGGAGATCGCGAATCCCACGGAGTCGAACAGGGTGATCTGGTCGTCGGAGGTGCGGCCTTCTGCTGCACCGGTCAGAACCTGCCAGAACTCGGTAACAGGGAAGTCCGGGTCCATCTGCTGGATTTCGCCCTCGATGCGGGTCTGGGGCGGGAATTCCACGAAGACGGTGGAGCGCTTGAGGATGTCGGCTTCCAGCTCGGTCTTGCCGGGGCAGTCGCCACCGACGGCGTTGATGTGCACACCGGGCTTGACCTGGGCGTCCGAGAGGATCTTGTTCTGTGCCTTGTCTGCGGTGCAGGTGGTGATGATGTCGACGTTGGCCACTGCCTCGTCTACGGAGGAAGTGCGGTGAACCTTGATGCCCAAGGGCTCCATGTTACGGCAGTACTTGTCCATAGCGGCCTCATCCACATCGTAGATGTAGACCTCTTCGATGCCCAGCACGCCACGGAAGCCCAGCGTCTGGAATTCAGCCTGGCAACCGGTGCCGATCAGAGCCATGGTCTTGGAATCCTTGCGGGCCAGCTGCTTGGCGACCATAGCCGAGGTGGCAGCGGTACGCAGAGCGGTCAGCAGGGTCATCTCAGCCAAGAAGGTGGGGTAGCCGTTGTCCACGTCGGCCAGCACGCCGAAAGCGGTCACGGTCTGGAAGCCGCGAGCGGGGTTCGAGGGGTGACCGTTGACGTACTTGAACGAGTAGATCTCGTTGTCGGAGGTCGGCATGAGCTCAATCACCCCGAACGGAGTGTGGCTTGCCACGCGCGGGATCTTGTCGAACTTCTCCCAACGCTTGAAATCACGCTCGAGGTATTCGACCATGCCGGTGATGATGTTCTCAACACCGTCTTTCTGAATCCAACGAGCCATGTTTGCAACATCAACGAACTGGGGCAAAGGAGCCTCCTTGTGTAGATAGTGGTGATGGGCACTACATCCAATAACAGCCCTATCTTAAGGGGCAATATGAACACCGCGTAGGGGTGCATCTGTAGCGATTCGCCCTGAAATTGTGCAATCTGATGCGCTCAATTTATCATTTTGCTATGCCTCGTCTCACAGAACTTGAAAGCTCCCTGCTCGCGCAGCTCCGCGTGGATGGCAGGGCTCCGGTGTCGGTCTTAGCCCAGCGGCTCAAGGTCTCCCGAACGACCGTCACCCGTCTCATGTCGAAGCTCGAGGCCTCGGGGGTCATCCTCGGGTATACGGTCCGCACGCATGAAGATACCGAGCCTGGAATCATTCACGCGTTATCGAACCTTGAAGTGGAACGGAATTCCACCCGGAAAGTCTCGCTACGTCTCGGCGGAATCCCCGAGATTCAGACCATTCACACCACCAACGGGGAGTGGGATTTGATCTTAGAACTGCGTTGTGCGAACCTCGCCGATTTCGATCGGGTGTTAGGCAAAATCCGCTCCGTGCCCGGAGTGGTGAATTCCCAGACCAACCTTCTGCTGACCACCGTCGCACGCTGAGCGGATTATTTGACATAGAACGACCCCCGCGTGGGCCACCTTCTCAGGGGCAACGCGGGGGTCGATGTTTGAGGCAGACGTCCGGTTAGTGTTCGTCGCGGTCTACCCGCACGTGACGGATGACGTTGGGACGGTCGCGGGTTGAGTCCACACCGGGGCGGTGGGCCAACGTCGGGAACTGACCGGTGTAGCCTTCGCGCACACGAGCCAACTCTTCAACGCGGTCACGCACACGCGTCCAACCCCATATCAGTAGCGGGATCACGATGAGCACGGTGAAGCCGAGGGTGTAGGTACCCACAGGGTAGTCCAGAGCCATCAGGACGACGACCACCGCGATGAAGATCAGCACGGCCCAGTCGCTGAACACGCCACCCGGGGCACGGTATCCTGGGCGCGAGTAGAGACCCTGCTTGGCCAGTTTGAGGAACTTCAGGTGCGACAGGGAGATCGCGGCCCAGCTGACCATGGTGCCTATCGAGGCGATGTTGAGCACGATCTCGAAGGCCTGTTCGGGAACCACAGCGTTCAGGGCCACGCCAAAGAGCGCCACCACGGTAGTCATCAAGATACCGGCCACGGGAACGCCAGACTTTGACAGCTTCGACGCGAAGCGCGGTGCGGAACCAGCCACCGACATCGAGTGCAGAATACGGCCGGTGGAGTACATGCCAGCGTTCATCGACGAGGCGGCGGCGGTGATCACGACCAGCTGCATGATCGGTGCAGCGTAGTCCACGCCGATCGAGTTGAAGAAGGTCACGAAGGGCGATTCGGTGTCGGTGTAGGTGGTGTAGGGCAACAACAAGCACAGCAGGATCACGGCACCCACGTAGAATACGGCGATACGCAGGATCACGGTGTTGATGGCCTTGGGGATGATCTTCTCGGCGTTGCGGGTCTCACCCGAGGTGGTACCGACCAGCTCGATACCAGCGTACGCGAAGACAACACCCTGCACCACGAGCATGGCGGGGAAGACACCCATCGGGAAGAACCCGCCGTTTTCGTTGAACATGGTGAAACCGACCGGGCTACCACTGGGGTGGCCGGTGATCAGCAACCAGATGCCGACCACCATGAAGATCAACAGGGCGAGAACCTTAATGAATGCAAACCAGAATTCCAGCTCGCCGAAGACCTTCACGGAGATCAGGTTCATAGAAACCACAATCAGCACGACCACTAGGGCGGTCAGCCACTGCGGAATGTTCGCAATGAACGGTGAGTACTGACCGAACCAGGCAATGTAGATCGCGATGGCGGTCGCGTCGGCCACTGCGGTCATCGCCCAGTTGAGCCAGTACAACCAGCCGGCGAAGTAGGCGGACTTTTCGCCGTAGAACTCACGCGTGTACGAGACGAAGGAACCGGAAGAGGGGCGGTGGACGATGAGCTCACCCAGCGCACGCAGAATCAGGTAACCGAAGAAACCACAGATCGCGTAGATGATCGCCAGTGAGGGACCCGCAATGGCCAGGCGGCCACCGGTGCCCAAGAACAAACCGGTACCGATGGCGGAACCGATTGCGATCATCTGCAGCTGGCGGGCGCCGAGGCCCTTATGAAAACCGTCTTGCTCGTGCGCGAAGGCGTCTTCATTGACACCCTCGGCCGAGGCAACCGATTGCGTTGAAAGGTCAACGTCGCCAGGGCGACGGTGAGAAAGGTCTGACATATAAGAACCTTTGGTTGAGGGGGAAACAGACGTTTCCCGCGATGATGTACAGCACCGGAAAACCGGCGCTTGGTTCAACTAAGGGATGTAGCAATGGTTCAGTATAGACCCGCACCACACTGAGGTGTAATTTGAAACACTCAAATTTTTTTTATCCCCGCTTGAGGGGCTCAAGGCTCAGACCATCGTTATAAACCTAATCACAGGCCACCCCGTCGCGGTCTCCGTCCAAGCCAGGCCGGTATCCGGGTTCACCGGAGTGGATCGGGGCGGCGGAAGCCTGACGGGCCGCAGCACAATTGGGGTAATACACTTCATTCGCGGCGGTATCAGTCGCGGCGGAGGCAGAAGCTTGAGGCTGACTCGATGCACTAGCTGAATCGGAAGGGTTCTCGGCGGCGGGCGTGGAGGTCGTGGGGGACGAGCCGGCAGAGCTCGACGATCCGGCAACGCCCTCCGCATTGGTCGGCCCGGCAGGGCCGGCCGGATCAGAAGCGCAATTCTTCAACGTCGATGCGATGGCGTCCTTCTCCGCCTGAGTCACCCACAAGTGATACTTCGCCTTCACATCCACCTGTTTCGAGACATAGGTGCACCGGAACTCCTTACGCGGCGGCAACCACGTCGCGGCGTCCGAATCGCCCTTACCCTGGTTCGTCGGACCGTCCACCGCCAACAAATTCATCGGATCGTTGGCCAATTTCTCGCGCTGCGAGGCGCTCAAATCCTGCGCGCCCTTCTGCCATGCATCCGACAACGCGACCACGTGGTCAATCTGAATCGCATCGGAACTCTTCGGGCCGCGCACAAAATTAATCGTCGACCCCATATACGGGTCATGCAACACCCCGGTCAACACCGAACACCCGTCCTTGACATGCGTCGACGTCAAATCCCGCCGCAAAATATCATTACGGGTATCGCAGTGGTTGTGGTCGACGTCCGCCCAGGCCTGCCCGAACTGGTCACGGCTGTACCCGGTCTTCGGCGCGCGGCCCTTGACCTGCAGGGTGTTCAGCTTGTCCAGGGCCTCCTGCGCCGAGGCGCTGACGTGCCGGTTACCCCACGCCGAACACCCCGTCAGCACCACCATCAGCATGACAGCGAACAGGCAGATGACGGTGGCGAAACGGTTTCTCATGGGCCTTTAGGGGAAGTAAACGACGGGCAGAACGTAGCGAGCTTACTCCCTCAGGCTGTGAGAAGGCCAAACGCACTACAGAAGATTACTGCACCTTGACCTCGGCGACCTCGGTGCGGCCGAAGAGGTAGAGCACCAGTTCCTCGGGCGCACCCGAAAGCACCGTGGCCACCGCGCCGTCGCGTGCTGCGCGCACGGTGTGGGCCACCGGCGTCATGCCGGCAGACTCCAGGACGAGCCCGTCGGGGTAGTCGCGACCGGCCAGCGGGCGAGCGGCAGCCCGAAGCGCCTTCCAGATCTGCTGCCGCCCCTCAGGCGAGAACTGCGAGCGTTCGTGACCGGGCTGGGCGCGGCGCACGTCTTCGGCGTGCACCACGTACTCCAGCAAATTCATCGCCTGGTCAATCTTCGGGGCGCGGGTGCGCATCTGAGCGTAACCGCGCAGGCCCGCGAAGCGGGCAATCTCCTCGGAGTAGGCCCGCTGATCGCTCAGGCGCTGGGCAAGCTCATCGGTCTTGCGCTCCGTGCGAGCGCCCAACGGGCCGCCCAGCACCCCGGCGGCGGTCAGCGGGGAAGTCTCGCGCAGTACGAGGTGGGCCACCATGTGGCGAGCCTGCCATCCTTCACAGAGGGTGGGATCGGTGGGCTGAGCCTCGAGCAGTGCCTGCACGAGCAATTCGCGCGCCTCGGCGATCGCCTCGGTGCCGGCGACCACCTCGATACCGTGTGCAGTGCCGTTGTCGAGGGCGTCGGATGTATCGGAAGTATGCTGTGTGTTTGTCATGTCTTTATCGTCTCACGTTCACGGTGTGAACACGGGCCAGGGCACGAACCCTCGCGGTGGTTTACAGTAGAAAGAAGCTCGTTTCCCGGTCTACGAAAGGCCCCCACGCCATGACGCTCCCGGCATCTCTGGCCGACCGCCTCAAACGCGACTCCAACGGTCTGATCGCCGCCATCATCCAAGACTCGGCCACCCTGCAGGTGCTCATGCTCGGCTACATGGACGACGAAGCGCTGCACCGCACACTCACCGAAGGCCGCGTGACCTTCTGGTCCCGCTCCCGTCAGGAATACTGGCGCAAGGGCGACACCTCCGGGAACATCCAACTCGTCCAAGAAGTCAGCATCGACTGCGACGGTGACGCCCTGCTCGTTCTCGTCGACCAGGTAGGCCCCGCCTGCCACACCGGAACCAGAACCTGTTTCGAAGCCGGCGGCCACCTGCCCGCCCACGTCCTAGAGTCATAGGAAGGCACCCATGCAGAACCTCGGAATCATCGAACCCACCCGCGCCGAATTCCGCGCACTCGCCCGCGACCGCCGCGTCATCCCCGTGCGCGTGAAGGTGCTCGCCGACGCCCACACCCCGATCGGCATCTACCGCAACCTGGTCACCCGCGGCGGACAACCCGCCCCCGGCACCTTCCTGCTCGAATCCGCAGCCGAAGGCGCCCAATGGTCGCGCTACTCCTTCATCGGTGCCAACTCCCGCGCCACCCTCACCACCCACGACGGGCAGATCCTCTGGCAGGGCGAGACCCCCGCCGGCGCACCCACCACCGGCGACCCCGTCGAAGCGATCCGCGACACCCTGGCCATGCTGCACACCGAGCCCCTGCCCGGCCTGCCCCCGCTGACCTCCGGGCTCGTCGGATACCTCGGCTGGGACGTCGTGCGCCACTGGGAGAAACTGCCGCACCGACCCGCCGACGACGTCAACCTCCCCGAATTCGCGCTGAACCTGGTCACCGACATGGCCATCCACGACAACACCGACTCCACCGTCACCCTCGTGGCCAACGCGGTGAACTTCAACGGCACCGACGAAAACATCGACGAGGCCTACGACGACGCCGTCGCCCGCGTGCACGCCATGCTCGACAAACTCGCCCACCCCATCGCCGACGACACCGTCGCCACCCTCTCCGGCGTCGAGGACATCCCTGAGCGCATCGCCCACGACGTCCATCACACCTGGGACGAACAGGGCTTCCTCAACGCCATCGACCTGGCCAAAAAGAACATCATCGACGGCGACGTCTTCCAGATCGTCATCTCCCGACGCTTCGAAACCGAGGCCCGCGCCAGCGCCTTCGACACCTACCGCGTCCTGCGCCAGGCCAACCCCTCGCCCTACATGTACCTCTACAACTTCGCCACCGCAGACGGCGAACCCTTCCACATCGTCGGCTCCTCGCCCGAGGCGTTGGTGACCCTCACCGATGGCACCGCCACCACCCACCCCATCGCCGGTTCCCGACCGCGCGGGACCACCCGCTCCGAAGATCAGGCGCTGGCCGAAGAGCTGCTGGCCGACGAGAAGGAACGCTCCGAGCACCTCATGCTCGTCGACCTCGCCCGCAACGACATCTCCCGCATCGCGGTGCCCGGCACCGTCGACGTCAGCCAGTTCATGGAGATCGAGCGGTTCAGCCACATCATGCACATCTCCTCCACCGTCACCGCCCAGCTGCGCGAAGGCCACACTGCCTACGATGTGCTGCGCGTGGCGTTCCCCGCCGGTACCCTCTCCGGCGCGCCCAAACCGCGCGCCATGCAGCTGCTGGACGAATACGAACCCTGCGCTCGCGGAGTCTACGGGGGAGTCTGCGGCTACTTCGATTTCGCCGGAAACATGGACATGGCCATCGCCATCCGCACAGCAGTCCTCAAAAACAACACCGCATACGTGCAAGCCGGCGCAGGCATCGTCATGGACTCCGACCCAGCCTCCGAAGCCCAAGAAACCATCAACAAATCAGCCGCACCCCTGAGAGCCGTCATTACCGCCAATGGACTCACACCCCTGGCAACAACTACCGTAGATATCGATGAATAAGTACACCCAACCCGGCCGGGTCATGCTCATGGCCCTCACCCCGGCGGCCCTCGCCTTCGGATCCTCCCTCACCACCTGGATCACCGTGCAGGCACACACCTCCATCAACAACTCCCAGGTCAAGGTCACCGGGGCGGACGCCGCACCCGCCGTGACCTCTCTGGCGCTCGTGGCGCTCGCCGCCACACTGGCACTGCGCATCGCAGGTCCCAAGGTGCGGTGGCTCATCTGCGCAATGATGGCCGTTACCGGTGTAGCGCTGGCCTGGGCTGCGTTGGCGGTCGTGACAGACCCCGCCGCGGCGTCCATGACCGAAGTCGGCAAAGCCACCGGGGTAGTAGGCCCCGGTGCCGATTACCACCTCAGCGCATGGCCCTGGTTCGCAGCCGCTTGCGGTGTGCTGTATCTCTTGGCAGCCCTCTGGGCGGTCTACGCCAGCCGCGGCTGGGCGACGCGCACCAAGTACGAACGCCACGTCGTGACCGATCACGAAGATATGGACGAGATCGACACCTGGGACTCCCTGACCGCCGGTCACGACCCCACCCGCTAAAATTTGGGGTTAAAGTGGGCATCGATGATGTGACATGCCCCTGAAGTGACCTAGAATAAAAGAGAATACGTCACTAGGTTTTGACTGATAGGAAACTCGAGGAGAGTAATGGCTGAAAAGCACGTGGAGCTTCTGTCTCCCACCCCGTACCCCAACCACGGCAACACCGTCGCCGCTTGGGTGCTCGTATCGTTGGTCTGCTTGGGCGTGATCGTCGGGGCCGTTGGCTTTTCGATCTTCAGCCAGACCCTGCTCATTCTGGGTCTAGTGATTGTTGTGCTCGGCATCGTCGCCGGTATTGCGATGCGCGCTGCTGGCTTTGGCCAGGGCGGTGCACGCACCAAGTATAAGCATCACTAATACCGTTCTGTGAGACGGCCTCAAGCGCCCCGCTGGTTTCGCGGGGCGCTTCTTTATACTGGTAACGAGATATTCGACGAGGTAAGAAGGTAACGATGCCCACCGTTTTGGATAGCATCATCGAAGGCGTGGTCGAAGATATGCGGCAGCGCCAGGAACAGGTATCCCTGGCTGAGCTTAAAGAGCGTGCGACCGCGCAGCCGCCCGCCATCGACGCTTTCGCCCGTCTCTCCGGTGCCACGGACGACACGGTTCAGCTCATCTGCGAGGTCAAGCGGTCTTCGCCCTCCAAGGGCGAACTGGCGGCCATCGCCGACCCCGCGGAGCTGGCTGCCCGGTACGAATCCGGAGGTGCTACCGCTATCTCCGTGCTGACCGAACAACGTCGCTTCAAAGGTTCACTGGCCGATCTGACCGCCGTGCGCCAGCGAGTATCTATCCCGGTGCTCCGCAAAGACTTCACGGTCGACGAATATCAAATTTGGGAGGCCCGCGCCTATGGGGCAGACCTCGTGTTGCTCATCGTCGCGGCCCTCGATGACGACACGCTCAAGCGTTTTCTCGAGCTGACCCACGAACTCGGTATGAACGCGCTCGTGGAGACCCACACCGTCGAAGAGGTAGAACGCGCTCGCACCGCCGGTGCACGCATCATCGGTGTCAACGTGCGCAACCTGAAGACCCTCGACGTGGACAACTCCCACTTCGCTCGTCTCGCCGAGCACCTGCCCAGCGGCGTCATTATCGTGGCGGAGTCGGGGGTGGCCGGCCCGCAGGACGTCGCCGATTATGCCAGCCACGGTGCGCAGGCAGTGCTCGTGGGCGAGGCGCTGGTGACGTCCGGCGATCCCACCGCCGCGGTGAACTCATTCGCGCAGGCAGGGGGCGCCGCCCGACAGAAATACCTCAGCCGCTCCCAATCTTAGATTTCCCCAACTCATCCCTATCCACGACAAAGGCAGGCATCATGACTGACAACCTGGCAGATAAATTCCTGGGGCAACAGCCCGAATCGCTGAAGAACGCCCCGGGCCCGTACTTCGGTGAGTACGGCGGGCAATGGATGCCTGAGTCGCTCATGGCGGCAATGGAGGAGCTCGAGGAGACCTTCAACAAGGCCAAAGAAGACGAAGAGTTCATGGATGAGTTCCGTCGACTGTCTTCCGAGTACTCCAATCGTCCCTCTCTGTTGACCGAGATTCCTCGTTTTTCTGAACACGCCGGGGGAGTGCGCTTCTTCTTGAAGCGTGAAGACCTCAACCACACCGGATCCCACAAGATCAACAACGTGATCGGGCAGGCCCTGCTGGCGCGCCGCATGGGCAAGACTCGTCTGATTGCCGAGACCGGCGCAGGTCAGCACGGCGTGGCTACTGCTACGGCTGCCGCGCTGTTCGGCATGGAATGCGTGGTCTACATGGGTGAAGAAGACACCAATCGCCAAGCGCTCAACGTGGCCCGCATGCAGTTGTTGGGGGCCAAGGTGATCGCGGTACAAACCGGATCCCGCACTCTCAAAGACGCGATCAACGAGGCATTGCGCGACTGGGTGGCCAACGTCGATACCACCCACTACCTGTTGGGAACCGCCGCCGGCGCCCATCCTTTCCCCGCCATGGTGCGTTTCTTCCACGACGCCATCGGTACCGAGGCCCGGGAGCAGATCCTCGAAGCAACCGGTCGGTTGCCTGACGGCATCGCCGCCTGCGTGGGCGGTGGCTCCAACGCGATCGGTATGTTCCACGCGTTCCTCGACGATAGCAACGTGAAGATCTACGGATTCGAAGCCGGTGGCGACGGCGTGGAGACCGGCCGTCACGCGGCCACCATCAAGTTGGGCCGCCCTGGAATGTTGCACGGCGCCGTGACGTATCTGATGCAGGACGACGACGGGCAGATCATCGAATCCCATTCGATTTCTGCCGGCCTGGATTACCCCGGCGTCGGCCCCGAACACTCCTACCTCAACGACATCGGCCGCGTCAGCTATCAGCCGGTCACCGATACCGAGGCGATGGAGGCGTTGCGTCTGCTCTGCCGCACCGAAGGAATAATCCCGGCGCTGGAGTCTGCTCACGCTCTGGCCGGCGCGCAGCGGGTGGCCCTCGAATGGGCACAAGAAGACCCTGAAGGGGCACGCGAGAAGATTATGATCGTTTGCCTCTCCGGTCGAGGGGACAAAGACATGACCACCGCCCTGAACTGGTTCGGCCTGGGCAAGGCGATCCCGTCGTCCACCCTGTCTACCGGTAATACCGAAGAAACCAACGAACGCGTGCAGGCCGCCGCCGAAGGAGACCAGAAGTAATGACGTACCAAGACAAGATCTCGGGACTCTCACCCTACTCCGTCATCGACAAGAAGTTCCCGCCGCGCAACCCGGATTCCCCGCTGGCGCAACGCCTGCAGCGGTGCCGCGATGAAGGCCGGAGCGCGCTGATCGGTTATCTGCCGGTTGGATACCCCTCGGTGGACGAATCAATTGCCGCCGCTATCGAGCTGGGAAACAACGGTGCCGACATCATTGAGCTCGGCGTGCCCTACTCCGATCCTGTCATGGACGGACCGGTGATTCAGAAGGCGACCGCCGCGGCCATCGAGAATGGTTTCCGCCTGCGTGATACCTTCCGCGCTGTCCGAGAGATCACCGCGGCTACCGACGCCGTCGTGGTGGTGATGACCTATTGGAATCCCATTCTCCGCTACGGTGTGGAGAACTTCGCGCGGGACCTTGCCGAAGCGGGCGGCGCCGGAATGATCACCCCCGACCTCATCCCCGACGAAGCCTCGGCCTGGTTTACAGCCTCCGCGAAATATGGTCTTGACCGCATCTTCCTGGCGGCCATCTCGAGCTCCACCGAGCGTTTAAATCTTGTCTCCCAGGCCTCCTCGGGATTTGTCTACGCTGTCTCGGTCATGGGAGTGACCGGGGCGCGTTCCTCGGTGAATTCCGCCGCGCAGACGTTGGTCGAGAACCTTCGCACTGCGGGTGCCCCGAACGTGTGCGTTGGCCTGGGTGTTTCTCGCCGCGAACACGTCGAAGAAATCGGCGCGTATGCTGACGGCGTGATCGTGGGCACCGCGCTGGTCAAGGCTCTGCAAGACGGTGGGCCGGAGGCTGTGGGCAAGCTGACCGCCGAACTGGCAGGACGCACCGCGTGAGCGCAGCGCTGAGCGCGGGGGTCTCCCAGGGGTTAGTTGTTGCGTCGATCCCTTCGCCGTCGCTGAGCGGTTTCGATGTGGGGCCACTTCGCATCCACTTCTACGCGCTGTGCATTCTGGCTGGTATCGCGATCTGTCTGTGGTTGACCACCCGTCGCTGGGAACGCATGGGGCAAGACCCTGAGGCTGTGTGGGATATCGCCCTGTGGGCTATTCCCTTCGGCCTGGTTGGTGCCCGCGCGTACCACGTCCTGATCACCGACCCCGCGTCCTATTTCGGCCCGGGCGCTGATCCCTGGGGCTGGGCCAAAATCTGGGAGGGTGGCATCGGCATCATGGGTGCCATCACCGTGGGAGCGCTCGGTGCATTTATCGCCTGTCGCCGTCTGGGCGTCTCGCTGACCAGGTTTGCGGACGCCGCGGCCCCGGGGATTCTCATCGCCCAGGCCTGCGGGCGGTGGGGAAACTGGTTCAACCAGGAGCTCTTTGGAAAACCCACCGACCTGCCCTGGGGTCTGGAGATCAGCCAGAATTCGGTGAATTTTCCCTCCCAGTATCCGCCGGGTACACTCTTTCACCCCACATTCCTTTATGAGTCGCTGTGGAACCTGCTGGGGGCCATGGTGTTGCTCTTTGTGGGCCGTCGCTGGGCGCTGAAACTGGGGCAGACCTTCTGGCTGTATGTGCTCTGGTACGGAGTGGGGCGCTTCATGATCGAGATGTTTCTACGCATCGACGCAGCCCAAACTCTCGGAGGGTTGCGCATCCATATCTGGACATCTGGGGCGCTGATCCTCTTGGGCCTGCTGGGATTCCTGATCGCAGGAGCCAGAAAAAGAAAGAGTGTAGCGGTCCGCGAGGGGGAGTAGTCCCCGTCAACCACAGCTCTGTTGCTCGGCCTCGCCGGGGTGACGTTTTCAGTCACCGCCGGCGGGGCCGGGTTTGTTTTATGTGTGAAAGACGTTCACATACTGAGCAAATTTATGTTTCTCATTGAGATTGTGTGCTCTGGTGTGGCAAAACAGAGAACAATGAAATGTTAACCACCCCAACCCCTCGGAGAGGAATCGGTTCTCGATGACAGAATCCCCACATACCGATCGTCTGGACAACGAGAACTCGCGCGAGGCGCCGTCCCCGTTCGAAACCTTCGCCGATCTCCCCGAGCAGACAGGTCTCTACCACCCAGAGAACGAGAAGGACGCCTGTGGTCTGGCGATGATCGCCACCCTGACCGGCGAGGCGCACCACGACATCGTCGATCACGCGCTGGTGGCCTTGCGACGGTTGGAACACCGAGGAGCTGTGGGTGCGGATGAAGGCACCGGAGACGGCGCGGGCATCCTCGTGCAAATACCCGATGAATTCTTCCGCGCGGTCGTAGATTTTGAGCTTCCCGCCGCCGGTAAGTATGCCGTCGGTACCGCTTTTCTGCCCACGGACACCAAAGACGAACAAGAACTCTTGCAGTCGCTCGAAGCGATCGCCCGCGCCGAGGGACTGACCGTCTTGGGTTGGCGCGAGGTGCCGATCGTCCCGGAACTTGTGGGTGCCTCTGCCCGCCGTGTGATGCCGCACTTCATGCAGATGTTCATCACCGAGGCTTCGGTTGCCGAACACGACGCCGTCGCCGCGCCGTTCACCGGGCACATCCCCGTCATCGATTTGGATGAGGACGCCGAACGCCTGCAGCTAGATCAGAAGGCATTCCGCGTACGCAAACGCGCGCAACACAAGTTGGGGGTTTACTTCCCCTCCTTCTCCTCGCGAACCATCGTGTATAAGGGCATGCTGACCACCGCCCAGTTGGAACCGTTTTATCCGGACCTCTCGGACGAGCGATTCGCCACGAAGCTGGCCATCGTGCACTCCCGATTCTCGACCAACACCTTTCCCTCGTGGCCGCTGGCTCAACCCTTCCGCACGATCGCACACAACGGTGAGATCAATACCGTCAAGGGCAATCGCAACTGGATGCGAGCCCGGCAATCACAGCTAAAGTCGCCCCTTCTGGGGCGTAACCCCGAAGAGCTCTTTCCCATCTGTTCGGTAGGAGCCAGCGATTCTCAGTCATTTGACGAAGTGGCCGAGTTGTTGTTGCTCTCGGGACGCTCAGCCCCGCACGTCATGATGATGATGGTGCCCGAGGCCTGGGAAAATCACGAGACCATGGACGAGGACCGGCGGGCATTCTATGCCTACCACGCTACGTTGATGGAACCCTGGGACGGACCTGCGGCTATTGCTTTCACGGATGGTGACCGCGTGGGATCGATCCTGGACCGTAACGGACTGCGCCCGGCCCGTTACTGGGTGACCGACGACGGTTTGGTGGTGCTGGGTTCAGAGGTCGGCATCATCGATGTCGAGGAGGAGCACATCGTGCAGAAGGGCCGGGTCAGCCCCGGCAAGATGTTCTTCGTCGATACTGCCAAAGGCAAGATCATCTCGGATGAACAAATCAAAGCCGAGGTGGCTGCCGCCCGTCCGTGGCGTCAGTGGCTACGGGAGTCCACGACCCAATTGTCCGAACTGCCCGAACGCGAGCATATCCGCTACCCGCGTTCTTCGATGACGCTCCGTCAACAGACCTTCGGCTATACGAGAGAGGAACTCAAAAAGATCCTCGGACCTATGGCCGAAACCGGTGCTGAGCCCATTTACGCAATGGGAACCGACACCCCCATCGCGGTGCTGGCCAACCGGCCACGCCTGCTCTTTGACTACTTCGTCCAGTCCTTCGCGCAGGTCACGAACCCGCCCTTGGATTCCATCCGAGAAGAACTGGTAACCTCTCTGCGCACCTCCATCGGCCCCGAGGGCAACGTGTTGCGCAACGGTCAGGTGCGTACCTCGCAGATCGTGATCGACTTCCCGGTGATCGACAATGATCAGTTGGATAAGATCGCTCACGTCACCGACGAAGACGGCATGGACGTGGCGCTGAAGGTGCGCGGCCTCTACGACCCCTCCGGCGGCGAGGAGGCCTTACGGGCGCGACTGTCAGAAATTTGTGAGAAGGTCTCCGCGGCGGTCAACCGCGGAGTGCACCACATCATCCTCTCGGACCGTCACTCGAACGGTAAATGGGCACCGATCCCGTCGCTTCTGCTGACCGCCGCCGTGCACCACCATCTGCTGCGCTCGGCAACGCGCACCAAGGCGTCCCTGATCGTTGAGGCCGGAGACGTGCGCGAGGTGCACCATGTCGCTTGCCTCATCGGTTACGGCGCTTCGGCAGTGAACCCGTACCTGGCGATGGAGTCCGTCGAGCAGCTGGTGCGCGAGGGCGAGTTGACCGGAGTGACCGAATCCGAGGCCGTGCACAACCTCATCAAGGCGTTGGGCAAGGGCCTGCAGAAGATCATGTCCAAGATGGGCATTTCGACGGTCTCCTCCTACACCGGTGCGCAAACCTTCGAGGCCCTGGGCCTCTCCCAGCGGGTCTGCAACGAATTCTTCACGGGAACCCAGTCCCAGATGGACGGGGTGGGGCTGGACGTCATCGCCGAAGAGGTGCACCTGCGTCACCAACGGGCCTACCCGGACGACGGTGTCTCGGTGCCGCACCGCGAACTGGAGTCCGGCGGTGAGTACGACTGGCGTCGGGACGGCACCCCGCACCTGTTCAACCCGGCCACCATCTTCCGGCTTCAGCACTCGACGAAGACTCGCCGCTATGACATCTTCAAGTCCTACACCAAGCTGGTGGATGACCAGTCGAAGGACCTCATGACCTTGCGCGGGTTGTTGTCTTTCGACAGCGACCGAACCCCGGTCCCGTTGGATGAAGTCGAGCCGGTCTCCAAGATCGTCAAGCGGTTCTCGACGGGCGCGATGTCTTACGGGTCAATCTCCCGTGAGGCCCACGAAACCCTGGCTATCGCGATGAATCAGCTGGGTGCCAAGTCGAACACGGGTGAGGGTGGCGAAGACGTCGATCGCCTGCTTGACCCGCAGCGTCGCTCGGCCATCAAACAGGTGGCTTCTGGCCGGTTCGGCGTAACCAGCCTGTACCTGGCCAACGCCGACGATATCCAGATCAAGATGGCCCAGGGTGCTAAGCCCGGCGAGGGCGGGCAGCTGATGAGCCAAAAGGTTTACCCCTGGGTGGCTCGAACCCGTCATTCGACCCCCGGCGTGACCCTCATTTCGCCACCGCCGCACCACGATATCTACTCCATCGAGGATCTCGCCCAGCTCATCTACGACCTCAAGCGGGCCAATCCCCAAGCACGTATTCACGTGAAGCTGGTTTCGGAGCTGGGGATCGGTACGGTGGCCTCGGGTGTGACGAAGGCCAAGGCGGACGTCGTACTCATCTCGGGGCACGACGGCGGCACCGGTGCGGCCCCGCTCAATTCGCTCAAGCACGCCGGCGCACCGTGGGAGCTCGGACTGGCGGAGGCGCAACAGACCCTATTGCTCAACGGCTTGCGGGATCGTGTGGTTATCCAGGCCGACGGCCAGTTGAAGACCGGTCGTGACGTGGTCATTGCGGCTCTCTTGGGCGCCGAGGAATATGGTTTCGCCACCGCGCCGCTGGTGGTTGAGGGGTGCATCATGATGCGCAAGTGCCACCTGGACACCTGCCCGGTGGGTGTGGCCACCCAGAACCCCACCCTGCGTGAGCGCTTCACGGGTCAGGCCGAGCACGTGGTGAACTTTTTCGAGTTCATCGCGGAAGAGGTCCGTGAGTACCTGGCACAACTGGGTTTCCGTAGCCTGGACGAGGCCATCGGCCACGTCGAGGTTCTAGACTCCTCGCGCGCGATCTCACACTGGAAAGCGGACGGTCTGGATCTGACGAACATGCTCAAACCCATCGGGGGAGTTGATCAGAACACAAGTTTGCGCAATCGTCAGCGGCAGGATCACCAGCTCGAAGCACACTTCGATAACCGGCTCATTGAGCAGGCCGCGGACGCCCTGAACTTCGGACAACGCGTCAGCATCGATGCCTCGGTGGTCAACACCGACCGCGCTGTGGGCACCATGCTGGGGTACCACGTCACCACGAAATACGGTGTTGAGACGCTACCGGATGACATGATCGAGGTGAACTTGACCGGCCACGCAGGCCAATCGCTGGGTGCTTTCATCCCGGCGGGTGTCACCATCCGGCTTACCGGCGACTCCAATGACTACACGGCCAAGGGCCTCTCGGGCGGCCGAGTCATCGTGCGACCCGACGAGTGCGCCGCCTTTGACGCCGAACATAACGTGGTCGCCGGTAACGTCATCGGTTACGGTGCAACCAGCGGAGAGATCTATCTGCGCGGCACCGTGGGAGAACGTTTCTTGGTACGCAACTCCGGGGCGACCGCCGTGGTCGAAGGCATCGGTGATCACGGGTGTGAGTACATGACGGGCGGACGAGCCCTCATCATCGGTGAAACCGGGCGTAACTTCGGCGCCGCGATGTCTGGGGGATACGCCTTTGTACTCGACCTGGATATGAAGCGGGTCAACAAGCAATCCCGAGAATCGGGGGAGCTGACTTTCGTAGAGCTGGGTGCGGACGACCGCGCAGAGGTGCAAGAACTGCTGGAAACCCATCTGCGTGAGACGGGCTCCCAGCGAGCGAAAGAATTACTCGACGACTTCGAGAACAGCAGTAGGCGTTTGACCAAGGTGCTACCTCGCGATTTCGCGAGGGTTCAGCAGATCCGCGGTGAGGCCCACGACGAGGGGCAAGACCCGGACTCAATGCACGTGTGGAACAAGATTGTGGAGGCAACCCGTGGCTGATCCCCGTGGATTTCTCAAAGTAACTCATCGGCAAGACCGCCCCAAGCGACCTGTTTCGGTGCGCATCCTGGATTTCGACGAAGTTCAGGTGGGTCAAAACGAGGCGGTGTTGAAGAACCAGGCCTCCCGGTGTATGGACTGCGGCGTGCCGTTCTGCCACTCCGGTTGCCCGCTGGGCAATCTCATACCCGAATGGAATGATCTGATCTGGCGTGGTCAAACCGCCGAAGCGGTGGTGCGCATGCACGCGACCAATAATTTTCCCGAGTTTACCGGTCGCGTGTGCCCGGCGCCGTGTGAGTCGTCTTGCGTGTTGGGAATCAACCAAGAGCCGGTCACGATTAAGCAGATCGAGTACGCCATTGGTGAGGCCGCGTTCGACGAGAACCTCATCGAACCCATCATGCCCGAGCGCATGTTAGACAAAACGGTGGCCGTCGTGGGGTCGGGTCCGGCGGGTCTGGCCGCCGCCCAGCAACTCACTCAGGCGGGGTTCACCGTGGTGGTCTATGAACGCGACGATCGCATCGGTGGGTTGCTGCGCTACGGCATTCCGGATTTCAAATTCGAGAAGCGGATTCTCGATCGACGGTTAGCCGTGATGGAAGCAGAGGGCACCCGTTTCCGTCCCGGTGTGAACATCGGTGAAGACATCACCTGGAACGATCTCAAGAAGCGTTTTGATGCGGTGATCGTGGCTACCGGAGCCACCGCGCCGCGACCGCTGGACATCCCAGGGGCCGATCTGCACGGTGTGCACTTCGCCATGTCCTATCTCACGGAGTCGAATCGTGTTCAGGCGGGCCTCAAAGATTCCCCGGCTATCGATGCCTCCGGCAAGAACGTGATTGTGCTCGGCGGCGGCGATACCGGATCGGACTGCATCGGCACCGCCGTGCGCCAGGGGGCGGCGTCCATCACGACCTTGGCGATCGGCCAGCAACCGCCGAAGGACCGCGCCGATCACGAACCCTGGCCGATGTTCCCGAAAATCTTCGAGGTGTCGTCTTCCCACGAAGAGGGCGGCGAGCGGCACTATCTAGCCTCGACCGTGGAATTCGTGGGGGAGAACGGTCAGTTGACCGGTTTGAAAGTCGCGGAGACCGAATATCGGGACGACGGCAGCAGGGCTCCGAAGCAGGGGACCGAACGGGTGATTCCCGCCGATATGGTGTTCATGGCCTTGGGCTTTGTGGGGCAAGATTCCAGCTCGATCACTGAGCAACTTGGAGTCGACCTCGACGCCCGCCGCAATGTGGCACGCGATGAGAGTTATATGACGAACGTGCCCGGTGTGTTTTCCTGCGGCGACGCAGGTCGTGGGCAGTCGCTGGTGGTGTGGGCCATCGCCGAAGGACGCGCCTGCGCGGCGGCCACCGAGCGGTACCTGACGGGGAAGACCAACCTTCCGGAACCGGTGGCACCCACCGATCGCGCTATAGATCTTTCGGTGTAAAAAACCATCGGGCGAGAATCTTGCAGGACTCCCGCCCGATGGCGTATTGAGGCGGTGGCGCGAATTATTTAGCGATCAACCGCTTAACCTCGGTGACCAGGGGTGCGATGGCTTGACGATCGCTATAATCCACGGATTGCTTCTCGAAGCTCTCGAGCATCTGGCGATTGGCCGTGTTCTTCTGCGGAATGGCCTTGATAGCCGTACGGATACCCACCATCGCCGCCTTGTGTTTGAAGCTCAACTGGGTGTGGTCGAGGGCCCCGCGGTAGTGGTAGGCGGGGCACCCTTCCGCAAGTTCGCCGAAGTTCTTGGCGACCACCCCGTCGAGTTTTTCTTGGGTTGCGCCGTCCAGGCCGGAGAACGACACCGTGAAGAAGACGCGAGGGGTGTTTCTGAGCGCCGATGCCAGGTCGGTGAGCCGATCAGCGCCGGTTAGCGACCCGCCGTAGTCGCTGGCGCCGATGATGATCGCGTCCGCTGCGGTGACGGACTCCGGTGAGACGGCATCGATGGCGATGGCCTCAGCTGTGATGTCCACGGCGCCTGCCGAAAGGTCCTGAACGATCCATTCGGCATAGCGACGGGTGGAACCGTACTGGGACCCATAGAGGATCACAACGTGCTTGCTCATCATTGACCCCTTTCGTTCCTAGTCTTCGAGGGCCTTCGCGATGTCTTGCACCAGCGGGGCGATATCGTCGCGGTTGGTGAAGTCACCGCCCCCGTTTTCATAGGACTCGATCATCTGTTTGTCGTATTGGTTGGCGTGGGGCTTGAGTTTGTAGGCGGTTTTCACGCCGGCCAATACTGTCTTATGGGTCTTGGTCATCTGCGAGAGATCAAGGCCACCGCGGAAGTGATAGGTGGGGCAACCGCCAGCCACGTCCTCCTTATAAGACTTCATCACGCGCTGGTCGAGGTATTCGCGCGGGTACACGGCGAGACCGTTGAAGCACACGGTGTAGAACATGCGGTGAGTCACGGAGAGTATGGCTTCGCGCTTTTTGCGGAGCGTGGGCGCCCCGGTGAGGAACCCGCCGAGGTAGCTGGCTCCCACTACGAGGACGTCCGCGGAGGCGATGAGCTCGTCGGTGGCCTCGGCGATGGAACTCAGTTTGACCTCGGGGGAGGAGGGCAGGGCACGGACGTCTTCTGCGATCCAGTTTGCATACCGTTCGGTAAAGCCGTAGTTGGAGCCGTAGAGAATGACTACATTGGGGTTGCTCATGATGAAGGTTGACTCCTTGCAGAAGGATTGCTCAATGTGCTCACCACTGTACGCATTGCTCGGTGAGCATTCCAATTAATTATGCTATGACCGCCGACGACGATGGGGAAGCTGGCACCCCACACGGGGATGTGTGTTTTTGTTGGTTAACATTTGTTCAGGTTTTGGATTGGCCAAAACCCCTACGAAAAACACAGAAATTGGCCTATACTAGGGGTAAAGCTGTTGGAATCTGACTGTTAATCTGGATTCGATTGGGCTTGATACATAACCACCCTTCATCCCTGATGTCAGGGACAGTCGGGATTGAGCAGTCGGTACCCCTTCCAGCAGCACCGCTGAACTGACTAAGGTTTGATGCATGAGACGCGCTAAAATTGTTTGTACTATCGGCCCGGCTATCTCGTCTCCCGAGAAGATCGCGGAGGCCATCGAAGCGGGCATGAACGTTGCTCGTTTGAATATGAGCCACGGAGATCACGACGTCCACTCGCAGTCGTACACCAACATTCGCGAGCAGAGCAAGAACCTCGGCCGCAACGTAGCAATCTTGGCCGACTTGCAGGGCCCTAAGATTCGCCTCGAAACGTTCAAGAACGGCTCCGAGGTGCTAAGCCCCGGTGACACTTTCACCATTACTACCCGCGACGTCGAAGGTACCCAAGAGATCTGTGGCACCACCTTCAAGAACATGCCCGGTGATGTGAAGGAGGGTGACACTCTCCTCATTGATGATGGTAAGATCCGTCTCGAAGCAATCTCCGTGACTGACACCGATATCACCACGCGCGTGGTGGTCGGCGGTCCGGTCTCGGATCACAAGGGCATCAACCTGCCCGGCGTGGCGGTCTCCATCCCGGCTCTCACTGAAAAGGACGAGCGCGACCTGCGCTTCGCCTTGAACCTAGGCGTCGACATCATTGCGCTGTCCTTCGTGCGCTCCGGCGAAGACATCCTGCGCGTTCACGAGATCATGGAAGAAGAGGGCATTCACCTGCCCGTTATCGCCAAGGTCGAGAAGCCGCAGGCCGTGGAAAACCTGCAAGACATCGTCGACAAGTTCGACGGCATCATGGTGGCCCGTGGTGACCTGGGCGTGGAGTTCCCCCTCGAGGAAGTTCCGCTGGTGCAGAAACGAGCCATTGAACTCGCTCGTCGCTGGGCCAAGCCCGTGATCGTGGCGACCCAGGTGCTCGAGACCATGATCAACAACCCCACCCCGACCCGCGCCGAGGCCTCGGACTGCGCTAACGCTATCCTCGATGGTGCTGACGCCGTGATGCTCTCCGGTGAAACCTCGGTGGGTAAGTACCCGATCATCACGATCCAGACCATGGCTCGCATCGTGAAGTCCACCGAGGAGCGCGGCCTGTACCGCGTCGCTCCGCTGGGAACCACTCCGAAGACCCGCGGTGGCGCCATCACCCGTGCTGCTGTGGCCATCTCGGAACAGCTCAACGTCGACTACATCACCGCCTTCACCCAGTCCGGTGACACCGTGCGACGTCTGGCCCGACTGCGTCCTTCCAAGCCCGTTATCGCCTTCACTCCGGACCCGAAGGTGCGCGCGTTCTTGGCACTGCTTTGGGGTGTGCAGACCGTACAGACTGAGTTTGCTGCATCGACCGATGAGATGACCGGTCTGGTCGATAAGTTCTTGCTGACCCGTGGCATCGCCCAGCCCAACGACCTGATCGTGATGGCGGCCGGTTCGCCTCCGGGCGTGGCAGGATCCACCAACCTCCTCAAGGTTCACCGCGTGGGAGACTTGGACGACGCCGGTGCGGTGTTGCCCGAAGAGCGCGAAAAGCTCGGCCCGTGGCGCGACGGCCTGGACGAAGTCTAAGCCCTCTCAAGTCGGCGGGGTATGACCCGCCTTGACCTCGATGAGGCTCCCGACCCTGGCACAGTCCTGGGCCGGGAGCCTCCGGCCTTTAAGGCTGATTTTTATCTGTGGCTCCAGCGGTGTATACTAGACAAAGTGTTTTCACGCTTGAGCGGTTAAATCCGTTGGCGTCAAAACTAGCCCAAGTGGCGGAATTGGCAGACGCGCCGCACTCAAAATGCGGTTCTTAGGAGTGTGGGTTCGAGTCCCACCTTGGGCACAAAAAAGCCCCTGACTAGATGAAACAAAACTAGTCAGGGGCTATACTTTTACCCCCACAAAACCCACCTGCACACCTCCTTGCACACCTCCTGCACCACTTAAACAAAAAAGGCGCCCCTCCCACCCACCAAAAAGCGGATGAAAGGGGCAACCAACTAATCTACACGACCAACGTGCGGGCCTCACTCACTCCGCACGCCAGGATCCAACACATCAGCACCCGACGCGCCCGAAACCGGTGCTATCGGTGAAGGTCGCCAATCAGCCACCCTCTTAGCAACCTTCGACGCCACCTCATCAACAGACGGCACTTGAGCAGTCGGGGCAACCTGCGCGACCTCTTGGGCGACCTCAACAGCCGAAGGTACCTCCACCACCGGGGAAGCCTCCACCACCTTGTCAGCAACTTCAGCAGCCGAAGGGATCCGCGCCTGCACACGAGTAGCGACCTCATTGGCCAACGCACTCGAATGGGTATTCATCGCCGCGATAGGGAACCCCAAAGCGGCACCGGCGAAAGCGACCCACAACGGGGCCTTATCGGCGGTCAC
The DNA here is from genome assembly GCF_040946465.1 of Rothia sp. LK2588. Classification (NCBI taxonomy): domain Bacteria; kingdom Bacillati; phylum Actinomycetota; class Actinomycetes; order Micrococcales; family Micrococcaceae; genus Rothia; species Rothia sp. LK2588. The sequence goes on along the minus strand of NZ_JAYWLS010000001.1, from coordinate 711,399 downwards.
GATACCGTAGGCGACTAGCAACGGGATACCGGCGGCGGCCACCACATACCCCCACCGACGCACACCAGCCCAATCCACCTTTTTCATCACTTACCCCCGTCCAACTTGTCCAGGCGGGCCAGGATCTCCGATTGGTTCTTCTCCACCCGGGCCAGGGCCTGGATGATAGCGGTCGCCGAGTTGAACAGGCGCTTGAAGTTATCCGCCAGGTAGGACACCTCAAGGCCGAGGGAGGTGGTCTCACCCTTCGGCTGCGTCACGCCCTGCTTCAAAATCTTCTGGTTGAAAACCTCCAAGCGGATGTTGCTGATGCCCTCCATCAGCCGCTGGAAGTTCTTCGGCAGCCAACCGACCTCAGTACGGGTCGTGGTCCACCCACCGGTCAGCTGGTTCTTGATCTTCTCATCCAACATTGCTGTGTTCTCGCTTTCTGTGCTTGCTACCTGCGCCGGGGTGTTCCCGGTCAGGATGTCGTTGATCTCGTTACGGAAAGTGTCCATGTTCCAGTACGCGGGGTCGATCTTCCCCTCATAGCTGTATTCCTTATGCCCTACCTGGTAGTAGATCCCGCCGCCGGAATACGCCTCATCCAGGGCGGCTCCCAGGTAGGGGGCTACGCGGCGCTGGGCCTCGGTCCAGTCGTCATAGGTCCCGGCGGATTCCATCTCGATACCAATCAGGTAGTAGTTGCCCATGTTCTCGTAGGCACCGTCGATAGAACCGCGACCGGCATGATTGGCCTGCCCTGCTGCCACTACGTACACCTCGCCTCCACGCCCGAAGACGATGTTCGCCAGGGGGCCGGGGAGATCGGAGCGGCCGTTCATGCACATGCTCAGGGTGGGGGCGCCGCTGGTCATGGTTGAGACGGAGGCGGTGGCGGTGTGGTGCCAGAGCACCCCGACGTTGCCGGCCATGCCGTTGCTGTCCCAGGTGCGGTTTTTCCACCCGTCGGTTTCGATGACGGTGAGTTTGGACCCGTCGGGGGCTGTGTAGGCGCGGAGGTTGTCCACAAGGTCGGTGAGGTACAAGGGTTTCTCCTCTGATGGTTAGGGCCCCGGCCAGGTGTGGCCCGGGGTAAAAGAAAAGAGGGCCTCTCAGCCCTCGGTGTTTTCGCGGTGATCTTCGAGATCACACTCGATCTTCATCACGCGTTGCTCCAGCCCCGCCTTCTGCCGGATGTGATCGTTAAGTTCCTGCCGTACCGCCCGGGTTTCCTCACGGTCAGCGATCAGGGTCTTGTTGATGTTCCCTAGCTCCGCGTCCGTTCGCTCCTGGTACCTCACCATCGTGTGAGTGACCTGATCCAATCTCTTCAAGACTTCGGTGTGCTTGGCGTCCAAGTCGTCACGGAGGTTAGGGTTAGGGGCCCCGGCGTGGTTGTTCTCGGTGTGAGCCCGGGCGACAGCTGAGTTTTCTGCTGCGCGGTTGGCGCTGGCGAGGATCACGTCGATCTTTGGTTTGAGGAAGACCCGGTATGCGGTGGTGACTGCGACGATTACGACAACCGCGCAGACGGCCACGTCGATGGTCATGTCTAGCCAGACAACGCCGGTTCTGGAGTAGTCCAGCGGGGATCCGTTGGGGATGAGAACAGGCGTGGGCTTGGGGGTTGGAGGAATACTTTCCATGCTCTCTCGTCCATTGTTTTAGAAGTTTTAGGCTTTAGCGTAGAGGGACGCTACAGTATCCGGTGTCCAATGAGCGGCTGAGGTGTGAGCCTGGATCACCTTGTATACGGTGCCCTGGTAGGAGAGCTGGTCACCGACCTGGTAGGAATGCCCGTTCGGGTCCCACGCGGGGACGGTCTCAGCCTTCGGTGCCTCAGCCAGCTGGAAACCCATGGGGTAGTCTTCAGGCGATACCGACAGGAAAGCACCAGAGACATTCACGTACTCCTTGCCGCCATGGACGATCTTCTCACCGGGGCCAACAACAGACCCAGGTGCGAACTCCTTAGCCGGTTCAGACTTGACCGCCTCAGCGTACTGCTCAGCGATCTTCTCCTGCTGCTCTTTAGCGGTCTCGATGATGCGCCGACGCTGGTACTCGGACTCGATAGCGCGGGAAAGCTCCACCAGCTCGTCAGTGGTATAGGTGGTCAGGTCAATAGCAGTAGCCATTTAGGACTCCTTCTCGGTGGTGTTGGCCAGCTTGATGTCACCGGCCAGGATCCGGGCATCCAAGAGAGCATCACGTAACTGGTTGACTTCTTGGGTGAGGTAGGCGACCTTCGCCTCTAGCTGTTCTTGATTCATGAGGGTTCCTTACTTATTGGTTGTAGGCTTCACCGGTGACACGCGCCCAGACATACCCGGTACCTCGTGTGGATACGTTATTCACCAGGCGGATGGTCGCACCGAAGCGATCCTGGGTCAGCACGACCCAGGACATTTCACATTTATTGGCGTTCGACGGGGAGACCGCGATGAAGGGCACAGTCCCGATGGGGAATGCCTCCGGCCAGGTAATGGTGAAATCGACGTAGCCCCCGCCTGCGATGCCTGGGTTTTCGTATTGGGTGAACTTCTTCGCTTGGCCATTACGCTCCAGGGAACCGCGTATATCCACTGACCCACGCCCGGGGTTGATGTAGAACCCTGGGGTATCATTAGCCACCACGCTCCCGGGCACGCCGAGAATTTTCAGCGACCCGCCCGGTGAATAATCCGTGCCGACTTCTGAGTACCAGATCGCGCCGTGGGTGGTGACGTTACCTTTATAGAGGTCGATCGCTCCGGCACCGTTGAGGCCGACGACAACGCGGCCGACGTTCTCCTCCGTGGTGGATGTCTGCAGCATTCCAGTGATGAGGTTCGACTTCCCGTTGAGGTCCACGGAGAGCCGGTTGTTGCTGTCGTAGGCTTTGTACCCGTTCGAGTCGATCTTCACTCCGGTTGACGCGGCCGATGAGGTTTGGATGACGCTACCGGTCACCAACGCGGAGTTTACACGGGTCGCTACGATCTCGGGGGTGATGATCCCTTCCACGATGGTGGCGCGGTTCATGATCGTCTCATCGGTGACCACCAGCTTTTTAGCCGTGAGATCCATGGCGTTGACGATCGCGGCGGACATCTCCCCGGTGACATTTAGCTGCGTGACGTCGAGGGTGCCTGAGATGATAGCGTCGCGGCCGCGGATCAACTTGCGGACGTTGAGCTGGTCTGCGACTGTGGTTCCCAGGAACGTTGCGTTGTTGAGTAGGGCGTCTTCGGTGACGATGAGCCGCTTCATGTTGGCGTCCATCGTGTTGACGACCTTAGTTGTGACGCTGTTCGCGTTGATCTGGTCGCCCGTGATACTGCCATTGACGATGAGTGAGCCGTCTTTCATCTGCCGGAGGCTGGGATCGCTGAAGAACACCTCGCTATCATGAGTCAACGGTGCATACAGCCCGATGTAAGCCTTGTCGTAGGTCTTGCCATCGTTCGGTGGGGTGAACGTGCCACTCACTAGAGTCCACGATGTACCAACCGGCACAGGAATGTTCGACGGCGTGCCAAACGACCATGTTCCTGTCGTCGAGTCCACAAAGCGCACGTACAGAGCCGCGGTGGCCGTCGTCGCTGATTTCGCGTACACAGCGGCACGGTACTGAGTGAACGGCTCGATACTGAGTAAGTAATCACCGGCGGTGGGTGATGCAAGGTAGTACCCATTTGATGAAGTAGACGCTGGTACCTTCACGGCATAACTAGACCCCATGCCACCGGCCACCACCGTCCCCGCGGGGACACCGGGCATATTAGCTGTGGGCTTCACCGGTGGCATGATGTTATCGCCCAGACCAATGGTGAGCTTGTCCGCGAAAATGGAACCGGCCTGGATACGCTTGGCCACGTCCAGGTACCCGGAGGTAATGTACCCGGCGTCGAGATTAGCCAACTGAGCGGCCTCAATCTTGCGTCTGGTCCAGTTCGACCCGTTCCAGGACCACACCTCGATAATCCGGTAATCACTGCCCACGTAATAGTATGTGTCGCCAGCTTTTACACCTAGGTTAGGTGGTGGAGTCACGGTGCCGTACTGAACCACGTTTTTACCATCAGCTGATTTTTGGGCGTTCCCCGCGGCAACCTGCGCCTGTTGGGCTGTGGAGGCCGCGGCGGCGGCGTCATTGATCGCCTTCGTCGCGTCCGCCTGCGCTTTATCCGCAGCCGCCTGGGCAGTGTTCGCCGCTGTCTGTGCCGCGGCGGCCGCGGTGGCTGCGTCTTTTGCAGTCTGGTCGGTGACCGGGACCCACTTCGCCGCCGTCGCATCGTAGGTAAAGGGGACGTTATCGGTGGACCGGATCCACAGGTTCGCCGCTGCAGCGTTCGACCCAGTCGGGGCTGTCACCTGATAGATGACTTTGCCCTTCGACCCGGCCAGTCCCGCAGCGTCCAGGGCCTTCTGATCGGCGGTAGCTGCAGCTGACTTCGCCGCGTCCGCCGTTGATTGTGCGGTCGTTGCTTTTTGGTCAGCGGTGGCCGCCACAGATGAGGCGTCCTGGGCGGCTTTGCTTGCCGCGTCCGCTGAGGATTGTGCGGTGGTAGCTTTCTGGTCGACAGTTGTGACTGCGGACTCTACGGCTGACACATCGGACTGTACTTGGTTCAGGTCTTGTTGGGCCGTCGATAGATCGGCTTGGGCTTGGGTTACCCGGGTATCCAGAGCGGACAGATCCGAGTTCGTGGTATCGATGCGCCCGGATGCTGCAGTCAGGTCGGCTTCGGCTTTATCCAGGCGAGCCTTCGCCGCGTCCACTGCGTCCCTGGCCGCCTGGATACGGGAATCAAAAGAGGCCACGGTGTCCCCGTCCCACCGCCACGACCCACCCGAAGTGTCCTGGTACACGGTCGCCTCATACGGGCGGGCGACCTTCACACCATGCGGCACCGTCTGCTTATTATCCACACGCTGGGACATACGCTTAATCAAGCTGTCCCTGCGTGTGGGGCGCTGGTCTTTATAACCCACCATGATGTTCTACTTCCATACTGCTTCCTGAAAATCCAACGTGACGGCCATATCTAGGCCCCCGTTTGCTTTGATGATCCGCATGTTCCGTGTACCGTCCGGGACGCTGATCCAGCCCTTGAGCGTCACCGACGCGGTGTCACCCACAAAATAAGAACCCCAGGGCGTCTTAGTGGAGTTGGCGCGGACTGAGAACGTGACCTGATCAACCATGTGAGATGCCGTGGCCAGCGCCCCGCCGGCTTTACTCCTCAGTACCTCTGGGGTGTCTTGGTCAGAGTCGGAGAAGACCTCTTCGAGGAAGGGCATACCCTCTTCTAGGTCGGTGAGGTCTTCGGCGTATTCCCTCACAATCCCTTCCCCTTCTCCGGACCCGGTGTACCAGATACGTGTGCGCAGGCTTTTACCTGTGGAGCGGAGGGAGGGTGACTGCACCCCGGAGGCGGCAGCAGTGGTATCGAAGTCAGGCTGCCAATCCTGGGGGATATACGGGGAGAGCGCGGTACCGTGCACGAGCACCCATTCGATACGCCGGTGAGTGTTATCTACCCACTGTGGGCGGAACATGATGTCTGGGCCAGCAATGACCTCAGACAGCTCGGTCAAGCGCTTGTCGATTGTGTTGTTCTGCAGGTTCCACTTCTCGTAGGTTCGCTGGTAGCGGCCAGACTCAGGCGGGATACCATGCACGACAGGCAGTGACCCGCCGGGCTTATCCATGCCGTGTTGGACAAGTGCCCACGCGATATCACCGTAGGTCATATCCTTGTAGGCCAGGTCAGCCCAGACGGTGCGGTACTCAAAGATTGCTCGGATGCCGGCACCTGACAAAGCCAGCTCGTCCCGCGTTTCGGTACCCCAATCAGTGATTGGTCCCGCCACAATAGGGCGTTCCACACCATCGTCGCTGGTGAAGGTGAGCAGCAGGCCACCGGACCACGGGTGCCACCATTTCTCCTGACGCCGTCTCAGCTCGGACTTCTTGACCGTGGTCTGGATCGTTTCCGTCTTATTGAGCTCAATGGACCACGACCCGGAGGTCGGGTCAAGTTCTGACCCGACCTCCCCAGTGGTTGTCAGTAGGGAATAGAGGTGCCAGCCGGTCTTCATCAGAGCGTTGCCACCCCTCGATGGATCACGCGGAAATCGTCACCGCTGAATTTGTTCGGTCCGCCGTAGCGCACCTTCCACTTACCCGAGTTACCCGACGGGTACCAGCGTGTTTCCGCGGTGTACTTCACCGTGTGTCGCCCCTGATCTAGGGTCACCACGCGGGAGAATTCCTTACTTTCCCAGACACGGTCGAAGCGGCGCTCCCAGGTGTACTGAAGCACATCATCGACATAAATCTTGTAGAACACCGACCCGACCTCGTCGAGCTGTTGCCCTGATACGCTATCCGATGCTGAGATACACGATGAGAGTTTCAGCTCAACATCAGAGTCCGTCCATAGATTGAATGACCCTGAACCGCGAGTGAGGACTTGCCCTGGGGCGTGCTCCGTGCCGTCCGTGTCCACCGCTGAGAAGAGGACACCGAACGAACCACCAACCGGGCGGGTGTTGATACGGTTACCGGTGACGGTGGTTTGGTTCGTTGAGGTCGCCCCAGCGGGAACGGTGCGCCGCCCGATCTCCACCGCATTAGCAGGCAGTGAGGTCCCCACTCCCACGATCACTGCGTTGTTCCCGTCCGAGGCCGGGAAGTTCTGCTTCACATAGATGATGTCAGTGCGTGAGCCTGTCGCAGGCGCCGCAGGCGTGGGGACAGTCTGAGCCAACACCGGGGCCTTGACCTTATGGAACGCATCAATAGCGATCACGACCGCGCCGGCAGTGATCTTGTACGACATGCTCGATGTTGGTTGCACGTCGCAACCGGTCAAGATTCCAGCCCAGATATACTCGGCTGAGGTGATCGCCTGGATGTCCTCCGGCATTGTTGAATTTCCGTTTTGGTCGGGGCTTACGCCGAAGCCAACAGCCATTGGGTCACTCCTAAATGTAAGTATCAGATAGTTGAATATCCAGCCACCCGTTCGAGGGCGCATGGGCGATAATGCGGGGCTGGATAGATTCCCCCGGAGAGACTTCCACCCAGTCGCGGGAGGTCAGCCGATAGGTTTGGTCATACCCCGAAGACATGACCGAACCTTCGCGGTTATCGATCACCACAGGTGACGACGGGTCAACCGGAGCCGGGTACGAGATCGTTCGCCCATTAGTGACAATGTCGAACCCTGCTGGCCACGATCCTTGCACCGTGAATACCGGGTACGCGGTGGCGTTCCCTTGATTCCCGAAAGCGCCACCCACCGGCGCACCCTTGCCCCAATCCAGCACGGGTACACCATCAGCGTTCTTCTTTGTGGCAAAAAGCGGGTATTGAAGGCCCTCACCAAACCCAGCAGGGAACACCTGATACGTGCGCGCTGGTGCGTACAGGAACGGGTCAGGGGCGAAGAGCGGGGCCTCCCACTGGATCCCGTCGTCCCCGATCGGTTTATGCTTGATTTCGCCGTCCAACTTCACACGCGCCGTCAGCGTCTCAACACCACCAACATCCACGGTCAAATCAGCGAACTCACCGTCCCACAGGATCCCGGAGATAAACCTGTCACCCACGGTACGGTCGGCCTCACTGCCAAAGAAGAACAGCCCGCCGAGAGTGATCTGCCGGCCCGTCCGCAAGGACGGTTCCGGGAAAACACCGTGTCCGAGTTTCCGCTGCTCATTTTGGGCGGAAACACCCACGCCCCCGTACCAGCCGTCCAACTCCTGCAGCAGGGGCTGATACGGGGCTGTTTCGGAGGCGTGAGTGTTCATCGTCAACGACCAGTCACCCTGGGTGAGGGTCGCAGACCGCACGAGCCGGGAATCGTCCATAGCCATGGCCTAGAAGGCTCCTTCCATTTCGAATATGAACTGTTCCGCGGCCCGCTTCACCGTCTGCTCAGCGGTGCGCTCCGGGTCGTTATTCATGGTGAAGTGGATGTCACCGAACCCGCCGGAGCGTCCGTCCACCACGGACTGAGCGGCCGTATGGATCGCAGACCAGTCCTCATAGGACAACACCGCATCGGGTTTACGCTTACGGTGCTCCACCAGCTGCGCCTTACCGGTGTTCTTCAACCAGCCTCCACCGTCGTAGACGGTCGGGGAGTCCAAGCCCACAATGCCGCCGCGGGCGAACCCGCCAACGCTCATGAGCTTCTTCTTCGCTAGATCGACGAACCCTTCAACGGTTTTCTTAGCAACACCAATGGGAGCCTCCACGAAGCGGTTATCCTCAAACTTCGATTTAGCCGCTTCAATGGCCTTATCGGTAAACCCGGTCAACTTCTCACCGATCATTCCCATCAGGTCAAAGCCGCCGCCGCTATCAGACACGTCATACTTTTTGACACCAGCGCCGGGAGCGCCCCATGCCCTCACCAGGGAACCGTAATCCAACCCGGAGGGGACACGAACACCAGCAATGGAAGGATGCATGATCGACCCCGAGTTTGTGGTGTGGTGCAAGGACAAAGCGTGACCGAGCTCGTGGCGGAGAATCGCTAGCCGCATATTCGCCGGTGACGACGGGTTAATCTCAATACGGGACCCGTTGTTGAAGCCCCAAGGGCCGGCCGTGCCCGTACCGAACGTGACCGACGGTGAACCTGCTCCCATGCGGATATCCACGGCAGACCGCCCCATCCACGCCTTCGCCACGTCCTCAGTGTTCACACCAAGCACGTTTTGACGGGGGATATAAAGACGACCAGTGGCCGCGATCTGGTGCTGTAACCCGCCCCAGATACCTGATGGACCTGACAGCGGAGCGCCTCCGGTGAACACTTCACCACCGACCCAACCGGCCGCTGCGCCCTTAGTGCGCATCCACTTACGGGCTCCACCGATACCGGCAGAATTCGCGGCGCCGTTGACCCCATGAATGAAGTCAGCGCCGAGCGCTCGCACAGCTTCGGGGACGAGGACACCTTCTCCCTTACGCATCGGGGTAAGGATCTCGTCCTTCTTGGCCGCTTGGTAACCGGGGAGGATACCGCCACGGGCGAAGCCAGTAGAGATCTCTCCAATGTCCCCGCCATGCCAGAAATCGTTGAGCTTGTTGTAGTTCTTGATCAGCCCACCGTTGATGACGGTGTCAACAACGAAACGGATCGGGGCTTTGACGGTCTCTTTCAGGCCGTCCCAGATTTTCCCGATACCGTCCTTGGTGCGTTGGAAGAAATCAACAACATTGTTCTGGAGGAAGTTCCCCAGCGGGGTGAGGACGTGATCTCGGATCCAGTCGGTCGTGTTCCGGATCTTAGAACCGATCCAATCGAACACAGCCCCGACCTTATCCCGCAGCCAATCCCACACCGGACCGAAGGTGTTCTTCAACCACCCGGAGGCAGGGGCGAGGACAACGTCGCGGGCCCAGCTCCAGGCCGAGTTGATCTTGCCTGAGATCCAGTTCCACACGTTGGTGACTTTGTCAGCCAACCACTGGAAGGCCCCACCAACGTTGTCCCGAAGGAAAACACCCATGGGGTAGCCGATATTGTCGCGGACCCAGTACCAGGTAGAACTGATCTTCCCGGAGATCCAGTTCCACACGGCGGTGACCTTATCCGCCAGCCATTGGAATTCCAGCTTGATGTTATTCAAGACCAGTTGGACGAAAGGCAGCGCGACGCTGTTGAACCAGTCTAGGAATCCTTGGATCCGGGTGGATACCCAGGAGAAGACAGCGTTGACCTTGTCCCACATCCACTGGAAGGCAAGCTTCACGCTCTCTAGCGCTGTGGAGACCCAGGGGACAGCGACGGTCTGGAACCAGAGGACGAACCCTTGGATGCGCGCCTGCGCCCAGTCGAAGACGGGGCGGATAGCATTCTCGTACAGCCAGGTGAAAACCGGGGCTACCAGATTCTGCACGACCCAGGAGATTCCCTGCCAGAGAGTCATCAGGGCCGCGGCGAACATGGTCACCACGACAAGGATCGCGGTGAACACCGGCTGAATGATGCCGGTGTAAATCCAGTTAAAGATTGACCCGAGAGTATCCGCGGCGGCTTGGACGCCGGGGACAAACGTCCCGGTCCACCAGCCGATGAACCCGCCGATAGTGGAGGTAATCCAGTCCCAGACCGGGACGATCACAGACTGGTACAACCAGACGAACTTGTCACCGATCCACTGGGCGGCCATAGTGATCGCCGGCCACGCCGTACCAGTCCACCAATCAATAAACGAGCTGATCGCGGACTGAATGAATCCCCACGCCGGGACCGCGACGTTCTGCCAGAGCCAGACGAACTTGTCGCCAATCCACTGCAGACCATTCAGAATCGCAGGCCACGCAACGGTGGTCCACCAGGACACCAGCGAAGCTGTCGTCTGCTGGATCCACGCCCAGGCGGTGTCCACCATGTCCCGGAACCACCCGACCTTGTTATAGGCCAGGATGAGGGCGCCCACGAGCAGACCGATACCTACCACCATGAGCGTGATAGGCCACAGCGCCGCCGTCTGCGCAGCGGTCAATCCCCAGAGGGCGCCTTCTTGGGCGCCGGTGAGAATCAGCCAGGTAGTTTTCACACCCAGCGCTGCAGCCTGAACACTGTTAAAGAGGGTCATCGCACCAACAGCCAACCCGAGCGCTCCGGCGACGGCGCCGATACCGAGAGCGAAAGGCCCCCAGTAGTCCATTGAACCGACGACGGCCTCATAGACCGAGCGGATATTGAACGCGGCGGCCTCCATGAAACCGGGGAACCCGGATGAAGTGATGTCACCGTCGAAAGCGTTCCATGCGGCGCCGAACGCCGTGATACCGCCGCCGAACTCCTCAAACGCGGGGATACCCTTATCAAGGATCCACCCCATCAGGTCAGTCATCACCGGCAAGAACCGCTGACCTGTAGCCGTGGTCAGATCCTCAAGGCGCGCCTTAGCGACCTGCACCTTGTGGGCATACGTGTCTTGCTCACGGTTGAAGTTGCCGGTAGCGTCTGCGGATTGTTTCTGCAGCAGGCTCATCACGATCAGCTGTTTCTGCTGGTTCGTGAAGGCACCATCGGCTTTCTTGATGCCCATCGACAGGCCCTCAGCGGTCAGCGCGGCGTCGTTGAGGCTGATACCGTAACGCTCGATCGGGTCCATCTCACCACGCAGGGCAGCAGACAGGGCGTCCACAGCTTCAGCCGTGGTACCGCCGTACATCGACGACAAGTCCGCGCCCATGGTGATCAGGTCATTGGTTTTACCTGCCAGCTCATCCATGGGGGTGCCGGCGTTCTTCAGCGAGGCACCCAGGCGGGAGGCGAATTCGTTGTAAGCGTTCTGGGAGATACCGACGGTGGTCGCGGCGTCCTGAGCGTACCCGTGCATCACACCACTGGACTGCTTAAAGACGGCGTCTACCGCGCCGATAGACTGCTCCAAGTCGCCGGCCTTCGTCACCGCGTTCATGAACCCGGTGGCGATACCAGCAACACCAGCACCAGCCAAGGTGACCTTGAGCGCGTCCGTAAGGCCTGTTCCGAACCGGGTCCCTGCTTCTTTACCGGCAGGCCCGGAGCCGTCCTGGATTTCTTTCCATGCGGCACCTACCCGGTTCTTGAACCCGGTGATGTGCCCGCTTGCGGTGTCGTAGGTGGTCCGGACGGCACCGCCGAAAGTGCCCATCACGCCGGTGAATGAGGATTGCGCAGCCGAAGCGCTACGGAAGCCCTGCACGAAGTTATTACCGGGGCGGATCATGGTGTCCGCCAAGTCCCGCACACGCCCACCAGTGCTACCCAAAAAGCCGGTGAAGGACGAGTTAGCGGCCTGCGCGTCCCGGAACCCGGACACGAAGTTCTGACCCGGGCGGGACATCGTATCGGCGACCTTACGGGTAGCCCCACCGAGGGTCCCCAAATACCCGGTGAACGATGAGTTCGCGGCTTGGGCGTCCCGGAACCCGGAGACGAAGTTCTGGCCTGGGCGGGCCATGATATCGGCGTAGGTGCGGACAGCGCCGCCGGCGGTACCCAGGTACCCGCTGAACGTGGATTGCGCCGCCTGAGCGTCCCGGAACCCGGAGACAAAGGCGCCGGTCATGATCTTCGCCTGATCGGTGACCTTCTGCGTCTGAACCTTGACGACGCCGCCGAGGTCTAGTTTCTGGGCGAAATTCGAGGTGATCTCAGCGCCGAGATTCTTAAAGGTCACCCCCGTGGAGCGTGTGGCTGGGGCGGTGATACCGGCGCCGATGCCGGTACCCATTTCCCGGCCCATGTCCTGACCGACCTTACGGGCCGCCGGGACGTACACCCCACCTAGCTCACGTTCCACACCACGGGTGATGCCGCGCATAGTAGGGATGAGGGATACATAGGCCTGTGCTAGTTCAACGCGGTCACTGGTCGCCATGATGCTCCCTCACAAAAGATCAGAAAAACTGGGGGTTGGATATAAAGAAGCGGCGGCAGAAAAGGGGGAACGTGGCTCCTTCTTCTGCCGCCGCCGGGCACCCGGTCACTATGGGGTTATGGTTTTGCGCTCGCCGCCGCCGATGTTGGCGTGCCGTGCCGCGCGACGTCGTAGGCGTTCCTGCCGTTGACGTGCCTGCATATGCGTCTCTGGTTCCTTCGGCTCCGCAGGCGCCGAGCCTTTCGCGCCACCGTTCTGGTACAACACCAAATCCAAGCGGTGGTTAATCGCCCGCAGCTGGTGTTCCACGCCGGTCAGTGACGCATTACCGCCCTCAGCTCGCATGGTCGCCGAATCGGGCGGTAAGTGCATGGCGAGCACTGCTGCCTTCCTCGCCCCGAGCGTCCCCCGGTAGAGGTCTGCTAGGTCGATCTGGTAGAAGCGGTGGAAATCAGCTTCCAACGCTGTCCCGTGTTCGTGGAGGAGGTACCAGAGGGCGAGGATTAGACCAAAGGGCCCACGGCTTCCTGCATACGGTTGAAGAAGTCCTGGGCCTTGGAGAAGCGGAATACGCCCTGCTCGTCGGAGGCCTTGAAGTTCTCACGCAGACGGCTGTACTCATCAGCTCCCAGGAGCATGCGCAGGCCGCGCCCCATGGAGACGGAAAGAGTGTCAATGATGTCGAGGTCGTCGAACTTGTCGGTGTCGACCTGGTAGACGTGGCCGTCGTATTCGAACTCGACAACGTCAGCGGTGACGTCGTTGGATGCGGTCTGGTGGTCGGTGGGGATGGTCGCACCTGCTGAGCGTGCGCGTGCTTTTGCGGTGTTCGCCTTGGTGCGGCCGTTGTTGGTCTTGGAAGGGGTTGCCATGTTGGTGCTCCTAAACAATGGTTACGGGTGGGCTGGTAATCCTCAAGAAGGGTGTTTAGGGTGCCCTCCGACGCGTGGATCACCAACCCGTTATGAAATGTGGGGTTACGCGTCGGAGGACACCAGCATGGGTGGCCTAGAAAAGAAGAGGTTTCTAGCCGGAGATGAGGGAATTGCCCGGGTCAGCTGCAGCGAAGTCAGTCTTCTGCTCCGGGGTCATGTCCTCCATGTAGGCCGGGTTGTTGGTGATCATCCAGCCGGCCTTCTTGATTTTCGCGGTCATCTCGTAGATCGACAGGTTCGAGTTCGCGTGGTCGAGGGTGCCGCGGTCGGTGATGTCTACCGAGGGGAAGACGTAAATCTTCCAGTAGTCACCTTCCACGAAGTTCAGGACTGCCCAGCAGTTAATGGTCTTCATGGTCGCGGGCAGGTCCACCAGCGATTCACCTTCGGCCACAGCACGGGGCACACCGTGATCCCAGTACAGGGTGGTGACGCGGGTGTTCTCTTCCAGGGCCTGCACCTTGAACGAGCGATCGACCTTGGTGATCTTCGTCTTGATCACAGCGGATCCCTGCATCGCGGTGAAGTCGGTGGAGTCGATGCTGGTGTCGATGGGCACGCCGTCCTCACCGAGCCAGCCCAAGGGCTTAATGTTCTTCAGGAACGCGGCTGCCTGCGCAGCGTTGCGGGGCAGGACGAGTTCCTGCCCGAGCTTGTTAATACCGAGCCAGACGTCGGTTTCGTCGTCGCCCCACGCGTGGGCGTTGTCAGCGTCGCGGTGGTCAATACCGGTTACGGGGATAGCCATCAGAGATGCTCCTCAAAAGGGTTGGTTGTTAGGACTGGGTTGGTGTCTAATGCGAGACGGTGAACTGGTAGGTCGCGGTGTACCGTGACCAGCCGTCACCAGGCGGATAAGAAACGGGTCGGGGCGCGGCTACGGTGATGATCCGGGCGGTCACCCCATCCGAGGTGAGGGTCTGGCCTCGTTGGAAACCCCAGCCGGCGAGGATTGTTCGGATCCTGTTCGCTAACGCCGCCGCTGCCGATTCGCGGGATTTGTGCCAGGTTTCCACGGTCACGGTGAACCGCTCATGCACGGGGACTGGGGCGTCACCGCCGCCACCGATGTAAAGCCGTACCCATTCAGTGGGGCGGGTAGCCGGTTCGCGGGTAGCGACGAGGACACCAGGTAGTTCCCCGGAGAGTTTGGTGAGGATCGCGTCCTCAGCGTCAGGCAGGTAGTGGAACACGGGGTTAGCCTCCTACTGCGCGGCGGAGGGGCCCTTGCTGGGATTCTCGGGTGATCGCCGCCCGGGTCACGGCCGCTACCTCCACACGGGACCGGTTGGGGGAGTTGCGGGCGTCCACGGCGTACCCGGTGTCCCCGGCGCGTTTCTTAATCCGCTCGGCCCTGGCCAGAAGGTCGGCTTTGACCGCATCGGATTTCAGAATGGAACGCGCCGCCTGCGAGTTAATCTTTACCGCGATGATTTCACCGGTCATGCGGGGTCACCTCCTCGACGTTTGAGCTGAACCATGTGGTGTTTCAGGCCAACCCCGGTGATGTTCCATGCCCGTGCGGGGCCGATGACCTGCAACCCGGTGATGGTCTCGCCGGTGTCGAAGCTGATGTTCACCTCGTCGTCTGCGTGGATGATGGGGGTGGCGTCCCCATAGGCGACCCATTCGGCTTCTACCGCTATGGACCTGTCGTGGTCTTCACCGCCGAGGGCGGGTTGTATTGAGTACCGGCCGGCGGGGACTTCTTCGAAGTTTTCAAAATCGGGGATCCATGTACCGTGGTCGAGGACTTGGGTGGGGCGTCGGATGATGAGCCGACCATTGGTGAAGGGGATCATGCCCGGTCACCTACCCTGATGCGGTAGTTTTCGACGGCTTCCTGCCACTGTTCACGCACCCCGACGACGCCGGTCGCGCCGTAGGATACTGAGACAGCGCCCACGGTCTCAGACTGGACACCCGGGGTGCGTCCCAGAGCCATCACAGCTTCGACCATCACAGCCGCCGACACTTCCTCCGGCACATGCTCCAGCCCGCACCGCTCCAATTCCACCACGACAGCACCCAACGTAGGCGGCAGCGGGGAGGAGAACTCCAGCAGACCATACGGTGAGACCCCCACCGGTTCGGTGAGGGCCCCACATACAGTCACAGACCGGATCACTGGTTCAAGGACCGGTAACCGCAGGTAGCGTGTGCCCGTACCATCGAGAACAAGCCGCAGGCCTGTTTGCTCCGTCAAATGGTGACGGATCGAGGAGCGGAACTTCGCGGTGGCACGAGCGCACGCTTCCTGCACCTGTCCGGAATCGGGGGTGAGGTCACCTCCGTAGTAGCGATTAGCTGTCTCAGCGACCGTCGCCGGTTCGCAAAGGTAAACGTTCTCACTCATGAGATACCCTCACCCCTCCTTCTAGTTCTCGGTCGGTTCGGTAGACTCGTCGGTCTTCTTACCCGACGCGCGCTTCTTCGGCGGTTCCGCCTCAGCCTTACGATCACGCACACGCTGCGCGTCAGCGGGCTTATAACGGACACCGTCGATGATCTCCATCTTGGTTTCAGCCACTATGGGTCAACTCCTCTCAAAAGGTGATCTAGTCCTTAGCCGGCGGCCTTTTCTTCACCGACGACCAGCAGGGACGGGTTGATGATGCCGAACGCGGCTCGCATCTCTGCCAGGACGGCAACGAGGTTACGGATGAAGAAGTCCGCGTGAGAGTCAGTCGCGGTGATCGTCGCCTGCTCACGGTCCCACAGGACACAGGTGGACAGGTCACCGAGAATGAACTTCCCCGTACCCGACAGGGCAGGGACCACCACGCGGGGGCGACCCCAGATCGTGCCCGGACCCTGAGACCACGGGCCGGCACCGAGGTAACGTCCGGTGCTGTCCTTCAAAAGATCCAGCTCCTCATCCAGCTCGGGGGAGACCAGCACGGAATTCACGGTCGCTCCCAGCTTGGTGACCTTGCTAATCGCGCGGCGGATAGTCCGCGGCGCGTCACCATCAAAAGTCTGGTTCTGCAGGCCGGAGGTCTTCAGGATCCCGTCCCACTCTTCCTCACCCTTGGTGGGGGCGTCCTTGTCACCGTTGAGGATCAGACGCTCAACTTCCTCTTCCAGGCCCTGGCGGAGGAAATTGTCGATGATGGTGCGGATCTGCCCAGCATCAGAGAGGGTCTTCTTCGTGACCGGCATCCAGTGAGCGATGGTGATCACGTCGGCAGAAGCCTTACGGAACGCCAGCGCGGACTCGGGCTTCACACCGACCGAGCCGGTGGTCGCGGGGGACTCCTTGACGCCCTTCGCGGCGTTGGTAGTACCGGCGGCGGCCACAGTCGGAACGACCTGCGCGTACTCGACCTTGTCAGAGTTGGTGGTGCCCTGGGTGATGACCTGACGTAGCTTAGGAGCCACATACGGGTACGGTTGCAAGCCCAACTGCTGCGGGGACACCAAGGTGCCGGCGTCACCGGAGGTCTGCCCACCGGAAGTCAACAGAGCCTTCATACCGCCGGGAACCTGCACGGTACCCATCTGCACCGACGACTTCTGGCTAATACCAGCCGGGTGAGCGGCCATCAGAGACTTGTACTCGTTCGACTTGGTGAAGCGCTCGCCGAGGGTCATACCCGCGGACTTACCGCCCAGGGTCGCACCGTCCAGGGCCTTCTTGTTGATCTCACCGGCTTCTTCCTCAGCCAGCATCGCCTCGACCTGTTCGAGGTCAGCGCGGGTCTTACGTTCCGCGCGGGCCTTCGCCTGCAGGTTGTTCGCGTCAGCGACGAGGTTGCTGATGTTCTTACGCTCGTCTTCTGTGAGTTCACGCTGCGCACCTTCTGCGGTGGCGGCGATGTCACGGGCAGCCTTAAGTTTGGCGACCCACGGGGCTTCGTTCTGAGACATGAAGCGCCTATCCTTCCTGTTCTAGGGTTTCGGTTTCTGCTTCTGCGATCGCCAGATCAAGGTCAAGGCGTTGCAGGAGCGCAGTTGCCGGATTGGTTTCTGGGTCGCTAGCGGGCCCCTCGGCGGGGTTGGCTGCTTCGTCCACTCCGGTCATATCCCCGCCTGCGTCTTGCTCGGCGGGGTGGTCTTCTTCGCTCTGTGGGGTGACGTCGAGGATCTGCCCGATCGTCTCCCACGCGGCTTGTAAGGATTTGCGGGCGGCCGGCCCTAGGTTCTCCCGCTCCAGCCGCTGCGCTTTGGCGGCCAGTAGCTCGGATTCCTGGTTCACTCCCAGCAGGCAGGGGCCGACTTCGTATACTTTCAGCTCGCGCAGCTCGTAGTAGGACTTCCCGTCTCGGTCGATGGTGCCGCCCTCAATGACGTCGAACGCGAAGCTGAACTGGGTGACCCTACGGGACTTCATCAGCCGCCAGATCTGTGCGGCCTTGGGGTTCGAGTCGCGTTCTTCGGGGGAAATGTACCCGGTGACGACCAGGCCGTCCCCGGTCTCCTCAGCCTTCTGCACTACACCGATATGGGAGAACGGGTCGTTCCAGTCATGGGCCCAGATCACCGGGATCTGATCCCCGCGCGCCTCCCACGCGGCGATGGTGTTCTTGAACGCTCCAGGGGCGACCACGTCCCCATATGAGTCAGGGTTATAGGTAGAAATGAGCGCCTTGAACTGCCCGTCCTGAAGTTCACCGTCACCGGCACCCTGGATCGCGACGTCAAAGGCTTTCGTCGTGAAGGCCATAGCCCTTCACCCTCCTTGGGTTAGAAAAGTTTCTCGTACCGCAGCCGGCATTTACAGTTCGCTGTCTCAGGGCCGCGCCCTGTCCAATCACCCGGCCACCGGAGACCGTTCGGGAATTCATGCTCAATGGGGATCGTCAGCCCGTTCAGCTCCGCGTGGGTGTCTCGCGGGTGCGCGGACGTCGTCAACCACGTCTTATGGGTGGCTTTGGCCTCTTCGGCTGCGTCTTTCGCGCCGAAACTCACGACCTCCGTGACTGTCCCGGTCACCCATTTCTTCGCCTGATTCCCAGCGTCGTCGAGGACCGCGCGGATCTGCGTATCGGAGTCATCAGCGAAGATGACCTCCTCAATCCGCTTATAGAACCGCTCCTCGACGAGGACACGGGCGTAGGTCTGCCCGGCCTTCGACAACCACGAGTACTGCGACTCGGCCTGCCACGCCCCGACCTCGGCGCCCATCTGCGCGAACGTCTGCAGTGAGGATTCCGCCGCAACATCCGGCAGGTATTCAGCCAGGATCTGGGCGATAAGCTTCTCGTCCTTGACCATGTACGCCTGCCCCAGGGCGGCCTCAAGATCACTGGGAGCTTTCCGACCCACACCAAGACGCTCCGACAAGCCGGCGACGATCTCCTCAACCGCCTTAACCGCGGCCCCCTCAAGAGCAGTTATTGCCTGCTGCAGGGCGTCTGAGTCACCATCAGCGAAAGACTTGGTGTCTTCGGCATCGCCCGCGTCTGTACCGTCAGCTTTCGCTACGGTCGCGGGCCGAGCTTTTCCCCCGATCGCCGGCAAAGGGTCAGCAGGGTCAGGCTCATTCGTTTGCCCCGTATCCGTAGGGGACGCCAAGCCACCCTTGGTGACATTGAGCGGGGTGATGAGCGTGTCGCCGCCTTCCTGGGCAGGCATACCCTCACGGGCGCGAGCCTCATTAACGGTGAGGATCGGGGCGCCAACCGAAGTCTGGTAAATCTTCGCCCGGGTAGCCCAGTCCGTGCGCAGCTTGGAATCAACGTCCGCCCGGATCTCTTCACCTGGCCCGAGCAGGTGCTCCAGGCCGACGTTCATCGCCTCCTGAGTCCACTTGATCAGCGGGCCGAGGACGTCCTGGTAGAGCTGTTCACGAAGCGCCACAATGTTCGAGTACGTTCCTTCCCGGGCACCTACCAGCTCCGGGGGGACATGCAGCGCCTGCGCCGCCTCCTCCAAAGCCAGCTTACGAACATCAATGTACTGCGCCTCCTTGGGGGACACAGTGCTCACAGGTTTGTACGTCATCCCGTCTTCGAGGATCGGGGTGCCGCCCGCGTTACCACCACCAGCGCGGTAGGTACTGAATTCGCGTTTGAAACGATCAAAAGATGCATCTGACCAGCGGCCGGCGTCCTTCGGGCGCTCAATTACCGCAGGGACGCGGGCTGAGTTCTTGAACAGGTCCTCACGGTATTCACCCATTGCGGTCAGCTCACGCGCCAAATCCTCCAGCGTGGTTACCGAGGTGGAACCGGTGCGGTGCTCCCCGAAGAGGGGTTCAGGCCCCAGATCGAACACCACGTGCTCCAAGGGGACAGTGTCAATCCCTGACCCGTCAGCGGCGTGGATAGCGGCCTGCTTGAACCGCCCGAAACCGTCCACGACCATGCTGAACCTGTTCGCCTTCAGCTTCGGGAACTCATACCCGCCCTCACCGTCAGGCATCGCCAAAAACGCCCACCGGCCGTAAATGTACATATCCAGGATCAGGGCCTCAATGAAACGCCCTTGCCCTTGTTTCGGCCAGGGGCGGTGTAAGGCACGGTTCAACGGGTGGGCTGCGTCAATGACCTTCCCGCCCTGGTTATCACCCTGGTAAACGTGGAAGGGGACGGAGGCGACCGTGCGGGCGATGAACCCGATCACGGTTCGCACTGCCGGCTGAGTCGCCCACAGATCATACGGGTCCAGGGTCCCCCGCGGGGAATAATCCCAGAACGGGACCGAGAGAGTCAGCGCCCCAGCTTTTGGGTTAGACAGCGAAATAATGTCACCGTCGCGGATACCATAACCCACTAGACCTCACTCCCTTCGATCTGCACATGGGTCTCATCCACAACCTGAATCCACGCCAACGTAGCCGTAGGGACCGTGACAGAACCCGCCAGCTTCTTCCCCTCCTGACCTGGACCCAGGATGGACGCGTTCATCAGCTCAAGATGATGACGAGAGCTCCAACGCACTCTTCCCATGATCGAATCGTTGGTGGAGGTCACCGCCACCACGGTCTTCAGGCGGAACTGCCCATGATTCGGCAACATCAATAACCCACCCCTTTCCCGGGTAGCAGCAGAAAAACATTCTTGTAGTTACTAAACGGCGCGGACCCCGTACTCCTCATAAACAGAGCTGATATCCCCGGCGAGCATCCCCTCAGACAAGGCATCTAACAGGGCGGAAACACCGTCGATCTTCTCCGAAGAATTCGCCTTCGACGGCTTCACATTCCCCGCCGGGTCCATATCCACCGCCAAATTGTCCACACACCACGCCGCGACAGGGTTACCACCATGACGGATACGGGGAGTGTTCTGGTTATGGCGGCCCTTAGCCCCAAGCTTCACCAGGCGCTGCATCTCCACCAGGGCGGAGTTCATCGTCGCGTACCCCTGACCGACCTTCACCATCGGCGCCCCATCATCAACGAGGTCGTTGACGAGCTGGGACGAGTTCCACCGGTCATACCCGATCGACTGCACATCGAAAGCGGACATGTCCTTATTGATCTGATCGCGGATGAACCCGTAGTCGGTGACATTGCCAGGGGTCAGTGTCAACCACCCCTGCTTCACCCACGCCGAAGCGTTCTTACCCGTACGGTCATCAAGCGCAGGGAGGTTATCCTCAGGCGTCCAAAAACGCCAGATCGCGTCGTAACCATCCTCACCGTCCTCAAACGGGAACAACCAGCACAAGGCCGTCAGGTCAGACACAGAGGCGAGGTCCAGGCCGCCGTAAGCGACCCGGCCAGTCAGATCATCCTCTACAATGTGGGCCCCGGCATTACGCTGCCAATCCCTCATCTCAATCCACGCCGTGGACTCCTTCGTGCGGATACCCAGATGCAACCGCTTAAACCGCGCCAACTGGGCGGGTGAGTTCTTCGCCTTGTTCGCCTCAGCCCGCATGAACGCTTTCGTCGGCGTCACCCCATACCCAGGGTTAGCCTTACGCCACGTCGACTCCTTGAAAGGATCGTCATCATCATCGGCGGCGAAAATCGCCCCATAAGTGGTCGGGTCGGTAATCGTCCCCCGCGCCAACTTCTCCACATAGTCACGATTCAACGCATACGGAGTGTTCGACTTCCCCTCATCAGCAGTGGTGATCTTAAAAATCAGAGGTTGAGAACGGGAGCCCGTGCCGGATTCAAGAACATCAATCAGGTCCTTACGCTTATGCACGTGGATCTCGTCAATGACCGCCCCATGCAGGTTCGCCCCGTGCTGCGCATCGGCCACGTTCGAGATCACCTTGAACGACGAAAAAGACCGGTTATGCACCACCGAAGTTTTCACCGCGGTGAACAACTTCTTCAACGCCGGCGTGGACTCAGCAAGCTGCTTGATCGGCGCGAACACGAAATTCGCCTGCTCCTTCGTGGTCGCCGCAGCCACCACCTGAGCACCAGCCTCATCATCAGCGCCCGTCAAATACAGCGCGATAGCACCGCAAATCGTCGACTTACCAGCCTTACGGGAAACATCAATCGTCACATTGCGGATCACCCGCACCCACCGGCCCGGATGATCCTCAGACTCCATCACCCACCCAAAGACCGGGGCGAAAATGTAAGCGACCTGCCACGGCAGCGGGTCGAGAGGTTTCCCAGCGTAATCGCCCTGCGTATGCCGCAGAACATGCATGGAACGCAGAACCTTATCGACCCTGCCCGGGGAGAACACCGCCCCTTTGACCTTATTCGGCTCCGGAGTCTTCACCTTCGGCGGGGATTCCGGCAGCTCAAAACCCCTCGAAAGTAGGTAATAGGCGACCTCCGGGGAAATCTTCAAGCGTTTGAGAACCCTAGCGGTGGGGATATCGACTTCATCAGGCGACAGTGGGTCGTCTAAATTCACCACTGATCACCGCCCTCTAAGCTCCTTTTACACCGTCAAACGGGTTTTGCGCTCCCGCTCCTGCTTCATCAGCGCCGGAAACGTTCTTCTCTGCAGCCGGAGTGAGACCGAACTCCGAGCACCACGCCCGGAATTCCTTACCGGCTCGCTCCTCGATACCGATCCAGGGCGCTGTGACGCGGCCCTGCGAATTCTCCGACAGCATGCCGTCACCGCGGCGCATACGCACCGCCTCACGCCACCGCGCGAACGTTTCACACACGACCTCCAACGAGGACGCGTCCACCGGCTTCAACAAACCCACGCCCTGCATCTGCTGCATGATCTCGTCCCATAGCCAGGACGCGTCGGGGGAGAGCTCAGCGGGTTTGGTGGGGATGCCGCGGTTGAAGTTGACTTCTTCTTCGATGGGGCGGCGGCCGGGGTTACCCTCAACGATCTTCAGGGCGCGAGGTTTCGCCTTGCGGCCGGTGTTGGCTGCCATGGATTTCACCTGCGCTTCCTGTGTCTAAGTTAAGGGGTGGTTACGGTTTCGCGCTCGCGTGTGCTTTTTGACCTCGGCCGCAAGGGTGTGTCGAGGAGTTCTGATTTTGACTCCCCTCCCCGGGGTGAGGATTCGTTGTGAGTGGTTTTTCTACAGGTGCCGTATGCCTGGGTTGGTGTTGATTTTCTCAGGCGCTCTCTGGGGCTTCTGTAGGTTCTGGTTTTTGTTGATTGGTGTGAAGAATGGGTTGCCTCGTCCTTGTTTGCGTTTGCGCATCTCGGTCAGTTCCTGGGTGGTTTTCTCGCGGTGGCATGGTTCCGAGTGGATGGGGGCGAGGTTGTCGGGGTCGGTGCGTGCGCCTCCGAGTCCGATGGCTTGGATGTGGTCGATTTGGTCTGCACCGTCGTGGCCGCACCAGTGGCATCGTCCTTGATGCCTGGTCATGGTGTCGGTTTTGAGGCCTTCCCAGGTGGTGTCGGTGATGCCGATGCGTTTGCGGGTTTCGTTGGTGCCGTGGAGTCTGCGGTGTTCGTGCCAGCCGGTGCGTTGGTGGTGGTCGCATCGGTTGTTGTGGGTGGCGAAGCGTCCGCAGCCGGGTTTGGCGCAGCGTGCGGGTGGTTCGGTAGGCATGGGTTAGTCGCAGTCTTTGAGGTGTTCGGGTTGGGTGTTGATGTTTGGGGTGAGGTCGTTGGGGTGGGTGATGAAGCCGTCGTCTTCGATCTCGTTGCCGTGTTCGTCGTGTTGGATCATGGTGTGGGGTCCTGGGGTGGTGGGGGTATGGGTGAACCCCCTGGCGATGTGGTTCGTCAGGGGGTTCTTTGAAGAGGTTGTGCCTACACTTGTGGCCCTGTTTTCTATTGTGCCTGTGGATAACTTAGGCGGCAAACGGTGTTTCGTTGCTGGTGGTTGCTGGTGGTTGAGTGCGGGAAATTGGTTGATTTTTTTCTCCGTTTTCGGCTGCGAGGAGGCCCCCGAACCATTCCCATTCGTGAATTGGCCAGGCCGGGTTGCCCCAGATCCATGAGGTGCAGTGGGTTGATGGTGGGTTGCAGTGCCCGGATTCGCAGACGATGTAGGGTTCGGGGGCGGCGTGGGAGGTGATGGCGCGGATGCGGAGGGTGTCTGGGGTTTTGCACATGGGGCAGCGGCCGGTGATGGTTTGCCCGTCGAGGTCGCCGTTGAGGTGGGCGCGGATTTGTTCTGCCCGCAGCTCTGCCCATTCGGTGGTGGTGTTGGCCCAGGCGGTGTCGGTGGTGTGGGCGAGGGCGGTGTCGAGTTCGGTGATGGTTTGGGGCATGAGGGGTATGTGTGTTTGGCCGGTGAGGGTGAGGAGTTCTCGGGCGTCCCTGGCTGTGGCTTGGAGGAGGTCGAGGGTGTCGAGGTGTAGGGGTGCTTTGGGTGCGTTGGGGGTGGGGTGGAGTTTGATCCAGGGTTCGATGGCTCGGCGTGGGCGTGGTGTGCCGGGGATGCGGTAGGCGTGGAGGTTGGCCCAGTTGTCTCGGATGTAGGTGAGGTGGGGGTTATGCATGGGGGTTCCCTTCTGGGTAGGTGGTGATGGTGAGTTCGATGCGGGGGTTGTTTTTGTCGAATCCGCCGTGGTGCATGTGGGGGCCGTCGAGGTGGGTGTAGTCGTCGTCTTCGGTGAGGCCGTAGTCGGTGAAGCCGTCGATGATGGCTTTGGCGGTTGGGTAGAGGTTGGCGGGGTCGTATCGGCCGGCGCGGGCTTTGTAGATGTGGGCGTGGATCTCGGCGTAGGGGGTGAGGACGGGCAGTGCTGCGGCTTGGGCGGCTTTGAGGCCGGCGGGTCGCCAGTGGTTGGTTTTGGTTTTGCGGTCGGTCCAGTGTTTGCGGGTGTTGGCGGAGAGTAGGTTGGCTTCTTGGCGGCCGGTTTTGGGGTTGGTGGTGTATGGGATGGGGATGGTGAGTTTGTAGGTGGTCATGGGTTCTCCTGGGTTGGTTTAGAAGGGTGGGGGTGATCCGGGTGGGTAGGTGGCGGGTTTTGGGGTGAGGATGTTTGTGTCTGGGGGTGGGTAGTGGCATTTGTGGTTGGTGAGGACGGTGAGGGCGTCGTTGGGGCCGGTGGCGAGGTGGAGGCGGTAGGCGGTGCCGGTGGTGTTGGTGGTGAGTTGGTAGAGGGGGCGGCCGGCGGCGTGGATGATGGTTTGGGTGTGGTGGGTGAGGTTGATGGGGTCGGTTTGGGTGGGCCAGCCGTCGGCGTAGCCGTAGAGGATGATGGCTGCGCAGTGGGTGCAGGTGGTGAGTTGGGTGTCGTGGTGGTAATTGGTGCGGGGTTGGGTGAGTTGTTGGAGTGCCCAGTTGGGGGTGCCGGGGCGGGGATTGTTGTGGGGGAGTTGAAGGGTGGTTTGGCCGGTGGTTTGTTGTTTTTTGGGCATGGTGTTTTTTTGGGGTGTTGGGGCGACGTCAGTGACACATGTTTTGGTTTCATCCCTTTGCGCGTGCGCGCTATAGCTTGTTATGAATTTGTGTCACTAGTGTCACTGTGTCACTGACTTTTTTCGTTGCTGGTGGTTGCAGGTTACGCATGGTCGGAGAGGTTCGTTATTTGAAAGTTGTGTCACTGATGGGCGAAGTTGTGTCACTGACCAGCTGCTGCAGAACTGGCCAGTGACACATCAGTGACACAACTTTCCGGGCCGTTTTAGCCGTTCCCGAAGAAGGAATTTGAGTTGTCAAGGCGGTCCTGATCGGACTTCAATCGAAGCCCGCCGTAGACCCTGCGCCCGCCGTTTACAGCGCGGGGTGCCATGCGTCCGGTCAGTACCCCGTGATGTGACAGCTGCTTCGCGAACGAGCGGCCCATCACCGGTTCCTCACCCTCAGCCCGGCACCACGCCTCATACTCCTGACTGACCTTGGAGACCTCGGCGGTGTAGTTCGCGTTACCGGGGTAGAGGTCGACCATGTCTTCGATGAAGCGGGCGACGGTGTCCTGGGATTCCTCGTATTCCTCCGTGGCGGCTTTGACCCGGTCGGGTTCTTGTAGGCCGTCTTGGAAGTACATGCGGGCGCCTTCGATGAGCCAGGCGAGGATCGCCGGGCCGTGTTCCCGCTGCAGGGTTCCTTGCAGGTCAGGGATGCGCTGGTCTTTGGGGACGGTGTGGACGAAGGGGATTATGCGTAGGCGGCGCCAGAATCCTTCGCCGCCGGATTCGACCGAGGGTAGGAAGTTCCCGGCGAGCCAGAGGTGGTGGGTTGGTGTGAATTCGAAGTTGTCCTGCCGCATGAATCGGGCGGTGAGTTTGTCGCCGCCGGTGAGCAGCTTGGTTTTGGCTTCGTCGAACCGGTCGTGTTCGTTGACCTCGGAGCAGTTGACCCAGCGCATACCGGAGAGGCGGGCGATCTCGGTGGTGTGTTGCTGGTATTTGTTGGCCATGAGGAAGTCGTTGGGGCTGGTGCCGGCGTAGTCGCCGAGGATCCCTGCGATGGTGTCCATGAACACGGATTTGCCGTTTGCGCCGGAGCCGTAGGCGAAGGGGAGGATGTGTTCGCGGGTTTTGCCGACGAGGGAGTAGCCGGAGAGGCGTTGTATGTATCCGATCATTTCTTGGTCGTTGGGGAATGTTTGGTTGAGGAAGTTGGTCCAGGGGGTTTGGTCGGCTTCGGGGTCGGGGCTGGTGGTGGTGATGCGTGTGTGCATGTTCTCGGGGTTGGGTTCGGTGATGTGGCCGGTGCGTAGGTTGACGATTCCGGCGGGGGTGTTGAGTTCGTAGGGGTTGTTGTCGAAGGCTTCGTTGGTGGTGGCGATGCGTGGGTTGGTTTGGGCGGATTTGAGGGTGTTGGTGATGTTCATGGCGGAGAGGGATTTCTTCTTCCAGTTACGTTCGGTTTGGTCGTTGGTGGGTAGGGTGAGGGCGGCTTGTTTGGCGAGTTCGCGGGCTAGGCCGCCGCCGGTGGGTTGTTCTTCCCATTTGTTGCCGGTCCAGACGTACCAGCGGCCTGCGGTGTGGTTGTAGCGCAGCCGGTTGCCGTGTTGGTGGATGAGGAGTTGGGCGTTACCTTCGTCGGATTGCAGCGGTAGGTCACCGGGGGAGGTGGGTGAGGTGGTATCGGGCGCCGTTGGTGTAGGTGATGATGTATCGGGTTCTGTGGGGTTCTCGGTGGCGTTGGATGCTGGTGATGGGGCCGTGGTGTGTTGTGGCTGGTTCGATTTCTCGGTACCAGATGAGGTCGGGGATGTCTCGCCCGTAGGTTCTGCCTGTGAACGGCTGTCGTTGTTGTTCCATTGGTTGGTGTCCTTTCGGGTGGCGGGGAGGATGTCGGCGAGGGTCGGGGCGGGCATGGCGGGTTCTTTGCCGTAGCCGTCTTTGGCCAGTGCGCGGGCGGCCGCCGAGTAGTCCCCGCCGTGGTTGAGTAGGGCGTAGGCGCCGAATTTTGTGTAGGGGGTTTCGGGCTCGAACTCGGTGGAGGTCGTGAAGACGTAGAGGCGGTCGCGCTGGGGGTCGCGGCCGGTGGTCGCCGAGAAACCCTGGCCGGGTTTCTTGCCGGGGCGGACCCAGTATGTGGTGTGGCCGGCGGTGTGGGATCGGGTCCATCCGTGGGCACCGATGATCTCGTCCCAGGTGGTGCGCAGCTCGAAATCCTCACCGGGCTTAGCGCCGTCGGTCCAGTCGTGGCCGCCGGTGGTGGGGATGTTGAGGGTGGGGTGTTGTTCGGGTTCGGGTTCCTCGTCGCCGATCGAGGCCAGGAGGGCGTGGAAGGCTTCGCGTTCCTCGTTGGTGAGGGTGGTGATGGTGTCGGGGCCGCCGGTGAGGCGGGTCCAGGGGCGGCCGGTTTCGTGGTGGTCGCCGGTGGTGGGGGCGGTGACGAAGTAGCCGCCTTCGGCGCGGGTTTCGGTGAGGACCTCCCATTTGGGGGTGGCGTTGGGGTTGTGTTTGCGGGCTAGTTTGGTGTTGCCGGGGAGTTTGATGGTGGGGTCTACTTTGTAGATCCAGTGGATGCCGCCGGAAGGGGATTGTTCGGTCCAGGCGGTGGTGAGGCGTGCCCAGAGGGCGCCGAGTCCGGTGTCTTCGGCGAGGGCGGCGATTTCGGGGAGACGGTGGATGGCTTTCCCTTCGATTTCGGCCATTTCGAGGTTGCCGGAGACGCGGCCGGTGATGATGGCGAGGCCGTAGTTGTGGGGGTTGCCGTTGCCGAACCAGGTGTTGATTTCTTGGGTGGTGTTGGGGTTGGTTTGGTAGTGCTTCCAGGTGAGGGCGGGGCGTTTGGTGTGGTCGTTGAGGGTGGGGATGATGTTGATGTGGTGTTTGTGGAGGTTTTGGGCGGTGGCCTGGATGTTTGCATGGGTGGGGCTCATCTCGTGTCTGCTTTCCTCTTCTAGGGGTTGGTTTATGGGGTATGGTTCGGCGGGCCAGGACTTTGGTGGAGTCCTGGCCCGCCGGTGGTCGGTTCTATGGGTTTATGGGTTTATGGGTTGATGATGGTGTCTGTCGCTTCTAGCGCGATGGTGGTGGCGGCTAGGAGGGTAGTGAGGGTGAGGGTTGGGATAGTGGTGGCGAGGACGAGGAGGATCATTTTTGTTGTTCTTTCTTGTGGAGGTAGGTGCCGAAGGTGAGGGTTTCGGCGCTGAGGGTGAGGAATGACGTCAGTGCCCCGATGATGATGGGTCTGATGTCGGTTCGGGGGAGCGCGAAGAAGTCAGCTGCGATAGCGGTGCCGATGAAGAACGCCGCCCCGATGCTGAGGAAAGCGGCGGCGGTGAAGAAGGCTGTTTTCATTGTTCATCCATGCATGCGATGTATTTGTGGCCGGTGATCTCGGGGTGGGTGTGCAGCACGTGGGCGCGTGCTGCATCTGCGATGAGGTGGAGTGGGTTGTATCGGGTGGGGTTTGCGTGGGTGAGGTAGCGGCCGCACGGGTGGCAGTAGGTGGCGTAGTTGTAGATGTTCCATCGGTCGCCGGCGAGGGCAACGACCGCTGTTTTTTGGATGGTGATCTTGATCGGTTTCAATTCTTGCCCCTGTGGGATAGATGGTTTAGGCGGCTGTAGCGTACGTGCTCTGGGGCCCGTGGGTTTCGGTGAGGTGCCTCCCGGCTATGTGGATGAAACGGGGTAGGTGCCGGATGTTGGAGAAGAACAGGATGAGGTGTTTGCGCTCGCCATTTGGAGTGGTGATGTATTTCTTGCAGATTTTGCAGTAGAGGGTGGCGTAGCGTGCGCTGGCTAGGAGTACGAGGTGGTGCGCGGGGTGTTTTCTGCCGTGGTGGAATCGGATGCGGACAGGTGCTAGTGGGTAGTTGCTAGTAGGCATGGGCTTTTTATGTTCCTTTGTCATGGGGGTGTGCCCGCCCCTTGGGTTGGTGGGCGGGCACATGGTGGGTTGGGTGGCGGGGTTTTAGCCGCGGTATGAGTCGACGACGTCGGCGGTGACGGCGGGGTGCGCCATGGAGTTCACGATCGCGGCGGTGTCGATGTTCATCCCGATCAGGGCTTTGATGCGGGATTCGATCTCGGGGTCCAGGCCCTGCTGCGGGGTCTGGGCGGGCGCCTGCTGTTGGAACGACTGCTGAGGCTGGGACTGGGGGTGCTGCTGGAAACCAGCCTGCCCCTGGGGCTGGTTCTGCTGGCCCTGGGGTGCCTGCTGCGCCTGCTGGGCGCCCTGCGCCGGTGCAGAGACACCAAACATGCCACCACCAGCCGCCGGGCCCTCATAACGGGCCGCGTACAACTTCCGCGGATTCGCGGGGTTCTTCGACTCCGGATCGTGGCCAGTGAACTGGACCTGCAGGAACCCACCGACCTTGATCGTCTGCTCCCCAGCCTCACGGACCGCGTCCCGGATCGCCGCCAACTGGCCCCCGGCCTTACCGGACTGCGTCACCCACAGCCCACGCTTGCCGTCATCCTCCGGGTTCGACGGGTCACGATCCTGGGTCTGCAGGGTGATCTTGGCTTGCATAATCGGGTCACCGGAGGGCCAGAAGTCCGGCTCCTGGGTGCCGTACTTGCGGGCCTGGACAGGCTCCCCAATTTCGAGGATTTCACCGGCCACGGTATCGCCGGGATTGGGGAACTTCGCGGAGGTCGATGCCTGGGGTGCGAACATATCCATCATGATGTTTTACCTATTTCTTTCTCTATTGGTTGGTGCTGGTTAGGGGTGGTCAACCCGCCCGCTAGGCGGCGAACATGTCGTTTGCGCGGGTTGCCTGGACCTTGTTTGCTGGTGCGCACCACGGGCACCAGCGGTCCTCACACGGGGCGTACTGTGCCAGTGCGAAATCTTTGCCGTGGGATTGGATCTCCTGGTGGAGCTGGTTGGCTTTAGCCAGCGCCACGATCCCGACCATGGGGTCGAAGTCCTCCCACCAGAAGTACGAGTCGGAGAGTTCCCCGTCGCGGGGGAGGAACGCGATCATCACCCGTTTCACGTCGTACCCGGCTGCGACCCAGCCCTTGCCGTACAGGTGAGCCTGGACCTTGTACTGGTTCGAGGGGCCCTTGACCCGGTACTGTTTGAGGCGGGTGGGGCCGACGAACTTCCAGTCCACGACGGTGCCCATGGTGGGGATGAACAGGTCGGTAGAACCGGTGATCTCGGTGTCTCCGATCCGGCCTACCTTGACGCGTTGTTCGATCATGTAGGCACCGGGCATGTACTCGTTTTCCTTGCCGAACCACTCCTCCATCTGGGAGTGGCAGGCGGTCCCGACCGTGGGTTTCCACGCGGGTCCCCGGTCGGGTTCAGTGTCGCCGGCGAGCTTGTGTATCAGGCGGCGGGTGCAGTCCATACCGATTTCAGACGGCCCAATCCGAACCTGCTGGGATCTCGGGTGGTGGGTGATATGGTCTTCGATGGTGTCCATGAGCAGTTCGGCGGTTTCGGTGGCTTTGTCGAAACCGGTCCCGCCGCCGGGGCGGACACGGACGGTGCTAACTGGCATGGGGCACCCCCGCCCGGCGTTCCAGCTCCTGGGAGTAGTAGAACTCGAAGTGCCCTCCGACGTGATCCGCCGCCGGGGTCAGGGCCTGGTGGGCGCCGGCGAGCATCAACACGATCTCCGCTGCCGAGAACGCGTGGGGTACCGCCGAGAGCTTGTCCAGGACGGCGGTGAGTTGTTCTTGGGCGGCGACGAGGGCGAGCTGATGCATGGCCGCGGAAACCCCGGCGATCTGATCATCGGTCAGGTCGGTGGGGCTGATGTTGAGCAGGGAGAGGATTTCCTGCTGCCCGGTGTCGGTGGCGGATTCCAGGTAGATAGCGTGTTCTTCATCGGTGGGTTCGATGATGCTGTTGGTTTGTGGGCACATGGGCCAAAACGGCCTTTCTCTTCAAACAAGGGGGCGTGGGGTTAGCTGATTTTGATGCGGTTGTCGTAGTAATCGGTGAACTGCTCTTTCACCGCAGGCGCGATCGTCTTCACATCCGGCTCCACGGTGGTCTTGTAGAACTGCGGGTGGGTCTCCGGCGGGAACGCCTCAGCGAAGCGTTTCTTGGAGAACCGGCCGGAGCGGGACACCGTCAGGTCCAGGGCGCCGGTGGTGTACTTGCCTGGGTCGAGGGCCTTGAGGAATTTCTCCAGCTCGGCGATGCGGGCGAGGTCAGGAGCGACGCGGTTCTGGAGTTCGACGAGCTCGTTAAGGGCGTCTTCGGTGGTCTGAGAGGCGGGGGTGATGTTCATTGTTTAGGCTGCTTCCTTGGGTTGGGGGTTGATGGTGAATTCGCCGTCTGGGCTGATCCGCCCGTATTCACCGGCGGGGGCGAAATTGTTCAAGGTGGCGGGCGCCCAGTCGGAGGCCGGGTAGATGAACGCCCAGGCTTGGCCGAATGTGCGCAGCATTAGTTGGTGCGCTTGGATGAGGGAGTCCGCTTGGACGGTGACGTAATGATCGCCGGATAGCCCTGGGCATTCGGGATGGGGGCCTCTGTTGTACTGGGTGCCAAAGGTGCCAATGTATGTATGTGTTTGCGCCATGCTTGGCGTTTCCTCTCGTTCTCAGCCTGGGTTCTTGCTCGTTGTTCGCGGATTCTGCGTTGGGCGAGGAACTTCTCGACCTGTGTCTTGAGCTTGCGGGTGTGTTCCTCGCTGTCTTTGGGTTTGGGTCTCATCGCCTTGCGGTCTTCCTGGTCAGTGGGTTGTTGAGGGTGACGGCGGCGACGGCGAGCATGTAGAGCAGGGTTGCGCCGTTGCCGTCGGTGATGGGGGCTGTGTATCCGAAGATGAGGGTTGCGGTGGCGGCGGCGTACCAGGTGGTGGGTTTCATGGGGTGGCTCCTGGGTTGTGGGTGAGGGATTGGGCGAGGCGGTTGAGGGCGGTTGCGCTGACGCGGAGTTTTTCGCGTTGCCCGTTGGGGTTGAGGTCGATGTATTCCAGGCGGCCTGCTTTGATTTGGTCTCGGATCCATTTGGCGGTGGACAGCCCGAACCTGTGGGCGGCTTCGTCGAGGGTGTAGAGCCGGTCGGCTTCGTAGGGTTGGGGGAGGGGCGGTGGGTTGAGTTCGGCGACGTTGCTCATCGTCCGGATGCTCCTTATCTGGGGTTGATGGTGGTCTGGGGTTGGTAGGATGTGCTCTGGATCAAATAACCGGGTTTCGGGTATAGAAAAGGCCCACGGCAGGACACCGCAGGCCACGAACCCGGAACTAACAATGTGACTAAACAAGGGGGAACCAATGAATCCAGCTGCTGAACTTCAACGAATCTTTCAAGAGTGGACTCGACGAGGGGGCTCGGCCTACTCACAGATCTCTATGAACAACGACGGGCCTCGTTTAGAAGCAATTCGTGCAGTGAAACTAACCATTGAGCTGTCCGAGCTGGTTAATATCCTTGAAAGCAAGTCAGGTCTTGATTTTTCCTTTTACCATGAACCGATAGCTAATTGGCAACGAGCTATTTTTCACTACGGCAAGGATTGGGGTAACACCCAGTTCTCGGCCAAGAACACAGACATGCTCCGCGCCCTCAGCACTCAGCTGGACGCCTATATCCCCGGCTTTAGGACTAATTTCGAGGCGCTGGAGAGCCGGAAGCCTGATCTTCTCAGCCAGCTCGATGCCTTGTTGCAGTATTTTGAGGAAGAAAGAGAGGACCTTGATAATGACTTTGTTAGCCATGCGACTTGGTTGATTGAACACATCAAAAATGCATTGGAGTCAGATGACGAATTGAATATCGCGGATTTCAATGAATCAGTTCGTCTACTCAAAATTTATGTTCAAGCTGCAGCTGAAAGTAGTAACTCGGATAGTGGAAAAGAGAAGTTCCGTCAGTTTCTCCGAGACTTTTTTCATCACCCGGTGACTAACACGGTTATAGGAGAGTTGGTCGGTTACGGGTTAGGTCAGCTGCCCCCTGGCCAATAAGCACTTTCCCGATCTCCCCGCGGATCACTGCGTCCACCTCGTGCCACTCTAGGGGGCGAGGATTCTTCTCCTGTTCGTTGAGGGTTGCCAGGCCGAAGAGCTTTGATTGGACGTTGATGAGGACGTCCAGGCGGGGGTCAAGTTTACCGCCCTTCACCTGCAGGATCTTCTGATCAATCTCCCATTGTTTGTTGTCCTCTAGGAGTTTGAGGACGCGGTTCATGGTGCGGCGCCTGTCGAACGCCTGGATGAGGTTGGTTAGCTTGCGCATTGTTTTTCCTTCTTTGGATAGTAGTAAGCCCCTTGGCCCGGTGCAGGGTCAGGGGGCTTGTTTATGGGCGGGAGGGGGGCGCTCGCGGTGATCCGTGCGGGTGCCACCTCTAGGGGGATGGTTGTTTGTCCCCTATTGTGTGAAGGGTAACGTCCCGATACCAGTGGGCCGTTACCTTTTATCAATTTCAGATACAGGAAGGGGTGCAGCCATGTCCGCTACACCATCTCTCAACGAGGCTCGGAAGAACCTCGAAACCCTTAAGCAGGATCACTCTGAGCAGGTCCCTGCTCCTCTGTTGGAGCTGTTGGAACAACTGATTGACGCAACGGAGCAAGCAGGGTCTCAAGAGAATCACGATGCTCATTTAGCTCAGGCATTGAACGGTCTAGTGTAGTGAGCAAGTTCAGCGCCGCTAGCGTCTTTTGATGTTTGGTAGCGTCGGGGGCGTACGTGTTGACGAAGTAGGTGACGCGTGCGTCCCCGAGCTCTTTGAGGACAGCGGAGATGGCCTTCTCAACGGGGCGGACTTCGGCGAGGATTTCTTCGGTGGTTTTCACGGGTTAGTGACCCTTCTTAGGTTCGGGTTGAGGGATGTGCGGGGACTGTGCGTTCTCTAGGCGCGCGAGGATGAACGCTTGGGTTTCTACAATGCTGTCCAACCTCTGGTTGAGTTTTTTCTGCTGTTGTTCTTCCCAGTAGGTGTCACCTTCGATGAAGGTGATGAGGTCTTTTTCGACAAGGTGTGCTCCTAGTGGGGATAGGATGAGCGCCCAGTAGCGGGCGCGTTGCAGGAGTTTTTTCATGCGGGGTGTCTCTTCTTTAGGTGTGGTGGGGATGGGTGAGGCCGGTGGGCCGGTCTGTGCTGGTGGCTGACTGTATGGTTAATCTCCGGAGAGGAGGTAACTGTGTCTGCTTATTTCAAGTTCGATAAAGAATCGCCGCTTGTGGAAGTCGAGGACGTGAAGGACGCTGCTGAATTGGTCAGCATCTTTCAGGAACTCATGACGAGGAATCAGGCGGTCCCGTTCAACATGGGTGATGGCGTCATCATGGTGAAAAACATGGGACGGATTGACGGTGTTGTCGTGTATGAGACCCCTGATCATGAGCCTGAGCTCATCATGCAATTCAACAACTGGAAGTTTGGAGCCTAAAGGCTAGATCGCTCGGCGTGGTTGCGCCGATGACGCGGGCATGCACCGGCTTCTTCTTACGCTGTGAGAGGTAGTCGGTGCATGTTTTCGTGATGTAGATGATCCCGGCGAGGGCGAGGATCATGTTGGTGGTTTTCATGGGTGATGGCCTTTCTTTAGGCGTGGTGGGTTCCGGTGTGGATGTTGATACCGAGTGAGCGCAGGATGTTGTTGACTGCTTGCTCGCCTGTAGGGTCACCATGCGAAATGACTTTCACAAACTCAGGAGTCACAAACCGTTGGCGCTTGATCTTGTCGGCCAGCTTGTTCGCAGCGGAGCGTGACATCACTTCCCCGCGCCCGTCGTAGAAGCCGAGCAGGGCGTCGCGGATCTCGTGTTTCGTGGGCATAGCTATGTCCTTTCTTGTTTAGAACCTTGTTGGTTCATGGCAAAGGTGCGAACACCAGTTACCAGTGTGGGGTCCCCGAACCGCGAACGGTAAGGGGGGGGGGGGTAATTAAGCCGCGTTCTGAGCGGGAATTTCAGGTTCTCCAGCGATCTCAGCAAGAGTTAACCCGCCGCGCATGAGGCGGATAACTGTGCTGTACTTAGGCTTTACGCGGCCAGCGCGCCAGTCTGAGATCGTCCCCTGGTCTACTTCCAAGTACTGTGCAAGTTCGTAGTCCCAGCGGAACCCCTTGATTGATTTCAAGCGGTCAAGAGAAGTTGAGTTGAATGGGATTTCCATCGCTTCACCTCCTCGGTGTGATACCAGCATAGAACACTATGAATCTCAGATGCAACACAAAATGGGCACTTTCAGGAAAAATTTTTCTGAGGAGCCTTATTTTGTTGCCGATATGCCCCAAAATGTGTTGCATATGTGCAATACTAGAGACATGGAATTAAGCGAATACATCACCGCAAAAAGCGGCAAGACACTGCGACAGATCGCGCTTGCATGCGGCTACCAGCCATCCAAGCTCACACGGCAGCTCAACGGAGTAAACCCGCTAACGATGGAGACCGTGCGAGACATAGCACGCGCCACCGGACTCAACATGCTTGAGCTGTTTCGCCGATCAGGTCACCTCACCAACGAGGAAGTTCAACGTTTACAAGCATCTGGAGTTCTACATAATGCCTCTGAGCAAGAACTAGCAGACGAGATACTGCGGAGAATGCAACGGGGGGCAACCTACTTCGACGAACACTCCCCGTTTGAAGCGCCAGAAGGATACGCCCTCGCCGCAGACACAGATGATCAAGACGACTACGACGAAGGCGACATGGAGGCTTAATGTACGACCCCGACAGGCACGCAATCCAACTCGGGTTGCGTGTCATCGAGGGGGACCCAGGGCGCGGCAGAAGAGGCCTCTGGGTAGGCAACAAGACAATCATCATTAGGGGTGACCTGACCGCCATCCAACGCAGATGCACCATTGCTCACGAGATAGTCCACGCTGAGTACGATCCCCCCTTCGTCCCCCAATATCTATCCGCAAAGGCTGAGGCGCGTGCCGATAGAATCGCCGCAAGCCGGCTTATCGACCCCGAAGACTACCACCGCGCCTGCAACGCTTACGAATACCAAAATCAGGTAGCCTACGAGCTAGGAGTAACAACGAAGATACTCCGCGCCTACCAAAGGAACACACCATGAAAAAAGTAGTCACCATCACCGCTATCACCCTTGCCGCTCTCACAGGGTGCTCAGCTAATCCACCCACATCAGATACAGCATCCTCCAGCTCCACCCCCACTCCTCAAACATACAAACAGGTAAAAAACTGGGAAGGTAGCACGGAGGACGGAGCTAAATTCACCGCCACAATAGATGTCAACGCCCCTGCAGGCGTCGCCGAGGCACGAGAACTCATGGGCAAAAAAGACAAGCCCCTTAGTTTCCTCGCAGTTACCGTGGACAACATCAACGGGAGTAACAGCACCAGCGCGTACAAAGCATCATTCACTACACCTGAAGGCGAACTGGTCGAGTATTCAATGCTCTCTGATTTCCTGAACTATCAAGAACCAACCCCTGAACCTACCGGTGATGCCGCCAATCGAATCATCGAGGTTCATAACGCCTTCAGCGGGGATCAATACCAAGTCGCAGCAGGACAGAAAAAAACAATTATTCTCGCCACCGAAAATAAATACCCCGCTGAAATCACCCACGCGACTATCAATGAATCATACGCGCTAACTCCTAGCGAAAAATCGGCTGAAACCGACAAAGCTACAGGAGCACCAGAACCAACTGAGCCAGTCGGTAGCAACGACATCCTTGCCGATCTCAACGGGACCACGCTTAAGGGCAACGACATCAATTTCCGCATATTTAGCCCCAATGCGCAGAAAGAAGTCAACGCCGCAATGCCGGAACAGCTTCATGGGTCGTGGGGTGCACTCTGCTCAAATAGCGCAACCGAAGAGCAGCTAAAAGAAACAGGGGCCAGCTCGAATGAGCATGGGTGGAGGCCTATAGATTATGCAGTATCAGAAAGCGGAATAGCTTCTTTGAGCGGCGCAGCTCAAAGCGAGGCGTATGACGCGGCATCACTAGCTGAATTGTCACATGGTGGTACCTGTGCGTTAATCCAGTCTCCGGACCCTGCAGCTGCTACAAAGACAACCGAAGCAACCGTTGGTCATTACTTAGGTAATTTTTCCCTTGAGTCAACTGTCGAGGTGAAATAAAGAAATTTGCCCAGTGGTGACACCGGGGCATCCCTATACCTCACCCCCCGGATCAGGGCATAAAAAGAAGAGCCCCCGCGTCTGGCGGCCACCAGACACGAGGGCAAGGATGTAACCCAAATAGCAATCAGGTACGAAAGACGAATCTACCAGTGAAACACCGGCAATCTAAAATAGAACAGCGCGAACAGTTAGCTTTGAAGCCCGAAGAAACGCTTCACGAAACCCTCGGGCTTCTTCTGCACAACGGGCCGGCCCTCTTTGGCGGCTTCCTTCAAATTCTTCAAGTGCATCTGCTTCCGCGCTTCCAACTTCTGACGGTTGTACACGCGATCCTGGGACCGCATGCGCTGACGTGGGGCAGCCTGATAAGCGGTAGACATTGTGTTTCCCTTTCAAGAGTCACGCCTCCTTAAAGGCGTTGCCGGTAGCAACCGGGTAACTTCATTATTGCCTAGCGGAAACATATCTTCAATGACTGTCATGCTGAGGTCGACCGAAGATCTCATCCTTAAGAGCATGATCATCAGCGTCGCCTTGCTCGCTAAATTGCTGCTCTTTTTCAATGGGGGACATCGCACTCACAGGGTCAGAACCTTCCAAGATTTCAGCTCGGATGTTTCGCGCAATCGCTAGATCCATCTCGGAAAGCGAGGCGGGGGGTTCTTTTATGTACTTGTACAGGATGTTCAATCCGAAGTTCGACTTCATGATTACTTCAGGCTGAGTCCCGTCCAGGTCGATGTTCTCTGCAATCCACTTCATATAGTCCCGAAACTCTGCGGCTTCTGCCTCTTCGCGGCGGTGCTGGCTCACCTGAACGGCTTTGCTTCCCGCATA
The DNA here is from genome assembly GCF_040946465.1 of Rothia sp. LK2588. Taxonomy (NCBI): domain Bacteria; kingdom Bacillati; phylum Actinomycetota; class Actinomycetes; order Micrococcales; family Micrococcaceae; genus Rothia; species Rothia sp. LK2588. Next base: position 673,550 of record NZ_JAYWLS010000001.1, on the reverse strand, counting down.
GAGAGCAGCCAGGAACGTAAACAACCCGTTCCAGTGACTCAACGATTCCATGAACTTGCCACCTGTCTCGATGAGTCGGGTGAGTGGCTCTATCGGAGCGCCGACCCACACCAAAAAAAGGGTGAAGTACATGACGCCTATAACCACAAAAGCTCTGATGACCCATATGAATAGGAACCTGATGACCCGGTCGATCAACACACCGCACCTTCCCCTTTTGCATCACAGCAAGTAACAACCCGTAAAGGATAGCACCATGCCGAAAACCCACCGCGCTCCCGGCGAAGGATCCAAACCCTACAAACGCGGGGACGGCCGCTGGCAAATCAACGCCCGCACCACCCAAACCACAACCGGCAAACCCACCCGCAAAGCCTTCACCGGCCGTACCCGCGCCGAAGTCACCGAAAAATACCGCGCATGGCGCCGCAACCTCGATGCCGGCAACCTCGAAGACCCCACCAAAACCACCCTCGCCACCTGGATCACCTACTGGCTGGAAAACGTCGCCGCCACCGAAGTGTCCCCACGCACCCACCGCGACTACACCCAACAACTCACCAAATGGGTCCTCAACCACCCTGCAGCTGAAACAACCTTGACCAAGCTCAATACCCTCCACGTCGAGCGGATACTCAACAGCATGAGGCAGGCTGGGAAATCCGAATCAACCGTCCTGAAGCTCTACCGCGTCCTCTCCAAGGCGCTCAAGGACGCCGTGCACCGGGACATGATCACCCGCAACCCCGCCGAACGATTGAAGGCTCCGAAGCCGGCGCAGTTTGAGGCGGGGGTGATCACCCCGGCTCAGGCTAAGACCCTGATTAGTACGCTGCGGTTCGATGATGAGTTCGGGCCGTCGTTCACTGTCGCGCTCGCTTTGGGGTTGCGGCAGGGGGAACGGCTGGGGTTGTGCTGGGATGACGTGGATCTGGATGCTGGGGTGTTGAAGGTTCGTCGGGCGTTGGCTGTAGCCCCGGGTGGTGGGTTCGTGATGAAGTCCCCGAAGTCTGCTGCCGGTACGCGCACGATCGCGTTGCCGCCGCAGATGGTGGAGGTGTTTCGTCGTCAGAGGGTGATCCAGGCGAAGTGGCGTCTGGAGGAGGGGCCTGCGTGGACCGGGGCGGTTGATGTTGAGGGGCGGGAATGGGATCTAGTGTTCACGTCCAGGCGTGGGGATAGGATTCTGCCGGCGTATGATCGGCGGAATTGGAAGCGTGTGACGGGTGGGTTGGGTTTGGATTTGCGGGTGCATGATGCTCGGCATACGGCGGCGACGGTGTTGTTGTCGCTGGGTGTGTCCTCGCGGGTGGTGATGCAGATGATGGGGTGGTCGTCGGCGTCGATGTTGCAGCGGTATCAGCATGTGTTGGAGGAGATGGAGCGTGAGGCGGCGGATCGTGTGGGGGCTGCGTTGTTTGGGTAGTGGTTTCTGCACACCTCTTTGCACACCTCCTGGGTTCGTGAACGTAGATGTACGGTGATTTATGCAGCAGGTGGAACCCGCATAAAACCAACTAAGTAGGCCACCGGCAACCACCATGTGTATTAGGTTTTAGCTCTCAAAATGCGGTTCTTAGGAGTGTGGGTTCGAGTCCCACCTTGGGCACAATATCACCCCCCCGACGAGGAGAGTCATCCCTTGTCGGGGGTATTTTTTTGCATTTTATCTCCCAAATGTGTGCGCTGAGTTACGTATTCAACCGACCAGACTCTAAACTACAAACTACGACAGCACACCCCGGCTGCCGAGCCCCAGGAGCGGATGTCGCTCTTCCACACGCGTACCGACGTGTTACAAGCTCAAAGGAGAGTTTCATGCACCCCGAACTAGAAAAGATCGTCAACGATGCCACTTTCATCAAGCGTTTCTCGCTCAAAGACCAGGCTCGACGCATCGATGAAAAGCTAGAGGCCGACGAAAAAGTCGAACGCGTGATGGTCACCGTCGAAGGCATCGTAGTAGCCACCGATAAGAACCTCATCGTGAACCACGGCCAAGAAAAAACCACCGTGACCCCGTACGAATCCATCAACAGCTACAGCGAGCAAAACGGCACCCACGCGTTTGTGGGCGCTGCCGGAAAGGTCGAGGTTCTCGACGGGCTGGGCCCGTCCAGCACCGTTGACCCCGCTCAGGCCGCCGAGTTCGTCCGTCACGTACGGTCGCATCTGTCCATCTAACTCCTTCGCTAACGCCGCAAAGTGTGAGCGAGTCGAAGTCCACGGTGCAAAAGCACCGTGGGCGTGAAAGAATAAGAGACAACGATAATCCCTATTTCTAGTGTTGAGGTGCGAAAGTGTCAGAGCAGACCAGACAGGATTCCAACGTTGAGAATGCAGCTGAGGCTCGCACTGTCATAGTCGCCGAGGATGAGGCACTCATTCGCATGGACATCGTGGAAATCCTCCGCGATGAGGGATTTACCGTGGTCGCCGAAGCCGACAACGGCAAGACCGCCTTGGAGCTGGCAGAACAGCACCGACCCGACCTGGTTCTGATGGACGTCAAAATGCCGATCATGGACGGCATTACCGCCGCTGAGGAGATCGGCAAGCAACAGCTCGCCCCGGTCGTGCTGCTCACCGCTTTCAGCCAAAAAGAGCTCGTGGACCGCGCCACCGAAGCCGGTGCCATGGCCTATGTCGTCAAACCTTTCACCCCGCACGAATTGATCCCCGCCATTGAGGTGGCGATCAGCCGTTACCAGCAGATCAAGGCGCTCCAAAACGAGGTATCCGACCTCAAAGAACAGTTCGAGACCCGCAAGATGGTGGAGCGAGCGAAGTCCCTGCTGATCTCGAAGATGGGACTTTCGGAGCCGGAGGCATTCCGCTGGATCCAAAAGACCTCGATGGATCGCCGTTTGTCGATGCGCGAGGTCGCAGAGACCGTGGTCAGCCAAGTCTCCTAAGCATGTAAAAAGGCCCGGGGTGCTCTTCGTACTGAGCACCCCGGGCCTTTCTCTGTGCCTAGTTTTTCTCGCGCGGTCCGCTCGTGCCCCAGAGGGCGAGCGCGCAGCTGATCATGACCGCCAGCCACCAGAACCCGCCCTGGTTGAGAGCGGTCATGACGAGCGCGATGGTCAGCAAGAGAAAAACGATGCCAAGCTTAGACCGCATTATGCCTGCACCGACCCGTGCTGTTGATTCTCAAGTTCCGCAGTGGGTTGCTCATTGTTGGACGACTTGAAGCGGCGGGAGATCTTGTCGACGATCATGGCGATAGTGGCATCACCGGTGACGTTTGTAGCCGTTCCGAAGGAGTCCTGCGCCATGTAGAGGGCGATCATCAGGGCGACCATGGATTGATCGAAGCCCAGCATCGATTGCAGCAGGCCGATGGCTGCCATGACTCCGCCACCGGGGACGCCGGGTGCTGCGACCATCATGACCGCCAGCAGGAGGACCAACGGGATGAGCTCAATGAAGGAGATATGACCGCTGGTCATGAACACGACAGCCACCGAGCAGGAGGTGATGGTGATCATCGAACCAGAGAGGTGGATGGTTGCGCACAGAGGCACCACGAAGTTGGCAATGCGTTCGGAGACCGACGTCTTGCGGACTGCTCCCATGGTCACGGGGATCGTAGCCGCCGAGGACTGGGTACCCAGCGCGGTGAAGTACGCCGGAAGCATGGTTTTGAGCGCTTTGAACGGATTGCGACCGGTGAGGGAACCTGCCACCGTGTACTGGATGATCAGCATGATCCAATGCAAGAGGAGCACCATGATGAAGACTTTGCCGAAGACCGAGATAATGGTGGCCACCTCTCCGGCGAGGGTCATGTTCGCGAAGATGCCGACGATGTGAATGGGCAACAACGGGATGATGACGTAGCTCAGCAACTTCTCGATGATGGTCTGAAAGTCTTCGAAGAAGTGCAACATGTTTTTCGTTTTGAGCGTGGTGATGCCCAAGCCGATGATGAAGGCCAAGACGAGGGCCGCGGTCACGTCCATCAACGGGGTGAGCTCGAACTTCACGTACCCGGCAGAGAGCGCCTCTTCGGGGTTAGCCACCGAGCTGAGTTGCTGCCCCTTGAGCAGCACCGGGTAGAGGAAGTACGCCGTGGTCAGGGCCAGGAAACCCGCGGTGATGCTGGAAATGTAAGACAGCCCCACGGTGATACCTAAGAGACGGCCTGCGCCCTGTGCCAGCGAACCGATGCCGGGAATGATGAACCCCAAGATGATGAGCGGGATGGCGAAGCTGAGCACCGCGCTGAAGATCGTCGAGAATGAGACGAAGAGCTGCACGATGAGGTCGGTCGGGACCGACCATCCCAGGGCTTCATTGAGACCCGAGATGATCCCGGGTGTCAGTGATCCGATGAGGATGCCGGCGATGATGGCCAGCACGATCCATGCCAGCAGGGGTACCTTCTTCATAGATGTCCTTTGTGGTGGAGAAAGCGGCGATGTCTAGACAGGATATCCATTGCAGCGACCGCACACGAACAGAAGACCGCAGGATAGTGCTGTTGGGCCGGCCGGCTGTGGTGGAAAACATAAATTGTAGGGCTTAGACCGGGACGTAGGCGTTGGTGACGCGCCCGATGCTGATGAGCTTGCCGCGGGCGTCCATGACCTCGACCTGATGGACTGCCTGGGTGCGGCCGGCTCTGACCTCGGTGGCCACCGCACGCACCGGCGAGTGGATCCCAGGACGCACGTGGGAGACGTTGAGCTCCGTACCGACGGCGCGGTGCCCCTGGGGCGCACCGACATTGGCGGCGAAGGAGGCCACGGTCTCGATGAGGGCGGCGGTTGCACCGCCGTGGAGTAGCCCCGCGGGCTGGGTATTGGGAGTGACGGGCATGTGGGCGACGGTTCGTTGGGCCGAGAGTTCATCGAAGATGATGCCGAGGCGGGGGACCAGGGTGCCCACCCCATGATCTTCAAACAGGGGCCACAGGTGGGTCGGGATGCCCGCGGCGGTGAGTTCCTCTGCCCAGCGGTGGGGTTCGTCTGCTGTCATCGGGTGGTCCTTTCGGTCATGGTGAGGGTATTGCCCGCCGCCGGGGACGGGGAGGCTTGGCAAAATCCTAACCTGTCTAGTTACCGCGTTACCGTTAGACTGGTGAGCGTGAGTACTACAGAGACACCTAATTCACCCTCGAAACTGCTGCTGATCGATGGCCATTCTCTGGCATTTCGCTCTTTCTACGGAACACCCGTCGATGTTTTCGTGACCCAGGCGGGGCAGCACACCAACGCCGTTCACGGTTTTCTCTCCACGTTGCTCAGCCTGATCAAGTCTGAGCAGCCCACCCACATTGTGGCCGCCTTTGACCTAGACGGTGGCACGTTCCGTACCGCCGAATACGGAGAGTACAAGGCCGGCCGTTCGGAGACCCCCGAGGAATTTTTCGGTCAGCTCGAGTTGATTCACAAGGTGCTCGACGCGCTCAATATTCCCATCGTCACCCTAGAGAATTACGAGGCTGACGACATCGTGGCGACGCTGGCCAAGACAGGGCAGCGCCACGGAATGACGGTGCAGATCGTCTCGGGCGACCGCGACGCTTTTCAGCTAGTCAATGAGAACGTGACGGTGCTCTACCCGGTGACTACCGGGCCGTCCAAGGGTATCCGTCCGATGGATCCGGCCGCGATCGAAGAGAAGTACAAGGTACCCCCGCATCTTTACCCCGATCTCGCCGCACTCACCGGTGAGCAGGCAGATAACCTTCCCGGTGTGCCGGGAGTGGGGCCCGGTTTCGCCGCCAAGTGGATCAATACCTATGGCGATCTCGAGGGAGTCATTGCTCACCAGGAAGAGATCAAGGGCAAAAAGGGCGAGGCGTTGCGGGAGCATATCGACGACGTTCGCCGCAACCGTCGGTTGAACCGACTGGTCGATGATTTGGACCTCCCGCTGGCTCTTGAAGACCTCACCGGTTTCGGCCCCACCGATCCCGAACTCCTGGACGCGCTCTTTGACGAGCTCGAATTCCGCACCATCCGGAAGCGCACCGCCGAGGTGTTCTCCGATCTCGCACAGGCCGCCGCGGCACAGGTGGAGATCTCCATCGATGAGGTCCGCTCGATTGCCTCGGCCGAGGATTTTAACTCGTTCGTGGCCGACGCCCGCGCCTCAATAACCGCCGCCGAACGTCCTGTGGCGGTACCCGAGCGGTTGAGCGCCGCTCTGACCGTCGTGCCCGTCGTCGACGCAGACGCACCCGAAGCCGGCAACGCGCACGAGAAGAACTTGCTGGGACTGGTGCTCGTTGGGGGCGGTCTCGCGGGATGGTTGGATTTCGCTGGCCTTGACGCCGCTGCCGAACAGGCGCTTTCGTCGTGGCTGGCTGACGACCAGCAACCGAAGATCGTCTACGACGTCAAGCAACAATTCAAGTCGCTGGCGGCCCGCGGGTTTTCCTTGGCCGGGGTCGTCGAAGACCCGATGCTCAGCTCGTACGTGTGCGGTCATGTGCCCACGGCACGCCGCCGTGCCTTCGAGCAGATGATGCAGGACCTGACGGAGAAGTATCTGCGCACCGATTTCCCGGCTCCGGAACCGGACGCCGGTGGGCAGGGCGAACTGTTCGCCCTCGAGCAGCCTGCGGATCTGCAGTACCAGGCGCTGGTGGCACGCTACATCCAGGAAGTCGCCTATGCGTTGCATACCGACTTGACCGAGCAAAGCCAGCTGGATCTGTATACCGATATTGAGCTTCCCTTGGCCACCGTTCTGGCGAAGATGGAACGCACCGGCATCGCGCTGGACGCCGAGGTGCTTCGCGAGCTGAAGGACCACTACGATGCCTTCATCAAGCAGGCCACCGACGAGGCGTACCGCCTGATCGATCACGAGGTGAACCTGGGTTCACCCAAGCAGCTGCAGACCGTTTTGTTCGACGAACTGCAACTACCCACCACGCGTAAACTGAAATCCGGTTTCTCGACCGACGCCGAATCGATGGCAGATCTGCTGACGAAGGTCAGCCCCGATTCGAAGGGCGCCCAATTTTTGCTGGCCCTGCAGATGTATCGCGATTACACCAAGCTGAAGCAGACCGTAGAGGGTTTGCAAAAGACCACCGCCGACGATGCTCGCGTACATACCACCTTCCAACAGAACGTGGCCGCTACCGGGCGTCTCTCCTCGACGGATCCCAATCTCCAAAATATCCCGATACGTACCGAAGAAGGCCGCAAAATCCGCCAGGCCTTTGTAGTCGCTCCCGAGCCGGTCGACGGCGTGGAATACACCCACCTCTTGACCGCCGACTACTCGCAGATCGAGATGCGCATCATGGTGCACTTGGCCGAGGACGAAAAACTTATCGAGGCGTATCAATCGGGTGAGGACCTCCACCGCTACGTGGGTTCCGAGGTCTTTGGTGTCGCTCCCGAAGACGTCACCGCCGAGATGCGCGCCAAGGTCAAGGCGATGTCTTACGGTTTGGCCTACGGGTTGTCTCGTTTTGGGTTGTCCAAACAGTTGGGCATTCCCGTGGAGGAAGCCGCGGAGCTCACGGTGAACTACTTCAAACGCTTCGGCGACGTGGGTCGTTTCTTGCGCGGCACGATGAAACAGGCGCACCGCGACGGCTATACCCAGACGATGTACGGCCGTCGGCGCGTCTTGCCAGATTTGAACAGCTCCAACCGTCAGCGGCGCGAAGCGGCTGAACGCGCCGCGCTGAATGCCCCCATCCAGGGAAGCGCGGCAGACATCATGAAGATCGCGATGATCAATGTGCAGTCTCGCCTGGAGCGAGAGGGGCTGCGCACCCGCATGCTGTTGCAGATCCACGACGAATTGATCCTCGAAGTCGCGGCTGGAGAGGACGATACCGCCGCGAAGTTGCTGGCCGAAGAGATGAGCAACGCGGTGCACTTGAAGGTTCCCATGGACGTGCAAGTGGGCACGGGTACCTCGTGGCACGAGGCGGGTCACTAAGCGGAGCACTACCTCGATGAGTAAGAGATTGAATATTCAACCCTCGGTGGGTTCACCCACCGAGTTCGATTCGGACGTCGCCCCGCGCGAGGTGACCATCACGCACCTGGAGATGCTACAGCCCCCGCAGGCCCCGTCGAGCCCGCCGCACTCCACCTGGCGGTTCGAGCGGGCAGAGCACGCCGGTCCCGAGCTAGCCCGGTGGCTGTATACCGTGGTGGGAGGCCCATACCGCTGGTATGAGCGGTTGAGCTGGGAACGTGAGACGTGGGAAGCGGAACTGGCCGAGCAGGGGAGCGAGATCTGGTTGGTGAGCATCGACGGTACGCCCGCCGGGTACTGTCAGCTCCACTGCGAGGTCAAGGGTCAGCCCAGGGCGCTACGCACCGAGACCGAGATCCTCTACTTTGGTCTGATGCAGTGGGCCCACGGGCAAGGCGCAGGCCGTGCCTTCCTGGAGTTCATGGTGCGCCAGGCCTGGACGGTGCACGAGAGGCACGAGCTGCCGCCGGTTTCGCGGGTGTGGGTGCATACCTGCGACCTGGACGGTGCCTACGCGTTGCCTAACTACCTGGCCCGGGGCTTCCAGATCTGTGAGCGGGAGACTCATCAGGAGGTCGTGCTCAAACAACCGCTGGGTTCCTGGGAGGCAATGTTCAGTTATTGACGCCGGCGATAGGTTGCGCTCGACACACCCGGGTGATCGAGGGTTCCATTAATCTGTGATTTGCCCAATTTATCCGCGGAATTAAGCGCGGCGTCCATTGACCGCGCCCGGTATCGCTCCTAGACTTAGTCAGGTGCGTGTATTATGCGCGCATGAAACTGTCCGAATAAACCTCGGTGCAGAGCGAACCACGGCACGTGAGAACGCATCGCGGCCCAGCATGTCAATGTCTGGCGGGTGCGGGGGAGCGGGCACTGTACCGACTAACCAAATCTATCCATATTGGAGCCCTTTACTACATGAGCACCAACACTCCTCAGGTTGCAATCAACGACATCGGAACTGAAGAAGAGTTCCTGGCAGCGGTTGACGCAACCATCAAGTACTTCAACGATGGTGATCTCGTCTCAGGTGAAGTTGTCAAGGTTGACCGCGACGAGGTTCTCCTCGATATCGGTTACAAGACCGAAGGCGTCATCCCCTCTCGCGAACTCTCCATCAAGCACGACGTTGATCCCGGCGAAGTTGTCTCCGTTGGTGACGAAGTTGAGGCCCTGGTCCTGACCAAGGAAGACAAAGAAGGTCGCCTGATCCTGTCCAAGAAGCGCGCACAGTACGAGCGCGCCTGGGGCGACATCGAGCAGGTCAAGGAGAACGACGGCGTCGTTACCGGTACCGTCATCGAGGTCGTCAAGGGTGGCCTCATCCTCGACATCGGCCTGCGCGGCTTCCTGCCCGCATCGCTGGTCGAAATGCGCCGCGTTCGCGACCTGGCACCCTACATTGGTCAGGAAATCGAAGCTAAGATCATCGAGCTTGACAAGAACCGCAACAACGTGGTGCTGTCTCGCCGTGCATGGCTCGAGCAGACCCAGTCCGAGGTTCGCTCCTCCTTCCTCAACCAGCTCGAAAAGGGTCAGGTACGCAACGGCGTTGTGTCCTCGATCGTCAACTTCGGTGCATTCGTTGATCTGGGCGGCGTAGACGGCCTGGTGCACGTCTCCGAGCTGTCCTGGAAGCACATCGACCACCCGTCTGAGGTCGTCGAGGTTGGCCAGGAAGTCACCGTTGAGGTTCTGGAAGTTGACCTGGACCGCGAGCGCGTTTCGCTCTCGCTGAAGGCTACCCAGGAAGATCCGTGGCAGGCATTCGCCCGAACCCACGCCCTGGGTCAGGTCGTTCCCGGTAAGGTCACCAAGCTCGTTCCCTTCGGCGCATTCGTTCGCGTTGAAGACGGCATCGAGGGCCTGGTTCACATCTCCGAGCTGGCAGTGCGCCACGTTGACCTGGCCGAGCAGGTTGTCTCTGTGGGCGACGAGCTGTTTGTCAAGGTCATCGACATCGACCTGGACCGCCGCCGCATCTCGCTCTCGCTCAAGCAGGCTAACGAGGGTGTAGACCCCGAGGGCACCGAGTTCGACCCGGCTCTGTACGGCATGGCCGCAGAGTACGACGAAGAGGGCAACTACAAGTACCCCGAGGGCTTCGACCCCGAGACCAACGAATGGCTCGAGGGCTTCGAGACCCAGCGTGCGGCTTGGGAGCAGCAGTACGCAGATGCTCAGGCTCGCTGGGAAGCTCACAAGGTTCAGGTTGCCAAGGCAATCGAGGCAGACGCAGAGGCAGCCGCATCGTCGGCAACTTCCGCTCCTGCCGCCGAGGCCGCACCGACCTCGTACTCCTCCGATAACAAGGCTTCCGAGTCCGGAACCCTCGCATCGGATGAGGCATTGGCTGAGCTGCGCAAGAAGCTGACCGGCAACTAAGCTGTAGCTTGAGTCGCTAGCGGTGGCTAGTCGTTAAAAATCCCGCTCCACAGATTTTGTGGGGCGGGATTTTTCGTGAGATGAGGTGTTAGCCGACCCAGCGGGTCTCGCCCCATTCGACGGTTGCCATTCCAGCGGTGAGGGCTGCCAGCTTATCTTCAACTTCGGCCTGGGAGGCGGGGGAGTCGAAGGTGCCGATGACGATATTCGCCTGGGCCGCGCCATATTCTGTGGTGTCTACGTGAATGCCGTGGGCACGGAGTTCGTTCTCGAGCTTGCCGGCTTCGGCGAAGTCGGTGGCGATGCGGCCCATGCGGAGCCTGTGCCGCGGCACCAGGGTGGCCTGATCGAGAACTTGCACCACGGCGTCCGTATAGGCGCGGACTAATCCTCCTGCCCCCAGTTTGATGCCCCCGAAGTAGCGTACGACTACTACGCAAATGTCGGAGAGGTCAGTGCCTGGGGAGTTTTCGTCTTCGGTAGTGCGGCGTGAAAGGATTGCCTGGAGCATGGGGATTCCAGCGGTGCCGGCGGGTTCACCGTCGTCGGAGGAGCGCTGGACGTCGCGGTCGGCGCCCACCACGAAGGCGCTGCAGACGTGGCGTGCGTCGTGGTATTTCTTGCGTAAAGACTCAATGTAAGCTCGAGCTTCATCCTCACTCTCGACGCGCACGGCATGACCAATGAACTCGCTTCTTTTAATCTCAAGTAGAGATTCAATGGGTTCGAAGGTCTCGAGAACGGTATAATGATTAGCTCTGGTGTCTTCTGTCGTCACGTGTAGCATTCTATCGACAACCCGCTGAGGTATCTGGGCGGGGGACCGCTACCAGCGCCGTTTCAAGTGTCATCGGAATATCTATCGGCACCACCATCGGGAGTGAGTATGCAACGTATTGGACTGACCGGCGGTATCGGATCCGGCAAATCCACCGTGGCCGAGATGCTCGCTGCCCAGGGTGCGGTGATTATCGACGCCGACCGCATTTCACGTCAGCTCATGGAACCAGGTGAGGAAGTACTGGCTCGAGTCGTCGAAACGTTCGGTCCCGACATCCTCGATGAGCAAGGCCGCCTAGACCGATCCCGTTTGGCCCAGCTCATCTTCGCGGACTCCGTAGCGCGAGACGCCCTCAATGCGATTGTGCACCCCGCGGTGAGGCAACGCTCTTTCGAGATCGCAGACGCCGCACAACAGGCCGAGGATTTCAGCGGCGTCATTGTCGAAGATATTCCACTGCTGGTCGAAACCGGTCAGGTATCGCGCTTTGATGCGGTGATCGTGGTGTACGCAGATCTTGAAACCCGGCTGGATCGTCTCGTTGCTCAGCGAGGCATGAGTGAGCAGGACGCGCGTGCCCGCATTGCCTCTCAGGCAACCGATGAGCAACGAGCCGCGGTGGCTACCTGGATTGTAGACAACTCGGGTACCCGAGAACAGACCGAAGAGAACGTAAAAAAGATCTGGGCGGAAATTCAGGCGCACAGCTTCATAAACTAGAAATGCTTCAAACGTAAAACTATCATCGTGAGTTAGTCACCAATGGCTCACTTACGACGAGGTGGTTCTATCAAGCGTCGTAAGTCATCAAGTAACCACCAGGTTTGTTGTGCTCACTAAGATTCACGATGGCCTCAGGCTACGAACCAGCCCGAGCATCTTCTTCTCTTCTGCAATATTCATCCTAGTTTTCACGCTTCTCTTTGTGGCCTTCCCTCAGGGGATGCAGGGAGTATTCGGCGCAGCCGCGGACTTCCTGATTACCTACATGGGGTGGTTCTACGTTCTCGGCAATGCGCTCTTCTTTATCTTTTTGATGTACATGGCATTCGGTCGCTTTGGGCGCATCAAGCTCGGCGATGATGATTCCACGCCCGAACACTCGGGGTTCGCCTGGTTCGGTATGCTCTTTGCAGCCGGCGTGGGTGCGGTCTTGCTTTTCTGGGGCGCTGCCGAGCCGATCTCTCACTTCGCCAAGCCTCCCTATGACGGCGTCGAACCGCTTTCCGATCAGGCTGCCCACGATGCGCTGTCCATCGCGAATTTCCACATCGGTTTGTTCATGTGGGTCATTCTCGTGGTACCGGGCCTGTGTTTTGGTTACTTCACGTACAAGCGCAAGTTGCCCCCGCGCGTCTCGTCGATGTTTCAGCCCTGGCTGGGAGAGGGTATCCACGGGCCGGTCGGTAAGTTCATCGATATTTTGTCCATTATCTCCACCATCTTTGGTCTGGGTATTTCCGTGGGCATGGGTGCCCTGCAGATCAACTCTGGTGTCAACATCGTCTACGGTGTGCCGGTTGCCGGCTGGGTGCAGGCCATGATCGTTGCACTGATTACCGCCGCGGGCGTCACCAGCGTCATCGCCGGAATGGAAAAGGGCGTCAAGCGCATCTCCTACGCCAACATCTTGATGGCGATCGCGGTGCTTTTATTCGTGCTGATGACCGGCGCAACCCGCACCGTGCTCATGGGTACCATCGAATCGGCCGGTTACTTCCTACAGAAGCTACCGGTGATGATGTTCTTCAACGATTCCCTGGCAGATACCGGGTGGATCGGTTCATGGACCGTGTTCTATTGGGCATGGACCGTCACCTGGGCGCCCTTCACCGGCTTGTTCATCGCCAAAATCTCGGTGGGGCGAACCATCCGTGAGTTCGTGATCGGCGTGCTGGCGGTGCCCTCGCTGTTCGTCATGGTGTGGGTAGGTATCTTCGGTATGAGCGCCTTCCACATCGAGCGCGAAGAAAACGGGCAACTGGTGCAGAAGGTGGTGCACGAGAATAACATTCCCGCCGCGCTGTTCGAGTTCCTGGGTCACTTCCCGCTGTTCTGGCTGGTTGCCCCGGTGACACTGGTGGTCATCACCCTGTTCTTCGTGACCTCCATCGACTCCGCGGCGCTGGTGTTGGATTCCATCGCCAACGGCCACGAGGATCCGGCGCCGAAGAAGCAGGCGGTTTTCTGGGCGGTCTGTATCGGCCTGATATCCGCGGTCATCTTGGTCATGACCGGTGATAACGGTCTGAAGATTCTGCAGTCGGTGATTATCGTGGTCGGCTTCCCGGTCTTCTTGCTGGGGTATCTGCAGATGTGGATGCTCATTCGTGCCCTGCGTGAAGACGCCGGTGAACTGCCTCCGATGCGCACTCGACGCTGGAAGCAGGTCATTCCCGTCGAGGAGTACCGCCGTCGTGCCCAGGAAGATCACGCCTCTGTGCAGGACGTCGTAATGCGTCCGGAGTACGAGGTGGGTACAGAACCCGAGTTCGAATCCCTGGTGCCCAACACAGGTCAGATCCCCGTGGTGAGCCCCAGCGCGAAAGGGGAGAAGCCCTCGGGTGTCTCTTCGCAACGAGCAGATAGCTCGCAGACCGAATAACGCCCGCCCGGTTCTCCGCCACTGACGCCGCCCCGGGGCGTCCTGATCATCAGGACGCCCCGGGGCGAGCGAGCGCTGGGCGGGTTCTTGCCCTGATGGTGAAATGCGTTCTGCTCAGCGGGTTCAATCGCTAAGCTGGAGCTATGAGCCTTGCCCAGAAGATCCAACGTGTCGTCGCCCCCTTCGAGGTCGTCTCGGAGTATCAACCCGCCGGTGACCAGCCGAAAGCGATCAAGGAACTCACCGAACGCGTCAATAACGGTGAAAAAGATATCGTGCTGTTGGGCGCCACCGGTACGGGTAAGTCGGCCACGGCTGCCTGGCTGATCGAGTCGGTGCAGCGTCCCACCCTGGTCATGGTGCAAAACAAGACCCTGGCGGCTCAGTTGGCTAACGAGTTGCGCGAGTTGTTGCCGAACAACGCTGTAGAGTATTTCGTTTCCTACTACGACTACTACCAGCCCGAGGCCTACGTTCCGCAGACCGATACCTTCATCGAGAAGGATTCATCCATCAACGAAGAGGTCGAGCGTCTGCGCCACTCGGCTACCAATGCGCTGCTGACCCGCCGCGACGTCGTGGTGGTCTCGACCGTTTCGTGTATCTATGGTCTGGGAACGCCCGAGGAATACATCGAGCAGATGGTGACGCTGCGGCAGGGCGAAGAATTAGATCGCGACGCGATGCTGCGGCAGTTCGTGAACATGCAATACGTGCGCAACGACACCGATTTTCACCGCGGAACGTTCCGGGTGCGCGGTGACACCGTCGAGATCATCCCGATGTACGAGGAGAACGCGATCCGCATCGAGTTCTTCGGCGATGAAATTGAAGCCATCTATACCCTGCACCCGCTCACCGGAGACATCATTCGGGAAGAGACCGAGATGTACGTCTTCCCGGCCTCACACTATGTGGCCGGTGCCGAACGTATGGCCCGCGCCATCCGCTCGATTGAAGACGAGCTGGCCGACCGGCTACAGGTGCTGGAATCGCAGAACAAACTCCTTGAGGCTCAGCGGTTGCGCATGCGCACCCAGTACGACCTGGAAATGATGGAGCAGATGGGTTTCTGTAACGGCATCGAGAACTACTCACGCCACATCGACGGACGCCCGGCGGGCTCGGCCCCGCACTGCCTGTTGGATTACTTCCCCGATGATTTCTTGCTGATCGTCGACGAGTCCCACGTGACCATCCCGCAGATCGGCGGCATGTACGAAGGCGATATGTCGCGTAAGCGCACGCTGGTGGACTTCGGCTTCCGCCTGCCCTCGGCGATGGACAACCGCCCGCTGAAGTGGGACGAATTCCTCGAACGCATCGGCCAGACCGTGTATCTATCGGCCACGCCGGGCAAATACGAGCTCTCTCAGGCCGACGGTTACGTGGAGCAGATCATTCGCCCCACCGGCTTGGTGGATCCCGAAGTCATCGTCAAACCCACCAAGGGTCAAATCGACGACCTGCTGGACGAGATCCGCGTGCGGGTGGAGAAGGACGAACGCGTGCTGGTGACCACGCTGACCAAGCGTATGGCCGAAGACCTCACCGAATACCTGGCCCAGCATGGGGTTAAGGTGCAATATCTGCACTCGGACGTCGACACCCTCAAACGCATCGAATTGCTCCGCGAGTTGCGCCTGGGCACTTTCGACGTGCTGGTGGGCATCAACCTGTTGCGTGAGGGCCTGGACTTGCCCGAGGTCTCCCTGGTGGCGATTCTGGACGCCGATAAAGAGGGCTTCTTGCGCTCGACCACATCCCTCATCCAGACCATTGGCCGCGCCGCCCGCAACGTATCCGGGCAGGTGCACATGTACGCCGACAAGATGACGCACTCGATGGAGGTGGCCATCGAAGAGACGAATCGCCGCCGCGAGATCCAGCAGGCATACAACAGGGAACACGGCATCGACCCGAAACCACTGCGCAAGAAGATCGCCGATATCACCGACCAGATCGCCCGCGAAGAAGAGGACACCAAGGAGATCCTGCAACTGCGCAAGAACGCCAGCGGTAAAACCGCACCGGTTGCGCAGAAGAAGGGTAAGAAGGTTGCGACCACCACCCCGGAGGCCGAAGAAGTGCTCGCCCGCGCGCAACAACGTGTACGCGAAGACGGCCTGGCCGCGGCGCCGGCGGAAGACCTGCTCGGTCTGATCGAAGACATGTCTGCGCAGATGTCCAAGGCGGCCGAAGAGCTGCAGTTCGAGCTGGCGGCGCGCCTGCGCGATGAGGTCGCCGAACTGAAGAAAGAATTGCGCCAGATGCAACAGGCAGGCCACGCCTAAAAGACAGGGGGGGGGGAGTCTCATGCGCCCATGTGCACTGATCACGGGTGTGGGGAGAAAGAACAGCATCGGATATGCAACCGCCCTGCAGCTGGCCGCCGAGGGGTGGGATCTGACCGTCAACTACCTACATAGCTACGACGACCGGCTGGGATTGCCCCGCGGCATAGACGACCTCGAGGAACTCAAGCGCTCCTGCCAGTAGCACGGCGCCACGGTCACCCTGGTCGAGGCCGATCTGCAAGATCCCGCAACGCCGGAGCATCTCATCAGCTCGGCCTGGGACGCCGGAGACCTCCGGGCCCTGGTGCTGGCCCACTGCGAATCGGTGGATTCCAGCGTCCTGACCACCACGGTGGAGTCATGGGACCGCCACTATGCGGTGAACGTGCGAGCCAACTGGTTGCTCATACAGCACTTTGCCCGCATCGCCGACGAGAACCCAGACAACATCAAGTCGGTGGTCGCCCTCACCAGCGACCACACGGCTCATAACCTGCCCTATGGTTCGTCGAAGGGCGCGTTAGACCGGCTGGTCATCGCCGCCGGAGTTGAGCTAGGCGAGCGCGGATTCCGCTGCAATCTCATCAACCCCGGGCCCATCGACACCGGGTGGATGCCGGCTGGGTTGCCGGAGCAACTGCGGGAGGAAACACCTGCCGGTCGTTTGGGGACTCCCCAGGACACAGCGAATCTCATCAGCTTCCTCCTGTCACCTCGTGGGCAGTGGATCAACGCTCAGTTGCTGAAAAGCGACGGTGGATTCGGCGCCTGAGCACCTACACTATTGCTTGATGTATAAAGTATTTTGATCTGCGTGGAGCACGAGCGTACGCTGAAGAAGTAAAGCACGACCAGACCAAGGAGGATCACTCATGAAGATCGCAATTATCGGCGCCAACGGCATGGTCGGATCCCGCGTAGTGGGGGAGGCAGCGTCCCGCCAGCACACCATCGACGGATACTCCCGCAGCGGCGCAACCACCGACCCCGCCACCGGCAACAAACTAGATTTCACCAACACCCAGGCAGTCGCGGAAGTCATCAACAGCCACGACTACACCGTGATCGCCACCGCCAACCGCGACGACTACGACGCCACGGTGCAGGCACACCAGAACCTCATCATGGCAGCCCCCGAGGGGCGGTTCTTGATCGTCGGCGGCGCCGGCGCGCTGGAACTGGACGGAAAGCGCCTCTACGAAACCGAACACGTGCCCGACATGTACCGCACCGAGGCCATCAAAATGGGCGAAGTCTACGACGCCTACATGACCCTGGGCGGGGACGTCCAATGGTCGATGATCGCACCCGCACCGGTCATCGCCCCCGGCGCCCGCACCGGCGAATACGCCTCCGACCTGGACGCACCCGCCGGCGAGTTCGTCTCCGCGGAAGACTTCGCGATCGCCATCGTCGACGAACTCGAGAACCCGCAACACCTCGGCCGCCGCTTCACCGTGGCCTCCAAAGACGCTGAGACCGCGCGCGGCACCAACTAACGCCCAGGTCACCGACAAAATCTCTTCCGCCGACTGGCTCACAATCCCCTCCCGATGTGGAGGGGATTGCTGTAAGATGGCACTTCGAGCAAGGGAGTATCCCACAAATCGTTTTTTCGTCAGCACGAGCGCCAACGAAGTCGGTCCGGAAAAACGTGCCTCTGACAAGGGGCGGGAGAGACTTGTGGACATTGTCGTATCAATCCCACAAGAAAGGCTCTCATGCATATTTCTGGGCTGCAGTGGGGCGTCACCATCGCGGTGATTCTCGCCCTGCTCGCATATGATTTCTTCTTCCACGTGCGCAAACCGCACGAACCCACCATCAAAGAGGCCGCCATCTGGTCGGCCGTCTACATCGCCATTGCGCTCGCGTTCGGCGTGCTTATCTTCTTCTGGGACGGTCCGCAGTTCGGTGCCGAGTACTTCGGTGGCTACATCACCGAGAAGGCATTGAGCGTTGACAACCTCTTCGTCTTCTTGATTATTATGGCCTCTTTCAAGGTCCCCCGTGAGGATCAGCAGAAGGTTCTGCTCTTCGGCATCGTCTTCGCGTTGATCGCCCGCACCGCCTTCATCCTCTTGGGCGCGGCCCTGATCAACCAGTTCGCCTGGATCTTCTACCTCTTCGGCATCATCCTCTTGCTCACCGCAGGCAACCTGCTCAAGGATGAAATCACCGATTCCGACGAAGAAGACGAGGCCAATAACTTCGTCATTCGCCTGGCGAAAAAGTTCCTGCACACCACCGATTACTACGATGGCGACAAGCTGTTCACCATGGAGAACGGCAAAAAGGTCATGACCCCGATGCTATTGGTCATGGTGGCTATCGGTGGTACCGACATCCTCTTCGCGCTCGACTCGATCCCCGCGATCTTCGGCCTGACGCAAGAGGCCTACATCGTCTTCACCGCGACCGCGTTCTCCCTGATGGGTCTTCGCCAGCTTTACTTCCTCATTGACGGTCTGCTGGATCGCCTGATCTACCTCTCGTGGGGTCTGGCAGCGATCCTGGCGTTCATCGGTGTGAAGCTGATCCTGCACGCCCTGCACGAGAACACCCTGCCGTTCATCAACAACGGTGAACACGTGCACGTCGTCGAGGTCACCATCGGCTTCTCGCTGGCGGTCATCATCGGCGTTCTCACTATCACGGTCCTTGCGTCTCTGCTGTCGCCCAAGGGCAAGGCCATGGCAACCATCCACAAGGTACGCACGCTGTCGGAGAAGTACCTGGATCTGCCCGAGGACGCCTCTACCTCCGAGCGCCAGGAGCTGAAGTCCAAGCTGGACGCGGCGGTGGAGAAGTCGAAGAAGATCAAGCCGAAGTTCCGCGACGAACTGATCGACTCGGAGACCGAGTACCAGGACCTCGTCCGCCGGGCCCACGGTGAGCACGAGGCCTACATGGCGCAGTCCTAACGGATCCGGCACGCCATCACGGTTAACTGCCGCACCTATCACAACAGGACGCCGCCGCGAGAGTATTACTCTCGCGGCGGCGTCCTCGTTTATCTCCCTAGAGAAACGCGGGTTATGCGTTCTCCGATTCTTTCTCCTCATCGGAGGAGATGAGCACCTTCTGCGACGAGGACAGCGAATCGGTGGAGTCGGCGGATTCGGTGTTGGCGGCCGTCGACCCGATGAGGGTTACTTCGCTGTTGTTCTCGTGGACCCAGAAGCCGATCTTCTGGCCGGGGTCTTTGCGTACCCGATTCAGCGCCTGGCATCCCAGAAGCTGGGTGCCCTGAGCGTGTTCGTTGATGTGGAAGCCGTGGGCCTCACCCTTGCCGGCGGCCCCGGAGACGTTATCGGCGTACCCGTTGGAATCGGCGATGCAGTTGGTGAACGAATTATTGGGGAAGTCCACCACGAAACCGTGCCCGCCGTTATCCTGCGCGTCGCACTGGGTAAAGCTGTTGCGGGTGCCGCGCACATAGATGCCGGCCCCGGCCTTATCGGAGGCGTCGAATGATAGCGGACGCTTGGAATACCAGGTTTTGACCTGTGAGAAGGTGCAGTTAGAGGTGTAAATCTCGAGGGTGGCCGCATCGAGCTGGGCGCGGTTAGCCGAGGAGAGGTCGATCATCGAGAACGAGTTATCGGCGGCCGTGGCCTGCTTGATATCACCGACGGTCAACGCGCTCCGCAAGAACCGGCGCCCGCGCACTTCGGTCACGGTGCACCCCTGATCGTCGATGCCCTTGAGCTTAATCCCCATATCCAAATCCCACAGGGTGATCCCCGAGATGCGGTGGGCGGCGTCGGGCTCATCGATCTTCTGACCCAGGTACGTGTTGTAGAGGATGCCCACCGTATTGGGAATCGGTTCGGAGTGGCGGAAAAGATCCACGCCCGGTTTGATGGTGAGGTTGAACAGCCCGGTACGCGCCACGGGTTTCTCGCTGCGGGAGGTGTCGGTGCCAATGCGGAACACCCCGCCCAAGGACTCCCAGGTTCCCACCGGCCGGAAAATGGTCGCCGAACCCATCCCCATGATCGTCACCTGATGCCCCATGCGGATCCCCTCGGAGTCCACCGGGTAGACACCTGCGGGGAAAATGAGGGTGCCGCCACCGGCGGCAGCGACGTCCTCGATCAGCTTGTTCACCCGAGCGTTGACCGGTTGGTCACCATCGGGTTGAACGCCGTGCTCGGTGACGATGAGCATGCGTTCGGTCGGCACCCCAGACGCCGGGGTCGAGCTGGCCAGCACGACCCCCAGCGTCGAGGCAGCCAAAAATTGTGCGCGTGATACCACGGTTTCCCCTTCGCGGTGTTGTTGAAGACTCGCCCGCCCGGACGCTACCGAGCGTTACTGCGCGGGCCGGCACCTGCTGAGTCTCGGAGCCCTTTTACCTCATATCAGCCAGCAGGTTTTTCAGATGATCGAGAATCAGGGTACCATCTTGGCCCAGCCCGTCGTGATGGTGCGTCGCAGAGGTCCACACGGCGGTGTTCTTGACCCACCGGGCGGTGGCCATCGAATTCTCATAATCCACGTACACATCGGGGACGTACGCGGCTGCGGCCACCGGCACCTGGTTCTCGGCCAACTGCCGGTGATCGTACAGCCGCCCCCAATCGTCCTTCTCCGCCAGCGCCTCGGCGAGATCCCGCAACGGCACCAACGCCGGATCCTGCTCGAAGTACCAGGGGAAGACGTGCTCACCGGTGAAGTACAGGCACGAGGCCTCTGGCGAGAATTCCGGACGCTGCGCCCCCACGCGGGCGGCCGACCAGCCGGTAGGCGCTGGCGAGGGAGACAGCTCAAAACCGGTGACCCCCGGCATCGACCCATCGGCGGGACCATCAGCATAGATACTCTCGTGCAACACCGCATACAACGGGCGGGCCAGATGCGTTACATCGGCAGAGACCGCCGCCAGGAACTGCTCCGACAACCTCCCCGGGCCTTCGGCGAAAGCCGACTGCAACACATAGTGCAAACCGTGCGCGCGCGTGTTACCACCTAGATAGTGCCCGAGCATCTGGAACCGTTGCACGCTCAGGCGCTCGCCGGTGGGCATGCGCACCTCTTCGTTGCCGATGAAGTCTGCGATGGTGCGGGCTAGTTCGCGGTCTTCGGGGTACCACGAGTAGTACTGCTCGTTGCGTTCGGCCATCCGCGAGTAGGTCGCCTGGTACACCTGGTCGATGTGGGCGCGGATGGGGGCCAGGCCTGCGGTGATGCGGCAGTCCTTCAGGCCGTAGGGCGCGAAGGAGAGATAGGAAAGCGTGAGGAATCCGCCGTAAGACTGGCCCATGGTGGACCAGCGTTGATCCTTGCGGTCGGCGAGCAGGAAGGAGCGGACGACTTCGGCGTCGGCGATGATGGAGTCGGCGCGGAATAACTCGAGGTAGCGGATCTGGGCCTCGATATCTCCTCGGGTAGCGATGGTTGCGGAGCTGAGCGGGGTGGAGTTGCCCGTTCCTCGCTGATCCAACAACACCAGGCGGTGGGTTTTGGCCAGGTGGGCAACCCAGCCGGAGTCGAGGGTGGGCCGCGGTGAGGGCGCACCGGGGCCGCCTTGCAAGTAGACCATAAACGGTCGGTCGTCCACCGGGCGGGTCAGCTGGTCGGAGGTGTCAACGATCTCGCGGGCGAACACGGTGATCGTTTCGTGTGCGGCGGGGTGCCCCTCGGCGGCGTCCTTGCCGGCACCGAAGTACAACCCGTGGGTGGCCGGTACGGTGAACCAGTGCTCTGTCAGGCGCAACGAACCGATCGTGTGTCGCTGACCTTCCCGGTGGTCTGCGGAGGGCAGGTTGAGTTCGTTGAGGTGGGGTGCAGTCACGGTTTTGACCTTTCTAGGGGAGAAGATTAATGACGATCAGTGCGCTAACAGTATTTTGTTATATTTCCAGTGGTCTCGACGGGGCGCCGGCTACTTACCCACATTCACCATCCGCACCACAGCGGAACCAGCGGCATCCGAGGCAGCCAAATCAACCTCCGCCGTCATCGCCCAATCATGGTTATCCTCCGGGTCAGACAACACCTGACGCACCCGCCACACACCAGGATGCGCGGCAGTATCATCATCGATCGTCACCAGCTGCGGCGAACGCGCAGCCGCATCCGTGAAAATGTCATCATAATCGGCGAAATAATCATCCAGCGCATCAGCCCAGCGATCCTCACCCCAGCCCGACTCACCATCCAACTCGCCCAAGGCCCGCTCCTTCTCCCGAGCAAACAACTCCACCCGGTAGAACATCGCATTACGCACCATCACCTTAAAAGCACGCGGATTATCGGTCACCGCCGGAGCCTGATCAGCAACCACATCCTCCAACGACTCCCGCTGCGGCACATCAGAAGCATCACCGGCGAGCATCTTCTCCCACTCATCCACCAAAGACGAATCAGTCTGACGAATCACCTCACCCAACCACTCAATAATGTCCACCAACTCATCAGTAGACGCCGAAACCGGCACCGTCTGACGCAACGCCTTATAAGCATCCGAAAGGTAACGCAAAAGAATACCCTCCGAACGATCCAACGAATAGAACTGAACATACGAACCGAAATCCATCGCGCGCTCATACATATCCCGCACCACCGACTTCGGCGCCAACTCAAACTCACGCATCCACGCCGCCGACGAAGAATACGTCTCAAACGCCGACTCCAACATCTCAGCCAACGGCTTCGGATAAGAAATCTGATCGAGCTCATTCATCCGCTCGTTATACTCCAACCCCTCAGCCTTCATCTCAGCCAGGGCCTCAGACTTCACCTTCTTCTCCTGCATATTCAGCACCTGACGCGGATCCTCCAACGTCGCCTCCATTACCGAGACAACATCCAAGGCATACGACTCCGACTCCGCATCCAACAGAGACAGAGCAGCCAAAGCAAAAGGAGACAACGGCTGATTCAACGCAAAATTCTCCTGCAACTCAACCGTCAACCGCACACGACGCCCAAACTCATCCGGCTCATCCAAGCGCTCCACCACACCGGCAGCCAACAACTCCCGATAAATCCCCAACGCCTTACGCATCAACGCACGCTGCCGCACCGGAGGCTCATAATTAGCCACCAACAAATGCTTCACCACAGCAAACGGATCCTGCTCCCGCTGCACAATATTCAACAACATCGAATGCGTCACATCGAACGAAGACACCAACGGCTCCGGAAACGCCGCCACCAACTGCTCAAAAGTCTTCTCCGACCACGCCACAAAACCCTGCGGAGGCTTCTTCTTCTTGCCCCGCAGCGACTGGGCCATCTTCTTCTCATCACCGGCGAACTTCTCCCGAGCCTTCGCCTCCAAACGAGCATTCTCAATATCATGCTCCGGCGCCTGCACCACCACAGTCCCCGCCGTATCAAAACCAGCCCGACCCGCACGTCCAGCAATCTGATGAAACTCACGCGCCTTCAACCGCCGCGTACGCTGCCCATCAAACTTCGACAACGCAGTAATCACCACAGTACGAATCGGCACATTAATACCCACGCCCAACGTATCCGTACCACAAATCACCTTCAACAACCCCGCCTGAGCCAACTGCTCCACCAAACGGCGATACTTCGGCAACATCCCCGCATGATGCACACCCACACCGTTCTTCACCAAACGCTGCAACGTCTTACCAAACCCAGCCGAAAACCGAAAATCAGCCAACAACTCGGCAATCCGCTGCTTCTCATCCTTCGACGCAATATTCACGCTCATCAACGCGCTCGCCGAATCAATAGCCTGCAACTGCGAAAAATGCACCAAATACACCGGAGTCTGGCGAGTATCCACCAACTCTTGCACCGTCTCCTGCAAAGGCTCCTGGCTGTAATAAAAATGAAGCGGAATCGGGCGCTCGCTACTGGTCACCAAAGTCGTGGCCCGCCCCGTCAGCTCCGTCAACTCACGCTCAAAACGGCTCGTATCGCCTAAGGTTGCAGACATCAACAAGAACTGAGCCTGGGGGAGATCCAACAACGGAACCTGCCACGCCCATCCGCGTTGCGGGTCCGAATAGAAATGGAACTCATCCATGATGACCTGGCACAGGTCGGCGCCGGGCCCTTCCCGCAACACCACATTGGCCAGAATCTCCGCCGTGCAACACACAATGGGGGCCCCGGCGTTGATCGAGGAATCACCGGTCACCATCCCCACATTCTCGGCACCGAAAATCCCCACTAAATCAAAGAACTTCTCACTCACCAACGCCTTGATCGGCGCCGTGTAATAACTACGCTGCCCAGTAGCCAACGCCGTAAAGTGAGCCGCCACCGCCACCGTCGACTTACCCGACCCCGTCGGAGTCGCCAAGATGACGTTGGAACCGGTTGCGATCTCCAGCACCGCCTCATCCTGAGCCGGGTACAGCTCCATATCTCGGGAAGCAATCCACTGCACGAAGGCCTCATAGACCTCCTCACCCGTCAGTGGGTTCGACGCGAAATCACCCCTAAAATACTGCCGGTCGGAATCTGCAAGCCTAGGATCGAGGTACTCGAGAATGTTCTTCATAATGCACCCAGTCTACTCAACGGTAAAACCACATAATCCGTTGCTGGGTTATCTCACCACCGACTGACTATGTAACCCGCACCACGTGGGCATAGACTAGTAAAGGCATCAAACCACTGACAAAGGAGTCAACAACATGGCCAAGCCATTCCCCTCAGATCTCGAAATCGCCCAGAACGCGAAACTCGAGCCCATCGCCGACATCGCGAAGGCTAGTGGGATCAACGAGGACCGCCTCGAACCCTACGGTAAATACGTTTCCAAGGTACTCCTCGACGAAACCACCAACGCCGAAACCGCTTTGAAAAAGGGCGCCAAGTACATCGTCGTGACCGCAGTGACCCCCACCCCTCTGGGTGAGGGAAAGACCGCAACGTCCGTTTCGCTGGCTCAGGGCATGGCGCAGACCGGCCGCAAAGCGATGCTCACCCTTCGCCAGCCCTCCATGGGCCCCACCTTCGGCATTAAGGGCGGCGCGGCCGGTGGCGGGTACTCCCAGATCGTGCCCATGGAGAAACTCAATCTCCACCTCACCGGCGACTTCCACGCCGTCACCGCAGCCCACAACCTGCTCGCTGCGATGATCGATAACCACCTGCATCACGGCAACGAACTCGACATCGACGTCCGCAATATCTCGTGGCGCCGCGTCCTCGACGTCAACGACCGCTCGCTACGCAACATCGTGGTAGGCCTGGGCGAACGCATGGATGGAGTCACCCGAGAAACCGGATTCGACATCACCTCCGCCAGCGAAATCATGGTCATCCTCTCCCTCTCCACGAGCTTCGATGACCTCCGTGAGCGCCTCGGCAAGGTCGTCATCGGGTACAACACCTCCGGCGACCCGGTCACCGCCAAGGACCTCAAGGCAGACGGATCCCTCGCCGTGATCCTCGCCGACGCGATCAACCCCAACCTGCTGCAGACCCTCGAGCACACCCCGGCCCTCATCCACGCCGGCCCCTTCGGCAACATTGCCACCGGCAACTCCTCCATCGTGGCCGATTACGTGGGCCTGGAACACGCCGACTACGTCATCACCGAAGCGGGATTCGGCGCCGATATGGGTGCAGAGCGCTTCTTCAACGTCAAGTGCCGCGTCTCGGGCCTGAAGCCGGACGCCGCTGTGCTGGTGGTAACCGTGCGTTCGCTGAAGTCACACTCGGGCCTCTACAAGATCACCCCCGGTAAGCCCCTGCCCGAGGACATGCTCAAGGAATCGCCCGCGGACGTCGAGGCCGGCGCAGCGAACCTGAAGAAGCACATCGAGATCGTTCGCAACTTCGGTGTTCAGCCGGTCGTTGCGATCAACGCGTTCCCCACCGACTTCGACTCCGAGCACGAGAAGATCCGCGAGATCGCCGAGGCCGCCGGTGCCCGTGTTGCTATCCACCGTGGTGTGGCCGAGGGGGGTAAGGGCGTCACCGAGCTTGCCGACGCCGTCGCTGAGGCCTGCGACGATCACAGCGAGCTCAACTACACCTACGCCGACGACGACTCCATCGAGACCAAGCTAGAGAAGGTTGCCACCCAGGTTTACGGTGCCGACGGCATCGAGATCGCACCCGTGGCCAAGAAGCAACTCAAGCGCTTCGAAGAGCTCGGATACGGTCACCTTCCCGTCGTGATCGCTAAGACCCACCTGTCCATTTCGTCGGACCCCAGCCTCAAGGGTGCCCCCACCGGATGGACGTTGCCCGTCCGCGAGGTGCGTCTGGCCGCAGGTGCCGGTTACGTGTACGCGATCTGCGGCACCATGCGCACCATGCCCGGCCTGGCGAAGTCCCCGGCGGCAGAGCGCATCGGTTTTGATGAGAACGGTACGATGATCGGTCTCTCCTAAACCCGACTCCGCCAAGTCCTAGAAACGCTTCGAGGTCCTACCAACTTTGGTAGGACCTCGAACCGTTAACAGGACTTCGCGACCGGCAGGACGCCGGGTTCAGCTACCAGCCGCGGGCCTCCCACTCGTCCAGCGAGCCACGTTCCGCACCGAGCGTCGTAGAGTCACCGTGGCCGGGCAAAACGAGTGCGTCGTCGTCAAACTCTCCAAAGAGCTTCGACTTCACGTCGTGGAAGAGGGAGCGGAAGTCTGCATCGGAATTTGTCTTACCCACTCCGCCGGGGAAGAGCGAATCTCCGGTAAAGAGGATCGTCTTATCCTGAGTGCGGAGAACGAATGCAATCGATCCGGGGGTGTGGCCCACGAGGGAGATGGTATCGAGCCGGTACCCGTCGAACGAGAGGGTCTCTCCGCCGAGCAGAGCTTCCTGCACCGTGAAATTTTCTTGCGATTGAATGGCTGGGATATCTGCCTGGCCCGCATAGGTCTTCGCATCGAATTCCTCGGCAGCCTGGGGCAGTGCGCGAATATGATCCCAGTGCCCGTGGGTGGTGAGCACATACATCACGCCCAGTGCCTCACCGGCTCCTGCGTAGTCTTGGCGCGCGGCCTCTTTCGCGAAGCGCTCGATCGTGGGGAAGTCGTCCGCGGCGTCGATCACTACCTGCTGACCCGTCACCTTCGACGTCAGCACATACACGTTATTGGCCATATCCGATACGGAGATGGAACGCACCGTCAGAGCTTCGTTGTTCAGCCAGACTGTATTCTGAATCTCACTCATGCCCAAATTCTACAAACTCCCGTCGGCCACGAAAAGAGCAGGCCAGTATTGCGCTCACAGCCAACCCACCTGCACAAAACCGCCAACTCGACTTAGAATATGTATTCGAAGCGCCCCGGTATAGTACGGGGCCACGCCAGCGGCAACCCAACGAAGGATCATGATGGCCCAGAGCAAAACCGCCACAGGCACCCGCGACCTCACCCATATCCATGTCCAGGGCGCCCGCGAGAATAACCTCAAAAATATCGATTTGACGATCCCGCGCGATGCCATGGTCGTCTTCACCGGTCTTTCTGGTTCCGGTAAGTCTTCGCTGGCCTTCGACACCATCTTTGCCGAGGGGCAGCGTCGCTATGTCGAATCTCTCTCGTCCTATGCCCGCATGTTCTTGGGGCAGGTAGATAAGCCCGACGTCGACTTCATCGAGGGGCTCTCACCGGCGGTCTCCATCGACCAGAAATCTACATCGAAGAATCCTCGCTCCACCGTTGGCACCATCACCGAAATCTACGATTACATGCGCTTGCTGTGGGCGCGTGTGGGCCGGCCACACTGCCCGGTCTGCGGTGAAGAAATTTCCAAGCAGACGCCTCAGCAGATCGTCGATCAGCTGATGGATTTGCCCGAACGGACCCGGTTGCAGATTCTTGCGCCGGTAGTTCAGGCCCGCAAGGGTGAGTTCGTCGATCTTTTCAAGGACCTCACCACGCAGGGATTCTCGCGTGCACGGGTCGATGGTGAACAGATTCAACTAGCCGATGCCCCGAAGTTGGCGAAGCAGTATAAGCACACGATCGAGGTGGTCGTCGACCGCATTGTGATCAAAGATTCCGTGCAACAGCGTCTGACCGATTCCATTGAGACCGCGTTAAATCTCGCCGGTGGGGTAGTGATGGTCGACTTCGTGGATGAGCCCGAGGATTCCCCCGAGCGCACGCGTAGCTTTAGTGAGAACCTCGCCTGCCCCAACAATCATCCCCTGCAAACCGATGAGATCGAACCGCGAGCTTTCTCTTTCAATTCTCCCTTTGGCGCGTGCCCGGAGTGTGACGGTATCGGTTCAAAGCTGCAGGTCGATGAAGAACTGGTGATTCCCAACGACGACCTCTCCCTCGGTGAGGGCGCGATTGCACCCTGGTCTCAGGGCAAGGCCACCACCGAATACTGGCTTCGGTTGCTCGACGGTCTCGCTAAAGAGGTCGGCTTCGACCTGAATACTCCGTGGAAGAAACTGCCCGCCAAGGCGAAGAAGGCGGTTTTGCACGGCAAAGACTTCAAGGTCACTGTTTCTTATCGCAACCGATTCGGCCGAGAACGTCGCTACACCTCGGGGTTCGAGGGCGTCTTCGCCTATATCAAACGCAAGCACGAAGAAACCGAGTCGGAGTGGTCGAGAGATCGTTACGAGCAGTACATGCGTAACGTGGCGTGCTCGGCCTGTGGCGGCGCGCGCCTGAACCCCACCATTCTCGCTGTCAAGGTGGGTGGCGCGTCCATTGCCGAAGTGACCGACATGCCCATACGCGAATCGCTGAAGTTCATGCAGAGTCTTGAGCTGGATCCCCGTGAGATGCAGATCGCCGAGGCCGTGTTGCGGGAAATCGACGCGCGACTGCAGTTCCTGTTGGACGTCGGTCTCGACTACCTCACGCTCTCTCGCCCCGCGGCCACCCTCTCCGGTGGTGAGGCGCAGCGTATCCGCCTGGCGACCCAGATCGGTTCTGGCCTGGTGGGTGTGTTGTACGTGCTCGACGAGCCCTCCATCGGTCTGCACCAGCGCGATAACCGCCGTCTGATCGAGACCCTCACGAAGCTCCGCGACATGGGCAATACGCTCATCGTCGTCGAGCACGATGAAGACACCATGAAGGAGGCCGATTGGATCGTGGACGTCGGCCCCGGCGCGGGAGAGCACGGCGGCGAGGTCGTCCATTCGGGTACCTATAAAGAGCTGCTGAAGAACAAGAAATCTATCACCGGCGACTACATGGCCGGCCGACGGACCATTGAGGTTCCCCAGTCCCGCCGCCCGATCGATAAGAAGCGCATGGTTAAGGTAGTCGGCGCCAAAGAGAACAACCTGAAGAACATCAGCGTTTCGTTCCCCCTGGGTGTGCTGACCGCCGTCACCGGTGTCTCGGGCTCGGGTAAGTCGACCCTGGTGAACGAGATCCTCTATACGGCGCTGGCCAATAAACTCAACGGCGCTAAACAGGTGCCCGGCCGACATAAGACCATCGAGGGTCTCGATCAACTCGACAAGATCATTCACGTTGATCAGTCACCGATCGGTCGCACCCCGAGGTCGAACCCCGCGACCTACACCGGGGTCTTCGACAACATTCGTAAGTTGTTCGCCGAGACCAACGAAGCAAAAATGCGCGGATACCAACCGGGCCGCTTCAGCTTCAACGTCAAGGGCGGCCGCTGCGAGGATTGCTCCGGAGACGGCACCCTGAAGATCGAGATGAACTTCCTACCCGATGTCTACGTGCCCTGCGAAACCTGCCACGGCAAGCGGTACAACCGCGAGACTCTCGAGGTGAAGTACAAAGGCAAGTCCATCGCCGAGGTACTCGAGATGCCCGTGGAGGAGGCAGCCGAGTTCTTCGCCGCTTTCACCCCCATTGCTCGCCACCTCAATACCCTGGTGGACGTCGGACTCGGGTACATCCGTTTAGGCCAGCCGGCGACCACCCTCTCCGGTGGTGAGGCGCAACGCGTTAAGCTCGCCTCGGAGTTGCAGAAGCGTTCCAACGGTCGTTCGATTTATGTTCTGGATGAACCGACCACCGGTTTGCACTTCGAAGATATCCGCAAGCTGTTGAAGGTTTTGCAGGGTCTGGTAGATAAGGGCAATACCGTGGTTACCATCGAGCACAACCTGGACGTCATCAAGTCGGCCGACTGGATTATCGACATGGGCCCGGAGGGTGGCGACGGCGGCGGAACACTCTTGGCAGAGGGTACCCCCGAGCAGGTGGCCACCGTGGCAGAATCGCATACCGGTACATTCCTCCAAGAAATACTGGGTTAAACCCATACCTCTGACGAAAGGTTGATCGACGTGGCTGATCCGGCGAGCTACCGTCCGGCCTCCGGGCAGATCCCTACCGTGCCCGGGGTCTACCGATTCCGCGACGAGTACGGTCGGGTCATCTATGTGGGTAAAGCGAAAAACCTGCGCAACCGTCTGAATTCCTATTTCCAGAATGTGCACGCGCTGGCACCGAAGACATACGCTATGGTGCACACTGCCGCCTCGGTGGAGTGGACCGTGGTCGCCAGCGAGCTGGAATCGCTCCAGCTGGAGTACACCTGGATCAAGGAGTACAAGCCGCGGTTCAACATCATGTTCCGCGACGATAAGTCGTACCCCTATCTAGCGGTCTCTCTCAAAGACAGGTTCCCGCGCGCCCAAGTGATGCGCGGCGAGAAGAAGAAAGGCGTACGTTACTTCGGGCCGTATTCTCAGGCCTGGGCTATCCGCGAGACGTTGGACGCCCTGTTGCGGGTATTCCCTGTTCGCACGTGTTCAGCGGGTATCTTCAACCGCGCCGAGCGGTCGGGTCGACCGTGCTTATTGGGTTACATCGACAAGTGTTCGGCGCCGTGCGTGGGCAACATCTCGCGGGAAGACCACATGCAACTGGCCGAAGACCTTTGCCGGTTCATGGGTGGGGGCGCCGAGAAGTTCATCGCCGAGCTCACGCAGCAGATGAAGGACGCCGCGGCGAACTTCGACTTCGAGAAGGCCGCGGTCCTCCGCGACGATATTGGGGCGTTGCAGAAGGCCTTTGAGCGCAACGCGGTGGTGCTCTCCGAGTCGGTGGACGCCGATCTTTTCGCTTTTGAGGCGGACGAACTCGAGACCGCTGTCCAGGTATTCTTCGTGCGCGGTGGCCGAATCCGTGGTCAGCGCGGTTGGATCGTCGAAAAAGTCGAAGACACCGCCGACGAAGGCCTGGTGGAACAGCTGTTGCTTCAGGTCTACGGTGAAGTCGCTGCCACCGCCGGTGCCGGGTCTGCCGCGGAACAGCGCGAACAGAGCCAGCATGACATCCCACGTAGCATCATCGTGCCTACCTTGCCCGAAAACCACCGAGAAATTGAAGAGTGGCTCTCAGGCATACGCGGTTCCAAAGTTTCGATTGCGGTAGCCCAACGCGGTGAGAAGGCCGCCCTTATGCAGACGGTCCACGAAAACGCCAAACAATCACTCACGCTCCATAAGTCTCGACGCGCCGGCGATCTGACGACTCGTTCGGCCTCCCTGGTGGAGCTCCAGGAGGCCCTGGACATCGAGGATCCGCTCCTGCGGATCGAGTGCTACGACATCTCGCATGTGCAGGGCACTAACGTGGTGGCTTCGATGGTCGTCTTCGAGGATGGCTTACCCAAAAAGAGCGATTACCGAAAGTTCTCCATCACCGGAGACGCCGCGCGCGACGATACCTCCAGCATGTACGACGTCATCTATCGCCGCTTCCGCCGACACCTCGCAGACCAGCAACAACGTTCTGAGCATCAGCCGCGCAGCGGTGAAGTCGATGCCACCTCGGCGACCGAGAAAGAACCGACAAAGTTCGCCTACCCGCCTAACCTCGTCTTAGTTGACGGTGGGCAGCCCCAGGTCAACGCGGCCTCAACCGCGCTGGCAGACCTCGGTATCACCGACGTCCACGTGGCCGGTATCGCCAAGCGTTTAGAAGAAATCTGGTTACCCGAAGATGACTTCCCGATTATCCTCCCGAGAACCTCTGACGCGTTGTTTCTCGTACAACGTATCCGCGATGAGGCGCACCGCTTTGCCATTACCTTCCACCGCACCAAGCGCGGTAAGGCAATGGTCAAGTCTGCCCTCGACGGTATTGCTGGGTTGGGCCCCTCCAAACGCGAAGCCCTCATCAAACACTTCGGTTCTTTGAAGGTGCTGGCTCAGGCGAGCCCGGAGGAACTGAAAGAAGTCAACGGCATCGGCCCTGCAATGGCGGAGAAGATCGCCGAACACTTCGTTCACCAGCAAGATCCTAGTGCCGGGCATCTCGAATTAGACGGGACGGGGGAGACCAGCGAGATTCCCGAAGGCGGGTTCAACCCGGTCACGGGCGAACTCCTGGAAGAAGCCTCGACTACGTAACCCAGTGTGACGAATAGCGCAGACCGCTCACGGCGCGCTACCCTAGATTTGCAGGTTTACTAACGGCAAAGAAGGGGCAGACCGTGAGCGATGCACAGCACTTGGAACCGGTAAAGCAGAAAAAACCCGAGATCTTGGTCGTCACGGGTATCTCTGGCGCGGGCAGAAGCACCGCGGCCAATACCTTGGAAGACGAGGGCTGGTACGTCGTTGATAACATTCCCCCGCAGATGCTGGAGGCTTTGGCTGATCTCGTGACCCGCGCGCCGGAATCCATGCCCAAACTTGCCGTGGGTATCGACATCCGTTCGCAGGCGCTTTTCAACGATCTTCCCGCAGCGATCGACACCTTGCGCAAGTCTGATGTCGAGTTCTCCATGCTCTTCCTCGACGCCAAAGATAAAGACATCATCGCCCGCTATGAAGCCCAGCGGCGTCCGCATCCGTTGCAGGGGAGCGGCCGGGTCGTCGATGGCATTGAACGTGAGCGGGAACTCTTTGCAGGCCTCAAGCATGCGGCTGACTCCGTGATCGATACCTCGGGGATGAACGTGCATCAGCTGACCCGCACCGTCCGTGAGATGTACTCCTCCAGCGGGCCAAAGCTGCTCAACATCACGGTGATGAGTTTCGGATTCAAGTACGGTGCCCCCACCGACGCTAACTACATGGCCGATATGCGTTTCATTCCCAACCCCCACTGGATTCCTGAGCTACGACCCTTTACAGGCAAGGACAAACCGGTACGGGATTACGTTTTCAACAATCCCGGTACGGGTGAATTCGTCGACAACTTCGTCAAAGCCCTGACCCCGGTCATTCACGGTTACCGTAACGAGGGTAAGCATTACGCCACCATCGCGATTGGATGCACCGGTGGAAAGCACCGTTCTGTGGCGATGACCGAAGAAATTGCTCGCCGGTTGGGAGAATTTCCCGACGTGCACATCAATGTTCAGCACCGCGACATGGGGCGTGAATAATGGCTGCACAATCTCCCAGTACGGCGCTCAATATCATTGAAGCCCTCCGATCAAGCACGCATCTGCGCGCACAAGAGGCCCCTCCCAAGGTCGTGGCTCTCGGTGGTGGCCACGGCCTCTACGGATCGTTGTCCGCTCTACGCCATGTCACCACAGATCTCACCGCCGTGGTCACGGTGGCCGACGATGGCGGTTCCTCAGGTCGTTTACGCAATGATTTCGGAGTGGTGCCTCCCGGTGACCTGCGTATGGCGCTCTCAGCGTTGTGCGACGATACCGACTGGGGGCGCACCTGGCGAGACGTCATGCAGCATCGTTTCGAGTCAACGCGCCCTGAGTCATCGATGGCCTTAGACAACCATGCGCTGGGAAACCTGCTAATCGTTTCACTGTGGCAATTACTGGGAGATACGGTAGCTGGCTTGGATTGGGCGGGTGCTCTGCTTAACGCTCGGGGTCGGGTGTTACCAATGTCCTGCGTTCCCCTGGTCATCGAAGGTGATGCCCAGACATCAGCGGATCCCGAAGATCACAACGTGGAGCATGTGGTGGGCCAGGCTAATCTGGCCAAAGCCTATCGTGTAGACAATGTTCGGATCACCCCTGAAGACGCCCCTGCGACCCCCGAAGCAGTGGAGTCTATCCTGGAGGCTGATTGGGTGATCCTCGGTCCGGGGTCGTGGTACACCTCAGTTCTGCCACACCTGCTTTTGCCGGGGATCCGAGACGCGTTGCTTACCACCACGGCGAAAATATGCGTGGTGATGAATCTGGAACTGGAAGATCGGGAAACGCGCGGGCTCAGCGCCTCAGACCATCTCGAGATTTTGCGCAAGTACGCACCTGATTTTAGGCTTAACGCAGTCATCGCCGACCCCGCAGGTATGGGACGTTGCGAGGCTCTTGAGGAAACGGCCCGTCGCATGGGCGCCCAGGTGACCTGGGTTCAGGTGCGCAATAGTGAGAACGAAAACGTCCACGATCCACTGAAATTGGGTGCGGCGTACGAAACGGTATTTCGCTTTGGCTAGCGGATACACCACACTAGAGATAGTCGCTACGCATCTTTACCATCAAACTTTTGGAGGAACTCCGGTATGGCCCTGACGGCTTCTGTCAAGGAAGAGCTTGCTCGCTACGAGTCGACATTGTCGTCGGTCCGTAAGGCTGAGGTTGCTACGATTCTGCGCTTTACCAGTGGATTGCACTTGGTGTCGGGGCGCATTGTTATCGAATCAGAGGTTGACCTCGAATCGACCGCTCGTCGTTTGCAGTACAACATCGCCGAGATGTACGGGCACGACTCGAACATTACGTCTGTCACCGGTGGCGGACTGCGGCGCGGCGGGCGTTACATCGTGCGCGTCGAGCGCGGTGGCGAGGCCCTGGCTCGGCAGACCGGTCTGTTAGACGGCCGCGGACGTCCGGTGCGAGGATTGCCGCCGGCCGTGGTCAACGGTTCGCGCGCGGATGCTGAAGCGGTGATGCGTGGTGCCTTTCTCGCTCACGGTTCGTTGACGGAACCGGGCCGTTCCTCTGCACTGGAATTTACCTGCCCTGGGCCCGAGGCAGCCCTCGCCTTGGTGGGCGCCGCACGACGTCTGGACGTCATCGCCAAAGCCCGTGAGGTACGTGGGGTCGACCGCGTGGTGGTTCGCGACGGAGAGACGATCGCGATGTTGCTGGAACGCATGGGGGCGTCCGATACGTTGGGAAGCTGGCGTGAGCGGCGTGCGCGGAAGGAAGTGCGCGCCACCGCGAACAGACTGGCTAACTTCGATGATGCCAATTTGCGTCGATCCGCTCAGGCGGCGGTAGCCGCCGGTGCACGAGTTGAGCGTGCTTTGCAGATTCTCGGTGATAATGTGCCGGATCATCTGCGTTATGCAGGGGAGTTGCGTGTGGCCCACCGGCAGGCGTCCCTCGATGAGTTGGGACGCTTGGCCGACCCGCCGATGACCAAAGACGCGATTGCCGGTCGAATTCGCCGTCTGTTGGCCATGGCAGACAAGCGCGCCAATGAGATGGGTATTCCCGGTACCGAGGCTGGTGCCGGAGGCGATTTCTAAGCGGTCACGACTATAACGTTCATAACCCCACATGTTCGGAGCTCAGCATGTGGGGTTTTGTGGGCTTAACGAGGAATTATTACCCAGACCACTCGACTGAGTCGATTTGAGGTGATGTGCGACTCAGAAAAATTCTTGAATCGAGCCTGGTTCGTTCGTCAACCTCAGAAATAACCAAGAAAAAACACAAAATCACACCCAAACTCACATATTTGTCGTAAGATAGAGGCAACAGAGTTACTCCAAGCCAGGAGGTTTCGACCTCCTGCGTAGCTCGAACGCCAAGTCTTTCACTACAAGGAGAATGAATACAGTGACTGTACGTGTAGCAATCAATGGTTTTGGCCGCATCGGACGCACCTTCTTCCGCGCCGCTCAGGAGCACGGCGAGGGCTTCGAGATCGTTGCTATCAACGACCTGACCGATGTGAACACCCTGGCTCATCTGCTCAAGTACGACTCGATCATGGGTCGTTTCAACAGCGAAGTTACTGTCTCCGACAACGGCTTCACCGTAGACGGCAAGGAAATCAAGGTGCTGGGTGAGCGCAACCCCGCAGATCTTCCCTGGAAGGAGCTCGGCGTCGACGTCGTGCTCGAGTCCACCGGTCTGTTCACCGATGGCACCAAGGCAAAGGCACATCTCGAAGCTGGCGCCAAGAAGGTTATCCTTTCGGCTCCGGGCAAGAACATCGACGGCACCTTCGTCATGGGCGTCAACGACGACCAGTACGATTCCGCTTCGATGAATATCGTTTCGAACGCATCCTGCACCACCAACTGCCTGGCTCCGATGGCCAAGGTGCTCAACGACAAGTTCGGCATCGAAAAGGGTCTCATGACCACCATCCACGCCTACACTGCAGACCAGCGCCTGCAGGACGCACCCCACAAGGATCTGCGCCGCGCCCGCGCCGCTGCCCTGAACATGGTTCCCACCTCCACCGGTGCAGCAGCTGCCGTGGGTCTGGTTCTGCCCGAGCTCAAGGGCAAGCTGGATGGTTTCGCCGTTCGCGTTCCCACCCCCACCGGCTCCATCACCGACCTCACCTTCGAGGCTTCCAAGGAGGTCACCGTAGAGGACGTCAACGCGGCCATGAAGGAAGCAGCTGAGGGCGCACTCAAGGGCATCATCAAGTACAACGAAGACCCGATCGTCTCCAAGGACATTGAGGGCGAGCCGGTCTCGACCGTGTTCGACGCTCCGCTGACCAAGGTCATCGGCAACCAGGTGAAGGTCATCGCGTGGTACGACAACGAGTACGGTTACGTATCCCGCCTGGTCATGTTCACCAACAAGGTTGTTGCCGCTCTCTAGGTCTGGATAAACTCTAGGTATCTCTAGAATTTCTTTCCATCTATCAATTGGAGATGAGGCATTATGGCACAATCTCTCGACGAGCTCATTGCTGCCGGCATTGAGGGTCGCCACGTTCTGGTTCGCTCGGATCTGAACGTACCCCTCGACGGCTCGACCGTGACCGATGACGGCCGCGTCAAGGCGTCCCTGCCGGTACTGCAAAAACTTGCAAACGCCGGTGCGAAGGTCATCGTCACGGCCCACCTGGGCCGCCCCAAGGGTCAGGTCGATCCGAAGTACTCAATCGCTCCTGCAGCCCAGCGTCTGGCGGACTTGGCAGATTTCAATGTCGTCGTCGCCGAAGACGTTGTCGGTGAAGACGCCCAGCGCAAGGCTGCCGCTTTGCAGAACGGTGAAGTTCTGGTGGTTGAGAACGTGCGTTTCGATGCGCGCGAGACCTCTAAGGACGACGCAGAACGCGGTTCCTTCGCCGATGAACTGAAAGCGCTCACCGGTGAGAACGGTGCCTATGTGGACGACGCCTTCGGTGCTGTACACCGCAAGCACGCTTCGGTATACGACATCGCTGAGCGTTTGCCCGCCTACCTGGGTGATCTGGTCAAGACCGAGGTCGACGTCCTCAAGAAGACCCTCAACGATCCTCAGCGTCCGTTCGTAGTGATCATGGGCGGCGCGAAGGTCTCCGATAAGTTGGCCGTGATCGAGAACCTCATCGGTAAGGCAGATACCATCATCATCGGTGGCGGAATGGGTTACACCTTCGCCGCGGCCAATGGTTACAAGGTGGGTAAGTCGCTACTCGAGAAGGATCAGATCGATAACGTCAAGCGCTATCTGGAGGAAGCACCCCAGCAGGGCACCGAGATCGTGACCGCGGTGGACGTCGTGGTCGCAGACGATTTCTCGAACGATGCCAACTTCGAAGTGCGCCCTGTCGAAGATATCGAAGGTGGAACCTTCGGTGCAGACGCTAACGGTCTGGACATTGGACCCAAGTCGCAGGAACTGTTCGCCGAGAAAATCAAGTCGGCTAAGACCATTTTCTGGAACGGCCCCGTGGGTGTCTTCGAGTTCGAAAACGCCGCGGCGGGAACCAAGGCGATCGCCGATGCGGTCGTAGCCTCGGACGCGTTCTCCATCATTGGCGGTGGAGACTCCGCGGCCGCCGTGCGCAAGCTCGGTTACTCGGACGACCAGTTCGGTCACATCTCTACCGGCGGTGGAGCTTCCCTGGAGTACATC
Organism: Rothia sp. LK2588; assembly: GCF_040946465.1. NCBI lineage: Bacteria > Bacillati > Actinomycetota > Actinomycetes > Micrococcales > Micrococcaceae > Rothia > Rothia sp. LK2588. Next base: position 635,635 of record NZ_JAYWLS010000001.1, on the reverse strand, counting down.
GAAGGGAAGACTCTGCCCGGTCTTGAAGTTCTAGGAGCATAATCGACTGCCCACGTTGGCGGGTCGCCTCTCGGGTGGCCCGCCTTCTTGTATCCCAACCGCCTCAGCAGAAACACCGTGACCACAGCTGTCACGCATGAGAGAAGGAAATTTCATGGCTCGCAAGCCCTTTATCGCTGGCAACTGGAAGATGAACATGGATCACACTCAGGCTGTGACCCTCTTGCAGAAGCTTGCATGGACTCTGGATGACACCAACTTCGACTACGAGCAAGCTGAGGTTGTTATCTTCCCGCCGTTTACCGACATCCGTTCGGTTCAGACCCTTGTAGAAGGCGACAAGCTCAAGATCAGCTACGGTGCCCAGGATCTTTCGGATCAGGATTCGGGTGCTTACACCGGCGACATCTCCGGTGAGTTCCTGGCCAAGTTGGGCGCCTCCTATGCGTTGGTGGGTCACTCAGAGCGCCGCACCATTCACCAGGAGACCGATGAAATCTGCGCTGCAAAAATTCAGGCTGCCTACCGTCACAACCTGACTCCTGTGCTGTGCGTGGGCGAGGGCCTGGAGACCCGCGAAGAGGGCAAGCACGTGGAGTTCACCCTGCAGCAGGTTCGTGAGTCGCTGGCTGGCGTCACCGCAGAGCAGGCCGAAACCATCGTCATTGCCTACGAACCCGTCTGGGCTATCGGCACCGGCAAGGTAGCCACCGCTCAGGACGCTCAAGAGATGTCCTCGGCGATTCGTCAGGAGCTCGGCAAGCTGTACTCAGATGAGATCGCGGAGAAGGTGCGTGTGCTTTACGGCGGCTCGGTCAAGGCGGCTTCGGCTCCCGAGATCATGGCCGAAGAGGACGTCGATGGCGTGCTCGTTGGCGGTGCCTCCCTGGACGCCACCGAGTTTGCCAATATCGCTCGGTTCGACTCCAAGTAAAGTCAACTGGTCTGTGGCCAGGGCCTGACGCAATCCGGTGGGCACTTGCACACACACGTCTCATGAGATGGCGTATAGTGTTTGAGTGCCCACACGGGCTTTAATACCCTATCCGAAAGGCTCTCGTGGAGATTCTTAAAATCGCCCTCATGGTTATCATCGCAATCACGAGCATCCTCACGATCTTGTTGGTTCTGCTGAACCGCGGAAAGGGCGGCGGTCTTTCCGATATGTTTGGCGGTGGTATGACGACCTCACTGAATTCGTCAGGTTCAGCTTCCAAGAACCTGATCCGCCTGACTGTGACCCTCATCCTGTTGTGGGTACTCTCAGTGATTGCCTATGCTTTGGTACTACGTTTCGAGACCTCTCTCGCATAGACCAAGCATCCCGATGCTTATAAAAATCCCCGGTTGCCCTGAGGTAACCGGGGATTTTTGTACTGAGTTTTGGCGGATGTCTCACCTGGGCAACCGAGTTGATCCGCTAAGGATTCATGTTCCCAAGGAGGGGTTCAGTAAACTAACCCCTCAGGGCGTCCTCGACTGCCAGAATCAGCGTTTCCTGGCGACCACGGGCACCTGCGGCTGGGGTCTCAGTGAGCATCTCGGACGTCATCTCATCCTCGGCAAAGTTCGCGGCTTGTACAAGTCGGTCGGATGCCTCGGCCTTGTCAGCACCGGAGATCAAGAACCAAATACGCTGCGACTTGTTGATCACCGGACGCGTCAGGGTCACCCGATGCGGCGGAGGCTTGGGGGAGTCGTGCACCGCCAGCGTGACGTCCTGCTCAGCGAGTATCTCATCGCGGTGAGGAAAGAGCGAGGCGATGTGGCCATCGGGCCCCATACCCAGGAGAGTGAGGTCGAAGACGGGTGAGACGCCATCGACCGCGTGTTTCGCCAGTTCCTCTCGGTAACTTTCGGCTGCTGCCTCGGCGCTCTCGAAATCAGTGGATGAACCCATCACGTGCACATTCTCAGCGGGAACGTTCAGTTGCCCGAGGAGGGCATCATAAGCCTGTTGAGCGTTGCGATCTTGATCTCCGCTGGCTACGAACCGTTCGTCCGACCACCAGAAATGAACCCGGGAAAAGTCGATGTTGTGGAGATCTTCTCGTCGGGAGAGCTCGTCGAGAACGGCGATGCCCATGGTGCCGCCAGTGAGGCTGACATGAACATCGTGGTCACTCTGCAGGGTTTCTTCGATCACCGCAAAAATGCGGGCGGCGCCCTCTGAACGCAGGTTCTCGGCGCTGCTATGAGCGACAATGCGGGGCTTAGGCATCGAACACCTCCGTGTATTGGTTGTCCGCGGAAAGTTCTTCATCTTCGTTGAGATCCACCACGATGCGTCCGGTCTGCAGGCCCTGGGTGAGTACTTCACCGTAGACGAGGTCTGGATCCAAACGACGGAGCTCCTCCGCCAGGCATTCTGCCAGGCTACGAACCGGCAAGGCGATCTGTTGGTCAGGCATTCCCGGGCTCGAGATGGTCGCAATGTTCAGGGCCGGGCGCTCGAGCACCACGTTGCCGTCGGCGCGTTCCAAAACCACCCGGTACAAACCGCGCTGAGCGGCAGTCGTGGAAAGATGCACCTGAGCGTCCAGTTTCATACCCAACCAGGCGCCGAGCAAAACGACCGACGGAGATTTGGACGACCCGGAAACCACGACGCGTTGCACCGGCGATTGCGGCAACTGATCCAAAATGGCTGCCAGCTGAATACGCCACAGCGTCAGACGGATCCAAGCGAGGTCTGTATCACCGGCTTCGTAGTTCTTGGCCAGCTGCGAAAGGATGACCATCGGGTCGTCTGCACGGGCGGAATCGGTAATCCGTCGAGCGGCGATGGTACCCACGTCTGTACGTGAAGGATCCTGCGGAACGGTGTGCGGCCACCAGACCACAATAGGGGAGTCCGGCAATAACAGACCCGAAATGAGCGATTCGGTGGGCTCGGCAGCCTTGCCCCATCCGTGCAACACGATCAGTTCTGAGGCACCGGAATCTCCGCCGATCTCCACTTCTGCATCGAGCCGATCCTCGGCGGAGGCGTCTTCGGCGATGTGCAGAATAATACGGCAGGGATGTTCGTGGGAGGCGCGCTGCGCAGCTTGCAAGGCCGCGTCGGAATGGCCTTGTTCGGCCAGCACGATCAGAGTCAACACGCGACCGGCGGTCATCATCCCCGTTGCATCGTGCAATCGAGCGATCTCTTTTTCGATCTTGATCGTATCGGTGTTATGCAATTCGTGAATCACGGACGTCTCCAAGCACGATTATCGCGGGCCAACATGTCGTGGGCCGAATCAGGCCCCCAGGAACCGGGAGCGTAGGGCTCAGGTTTAATCTTATGCTCGGCCCAATACTTTTCGAACGGGTCAAGAATCTGCCAGGAGAGCTCGACCTCCTGGTGACGGGGAAACAGGGGAGGTTCTCCCAACAAAACATCCAGAATCAGCCGTTCGTAGGCCTCAGGTGATTCTTCGGTAAACGAATGCGAGTAACCGAAATCCATGTTCACATTTCGAATCTGAGACTGGGTTCCGGGAACTTTGGACGCAAACCGGATGGTCATCCCTTCATTGGGCTGCACCCGGATAACAATTGCGTTCTGGCAGTTCTCTTCGGTCTGATGGAACAGGAGATTAGGTGACTTCTTGAAAACCAGCGCGATCTCCGTCACCCGGCGTCCCAAACGTTTACCCGTACGCAGGTAGAACGGTACGCCGGCCCAGCGGCGCGTGTTGATACCGACTTTAAGTGCCGCGAAGGTTTCGGTCCGCGAATCTGCGGGGATGTCTTTTTCCTCGAAGAAGCCTTTGACCTCTTCACCACCCTGATAACCACCTTCGTACTGACCCAAGGCGAAGGCGTTTTCGAGATCCTGGGGCAACGAGACTGCCGCGAGTACCTTTTCCTTCTCCGCCCGCAGGGCAGCAGCGTTGAAACTGTTGGGCTCTTCCATCGCGGTGAGGGCCAACAACTGCAACAGGTGGTTCTGAATGACGTCGCGGGCGGCGCCCACGCCGTCGTAGTACCCGGCGCGCGTTCCGATGCCAAAGGGCTCGGCCATGGTGATTTGGACGTGATCGATGTAGTTGGCGTTCCACACCGGTTCGAACATCTGGTTGGCAAAACGCAAAGCCAGCAGGTTCTGCACGGTTTCTTTACCGAGGTAATGGTCGATACGGAAAATCGAATCCGCGGGGAAGACATCCTCGACGATGGAATTGAGCTCACGCGCAGATTCGAGGTCGTGACCGAAGGGCTTTTCGATGACTACGCGACGCCAGCTTTTCTCAGATTCGCTCTGCGCCAGGCCGTGCGCGGAGAGTTGTTTGAGCACCTGTTCGAAGGCCTTGGGCGGGATAGACAGGTAAAAAGCGTGATTACCCTGGGTGCCGTGTTCAGCCTCGAGCTCGCTGAGGGTTTCTTTGAGCCGTTTATAGGCGGCATCCTCGTCAAAGGCACCCTGCACAAATCGGATACCCTTGGCGAACTGCTGCCAGACATCCTCGCGAAATTCTGTGCGGCTATGTTGCTCGACGTGTGTGCGCACCTCGGCGCGGAAGTCGTCATCACTCCAATCGCGGCGTCCAAAACCAACGAGTGCGAAGCTGGGCGGCAACAATCCTCGATTGACGAGGTCATAGGTAGCCGGGAGGAGCTTCTTGCGTGCAAGGTCTCCGGTAACGCCAAAGAAAACAAGGGAGCTGGGGCCGGCAACTCGGGTCAAACGCCGGTCGCGCGGATCCCGCAACGGGTTCTTGTCGTGACTGTTCGACACAGTACTTCCTTAAAAACTGGTGGGGTATTCCACAAAGAGTGGCTACCCGCCCGCAGGAGGGTAGCCACCGGGTTCAAGCACCACGATACACGGTTAGTCGACCGTCTCCGTAGGCCTCAAGTTCGCCTTAGAGAGCGGCATCGGCCAGGGCCGTGCGAACGGTGCCTAGCAACTCATCCCAGGAGGCGTCGAACTTCTGCAGACCATCGTCTTCCAGCTTCTGCACGACCTCGTTGTATGAGATCCCCAGTGCCTCGATGTCATTGAGGATTTTTTCCGATTCGTCGTAGGTGCCGGAAATGGTGTTCCCCGAAACCTTGCCCTGTTCGGCGAAAGCGTTGAGGGTTTTCTCGGGAACCGTGTTCACGGTGTTCGGAGCTACCAGGCCAGACACGTAGAGGTCGGCGGGCAGGGAGGGGTCTTTAGTGCCCGTCGATGCCCACAGCGGACGCTGCACGTTGGCACCTGCCGCGGCCAGACGCTGCCAGCGCTCGGTGGAGAACTCTTCTTCGAAAACCTGGTAGGCCAGGCGAGCGTTGGCAAGCCCTGCCTTGGACTTCAGAGCCAACGCCTCGTCGGTACCCACCTTGTCGAGACGAGCATCGATCTCTGCGTCGACGCGTGAGATAAAGAACGAGGCCACCGAGTGGATTTTCGAGAGATCTTTGCCGTTTTCCAGTGCCTTCTCCAAGCCCAGCATGAAGGCGTTGATTACCGCGCGGTAGCGCTCCAGCGAGAAGATCAAGGTCACGTTGACCGAGATGCCCTCGGCGAGGGTGTCGGCGATGGGGGCCAGACCCTCTTCGGTCGCGGGAATCTTGATCATGACATTGTCGCGATCAACTTGCGCGGCGAGCTTCTTGGCCATCTGGGCGGTAGCGTCACCGTCGCGTGCCAGCCGGGGGTCGACCTCGATGGATACGCGGCCGTCCTTGCCCTGGGTGGCGTCGTAAATCGGCGCGAAAACGTCGCAGGCGTTGCGGACGTCATCGGTCATGATCTCGAAAACGGCGTCTTCAAGTTCGGACTTATTGCCTGCCAATTCCTTGACCTGTTCGGCGTAGGACTCACCGTTGGAGAGCGCCCCGGCGAAGATCGTGGGGTTGGTGGTGATGCCGACAACGTTTTGTTCGTCGATCAGCTTCTGCAGGCCACCGGTGGTGATGCGTTCGCGGGAGAGGTCATCGAACCAGAGCGAGACACCCGCGTCAGAGATTTTCTGAGTTGCTTCAGTCATGAGAAATCCTTTACTTGTGGTTACTTTGCAGCGGCGATAGATGCCTGAGCCTTGGCGACAACGTTCTCTGCGGTAATGCCAAACTTCTCGTAGAGCACCTCTGCGCTGGCCGATGCACCGAAGTGATCGATGGCCACCGCCTCACCGGCGTCCCCGAGGATGTCGTACCAGCTCATGGCAGAACCGGCTTCAACGCTCACGCGTGCCTTGACAGATCTGGGCAGAACCGATTCACGGTAGTCTTCGGACTCCGCGGCAAACCACTCGCGGCAGGGCATAGATACAACGCGAGCCTGTACGTTCTGCTCGGCGAGTTTCTTGCGGGCCTCGAGCGCAATCTCAACCTCCGAACCGGTGGCGATGAGGATGACGTCGGGGGTGCCCTCGGTATCGGCCAGGATGTACCCACCGCGGGTAGCGTTCTCGGCGGAGGCGAACTTCTCACCGTCAACATCGGCGTGAATGTCTTCGCGGGCAATGGTCGACAGACCCTGACGGGAGAGGACGATGCCTGCCGGATGATCCGTGGTCTCCAGCATCTTGCGCCATACTACAGACGTCTCGTTGGCATCAGCGGGGCGAATCACATCCAAGTTCGGGATGGCTCGCAACGACGACAGGTGCTCGATCGGCTGGTGAGTCGGGCCGTCCTCGCCGAGACCGATTGAATCGTGGGTCCAAACAAAGATGTTGGGCACGCCCATCAACGAAGCCAGGCGAATCGCCGGGCGCTGGTAGTCGGAGAACACCAAGAAGGTGCCGCTGAAGGGGCGCGTGGGTGAAGAAAGCACGATGCCGTTGGTGATGGCCGCAGCTGCGTGTTCACGAATACCGAAGTGCAGGACGCGACCGTAGGGGTTCGCCTTCCACGATTCGGTGGAGCGGTGGGCGGGGTTAAAGGACTGGCCGTCCTCAATGGTGGTGTTGTTCGAACCGGCGAGGTCGGCGGAACCGCCCCACAGCTCGGGGAAGGTGTTGGCGATAGCGTTGATCACCTTGCCCGACGCCGCGCGGGTAGCCATAGACTTGCCAGCTTCGAAGGTGGGGAATGCCTCGCGGTAACCTTCGGGGAGCTCGCCGGAGCGCAGGCGCTCATAGAGCTCGGCCTTCTCCGGGTGGGCCTGCTTCCACTGTTCCATCTTCTCGTCCCAGGCGCGGTGTGCCTCGGCACCCTTCTCGACGACTCGACGAGTGTGGTTGAGAAGTTCGGGATCCATCGCAAAGTGCTGGTCGGTATCGAATCCCAGCACCTCCTTGGTGGCGATAACCTCTTCGCTCCCCAGTTTGGCGCCGTGGATGCCGCCGGTGTTCTTCTTATTAGGCGCGGGGAAACCGATGATGGTGCGGAGCTCAATGATGGAGGGCTTGCCGGTCTCCTTTTCGGCGGCCTTAATGGCGTCGTAGAGATCCTCGATACCCTCGTTGTATTCACCCGATTCGGTCCAGTCGACCTTCTGGGTGTGCCAACCGTAAGCTTCATAACGCTTCATGATGTCTTCGGTGAAGGCCACATCGGTATCGTCCTCAATGGAGATGTGGTTGCGATCGAAGATCACGATGAGGTTGCCCAGTTCCTGGTGACCGGCCAGAGAGCACGCTTCGGAGGTGACGCCTTCTTCAAGGTCGCCTTCGGAAGCGATGGCGTAGATACGGTGGTCGAAAGGTGAGGTACCGGCTTCAGCCTCGGGGTCGAACAGGCCACGCATACGACGCTGGGCATAGGCGAAACCTACGGCAGAGGCCAGGCCTTGACCCAGCGGGCCGGTGGTGATTTCCACACCCTTGGTGTGCTTGTATTCGGGGTGACCGGGGGTCAGCGAACCCCAGGTGCGCAAGGATTCCAGATCTTCCATCTCCAAGCCGTAACCGTTGAGGAAAAGCTGAAGGTAGAGAGTCAGCGAGGTGTGGCCGGGGGAAAGAATGAAGCGATCGCGACCTTCCCAGCGGTCATCACTGGGGTCGTGACGCATAATCTTCTGGAACAAAAGGTAGGCAACGGGGGCCAAACTCATTGCAGTGCCCGGGTGGCCGGAACCGACCTTTTCCACGGCGTCCACCGCCAGAACGCGTGCGGTATCGACGGCACGCTGATCTTGCTCGGTCCATTCGTATTTCTGATCAAGTTCGGGCATGACAATCCTTTCTTTAAACCTGTGTGTCTCTATCCCAGAATAGTTCACCCGAGCCAGGTGGCAATGGGGGAGTAGGGTCTTGAACGCCTGCTCACCGACCACGGGGAGCGTTAGTTTTAGAGCGTCAAAGGGTATAGTATGGAATTTGACTATCTGTTCATTTGCTGTGCCTAAAATTCACCTTAAGCAGGGTTCTACTGAGCCACCCGGGTGTAGTGCACAGGCCCCTGAACAGATGTTCGATTCAGCAGGAAATGTGGGCGTCGTGTCGATCCCCCATTCTTGAGAATCACGGAATAACTGCACGTAAACCACATACACCAACATCGATTCCGGTAGGAGCCCAACGTCATTGAAGGGTCTTAATGCCAACAGCACGGTCACAGAAGAAGCCGTGACCGCCCGTTCCACACCGCCCACCCATAAGGTCGGCCTGGCTCGTAAGGTGCGAGCCTATATCCACCTGACGAAGCCGCAGGTGATCGAACTGCTCTTGGTGACCACGGCTCCGACCATGATGTTTGCAGCCGGTGGGATGCCAAGTCTCTGGCTCATTCTCAACACCATGATTGGTGGCGCTATGGCAGCCGGTGCGTCCGGCGCATTCAACTGCTACATCGACCGCGAAGCCGATCGCAAGATGAAGCGCACCGAGAAGCGCCCCCTGGTCACCGGTGAGCTTTCCGACCGGGAAGCACTCGTTTTCGCTTGGGTGCTGGCCGTCGTCTCCATCATTTACCTGTGGGTCTTGGTCAACCCGCTCTCTGCCGTATTGGGCCTCATCGCGATTCTGCTGTACGTGGTCTTCTATTCGATCTTCCTCAAGCGCCGTACCGCGCAGAATATTGTGTGGGGAGGGCTGGCAGGGTGTATGCCGGTCTTCATCGCCTGGGCAGCCGTTGAGAACCGCATTACCTGGGCCGCCGTCGTCCTCTTTACCGTGATCTTCCTCTGGACGCCGCCGCACTACTGGCCGCTGTCCATGAAATACGCCGAGGACTATCAGCGAGCCGGGATCCCCATGCTGGGCGCCATCGCCACAGCCAAGAGTGTCTCCGTTCAGGTGGTGCTCTACGCCTGGGCCATGGTGATCTGCTCGCTGTTGCTCATCCCGCTGGGTGGTGCCGGTTGGGTCTATTCGATCACCGCCGCACTGGCCGGTGCGTGGTTTATTTACCACTGCCACAAGTTGCACAAGTTGGCGGTGGCCCATCAGGCGACGAGCCGCACAGCAATGACGGTTTTCCACGGTTCGATCACCTACCTGACCGTACTGTTCATTGCACTGGCCATCGACCCCTTTGTGGGTAGCGCGGTGACCTCCCTCTAAAGTTTTCTGAACCAGATGCGCCGGGGCCCCTCATCGAGAAGATGAGGGGCCCCGGGCTATCTCTATGAGCGTTGAGTTGTTAGTGTTCGATGCGGATATCTGCTTGGTGACGCGCTGCAGGAGAGCTCAACACAAAGAGCTTTTCGATGAGAGCACTAGCAGCCCAGATAAAGATGGCCGAGCCCAGCAGGTGCAACCACACAAACCAAATCGGCAAACCGGTAAAGAACTGGATGTAGCCGATGATGCCTTGCACGACGATCGCGACCAGCACGAAGTTCAGCACGCGGCGCACCGTGGTGGGCCAGTTGAACTTGCGAGCCAACACGAAAGCGATGACCACGACGGCACAGAAAGCCCAGACCGAGAAAGAATGCAGGCGGGTAACCACCCAGGGGTCGAAGGCATGACGGTGCGCATCGGGATCACCGGCGTGCGGGCCGGTGCCGGTCGTCACGGTTCCCATGAAAATGAGGAACGCGCACAGCACACTCGAGACCCAAGCGATCGTACGCATCAACGAAGCGCCGGCAACGGTGTGCTGACCTTCGATGTGTTCATGTGCACGAGTGGCGGGTTCAAAATAACGCTTCACTCTATTGAGATACACGGCAGCCAACGCGATCATGATGGCGGTGAGGTAATAGTGAGCGGTAATCATCCAGGGGTTAAGACGCAGCCAGACGCTGATACCACCGACCACGGCCTGGACGGGAATACCCCACAAGAGTAACAACGTGAGGTTGAAAAGATCGGCATAGCGGTATTCGCGAGATCGCAGGCCCACAAACAGTTTGGGCCACAGACCCTTGAACCCAGTCACATCGGGTAGCGCGATACGCAAAATCGAGAGAAAAGCCAGGATGGTAACCAGCATTAAACCAAAGGTCAGCAAACGGTTGGTGAACTCAACTAACCCATGGATGCCCATCTCTGGGGTGGTCGTCCATGATCCGTCTTTGGTGCAACGGGGCCAAGTGTCACAACCCAGCCCGGAACCAGTCAAACGCACGATGCCTCCCGAGGCGATCAAGACCATATTGGCAATGACCACCGCGTAAGCCATGGTTTTGACCCAGGGGATGTACCGCGCCGGCATGATCTTGTCCGCCAGGGAGGGGTGGTCACCCGTGCACGAGGTGACGGTTCGCGAAGGTAAATTCATGAGCTTCCTTTTTCGACTGTGTATGACGGAACGAGCCTGCCTAAGCAGACCATTTGAAGTATTTGATGGCCAAGCCAGCGCAGAGAGCTACCCAAGCCACGATGATGAGGTGCGGAACAATGAGGAATTGATGGTGCAACATTTCCGCTCTGAGCGCGTGACCCAGTGCGCCCGAGGGCAGTAACCCGACCACGGTAGAGAGAACGCCGGGGAGCCTGGACCCGGGGATGAGTGTTCCACCCACGGCGGCGAGAATAACCCAGGCCATGTTCACGATGGCGAGCGTTGCCTCTGCGCGCACGGTGCCAGCGATCAACAAACCGAGCGCCGTAAAGGCTGCGGTGCCGAGGATCACGGTGGGCAACGCCATGACGAGGCCGGTGAGGCTGGGGCGCCATCCGAGGGCGAAGCCCAGGGAGCCCACGACAATGAACTGAATCGCGATCACACCGAGTACCGCAGCTATCTTTCCGGCAATTAACCCCGATTTCCCCAGCGGGGTAGTTGAGAGGAACCGTAGCACCCCGTACCGGCGATCGAAACCGGTGGCAATGCCCTGGCCCGAGAGCGCGGTGGAAAGCACGCATAGAGCCAGGACGCCGGGGACGGCTGCGTTCATTCGGGTAGTTCCGATGGACGCGGCGTAACCGTCGATGAACCCGGTGTATTTCAAGGCCAAGAGACCCATCACGGGGAATGCAATGTTGAGCATGAGTTGCTCTCCATTGCGCAACATCGTGAGGAATTCGTAGCGCGCTTGTGCGGCGATCCGTCGGCTACCGGAGGCGGCATAGGTCTGCTGGGTCATCGAATATCACGGCCTGAAATGTCGAGGTAAACGTCTTCGAGGGTGCGCGGGGCGAGTTCAACGTAACTGGGCATGCGGTGGGCGGAGGAGAGAGTAGCGAAGACTTCGCTCAGGATTTCCGGAGTGAAGGGGCCCGATAGCGCATACCGCCCCGCTCGTTCGTGGTGTAGTGCGAAGTCATGACCGTGCTGCGGCAACAGATCGGAAACGGTGAGATCGGAGGTTTGCAGACCCAGCCGCAACACCTGATGATCATCTGTATTCTGCTGCAGAAGTTCAGTTACGGTACCTTCGATCACGTTGGTACCTGCATGCACGATGTACACGTAATCGGCTAGCCGCTGCGCATCGTCGAGCAGGTGCGTGGTCAGGATGATGGCGGTACCTTTATCGCGCTCCTCGGAGATGATGTCGAAAACCACCTGCCGCGATTGGGGGTCCAGCCCAGCCGAAGGTTCATCGAGAAAGAGCACTTGGGGATTACCCATGAGGGCGGCGGCCAGAGCAACGCGTTGCTTTTGTCCGCCAGACAGTCGACGCACCGTGGTGCGGGCAAAGGTATCGATGCCGAGCCGGTGGACGAGCTCGTTCACGTCTTTAGGACGGGCATACATCGTGTGGATGTGACGCAATAATTCGATGGGACGCACGGATTGGGGCAGACCGCCGTCCTGCAACATGATGCCTACGCGAGCCCGCAATTGGGCGTCGGCGCGCCACGGATCTTGACCGAGCACTCTGACCTCGCCGGCGTCCGGCGCGATCAAACCTTGAGCGCACGCGAGGGTGGTGGTCTTGCCGGCGCCATTAGAACCCAAGAGTACGGTGATCTCTCCTGGGTACGCAGTCAGACTGATGTCTTGGACCGCCACTTTGAGCGGAGAGGTCACCGAACCATCTGAAGAGGCGTTTCTGCGACCGGAGGTTTTAAAGATTTTTTGGATTCCGCGAAGCTCTAGGGCGGGCGTGAGCTCTCTGCGAGGAATACGGGGGCGGTTCATGTGCTGCACCATATCATCTTAGTTCTTTTCATTCTGCGGCCCGAATAAGAGCACCCAAGCTCAGGGGATTCCCAGGCGGTTTGACGTGCGCTTTCTGAGCGAGGGCGAAAATAGGGGAACCTTACTAGCGTTATACATGCAATTAGGTCATACTTTAGTTGTGTATTCCTTCAAAACAGCTCGAAAGACGTCTGCCACCGGCGCGCCCGCGGCAGAGACTGAAGAGAAAACCCGCGACCGCGTACTGCGAGGGGTTCTCGAACTTGGTCCCATTTCGGCTGCCAGCCTCGGCGAGGAATTGAATCTCACTCCCGCGGCGGTGCGCCGCCATCTCGATGCCCTCGAGGCCGAGAGCGTGATTATCGTGGCCCCGCATAAACAGCACGGGGCAGGCGCGGGACGTCCTGCTCGCCGATACGTGGTGGCGCCCCAGGGGCACTCGCGGATCGGCAATGACTATCTCGACATCGCCCGAGATGCACTTTTGATGTTGCAACAGCAGGTAGGCGACGAAGCTCTCCGGGCCTTCGCAGGTCAACGCGCCGTTGAGATGGAAGCTAAGTACCGCCCGATCGTTGAAGCCGCCGGGCCAGACATCGCCGACCGGGCGAAGGCCTTGGCGGAGGCGATGAACCATGATGGATTCGTCGCGTCAGCAAGTACTTTTGCCCCGCCGGCCGACACGAAGTTGCCGCAGCACCTCTTGGCGAGCATCCAACTTTGTCAAGGCCACTGCCCGGTGCGCGATCTCGCCGCCGAGTTTCATATTTTCTGTGACCAAGAAACAAAACTGATCGCCGATTTGTTAGGCGTAGATGTGAGACGTTTGTCGACTATGGCAGATGGGGCTCACGTTTGCACGACTCACGTGCCGCTGACCCGCGATCCCGAAACCACTACCGAGTAACTCAAAACCGAGACTTCTCCCGTGATCACCCACGGGATAATACGAAAGAAAGGCCACCATGACTGATCAGGTTGAGCGTCAAGCCAACGCTAATGTCATCTCTGAAATTCTGGAGGCGAACCCGGAGCTCGAAGGTATCGGTACCTACGAGTATGGTTGGTTCGACTCGGACGAAGCCGGCCAGGCTGCCCAGCGCGGTTTGAGCGAGGACGTCGTCCGCGACATTTCCGCGAAGAAGAACGAGCCCGAGTGGATGCTCAACATGCGTCTGAAGGCTCTGAAGTTCTTCGACCGCAAGCCGATGCCGACCTGGGGCGCGGATCTCTCCGAAATCGATTTCGACAATATCAAGTACTTCGTGCGCTCCACCGAGGGCCAGGCGAAAACCTGGGAAGATCTGCCCGAAGATATTCGTAACACCTACGAAAAGCTCGGCATCCCCGAGGCTGAGCGCGAGCGTCTGGTCGCCGGTGTCGCTGCTCAGTACGAATCCGAGGTGGTCTACCACCAGATTCGCGAGGATCTTGAATCCCAGGGCGTTATCTTCGTCGATACTGATACCGCGCTGAAGGAACACGAAGATCTCTTCCGTGAATACTTCGGCACCGTAATTCCCACAGGCGACAACAAGTTCTCGGCCCTGAACACGGCGGTGTGGTCCGGCGGCTCCTTCATCTACGTGCCGAAGGGCGTTCACGTAGACATCCCGCTTCAGGCCTATTTCCGCATCAACACCGAGAACATGGGCCAGTTCGAACGCACCCTGATCATCGCCGATGAAGGATCCTACGTTCACTACATCGAGGGTTGCACCGCGCCGATTTACAAGTCGGATTCCTTGCACTCCGCGGTCGTTGAAATCATCGTCAAGAAGAACGCGCGTGTTCGCTACACGACTATCCAGAACTGGTCGAACAACGTCTACAACCTGGTGACCAAGCGAACCCTTTGTGAAGAAGGCGCCACCATGGAGTGGGTCGATGGCAACATCGGTTCCAAGGTCACCCAGAAGTACCCGGCCGTCTACATGGTGGGGGAGCATGCCAAGGGCGAGACCCTGTCTATTGCGTTCGCCGGTGAAGGTCAGCACCAGGACACCGGTTCGAAGATGGTTCACATCGCTCCGCACACCTCCTCGTCGATCGTTTCGAAGTCGATCGCACGCAACGGCGGGCGCTCTGCCTACCGCGGCTTGGTTCAGGTGCGCGAGGGTGCCCATCACTCCAAATCCAACGTCGTGTGCGACGCGTTGCTCGTTGACACCATTTCGCGTTCGGATACCTACCCCTACGTGGATATCCGTGAAGACGACGTCACCATGGGCCACGAGGCAACGGTTTCCCGCGTCTCCGAAGAGCAGCTGTTCTACCTCATGCAGCGCGGTTTGAGCGAAGAAGAGGCTATGGCGATGATCGTTCGTGGTTTCGTCGAGCCGATCGCCCGTGAGCTCCCCATGGAATACGCTCTCGAGCTCAACCGCCTCATCGAACTTCAGATGGAAGGATCTGTAGGCTAATAATGTCTAATACCGAACACATCACTGAGAACCGCGCCGCTATCCCGGGTATGACCGATGAGGGCGAGAAGCTGGCCACCGAGCACGTGCAGGACGACACGATCCGCACCGGCGAGGTCAAGCCGCTGGCCGATTCGTCCCGCGCCGGACGTCCGACCTCGTACAAGGTGGAAGACTTCCCCGAGCTGACCGGCCGCGAGGAAGACTGGCGCTTCACCCCGCTGAAGCGTTTGAACGGTCTGCACACCGAGGCCTTGCAGGGTGCCGCACCGCGTATCGACGTCTCCGCACCCGAGAACGTGACCGTGGAGACCGTGGACCGCAACGATTCTCGCATTGGGACCGCCGGCATCCCCGAAGACCGCGTGGCAGCCAACGCCTGGAGCAACTTCTCCGAAGCAACCGTGGTGACCATTCCCGCCGAGGCTGAACTGTCTCAGCGAGTTGAGCTGGATATCACCGGTGAGTCCACCGCTCCGGCCGCTCAGCACGTGGTGATCGAGGCTAAGCCTTTCTCTAAGGCGGTCGTGGTCCTGCGCCACACCGGTTCGGTGACGCTCTCACAGAACGTGGAGTTCATCGTGGGCGATTCGGCGACCCTGAACGTTATCACCATCCAGCAGTGGAACGACGACGCGGTGCACGCCTCCGCGCACTATGCCAAGCTGGGACGTGACTCCAACTTCAAGCACGTCAACATCTCCCTCGGGGGAAAGACCGTGCGTATCACCCCCACCACCAAGTTCTCCGGTCCCGGTGCCAGCACCGAGATGTACGGTCTCTACTTTGTGGACGCGGGGCAGCACCTCGAATCGCGTCTCTTCGTCGATCACTCGATTCCCAACTGCAAGTCTCGCGTGACCTATAAGGGCGCCTTGCAGGGCCGGAACGCGCACTCGGTGTGGGTGGGCGACGTCCTCATCGGTAAGGACGCCGAAGGCACCGACACCTACGAGCTGAACCGTAACTTGATTCTCGAGGACGGCCCGCGTGCCGACTCCGTGCCAAACCTGGAGATCGAGACCGGTTTGATCGCCGGTGCCGGTCACGCCTCTACCACCGGTCAGCTGGACGACGAGCACCTGTGGTACCTGCAGGCACGCGGCATTCCCGAGGCGGAGGCCCGCCGACTGGTCGTGCGCGGCTTCCTCAACGAAATCATTCAGCAGGTTCGAATTCCGGAACTCGAAGAGCAACTCACCGAGGCTCTCGAAGCGGAACTGGCCATCAGCAATAACTAGCGCACAGCGCCCCACCAACTTTTAGGAGAATAATGTCAACTCTTGAAATCAAGGATCTGCACGTTTCGGTGATCCTCGACGACGAAAACACCAAGCCCATCCTCAAGGGTGTGAACCTCACCATCAATTCCGGTGAGATCCACGCGATTATGGGCCCCAACGGTTCGGGTAAGTCGACGCTGGCGGCCACTATCGCCGGCCACCCCAAGTACCGTGTCGATTCCGGTGAGATCCTGCTGGACGGTGAAGACGTCACCGAGATGTCCGTGGACGAGCGTGCCCGCGCCGGCCTGTTCCTGGCGATGCAGTACCCCGTGGAGATCCCCGGCGTGACCATGTCGAACTTCCTACGCTCGGCCAAGACCGCCGTTGACGGCAAGGCTCCCGCACTGCGCACCTGGACCAAGGACGTCAAGGACGCCATGGCACAGCTGGAGATCGACCCCGACTTCATCTCTCGTAATGTCAACGAGGGCTTCTCGGGCGGCGAGAAGAAGCGCCACGAGATTCTGCAGCTGGAACTGCTCAAGCCCAAGATGGCGATCCTCGACGAGACCGACTCCGGTCTGGACGTCGACGCCCTGAAGATCGTTTCCGAAGGCGTCAACCGCGCTCACCAGGCCAACGACATGGGTGTCATGCTGATCACCCACTACACCCGTATCTTGCGCTACATCAAGCCCGAGTTCGTACACGTGTTCGTCGACGGCCACATGGTCGATCAGGGTGGCCCCGAGCTGGCCGATCGTCTGGAAGAAGAGGGTTACGTTTCTTATATCGGTAAGTAACCACGCCTCTAGAATCGGAAGGAGTCATCATGACTGATCTGACTCAGACGGGCCGCCCGTCGCAGGAAGAAATCGAGGACGTTCTGAAGAACGTCATCGACCCCGAATTGGGCGTCAACATCGTTGATCTCGGTCTGCTCTACGGCATGCGATGGGACGATGCAGGCGCGCTCGTTCTGGACATGACCCTGACCACCGCGGCCTGCCCGTTGCAGGATGTCATCGAGGAACAGGTCAAGCAGAACCTGGAAACCATGATCGACGAGTGGCACGTCAACTGGGTATGGATGCCGCCGTGGGGTCCGGAGCGGATCACCGAAGACGGCCGCGACATGATGCGCGCCCTGGGCTTCAACGTCTAGACCGGCCCGCAGAATAAAAAATGGTCTCGGAACCGAGAAGGTTCCGAGACCATTTTTTATCCCTGAAAGGTGATCTACGCGTTGGGATGATCCAGATCAGCGGCGCGGAAAGTGTTGCACTTGTTGATGTCACCCGACTCGTAACCGGCCATGAACCAAGCCGTACGCTGAGCTGAGGTGCCGTGAGTGTAGGTGGAGGGGTCCGTCCGGCCCTGGGAGGTCATCTGGATGTGGTCGTCACCGATCACCTCGGTGGCGTTGACAATGCGGTTGACCTCGTCGGCGGTGAACGGTTCCAGCTGCACGGCGCTGGAGGTGTCTTCGGCCGCGTGGTTGGCCCACAAGCCGGCGTAGCAGTCGGCCTGCAACTCAACGCGCACTGCGCCCGAATCCGCACCGTTGGGATCACGCTGCGAGTACTTGAGGTCGCCTAGGATGTTCTGTATCGAGTGACCGTATTCGTGGGCCAGCACGTACTGTTCGGCCGACTGGCCGCCCGTGGCACCTAGCTGGGTCTTCATGTCATCGAAGAAGGTGGTGTCTACATACGCCTTGTGGTCGGCTGGGCAGTAGAAGGGGCCGGTGGCGCTGGTGGCGTTACCGCAAGCGGTCCGTACGCGCTGCGAGAAGAGATGCAGGGTAGGACGCTGGTATTCGACACCGGTGGCCTGCGGCAGGTAGCTGGACCAGAAGTTGTCCAACGAGTTCGACGTACCCACCATGTTGCAGGAGGAATTGCTGTTGGCATCCTCACCGGTCTTGCACTGCTGAGCCAGATCTTGACCTGCGTTATTGTCGACCTGTTCGTAACCGTAACCGGGGTTGTTGCCGGTGGCCTGGTTGAGCATGTCGATGCCGTCCTGCCCGAAGAGAGCACCGACGACGAGCATCACGACCACGCCGCCGAGACCACCGCCTACGGCGAGCCCGCGTCCGCCACCAAAACCGCCTCCACCGGAGGACTCGATCCCGCTGGTATCGAGTTGCGAAAAATCTTTGAAAGCCATGGGAAAAGCATACTACCGGCGGTGCTCGTCTTCGGGTGTGTCAAGGCCGCGCGCCGAGAGCGCGTCGCCGGTCTCTTGGGCGTAGGCAACCGTGGTCACCACCAACGGCGTAAAGAGCCGAGCGGGCCCAACCCGCAGACCACGTGCGCGAACAGCGGTTTGTAAGAGGTTCCAACGTTCCATGATCACCGGAATGGAACGGATCATCAACGCGATGGATAATCCGATGCTCTCCGGCGAGAGCCCCAAGAATTTTAAGGGAGAGCAGCACCTGACGAATCCCTCGATCAAGCGCGGCATGGCTGTGGTGAAGAGGAGAACATTGGAGGCCAAGATGAGGCTGAGCAGTGTCAATATCACTTCGGCCCCCAGGGCGAGCTTCTGGCTCAGCAGGTAATAGACCGCCATAGCCAAAAGCAACCACTTCAGCGCAAACACGGTGGCGATCACCTGGCGTACCGGCATCCGGGCTGCGGCACCCGCTAACAGTACGCAACACAGCACCGTGGCGGGTACAACCCAGCCACGTGTCAACGCGCAGGCGAAGGCGCAGGCGGCGATCAGCGTCCATTTGATCCACAGGGGAGCGCGATGGACGACGGTATGGCCGGGGCGATACGCACCGAACAGCTCAGGACGCATCGGGCTCGTCTCCGGGGAACCCCTCAGCGCACCACCGCCGGTAGTCGGCGATCACCGCGGAGCTGGGACCCTGTGCGATGAGACGGCCTCGGTGGATCACGAGGGCCTCGTTACAAGTCGCTGCTAGTTCAAGATCGTGGGTGCTGATGACCAGTTGCTGATCCAGACTTTCTAGAAGTTTCAGGAGTTTTAGTTTGTTCTGCAGGTCCAGGAGGGTAGTCGGTTCGTCGAGGAGCAGAACTCGTGGTTCCACCGCCAACACGGCGCTCAGTGCAGCGAGTTGTCGCTCACCACCGGAGAGATCGTACACGCTATGGTGAGCTCGGTGAGCTAGACCTCGCTGGGCCAGGATCTGAAGGGCCCGCTGTCGTCGTTGCTCGATGTCGGAAACACTGCGTCGCAGGGAAAGCTCTACATCTTCGACGGGAGTGGGCATGATGAGCTGGGCCTGTGGGTCGGAGAACAACAAACCCACGTGGCGGCGTACCGCCATCAGGTGTTCCTCAACGGTGAGACCGTTGACCGAGACCGTCCCGGCCGTCGGCTCCACAAGCCCGTTGAAGAGCTTGAGAAAGGTTGATTTTCCAGAACCGTTTAACCCCAACACGGCGGTCGTCGGGCTACGTAGCTCACAAGAGACATCGCGCAAGACCTTCACGGTGGAGTCGGCCTGCGGAAATGCCACGGAAACTTGATGAACCGACAACCCCGCGCCCTCGATGAAAGGCACGGGGTTGTTTTCCCGGTATGTCGGTTTTTGGAACCACATGGTTAACGGTTGGTCGCGTGATCGTTCGGTCGGGTAGCCAGACCGTTGGCTGCGAGAGCGGGAAATGCACGGTGAACTGCCAGCGCCACGAGTGCGGCGATGACTGCCTTGATGAGGTCACCGGGGATGTAGAGGGCGGCGGCTCCCAGAGCCACGGGCAAGCTGAGGTGCGCGTTGATCATCATTCCCGCCACACCGCATGCGGTGATGAAAACGAATCCTGCCAGCGCGGCGATGACTTGCCATACGATGCTCGCATTGCCGCGGCGCCGCCGCAAGAAGCTGTAACCTAGCGCACCGATGATGAAGGCACCGATGGGGTAGGAGACGAGGTAACCTGCCGAGGGTGCCGCCAGCGTCCCAATCCCCGCTCCGCCGCCGGCGAATACGGGCAGGCCAATAAACCCAACCACCAGGTACAACAGGGCTGCCAGAGCGCCGCGTTTTCCGCCGAGGACGAGCGCCGTCAGGTAAATGCCCAAGGTCTGGAAGGTGATGGGGACGCCCGCGGGGCCCACGGGGAAAGCGGGCAACAATGCGCAGACGGTGATAAAAGCGGCAAAGACCGCGACCAGGGCGATGTCGCGCCCAGTATGCGAACGGTGTCTATTTGTCATGATCTCTACTATAAGGACTATTGAACACCGTTCAAAAAGCGTGGGATGTGATCTACGTTCGCAGGTCAACTACCGGGCAACGGAGCGTCCGGGGAGGATCCCATATGCTTCTGCGGTGCTTGGCCTTAGAATGGAGGTTCGTCTGCCACGCGAACCCATGAGGGAAGGTATTTCTTGATCACTGTTCAAAACCTGGAGTTACGTGCCGGTGCCCGGCTGTTGATGGAAGAAGTGAACTTCCGTATCGACAAGGGTGACAAGATCGGCCTCGTGGGTCGCAACGGTGCCGGTAAGACGACCATGACCAAGGTGCTGGCTGGCCTCACCCTACCCGCTGACGGCAACGTCGTGCGTTCGGGAAAGATCGGTTACCTTCCGCAGGATCCCAAGGTCGACGATATGTCGCAGCTTGCTCGAGACCGAATCCTCTCTGCCCGAGACCTCGATGGCGTTTCACGTAAGATGCGGCAGGCTCAAGAGCAGATGGCCAGCGACGATCCCGATGTGCGTGCTAAAGGTATGCGCCGCTACGACCGCCTCGAAGCCGAATTCATCGCCGGTGGTGGTTACGCCGCCGAATCGGAAGCCGCTACCATCACCCACCACCTTGATCTGCCTGAGCGCATTCTGAACCAACCGCTCTCCACGCTCTCCGGCGGTCAGCGCCGCCGCGTGGAGCTCGCCCGCATTCTGTTCTCCGACGCAGAGACCATGTTGCTGGACGAGCCCACCAACCACCTCGATGCCGACTCAATCGCCTGGTTGAGGGAGTTCCTCCGCAATTTCCAGGGTGGTCTGATGGTTATCTCGCACGACGTGGAGCTCATGGAGCTGGTGGTGAATAAGGTGTTGTATCTCGATGCCAACCGTTGCGTGATCGACGTGTACAACATGGGCTGGAAGAACTACCTTGCTCAGCGCGAGCAGGACGAGGCGCGGCGTAAGCGAGAGCGTGCCAATGCCGAGAAGAAAGCCTCGGCCCTGATGGAACAGGCCGAGAAGATGCGGGCAAAGGCAACGAAGGCGGTTGCGGCCCAGCAGATGATCAAACGTGCCGAACGGTTGATGCGCGGTCTGGAAGAAGAGCGAGTGGCAGACAAGGTGGCCGCGATTCGATTCCCCGAACCGGCGCCCTGCGGTAAGACTCCGCTCAGCGCCGAGGGGCTCTCAAAGTCCTATGGATCTCTCGAGATCTTCACCAATGTCGACCTGGCTATCGACCGCGGTTCTCGGGTTGTCGTCTTGGGGCTCAACGGCGCCGGTAAGACGACGCTGCTGCGGATGTTGGCGCGGGTAACTCAACCGGATAGCGGGGAAGTGGTCTACGGCCACGGTGCGAAGGTGGGTTACTTCGCTCAGGAGCACGAGATCTTGGATGGTCAGCGCAGCGTCTTAGAAAATATGCAGTCTGCAGCACCCGACCTGGACGCGACCAAGTGCCGCACTATTTTGGGGTCGTTCCTGTTTTCGGGGGATGACGTGGACAAGCCGGCCGGGGTGTTATCTGGCGGCGAGAAAACGCGTCTTTCGCTGGCTACCCTTGTGGCCTCCCAGGCGAACGTGCTGCTACTGGACGAGCCGACCAACAACTTGGATCCCGCCTCTCGCGAGGAGATTCTCAACGCCTTAAAGCTTTACGAGGGAGCCATCGTCATGGTTTCCCACGACGAAGGAGCAGTTGAGGCGCTGGACCCGGAGAGGGTGCTGCTGTTGCCAGACGCCGTGGAAGATTTATGGACCAAGGAATACCAAGACCTGATTTCGCTGGCTTAGCGTGTCTGGGTGGGGTTATCCCGTCCTGTGGTCTAGGATTGTGGTATCACCCGATGGTGATGCTAGGTTTATGAATCTCCGGCAAAGAAGCCGGGCGCTTTGACCAACAAGGTGGTTGGGAAAGCACAGGGAAGGAGCTTATATGTTGGATGCAGATCACGTTATGTACCCCGCTATCGCAGACGAGAACGTAGAGGTAGACGTTTTCTGGGCTGAAGCAGATTCTGAATAGTCTTCTGCAGTGAACTACCGATAGGGGAGTTCATGACAAAAACCCTGGAGAGGCACTTGCCGCTCCAGGGTTTTTCTTTAAGGTTTTATCGGGTTAGTGGGTCCAAGTGGCTGAGATATGACAGAGGGGTTGGTGTCTGACCCGTCAGGGCCAACACCGACCAGATCAGATATAGAGCGAGCGCGACGCCAAGGGCGTGTTCGCGTCGTGAACCGGCGTCCCCCAGAATCGGCAACGCCATATAACCTGACTTTCGCCACAGCGCCGAGGCCACCACGGGTTTGACGACCAGCGGCCACACCAGGTTGACCCCGCGAGTCGTCAAGAGGTCACCGACGATGTGGACGGTTGCTCCCACTGCGATGGATAGGGGGAGCACGGCCAGCGAGCCGGTAGTCCATGCCAGGTACCCGAGACCTATGGCTCCGATCCAACCACCGGGTGCACCCAACATGCGCAGCGTCAGACCGCCGGCATAGCCGGCGAGGAAAAGCGAGGCGTAGGGGATTCCCTGATGGGTCAACTGTTGTGCGGCCACCGCGATGACCCAAAATAAAACGACACCGAGTATGGAGTGCGTTCCTTTGCGGTGCCCACCGGATATGGCGCTAACGGTCGCGGAAACCACAGTGGAAACGGGAGGTATGGAGTGCGCGATCGTGCCATTTTTGTGGTCGATATCGGGAAACATCCCTGCCCCGGCGCAAGCGAGGGTGGTGACGAGCAATGTCCCGTGATCCATGGGGGCCAGAAAACCCAGTTCGTGAGCGGTGACCCAAACTGCGGCCGCACTGAGAGTGTGGGTATACCCCATCATCGAACATCATTCCTTGATCGTGTCTGATTAGTAGATACAATGTAACACGATTAGAACACTTGTTCGAACTCTGCCTATCGTTCGAGTCGATCCAGGTATGCGTCTTCGATTTCTTCGTCGGTCGGGGTGGATCGTTGTTTGGCCAATCTCGGGCGAACGATGTTTTTCATATGGGCCGGCATATCGTCGACCATCTCCATCTTGCGCAGGACGACGGCTTCGTCCTCTTCGCCAATGTAGTTACCTTGTTCGTCGTAGAACTGACCGTAATAGGCTTCTAGCTCTGCGGCGACCTGAGCGTCGAGTTCATCGTTGCGTACTTTTTGGCGAGCTAACCAGAAATACGCTACGTAGCACATGAGCGCAAAAACGTACCACTGCACCGAGTACGAAAGATTGGGGCCGGTGTCCAGTTCTGGTTTTTGGGCGAGCTCAGGCGTGGGCGCAGCAGGGTCCTCGCTCATGAGTTTGCCATACGCTCCGGTGTCGATGGGAAGGCCGGTAGTGTGAGCGATATCCGGAAGGTCGATCGAGGAGACCTGGCCGGCAGGGGCGTCTTTTCCGTTGTCTTTCTCACCGCTGTGCACTCGAGCAGTCACGGTAACGTGACCTTGCGGAGGTTCCGGTACCTTCACGCCGGGTTGCGCTGCATCGACGTCGGCGGCCGGTACCCAACCCCGATTGATCACCACGGTTTGCCCCTGATCAGTTTTCAGCGGCACCAGAACCTCAAAACCATTGAGCCCCTCGTAGGGCCGGTTGCGGACCAAGAGTTGGTGATCCCGCAGATAGGTGCCGTGCATCGTGACGGGTTTCCACTGGTTCTCTTCCTTGAAGTCAGAGAAAACCCCGGGGTTTTTAGCCAATGGGATGGGTGCAGAGTCATAGTTGGTCGTGACGAGCGAATTGCGGTAATCCAATTCGTCTTTTCGCCCCATCTGCCAGCCGGCGAGGTACAGGCAGATCAGTGAAAAAAGTATCGCAAAAACAAAACCGGCGATCCATTTGCCGGTAAGCAAAAAACGGTACACGGGTTAGACGTCCTGACCTTCGTCGGCTCCGTCGAAATTCTTAGTTTCTTTGAGAAAACCACGCGCCCCCAGGAAGTCTTGGAGGTACTGAACATGGTCTGGGCAGGCCAGCCAGACTTTACGACGATCTTCGGTGTGGATTCGAGGATTGTTCCATAATAGTTGAAAACTGGCCTGTGCCCTGCACCCTTTCCGTGAACATTGCCGTTCTGGGGCTTCGGGGGGCTGGTTGCCTAATGAGTTGAGCAGGTCCACTCGATGTCCTTTACGGTCGCGGCGATGAATCAGATGCGGCGGGCGTCTCGATGATCTCTCCCTCGATGATGTCTTCTTCGGTGCGATCAATCGCATCCGACGTGTATACGTCTTCATACTCATCGCGTTCGGCATGCGGTCGATTGGGATATTCTTGCTCCGGTTCGTTTGCTGAGGCGCTCTCCAACATCAGACGTTGCTCGGGTGTGAGATAGGCGGAGAAGTCGTTGGTCTCGGCGCGGTGGTTCCCGTTCGCCTCCACCACCGCCACCCAGGGGACGACGGCGGCCGCAATAAAGCAGGCCCACATCAGCCACCCGTCGGCAAAGATACCTAAAACAATAAAGACAATGCGCAAAAACATCTTGAGCGCATAGCTTTTGAAACGATGGTCGACATCCGTCGAATGACGAGATTGGGCGGAGGTGATGGAATGAACCTCCGGCTCGGCGGATCCGAAACCGTATTCACGCAGATCTTCAGCGGTCCAATACTTCTGCGACACCACCCTCACCCCCCTCTTATCGAAAGTTCAAACACCCTCAGTCTAGAACTTATCGCTTGCCCGTGCACCGTGGGTTGTTCATTGTCGCAGGCCACCACGTAAGATGAACGTGAAACCAGTAGCCATGACAACCTGTGAAAGGCACGCTTGTGACTGAAACTACAGTTAAAACCGTACTCGTGACCGGTGGCAACCGAGGAATCGGCCGAGCCATCGCCGAAGAGTTTAAGCAGGCGGGTCACAACGTGGCCGTGACCTACCGTAGCGGAGAGGCACCTGAAGGTTTCTTCGGGGTCAAGGCAGATGTGCGCGATGCATCCGCTATCGACGCCGCTTTCAAAGAGGTCGAGGCGGAGTTCGGCCCCGTGGAGGTTTTGGTGGCCAACGCAGGCGTCACCAAAGACATGTTGCTGATGCGCATGAAAGAAGAAGATTTCACCGACGTGGTGGATACGAACCTCACCGGTTCCTTCCGAGTCGCCCAGCGTGCCATCAAGGGAATGCTGAAGAACAAGCGAGGTCGCATCATCCTCATTTCCTCGGTTGTGGGACTCTACGGTAGCCCGGGTCAGGTCAATTACGCCTCCTCCAAGGCAGCATTGGTGGGCATGGCCCGCTCCATCACTCGCGAATTGGGTGGCCGCAACATCACCGCCAACGTGGTTGCCCCCGGGTTCATCAACACCGAAATGACCGCCGTCCTGCCGGAAGAAACCCAGGCACAGTACAAAGAATCCATTCCCGCCGGTCGTTTCGCCGAGCCGGAGGAGATCGCCCGCGTAGTGCGCTGGCTGGCATCGGATGAAGCTAACTACATCTCGGGAGCCGTGATCCCCGTCGACGGCGGTCTCGGCATGGGCCACTAACTCGCTAGACCATCCGGCCTGCATGTTCATTCAGCGGGTCACACACCGACTTAAGGAATTTCTATGTCAAACCTGCAAGGTAAAACCATTCTCGTCACCGGTTCTTCCCGTGGCGTAGGCGCAGACACCGCCCAGATTTTGGCGGAGGCCGGCGCCAACGTTGTCATCAACTACCGTTCCAAGGCACCTCGTGCTGAAAAAATCGTCGCCGCTATCACCGAAAAGGGTGGTTCCGCGATTGCAGTGGGTGCCGACATTACCAAGGAGGACGACGCCCAGCGCCTGATCGATGCGGCTGTCAACGAATTCGGTGGTCTGGATTATCTGGTGCTGAACGCCTCCGGCGGTATGGAATCGGGCATGGTCGAAGACTACGCGATGATTCTCAACCGCGACTCGCAGCTGCGCCTGGCACGCTTGGCCGCAGAGAAGATGAGCTCCGGTGGCCGGATCGTGTTTGTGACCAGCCACCAGGCCCACTTTATCCGCGAAGTGGAGACCATGGAGCAGTACACCCCCGTG
Organism: Rothia sp. LK2588; assembly: GCF_040946465.1. Classification (NCBI taxonomy): domain Bacteria; kingdom Bacillati; phylum Actinomycetota; class Actinomycetes; order Micrococcales; family Micrococcaceae; genus Rothia; species Rothia sp. LK2588. Next base: position 609,386 of record NZ_JAYWLS010000001.1, on the reverse strand, counting down.
GCGCTGTCTAAGCGTGCCGGCGAAGACGCGTTGCTGGAAGAAGTCCCCGCTCTGTCCGAGAAGAATATCTCGTTGGTTGTGATCTCCGCCGACATGATCGAGGGTACCGTCACCGCATCACTGTTGAACCGTTTGCACCCCGGTGCCATCGAACAGCGCCGTGAAGAGGCTGGCCGCTTGTACACCGTCAACGAGTTTGCTCAAGAGGTCGCGAAGATGGTTACCGCCGACGTCCCGACCGGGCACATCGAATTGGTGGGCGGCGCACAGGGCTTCATCAAGTAGTCCTGGTTCAGACCCCTAGCAAGTGGCGGACGGCATCGAGGCGCGCAACGTTGACTTCGGCGTCCGCCACCTGTCGTAGTGGGTCTTTAGCTCTAAAAGCGACGCCGAGGCCAGCGTCTTTGACCATGAGAACGTCGTTGGCGCCATCGCCTATGGCCACGGTGTCAACGAGTGAGATTCCTGCAAGAGTAGCCCACTCCTGAAGGGTCTCGCGTTTGACCTCCGGCGTGATCACCGGGCCGCGGAGGTCTCCCGTCAGCTTTCCCCCGGCCACCTCTAAGCGGTTAGCGCGGGCATGGTCGAGCCCGATGAGATCCGCCAAAGGTTCAAGAATTTCCATGAAACCGCCCGAAACCGTGGCTACCGTATGCCCCCGGTCATGGAGCGCGCGCACGAGTTCATACGCGCCGGCGGTAAAGGTGATATTTTGGACGACCTCGTCGAAGACAGAGACAGGTAATCCTGCGAGGGCTTTGACGCGCCGGCGCAACGATGTTTCGAAGTCGATTTCCCCGGACATGGCGGCTTCGGTGACCTCGGCGACCTCGTGTTCACGGCCGGCATATCGGGCCAGTTCGTCAATCACTTCCTGTGTGATGAGTGTCGAGTCGGTATCAAACACCACCAGTCGAGGTTGTTGAGGATCGACCATGGTTTCGACCGCAGAGAGCGTTCCGTCAAAACCGTGGGACTCGGCCAGATTGCGCAATTGACGCCGCAACGATTCGAGGGAGCCCCGGTAGGTGCCGACACCGAGATAAGTTGCATAACCTGGTCCGACAGCCTCATACGTGCGGTGACGGGGGCCGCTACGCACCACTGAGTGCTCGTCGAGGGTCAACAACCCGACCTGATCGAGTATTCGAGGCACATCGTTAATAACGCTGGCGCTCACGGAATCAGAAGTAGAGAGTCCCACCACGGTGACTGAGGTATCCATGCAGACATTTTACCTAGGTGAATCCTGTGTGGAAGCGCAACATCGAAGTCGGGTATTTCTCGGTGGTCGAAGCGCCGTTATAGAGTAGCTTCCATGAGCGCAGTTTTAGACCTGAACCAAGTCACCGTTACTCGTGGATCCCAGAATCTTTTGTCTAACTTTTCCTGGACAGTCAATGATGGGGAAAAGTGGATCGTCCTCGGCCCCAATGGCGCCGGCAAGTCTACTTTGCTGTCGATCGCTGCGGCTCGACTGCACCCTACCTCCGGTACCGTCGATATCCTCGATGAGATTTTGGGCGCCGTGGATGTATTCGAACTCCGCCCTCGAATCGGACTGTCTTCTGCAGGCCTAGCCAAAACCATCCCCGACGGGGAAAAAGTGCGCGACGTGGTGGTGACCGCAGCTTATGCGGTATCCGGACGTTGGCGTGAAGAGTACGACGCGCTCGACGACGATCGCGCCGCCGGACTGCTGTCCATGTGGGGAGTCGACAAGCTCGCAGATCGCCGTTTCGGCACCCTCTCCGAAGGCGAGAAGAAGCGAGTGTTGATCGCTCGTGCACTGATGACGGACCCGGAACTGTTGCTGTTGGATGAGCCCGGTGCGGGCATGGATATCGGCGGCCGCGAAGATCTGGTGATGCGCCTCTCGGGACTCACCGACGATGAATTCGCGCCCGCCACCATTCTTGTTACTCACCACCTCGAAGAGATTCCGCCTGGGTTTACCCATGCGCTGTTGATGAGCGAGGGCAAAGTGGTCTCGGCTGGTCCCATCGATGAGACGATCACCGCCGAGAACCTGCGCGCGGCCTACGGCATGGGCTTCGACATCACTCGTCACGAGAACGGACGCTTTTCGGCGTTTGCCCACCTAGCCCAGTGACCCCTCGTCAACTCAGCCCCGAGGATCTAGCTGAACGCGCCCACCGTGTTCGCCAGATCCCTTCAGTGCACCCCCTGGCCGAGATTCCGCTGCACACGCGGCGCTACTTTGAATCCCTGACCGACGTCAAGCTTCGATCCCTGAAGGAGCCGGAGTGGGGAGTTTTCATCGCCGAATCCTCGAAGGTAATTCGTCGCAGTGTCGCGGCGGGGCACCGTCCGCAGGCTTTCGTCATGAGCGAGAAGTGGGCGGACGATTTGGCGGATCTACTCGAACAATTTCCCGGGGTTCCCGCCTACGTGGGAAATGAGGAGGAGCTCGAGCAGGTGACTGGTTTTCACCTGCACCGTGGCGCCCTAGCCGCGATGCAACGTCCTGCGCCTCCCGCCTTGAGCGAGCTGTTAGCCGACGCACACCGTGTGGTGGTGCTGGAAGACATCGTGGATCACACCAATGTGGGTGCGATATTTCGATCAGCTGCAGCGCTGGGGGTAGACGCCGTGCTCGTCTCTCCGCGGTGCGCCGACCCCCTGTATCGTCGCTCGATCAGAGTCTCCATGGGCACGGTCTTTCAGGTGCCCTGGGCGCGGTTAGAGAACTGGCCCGAGGATCTTCAGACTCTGCACGAGCTCGGTTTCTATTCGGCGGCCCTAGCCCTGCACGATGACTCGATGACCCTCACCGAACTGGGGGAGCGAAACGTGGATAAACTGGCGCTGATTCTCGGCACGGAAGGGCACGGGTTGCGTCGGCGGACGGTGGAAACGGCCCACTCGACGGTGATCATCCCGATGGCTCACGGTGTGGACTCCTTAAACGTCGCAGCTGCGGCAGCGGTGGCCATGTGGGAGACCAGAAAAAAGTAGGGCAAATCATGTCTGCTGGCGCAGAATGGTACGGGCAGTGGTGCTAAGGTTGATTTTTGGTTGTTTAAACCATGGACGCTGACGCGTCATTCATCCAAAATCCTAGGCGCCTGGCAAAATCCAGGGCAGAAGAAGGTAACTATTATGCAGGCAGATATCCACCCGGATTACCACCCCGTACTCTTCCGCGACTTGGCATCGGGCAAGACTTTCCTGACCCAGTCCACCATGACCTCGGAAAAGACCGAGACTTGGGAAGACGGCAATGAGTACCCCCTCGTCGAGGTTGAAATTTCCTCCGAGTCGCACCCGTTCTACACCGGTAAGCAGCGCATCATGGACTCCGCTGGTCGTGTGGAGCGATTCAACGCTCGCTTCAAGAACTTCGGTGGCAAGCGCTCCTAGTTTCAGACTTTTCTCAGAACACCCCACGCAGACTTGTAGTCTGTTGTGGGGTGTTTTGTTTACGTTCATGGGTAGAATACACTCTGAACTTCTCATTATCTCATTGATTTACAGCGTCCACTCTAAGGAGCCTTGTTATGGCCGTTGCCCCCGAAAGCAACAGACCCCCACGCAGGAAGAAAAAGGGACTCATCGTTCTCGGTGTGATCCTCGGCTTGATTCTTGCCTTGGGTATTGGCGGTTGTGCCTATGTAGCCAGTATTGGCAAGGCATGGGACGACGGCACCGACAAGTTCCAGTCTCAGGTATTCCCTAACGAAGACGGCACCCTCAGCGATCCCAATAACGCCAACGACGGTAAGAATGCCAACGGTGATAACGGGGAGGACGCCAACGGAAAGAACAAGGACGTACCCGCCGCTCTTCAGAACGGTGAGATCACCAAAGACAAGGGTGAGAAGAAGGTAACCCCGGAAGATCAGAACGGAAATGGAATTCCCGACAAGGTTGAGAACGGGAAGGTGACCAAGCGTCCTGAAGAAACGGGTTCGACCGATATCTTGCTGCTCGGTAGCGACTCGCGCGCCGGGTCCGCCGAGGCCGTCAACGTGCAGGGACAACGTGCAGACTCGATCATGATTCTGCACATCCCGAACAATGGTGGCGATCCCTATCTCATCTCAGTCATGCGTGATACCTGGGTCAATATCCCCGGTCACGGTTCGGCCAAGGTAAACCACGGTCTGGATTACGGCGGGGTAGGCCTGCAGGTTTCCACCCTGGAGCAGCTACTCAACGTGCGTATCGATCACGTCGCCGAGATCGACTTCACCGGATTCAAGTCGATGACCGATGCACTGGGCGGTGTCGACGTGAATGTTCCAATTAGCTTCAAGTCTGATCACTATGAATACACTCAGGGCCAGATGCATATGGATGGAGCTCAGGCTTTGGAGTTCGTGCGTCAACGTTACGCATTCGAAGATGGCGACTACCAGCGAGTGCGCAACCAGCGAGCATTCATGGACGGTGTTCTCCACACGATCCAATCCAAGGGAGCGTTCAACAACGCTACCAATTTCAAGAATGTAGTGGAATCTATCGCTCCGTACGTCACCGTGGATAGCGGTCTGGACTCGGGCGAAATGGCTCAGCTAGCCACCCCTTACATTGCCAAGGGCGGGGCGCATCTTCACAAGCTCACCTTGCCGAATGCCGGAACGGGTTGGTCGGCCGATGGGCAGTCCATCGTCATTCTTGACTCCGAAGCCACCTCGCAACTCTCCGACGCATTGCGTAACAACACGATGTCTGATTACACCGCTAAATATGGCGAAGACTAATGTGAAGACCTACTGATAACGCCCCGCTCCTGAGATTCAGGAGCGGGGCGTTTTTGTCCGGGGAGTATTGTGCTCAGCGAGTGCTACTCGACGGCGTGACGAGAGGTTGCGGTTCGATCCATCGCCAACGCGAGAAAGAGGAGCGAGGCGCCCAAGACTAACCCCACCACACCGAGGAGGGGCTTCCACATCACGGCAAAAATGCCACCGATCAAGATCAACGCACCCACAATTGCTAGCAGAATGGGCAGGCGCCGATCAGGTGCCAGCGAGCGCCCACGCGCAACGGAACCGGTCGTAGCGGAGGTTTCTTCCGGCGTTGATGCAGGAGCCGAAGCCAGCGACCCTACAAGCCCTCGCTTCTTCTTCGGTGCCGTGTTCTGTCTGTTGGTTTCGCCATCGGTGGGTTGATAAGCGTCCGGCACATCGTAACTATCGGCGGTTTCAACCAACTCGGGTACGTTATTGGGTAATTCCTCGAACCACTCTTGATCCAGATCACTGGGACGCACGGCCTGGACCGTCAACGACAGCTCAAGAGAGTTACCGCGGATGGTGCCCCAGGCACTGGTGAGTTTGTTGCGCTCGAAGGCATAGCGGATGACGGGGGCCAACTGCTCTGACATTTGTGTGCTGAGGCGACCCACCCGTTTACGGTCGTGGAAAACCTCGACGGAATCGACCAGGGTGCCATTGGCCTGTTTGAGTTGATTCGCCTCGAGGGTCAGTATCACTCGACCTTCTCCGGAAGGGGGCAGGATCGAATGGAGGTACTCGGCGTAATCCTTTTCGTCGAGCACCTTGAGAGAGGGCCCCTGGGGCATGAGTGCGGCCTGAGTGGGCGCCTGGTTGAGCGGGAAAAGTGAGCCCGAGGGGGAGAGGTTGAGCAATCCCTGGCTTTCGATGTTGTTACGGCCATCTTCTGTGCGCAGGACGGCTGACAGCTGGAAATACGCGATGGGCACGTAACCACTGGCCACGACGCGGGTGATGGGCTTCCAGTATTCTCGAGAGTTCTCGGGGCTGAGGCGGCCTACCTTGAGATCGTCGATGTAAACGGCGATGCTGTTCGGCTCATAGGGGTTGTCGGGTTCGGGGACCAATCGGGCTTCGCCGGTCCACATTCTTTCCCGGTCAACCTGGAGCTCCTCGAAGACCTGCAGGATCTCGTTATCATAAAAATCATTCGTGATGACTTCAACTGTGCCACGATCACCAAGTGCATAGTCGGTCAAGGGGAGCTCCTTTAGAGTGACAAAATATTCAAGTAATAGCTTCTCACGAAAACACCGGTCTAGTACCGCATATCCGGCACCAAACCGGTGCTTCGCTGAGGAAAATTACCCGTCGGTAGGGGAACAGAGTTGCCGGTCTCTAGGAGCGGACGGCGTTGAAGGCTTGTCCCTGTAATGACCTACGGGTGTGATCGAGTTGTTCGATGATGAGGCGGCGGAGTGCGACGGGTGCATCTGGTCGATCCCGGAGGAATTTTTCGGCGTGTTCGACGACCGGGTGCTCGGAGATAGTGCCCTCCCATTGGGCATGGGGGAACAGGCCCAGTACCACTCGGGTTGCCATACCGATAGAGCGAGACTGCCACGTGGTTTCCAATGTATCGAAGTAACGGTTGAGGTGAGCTTGCCGTAACGCTTCGTCTCCCTCTTGGTATCCCTGGGCGGTTGCAGTGAGGATGTCGTTCGAGAGTGTCTCATTGGTCAGAACATCGTCAAAGGCCTGGGTCTTGGTGTCCTCGCCAGGGAACGCAGCCATGCTGTGCGCGTAACCGCGCTGTGCGATGGCCGAGGGGTGAGCCTTCACAACGCTTTGCAGTTCGTCTCTATCGACCTTGTCTTGGGCGGCGAGAGAAATAAGGGCGGCCCACCCCAGGGTCTGGGTGAGGGCGAGGCCAGCGGTACCGGAATAATCCATCGTGGTCTCACCGCGAGCGCCGGGTACGGCTGCCCGCGCGAACTCCTCACCCTGCGCGGTATGCGCAGCGAGGGAGAGCATCGCACGCATGAGAATGAGTTGTTTATCCCCTCCTTCCTCGCTGTCCTTCAGAGCCGCTTCAGACGCCGTAAAGAGCTCATCCCACAGGGGCTGACGCTGTGGGGCAGGCGTGAAATTCCGGATTGCTTGCTGGGCTTGAAGCAAAAGGGTGTTGAGGAGGGTGGCGGATTGCTCGGGAAGAACGGTTCGCGCAACCGCGGTGACGAAACGATGAGTGCTCAGCCGGGCGTCCCGCACCTGGTTCCACAGGCTGGACCAGATCAGACCGCGGGTCATAGCATCTTCAAGGGTGTGCGTATAGCGGAGGGCGACTTCTAAGCCGTCTTCTTCACTGAGTACGATCTTCGCATAGGTGAGATCCTCGGCGTTGAGCACGATGAGGTCGGAAGCTCCCAACGCCTCTCGTTCCTGTTCTTTAAAGTGTACGGAGTAGTCTTTGATCTCACCCGGGGGTAAGACCACGTCGGATTCGAAATTTCCTCGGAGGGTCTCTCCGTCGAGACGGTACCCCCGCACTTTTAGGCGGTGGGGGCGGCCGAGGGCGGGATCGTTCCCTTCCGGCAGATCCTGACTGATCAGCAACTCGGTATGCGGTCCGGAATAAATACGCCGGGTTCGTAGAGTGCTCAGGCCGCTCGTTTGTAGCCAGGCCTGAGCCCAGGTCAACACGTCGGCAGAGGAGCATTCATCGAGCGCTGCGAGGAAGTCGTCGAGCGTGGTGTTTTTCCAGGCATGACGCTGGAAGTAGAGCCGAGCACCGGCAATGAAGGAGTCGAAGCCCACGAAGGCCACCAGTTGCTTTAATACCGAGGCGCCCTTGGCGTAAGTGATGCCGTCAAAGTTCTGCCGGGCCGCCTCGAGGTGAGGGATGTCTGCGACGATGGGGTGGGTTGTGGGTAACTGGTCCTGCCCGTAGGCCCAGGCCTTACGGTTATTGGCAAAGCTGACCCAGGCGTCCTCGAACCCGGCCGCCTCGCGAGCTCCCAGGGTTCCCATGAACTCAGCGAACGATTCTTTGAGCCAGAGATCATTCCACCATTTCATGGTGACGAGGTCTCCAAACCACATGTGTGACATCTCGTGGCAGATGACGTTGGCGCGACCTTCCAGTTGCTCCTGGCTGCCCCCGCCCTCGAAGAGGTAGTTTTCGGTGAACGTCACGAGACCTGGGTTTTCCATCGCTCCTAGGTTGTATTCCGGTACGAAGGCTTGCTCGTATTTGGGGAAGGGGTAGGGAAAGTCAAAGAGTTCTTGATAGAAATCCAATCCAGCCTTGGTCACCGCAAAAATGTTCTCGACATCGAAGTGCGGTGTGAGTGACTGGCGACAATAGGCAACGAGGGGAAGGGAGCCGTTGTTGACGGGTCCCGTGGGGTGGTAGGTGTCAGTGGCCACGTGGTATTCGCCGGCAAGGATGGTGGTGATGTAGGTCGAAATGCGAGCCGTGGGTGCGAAGACGCGCTTGGTGATGGACGCGTCGGAGGGGTCTTCGACGGTTTTCTCTAGGGGAGCGTTCGAGCTGACTACCCAGTTCTTCGGTGCGGTAATGCGGAAATTGAAGACTGCTTTGAGGTCGGGTTGTTCAAAGTTAGGGAAGACACGACGGCTATCGGCGGGTTCGTATTGGGTGTAAAGATAGACCTTGCCGTCTTCAGGATCGATGTAGCGATGTAGACCTTCGCCCGAGCGGGAGTAGAAGGAGCGGCCGTGCACGGTGACAACGTTGTCTGCGGCGAGGTTTTTCAGGTGAATGCGGGATCCCTCCACCACATCGGCGGTGTTGAGTAATTCCCCATTAACCTTCACGCTCTCGACGCTGTGGTGGATGTAGTCGAGGAAGGTCTCTGCGCCGTCCTGTGCCGTGAAGCGAAGGGTCGTGGCGGTGGGGTAGGAGGCGATCGAGGAGTCCGCTGCATGGGTGAGGTCGACGTGGACGTCGTAAGAGTCTACGTGGACGAGGTCGGCTCTGCGCGCTGCTTCTTCTTGGCTCAGGTTTTCGTTATTCACTGGGTTCCTTTTCGGGCGTTTTGAAGTGGGCGTAACGGTCCTTATTCAACCGATGGCATTAGATACATCATGACCGGCGAATGATTGTGATGCAACACACCTAGTAATCTGGGGTATCGATTTGCGCAGGGGGCCGACCCCGTGTAGATTATTACCTGTTGCCGCGAGAGGTTCGCAAGAATTTATCTCGTAGTTCACCTGCGCGGGTGGCGGAATAGGCAGACGCGCTAGCTTGAGGTGCTAGTCCTCATATATCGAGGGTGGGGGTTCAAGTCCCCCTCCGCGCACAACATTTCTCCTAGTGAGAAGCCGCAGAAAAGACCCGGTGTTGACACCGGGTCTTTTTTGTTGCCGCGAGTCAGAGGAAACATTCATCGAATGCGTCATGGTGAGACTCTAATGCTCACGACGGGCAAAAAAGTGAGTTTAAAGTCTGGATTACTAGCAGTGTCGTGAAGACATTAACTTAATAAACGGATTAAAAGGCACATAACCCCACATAACCGGGCATAATCGAAGGTAGCGGCTGGTGAACAACACCTGCCCCCTCACCGCCCAACTACCTCAGAAATTTTGTGAGCCAGGAGGCCTCGAGCATGACTCAGCTTACCCAAAAGAAAACCAAACTCGGCGTCATCGGCGCAGGGGGCGTGGGTTCCGCCACCGCCTACGCCGCAATGCTGCGCGGCTCGGCTGATGAGGTCGTGATTTACGACATCAATGGGGCGCTGGCTCGAGCTGAGGGCCTGGATATCACCCACGCGACGGGCCTCGCTCAAGACGTACGCGTCTCCGGGAGCGACGACATCGCCGTCCTCAAAGATTGCGACGTGATCTTCGTGACCGCCGGCGCCCGCCAGAAACCGGGCCAATCCCGCCTCGACTTGGTCGACGCCAATGTAGCCATTCTCAAGTCCATGTTGCCTCAGGTGATGAAACAGGCGCCGGATGCCGTCTTGGTCATTGTGACCAACCCCTGCGACGTCCTCGCCGTCGTCGCCCGAGAAATCACGGGGTTGCCAGCAGAACGCTGCTTCGCCTCGGGCACGGTGCTGGATTCCGCACGTCTGCGTTACTTCATTGCCGCGCGAGCTGGCGTTCGCGTGCGCCACGTCAACGCCAGCGTCCTGGGGGAGCACGGCGACAGCGAATTCGTCTATTGGTCCGCGGCGAACATCGGTCAGGTCTCGCTCGACGAGTGGAAGGACGAGGACGGCAACCTCATTTTTACCGACGAGGTCAAGGCGCAGATCGAGGAAGATACGATGCGGGCCGCCTACAACGTCATCCAAGGCAAAGGGTCCACCAACTACGCGATCGGCGTCGCCTCGGTGCGCATTGCGGAGGCGATCCTGCAGGGTCAAGACGCCATCCTCCCGGTATCGAGCACGATCAACGGCAAGTACGGCATCACAGGTAATGCGGCACTCTCGTTGCCCAGCATCGTGGGTCGCGGTGGCATTAAACGAGTCTTTGAAGTTCCGCTGACCGAAGAGGAAACGCAGAAGATGTGGCACTCTGCAGAAACGCTGAACGAGGTCTTAAGCAAGATCACCATCTAACGGCGTTCCTCACTGAAAAATAAGACGGGACCGGTTCTTGAACCGGTCCCGTCGTTTATTCCAGGACTTACAACACGCCTGCGGTGTTGCGAACCCGCAGTATCTTGCGTCGCAACCAAAAGCGTCGTTTACCACCGTAGAGGATCACCGAGCGGGCCAATTCCCACCGGCCATATTCGGTATGCTCACCCAATCGAGAGCGCACCTCGGAGACCTTTTCACCCGGTTGAGAGGTGATCATAAGATACTCGTAACGTTCATCGTTACCGAACGTTGACGTGCGAGTTAAACCTGCTTGATGTTCTCGCAAAAATACCCCCTGATGTCTTTCGCCGAAGGTGATTTTCCGGCTAGTGTCTATTACATGAGTAACGACCCTCGTGCCGCACTGGCAAACCTTACGAATGCTCTCGAGGAGCATCTTACCGCTATCGTCAATCGACGCGGCGAACACGACCCTGCGATCGATAACGCTTACGTGGCCGTGGCCAACGCGTTCGAACGGTACGAAGAGGCCCTCTTTGACGAGTACGAAGAGGTCACCCCTCTGGACGTCTACATCGATGATGAAGATGAGCTCGATGATATCGACGAAGACTTCGACGATGACGAAGATGATCTTGAGTATGAAGATCTCGACGAGGGTGAGAATTCAAGCCGGTTCTAAGCGAATGATCGCCTAACTCTCAGCAAAGTGTAATCAACACGGTGGGGCAAGATACCCACCGTGTTTGTTTTTAAACAGTAAAGTTCCCTGTTGTGGAATGGATACAAGCAATAATCTTAGGCCTGGTTCAAGGCCTCACTGAGTTTCTGCCAATTTCGTCGTCTGGACACATTCGTATTGTGAGCCAGTTCTTGCCGAATACCTCCGATCCGGGCGCGGCGTTCACCGCCATCACCCAGCTGGGCACCGAAACCGCGGTGTTGGTATTTTTCTGGCGGGACATCGTTCGCATTATCTCCCGGTGGTTTGGCTCCCTACGCGGCACCGTCGATAAGAAAGACCCGGACGCCCGCATGGGTTGGTTCATCATCATCGGTTCGATCCCGATCGTGGTGTTGGGCTTGCTCTTGCAGGATTACATCGAAAGCTCTTTCCGTTCGCTCTGGATCACCGCCACCATGTTGATCGTCTTCGCGATCTTCATCGCCATTGCAGACAAAATCGGCAAGGAGCAGCGTCAGCTCGAGGACCTCAACGCCAAGCACGGCATTCTCTACGGTCTGGGCCAGGCGTTGGCGCTGATTCCCGGTGTTTCCCGATCTGGTGGAACCATCACCACCGGTTTGCTCATGGGATACACCCGTGAGGCCGCTACCCGGTATTCGTTCCTGCTGGCCGTGCCCGCCGTCTTCGGCTCGGGTCTGTACCAGCTGGCTAAGAGCATCAATGACGGTTTCGACGGTTACTACGGCATCGGACCCACCGCGCTGGCAACGGTGATCGCTTTCGGCGTGGGCTACTTGGTTATCGGATGGTTGCTCAAGTACATCTCCAAGAACACCTTCACCATCTTCGTGTGGTACCGCATCGCGTTGGGCCTGCTGCTCTACGTCTTGCTCGGTCTCGGAGTTCTTGCACCTAACAGCTAAATCTCCAGATACCCGTTCACGTGCTCAGGCAGTGAACGGGTATTGTTTTTAACGGAAAGTTTTGAACGCTACTCGAAGGATCTCTATGCGCGCTTGGGATGCACCCTCCGTTCCGAATCTGCCCGGCCACGCCGAGCGTCCAACCATCTTTGACACCGCATTGCAGCGTAGCGTCCAACTTGAGCAAGAAGAGACGGCGGGTCTGTACGTGTGCGGGATTACCCCCTACGACGCAACCCACATGGGCCACGCCGCCACCTACGTGGCATTTGACCTCCTGCACCGTGCCTGGTTAGACGCCGGCATTAAGGTCACTTATGTGCAAAACGTGACAGACGTGGACGACCCGCTACTGGAGCGCGCCGAACGGGATGGCCTCGACTGGCGTCAGCTCGCCGAAGAACAGACGGAACTCTTCCGCACCGACATGGAGGCACTGCGCGTTCTACCTCCCCAGCACTACATCGGCGCGGTCGAGTCCATCGAATGGGTCGTGGACGCCGTCACCCAGCTCATCGATCGAGGCCTGGCTTACACGGTGCCCGGTTACACCGATGACAAGGGTGTTCAGCACCCCGCGGGTGATGTCTATTTCGATATCGAGAAGGCAGGTCGAATTAACCCCGAGGATCCAGAACACTGGGAGCTGGGTCAGATCTGCAACCTGAACAACGAAGAAATGCTTCCTATCTTCGCCGAACGGGGTGGCGATCCAGACCGCGAAGGCAAACGCAACGTGCTCGACCCCCTGCTGTGGCGTGTGGAACGTGCGGGGGAGCCGAGCTGGGACGGAAAGTCCCTGGGTGCTGGTCGCCCGGGCTGGCATATCGAATGCACCATGATTTCCCAGCACCTGTTGCCGGCGCCGTTCTCGGTGCAGGGCGGAGGTTCCGATCTGCAATTCCCGCACCATGACATGGGGGCTGGGCATGCCTACGCCCTCGCCGGTAAGCCGATGGCACGCCACTATGCACATACCGGCATGGTAGGTCTGGACGGCGAGAAGATGAGCAAGTCACTGGGCAACCTGGTGTTGGTCTCAAAGCTCCGCGCTCAGGGCGTCAACCCCGGTGTGATCCGTCTAGCCATCATGGATAACCACTACCGCACCGACTGGTTCTGGACCGATGAACTGCTCACCAAAGCACAGAATCGCTTCGACATGCTGGTGGAGTCAGTGCGTCAGGCCACGAGGGAGAACGACGAACTAGCTCAACAGACCCTGACCCAGGTGCGTCAACATCTATCCAACGATCTTGACGCTCCCTCCGCGCTCATCGCGCTCGATCAGTGGGCCATCGCGGCTCAGGCACGTCTTAACGATGGTGAGGACGTCGGGGGCGGATCGCTCGTTGCCGATCTCGTCCTCGCCCGGCTGGGCGTCGACCTACGCGACTAGGCTAGCGCTAAGCCTCGCAGGCCGGTGACCCGAGTTTTGGGTTACCGGTCGCGTCGTTTAAGGAACTGCTCGAATTCAGCGGCGATATCTTCACCGGATACTGAGTCGAGGGGGTCTGCTTCGGAATCAGCTTCTAACTGTGAAACATATGCGGCCAGCTCCGGTTCTTCGTCCATGAGCTCGGCGGCACCACGTTCCCAAGCGAATACCTCGTCTTCGACCACTTTCAGAGGTAAGGGCACGTCCAGGAGGCGTTCGATACACTGGAGCAAGGCATAGGTGGCTTTAGGGTGCGGGGGATGTCCCGCGTAATGGGGGATGGAAACCCAAGCGGAAAGGTCAGCTATCCCAAAGTTGCGGGCCGAGTGCGCCAGCACACCCACGATGCCGGTGGGGCCTGAATAGGTTTGTCGTTGAATCCCTGGCGAATTTCGCAAAAACCTGTCATAACTGGTGAGAGACAGCGGCAGGGGGCGCGTATGCGGCACCTCCGCCAGCAGGCTGCCCAGTTGCAGAAGATATTGCACGTGATGCTCTTTGGCCAGGCCGAGTAGTTGCTCGGTGAATTCCTTCCAAGCAAAGCTGGGTTCGGGGCCGCGCACCAGCAAGATGCGCAAATCACCGTCTTGTGCGGTGAAGCTCTGCACCGAAATACCTGGCCACTGGATGTCTCCCGTGCCGTTGGAATGGGACGTGAGTACGGGGCGATGCTGCGAGTAATCGATAAAGCGATCGAGCCCTTCGACGGGCACGTCCTGAGTCTCGAACTGGCGTCCCAAAAATTCCAGCGCTTCGCTGGCGGCCGCGCCGGCGTCATTCCAGCCGTCGAAGGCGGCGATCATCACGGTAACCGGTTCGCCGGATGCGCCGCGGGCGCGGGCGTCGTCGCGGAAAAGATTTCTGGGGGTGCGCAGTGCTGAGCTCATCACATACATTTTAGTGGACGGCCAGGTCTAATCCTATGAGCGCAACCGTTTAGGTAACGTGCTGTATATCGCCTTGTCGGTCGGCGTTGAACCGCTCTGACTCTGGTTAACTTCGTTAAACTCTTTTTGACCCACGTCTCAGCGAAAGTCAGGTTTCCATGCAAAGTGTTCCCGGAGTGCGTCTTGTGACAGTCCGCGGGGTGCCGGTGTACCTCAAGAAATCGTGGTTCGTGCTCATGGCGCTGGTGATCGTGGGATATGGCCTCTATCTCGCAGGATTTCCCGGTGTCGACCAGGGGAGAGCCTTCACCATCTCGACCACCGTCGCCCTGTTGATTGCACTCGGTGTTCTGATCCACGAGTTGGCACACGCAATGGCCGGCCTCTTTTGCCATCGCCGCATTCAATACATTTCGATGACTCTCTGGGGCGGTGTCACCAAGCTTTCTCCCGGTACCGCGGCGTCCTCGTGGGTGATTTCGGTCGCCGGGCCTCTCGTGAACCTGGGGTATGCGGGATTGCTGTACGCCGTGCTACCGGTGTTGCCCGAGACGGGCTTGGGAACCGGTGTGGCCATCGCCGCCGACGCCAACCTGATGATTTCTCTGTTCAATCTGGTGCCGTCCTACCCGCTCGACGGTGGACACGCGCTCGAGGCGTTCCTGACTATGATCACGGGCCGGCGCGTTTCGGCCATGATCGCTACCGCCTGGGTCGGCCTGTCGCTCATCCCGATATTGGTGATCGTGGTCATCTTCTTCGGTCTATGGCGTTCCACCCCCATGCTGGCTTTGGCCGCGTTTCTGGGGTGGTATATCTGGTCTTCGAGTATTCCCATCCTCAAGGCGTTTCCGCACCGCGGTGATTCTTTGAGAGAATAATAAAAACAGCATTTATGATGACAATTAAGTGCGTGCACGCATGATGTTCGACCACCTAGGAGACAGTCACCCGATGGCAGATATCACTCCCACCGGCAGTATCAACCGCCGCGGCCCCTTCCGCATCGGTGAACGAGTCCAGATCACCGACGAACGGGGCAAAATCACCACGATCACGTTGACCGACGGGGGAGAGTACCATTCTCATCGCGGGTTCTTCTCGCATGATCAGCTGATCGGTGCCAGTGAGGGGACTGTCATTGAGAACTCGGCTGGGATGAAGATTCAGGCGCTGCGCCCCCTGTACCGCGACTTCGTGTTGTCGATGCCGCGTGGCGCCGCAGTGGTCTATCCCAAAGACGCCGGTCAGATTGTCACGATGGCAGACATTTACCCCGGTGCTCGCGTGATCGAGGCTGGAGTCGGTTCGGGTGCTCTCTCCATCGCGCTGCTTCGCGCCGTCGGTGACTATGGCCACCTGCGTTCCTTCGAACGTCGTGAAGAATTTGCGGAGATCGCACGCGGCAATGTTGAAACGATGTTTGGCGGGCCGCACCCGGCCTGGGAGATCACGCTGGGAGATCTGGCGGAGGCCCTGCCCGAGGTTGAAGAACCGGGTACCGTCGACCGCGCAGTGCTAGACATGCTCGCGCCCTGGGAGTGCCTGGACGCGGTGGCGACCGCTTTGGCTCCGGGCGGCGTCATCATTTGTTACGTGGCCACCGTGACGCAGCTTTCCCGCGTGGCCGAGGCGCTGCGGGCTGACGGACGGTTCACCGAGCCCGAGTCGCACGAGACGATGGTGCGCGGCTGGCACGTTGAGGGATTGGCGGTTCGTCCGGATCACCGCATGGTTGCCCACACCGGTTTTCTGATCACTGCTCGTCGTTTGGCCGATGGCTCCGAGCGTTTGGCGCCGAAGCGCCGCTCGTCGAAGACTGACTTCACCGAAGAAGATATGAATGCCTGGACGCCGGCGGCTCTGGGCGAGCGCAATGTCACCGACCGTAAGCTCCGACGCGCCGCTCGAGATGCGCAGGCCCTCGCCGAACAATCCCTGCAGTCCGCCCAAGAAGCTGAAAAGAACCACTTCCGCAACACAATAGAAAACGAAGGTAGGTAAGATGAGTGATCCCGACGATCGTCGCGTCAGCATACAAGATTATGAGAGGGTACTGCGGCAGCTCAACGTAGCCACAGATAATCGTCGTAATCTTGACCGCCAGTTGCGGATGGCAGGCGAACGCAACCAGAAATTGGTGTTGGCCTTGGAGCGCACCAAGATCGAAATCGAAAACATGCGCTTGTCCATCGCGCAGGAGGTGACTCCACCGCTGAATTCGGCGGTGATTCTGGCAGTGCACGAGGGTCAGATGACCTATGACGACCTGTCGTCGGCGAAGACCCCCGCAGAGATCGAACCCTATCTGGATGTTCACCTCTCGGGGCGTCGGGTTCGCATCACTGCCTCGCCGTTGCTCAAACTGGCCGATCTCGCGCCGGGGATGACCGTTTTGCTCAATGATAAGAACGAGGCGGTACTCAGCCTGGGCTTCGAGTCTTATGGCGAGATCGTGACCGTGCGTGAGGTGCTTTCCAACGATCGCGTGGTGATCGATCTGCCGAACCAGTCGAAGACGGTTGCGAGAATTTCGGGGGCCTTGGATCCTGAGCACATGTCGATCGGCGACACTCTGACCTACGATCCCAAGATCGCTATGGTCACCGGGACAGTGCCGCATACCGATGCGCAAGAGCTGGTTCTAGAGGAAGTCCCCGATATCACCTACGCCAATATCGGAGGTCTTTCCTCGCAGATCAGCCAGATTCAGGATGCGGTGGAGCTACCGTTCCTGCACCCAGAAATCTTCCGCCAATACAATTTGACCCCTCCGAAGGGTATTTTGCTCTATGGTCCGCCCGGTAACGGCAAGACCTTGATTGCCAAAGCGGTGGCGAATTCTTTGGCCGCGCGGGTGGAGGCCATGTACCCCGGCCAGAAGCGAACCGGGTACTTCTTGAACATCAAGGGGCCCGAGCTACTGGATAAGTACGTGGGCGAGACCGAGCGTCAGATCCGCGATATCTTCACCGCAGCCCGGGAAAAGGCGGTTGAGGGTAACCCTGTGGTGGTGTTCTTCGACGAGATGGAATCGCTGTTCCGCACACGCGGTACGGGGCGTAGCTCCGATGTCGAGACTACGATTGTGCCGCAGCTACTAGCCGAGATCGACGGCGTGGAATCTTTGGATAACGTGATCGTTATCGGAGCCACGAACCGTGAAGATATGATCGACCCTGCCGTAATGCGACCGGGCCGCCTGGACATTAAGATCCGGATCAACCGTCCCGATGAAGAGGGTGCGCGAGAGATCTTCGAGCTCTACCTGAGCGATGATCTGCCCGTCTCTCCGCAAGTAATCGAGGCCGAGGGCTCCGCCGTCTCGGGCCTGTTGGCGTTGGTGGACCGGGCGATGTCGCAGCTCTTCGGTCAGCTCGATATCACACGGTACATCCGTGTGCGGTTGACCGACGGTAGCGAGAAGGTGCTCTCGCGTGGCCAATTCCTCTCGGGTGCGGTCATTCGCAATATCGTAGACGCCGCCAAGAAGTTGGCGATCAAAGACCAGCTTTCGGGTGTGGACGCGGGTCTCAACTTCGCGCATATCAATGAGGCGATCCGGGCCGAGTTCGAGGATCAGGTGGAAACACCGCAAACGGCAGAGGTTGCCGATGTGCTGGCTACGCTGGGCATCCGAGAGGGCATCGACGCGATCGTCCCCGCCCGAGAGGGTGGGTTCAACGCGGAGGTGAAGGCATGAGCGTGTGTCGCATAATGGGAACCGAAACGGAATTCGGCGTCATTGCCCCAGAAAAACCGGAGGCTAACCCCACCGTCCTCTCTGCTCAGGTCGTTAACACCTACGACACGATGTTTCGACGTGAGTTGGCCAGCACCAACACTTCCACGTGGGAATATGACTCGGAATCGCCGCTGGCGGATGCCCGTGGTTTTGAGATGGAGGAGAGCGAGGCTGATGCCTCTCAGCTGACCCATCGACGGCACGAATTAACGAGCGAAGATATCGCAGCTGAGGCCCTGGCCGAGTCGGGCATGTTTGCCGAACGGCTCGACTGGGACGCGGTGACCATGAATTCCATTCTGCCCAATGGGGCACGATTCTATGTCGACCACGCGCACCCCGAATATTCCAGCCCCGAGATCACCTCACCCATGGATGCGGTTCTCTGGGACGCGGCCGGGGACTACATCGCGGCGCAAACGGTGGAAACCATCGCACGGTTGGCCCCGCAGACCGGTCTGCCCATCGTCAATTTGTACAAGAACAACGCCGATTCTAAGGGGCAGTCGTACGGCTTCCACGAGAATTACCAGATCCGTCGAGACGTTGACTTCGACTCGGTCATTACGGGGTTATTGCCCTTCTTCGTCTCCCGTCAGATCATCACCGGTGCCGGCCGCGTCGGTCTAGGGGTCAACGGAGAACGGCCTGGTTTCCAGATCTCCCAGCGCGCCGATTTCTTTGAGCGGACGGTAGGGCTGGAGACTACCATTCGCCGGCCGATCATCAATACGCGCGACGAACCCCACGCAGATCAGCACAAGTATCGTCGCCTGCACGTGATCGTCGGTGACGCGAACCTGTCACACTACTCAACGCTGCTGAAGTTCGGAACAACTTCCGCCGTGCTGGGACTCATCGAGGCCGGTGCGGCCCCGCACATCAAGCTGGCGGATCCGGTGGCTGCAATTCACACCGTTAGCCACGATCTAGATCTTGAAGCCGAGCTTCCGTTGGCAGGCGGTGGCAGCACAACTGCCCTGGAAATCCAGCATGCCTACCTCGCCGCTGCCCGTGCATGGGATAAGAACCCGGATCAGCACACCCAGCGCGTTTTCGACCTGTGGGAAGAAACCTTGGATGCGCTCGAGAACGACCTTTTCTCGCTGGCGGATCGTTTGGATTGGGTTGCCAAGTACTTCGTGTTGCGACAGTACGTGTCTAAGGGCGTGGGTTGGGACGACCCCAAACTTGCCGCCATCGACCTGCAGTACAGCGACGTCCGCCCCGGCAAGGGGCTCTACCACAAGCTAGTGCAGCTGGGTCGCATGCGAACACTCTTCACCCCCGAGCAAATCGCGGACGCGGCGGCTCACCCGCCCGAAGACACGAGGGCATTCCTGCGAGGTCGCCTCATCAGTACTTTCCCCGACCAGGTCGTCAGTGCTAACTGGGATACGTTAGTGGTGCGTACTTCCGGTAAAGACGGGGTAGTCAGATATCCCATGCAGGAGCCGCTACATAATACTAAGGTTGAGGTAGCAGAACATCTCGATCAGTCCCGTAACGCATCTGACCTCATGCGACGCCTAGAACGCGCCGTAGCCGATGCACAATGCTAAAGAAGAGAGAACTATGGAACGCAAACAGGTACAGGCTCAGCACAATAGCGCAGCGGAGCAAGAAGAAACCCAGGTCAGCCTTCACCATCAGGCCACCGAGGTCGATCAGGAGCTGGTAGCCGGCACTGACGATCTGTTGAACGAGATCGATGGGTTGCTCGAAGAGAACTCGGAAGAATTCGTGAAGGGCTTTGTGCAAAAGGGCGGCCAGTAACTCGGTTCCGAACGCTCTGATCCAAAGCTGACAAGGGATAAATCATGGAACGACGAATATTCGGTATTGAGACCGAATATGGCATTACCTATGTGCCACACGGTTTGGGGCCGGTAAGCGCAGAAGATGCCGCACGCATCCTCTTCAAGCCGGTGGTGAACACCTGGCGATCGACCAATGTGTTCTTACCCAATGGCTCCCGCCTGTACCTCGATGTCGGGTCTCACCCGGAATATGCCACGGCAGAGTGCGCTACTCCGCGAGATCTGATCGCGCAGGACAAGGCAGGGGAGCGTCTTTTCGCGGATCTGGTGAACCAGGCACAGGATCATCTTGAATACACGGGGTATGACGGCAGCATCTACCTTTTCAAGAACAACGTAGATTCAGCCGGAAACTCCTTCGGGTCCCACGAAAACTACATGTTGGAACGCAAGGTGGAGTTCGCCCCGCTGGTTCGTTCCCTGATTCCCTTTTTGGTGACCCGACAGATCATGGTGGGCGCAGGGAAAACGCACCCGCAAGGCCCCGAACAGTGGGGCACCACCACCATTGGCCGTCCCGCGGAACCCAGCTACTCGTTCTCCCAACGGGCGGATTACATTTGGGAAGCGGCGTCCACCGCCACCACCCGATCACGTCCGCTCGTCAATACCCGCGATGAGCCGCACGCCGATTCCACCAAGTATCGTCGTTTGCACGTGATTAACGGAGACTCGAACATGTCTGAGGCAACCACGTTGCTGAAAATCTGTTCGACTGATCTAGTGCTTCGCATGATCGAAGACCATTTCCCGCTGAAGAATTTCGAGATCAAAGACACCGCCACGGCTTTGCGGGTGGTTTCTCATGACCTCACCGGTCGTCAGCGTTTCACCTTGGCAGACGGTAGCGAGCGCAATGCCCTCGAAATGCAGCGTCACTACCATGCCTCGGCACAGAAGTACGTGGCAGCGCATGGGGCTCACCATGAGGATGTCGAGTATGTTCTTGACCTTTGGGGTCGTGCGCTGGAGGCGGTTGAGACCGGAAACTATTCGGCTGTGGACACCGAGCTCGACTGGGCGATTAAGAAGAAACTGTTGGATTCTTATATCGCTCGAGGCGCTCGGGGGTACGACGATCCCCGCATTCAGCAACTGGACCTCGCCTACCACGACATTGACCCGGATCGCGGCGTCTTTAACGTTTTGGCTCGGGCTGGTCGCGCGCGGCGCGTGCTTGACCCCGATCTCATCGAGCGGGCAACGGTACAGCCTCCCGAGACGCGGGCTAAATTGCGTGGCCGCTTCATCCAGGCGGCCCGACGCACGGGTGAGCAGTTCACGGTGGACTGGGTTCACCTGCGTTTGAACGCCAAACCACATCTGAACGTCGTGTGCCAGGATCCGTTCGACGCTGAGAACGAGGCCGTGGACCGTCTCATTGAGACCCTGGGGCAATCCCCTCAGGTCGGTTGGCCCGCCCCCTTTATTTAATGGAACCTGCCGGCCACTTGGCCCGGTTCAGGTTGAGATACCTCCTACCGAAAGAATGATCGTGAAACATCAGAAAGCTCTCGCCGCAACCGGCATCGTCGTTGCGATGTTGCTCTCCGCGTGCTCTAGCAATGGTTCTAAACTCTCAGACGTCGACTATTCGATGAACGACGCCACCGCTGAACCGTCGATTTCAATGGAGACCCCGTTCATTTCGAAAGAGACTCAGACCCATGTGATCAATGAGGGTACCGGAGATTCCATCTCCGAAGGTGACGAGTTGGTCATCGACGCGACCATCTTCAGCGGTGAAGACGCTAAGTCGCAGCAGACCTCGTACCCGTCCAGCCCGTTGATGATCCCGGTCAGCAAAGACCTCAAGGATAACGCTCCCGATCTCTACGACATGCTGACCGGTCATAAGGTCGGAACCTCGTTCTCGTACAGCACGAACATGGTCAAGTCTGGCCCTACCGCGTCTCCGAGCCCGCTGGGTGAAGATAATCCCACCAATATTGAGGTTTATACCGTTCAGCAAAAGCTATTGAAGGAGGCGCAGGGCAAGGAATTGCCCAAGGACCAGGTCAATAAGGCGCTGGAGTCTTTCAACATTTCCGATCAGGACGGCTCGGCAACCATCAAGCTGTCCAAGGATCGTGGCGACGCCCCCAAGAAGTTGGTCTCTCAATCTCTCATCGAGGGCGAGGGTAAGAAGGTCAGCGAAAATGATAACGTCTACGTGCGGTATCAAGGCGTTCAGTGGAGCGACGGAAAGGCCTTTGACGGTAACTTCGGCGACAAGGGCAACACCGCTTCTTTCCCGCTGGGTGGAGTGATCAAGGGTTGGACCGAAGGCCTCAAGGATAAGCCCGTCGGCTCACGCGTGTTGCTACTGGTACCGGCAGACCAGGCCTACGGCGAGAAGCCCTCGCAACAGGGCCAGCCCGCCGGCGCTCTGGTGTTCGTTGTAGATATCCTGGGAGCCACCCCGGGACAGGCTATGCCGAAGGACGCCACCCACGGCCAGATGAAGAAGCCGGAAGACCCCAGCGCTTCCGCTCAGCCCTCTCAGAAGTAACTGGAAAACACAGCATCATAGGAGAAACCCATGTCTTTTGGTCAGCGTAAGCTCGATCGCACCAAGCCCGAGATCGATTTTCCCGAGGGCGGCTCGCCCGAGGAGCTGAAGATCATCGATCTGATCGAGGGAGCCGGGGCCACCGTGGAAGCCGGTGACCAGATCACCTGCCATTACGTCGGTGTAGCCTTCTCTACGGGTGAAGAGTTCGATGCATCGTGGAATCGCGGTGAGCCGTTGAGCTTCCGTGTTGGCATTGGCCAGGTCATCCAGGGCTGGGATCAGGGTCTGTTAGGAATGAAGGTCGGCGGGCGTCGTCGTCTCGAAATCCCCTCGGAGCTGGCCTATGGCGAGCGCGGTGCTGGCGCAGCCATTGCCCCGAACGAATCGTTGATTTTCGTCGTCGACCTGGTGGACGTCCGAAAGTAGCGATCTCGACCCTCTGGCCTCGACTGCGAGGCTGGAGGGTTTATTTAACGATGAGCCAAAGAACTGTTGAGCGCTACCTCGCCCTCTTTGATGAGCTGACACAGCACCCCTACGGCATTACGCGAGAAGAACTGCGCAGGGTCATCCCCGAGTACGCCGAGACTTACTCCCACGGCGCCTTTGTGCGGAAATTCGAGCGCGACAAGGCCGCCCTGCGAGCCATGGGTCTCATCGAAACCGTGAACCCGCAGGCTACCCAAGATCAGGAGTATGCCTACCGGGCGCCGCGCCCTGATCGCCCTGCTCAGCTCACCTCAGCAGGCAGCCTAGGACAGTCGGTGACCTACGCATTGGTGTCGAGTGCGTGGGGAGAGGGAGATCTTGCTCAGACCGTTCAGACCGCTTTGACGAAGATCGGTTGGTCGGTGACGCCGGCGGGGGAGTCTTCTACCGCCGTGCGAGAAGGCTGGTTCGAACCCCCGCATCTGGCCACGATCTTGCAGGCTTTGGCCGAACAGCGCGTCCTCACCTTTGTCTATGAAAATGTAGTGACCGGTGAATTGTCGGAGCGGCATGTGGTAGTGGGCGCTGTGGGCCGCCGATTCGACCGCTGGTATTTGTGGGGCAAGGAGCTGAGTGCAGCTTCCGCGGTGGGGGAAAACCCGCAGCGCGGCAAGTTCTTCCGGTTAGATAGGATGAGCGCAGTGTGGTGCGAGCAACCTTCATCGCGCGACGCTTCGCTTGATGTCTCGCTCCTAGACGTCGACGAACTTTTCGATGGCATCCAACGTAGTCGGCCAGAGACCGTTGTTGTTCGGGACGCCGCCACCGAACAGTCGCGTGAAATCGAATCTTATTCGGTCCCGGAGACCGCGACACTTGCCATTCTTGAAGGGGCCGTCGTGGAGCCGTCTATGGACGGTGACGGTAAATACCAGAACCGGGTCCGCCTCACCTACCTAGCGATGTTAGAGCGTCTCATCGAAGCTCACCGACATACCGTAGAGGTCCCTGATCTCACGTGGACCCGCGTAGCAGATCAACGGCAACGGCGAACAGCTGACACCGAACTTTTGCATCACCTAGCCTTGGCTCGATACGCCACTGAAAACCCCGGTGTGACTATGAAGGAGCTGGGGCGTGCCTTCGGTCAAGGGGCTACCAAGACCCGCCGCCAGCTGGATCTGCTCCACGTGACTCTAGGTGAAGAAAATTTTGACTACAGGGAAGATGAGCAGGGGGTTCATGTTCGTACCGGGGCTCACGTCCATCAGGCGGTGAAACTGTCTGCTGTGGAGACGGTGGTTCTTCTTCTGACGATGCAGCTGATTTCTTCCGTGGCCGGTGCCGAGGTCACCTCCGTACAGCAAACCATGGCTCAATTGGCGATGAGTTCTCCGCAGGCACACGACCTGTTAAAGAGGCTCTCTGCCGATGTCACGACCAGCACGATCGAAGATCTCCAAGACGCGATGGAGTCGTCTTCTTCGGTCAAGGTGGAGTATCTCGGTGCACACGGTACAACTCGACGAACGCTTTACCCCTTGCGGTTACTCACTGAACTCGGGGTATCTTATGTTCAGGCTCAGGATGACGCCAGTGGCGAACAGCGTTATTTTCGGCTGGACCGTCTGCGGGTTATCGCACGGGAGAACCCGGTTCAACCTCAAGATGTGGAGGCACGTCCTTCGACCCAAACGCCCGCCGATTGGGTCCGTGAACAGGCTGCCGAGGTGGCTGTGGTGCGTTGGTCGGAAAGTCACGAGCTTTTCACCGATCGTTCACTGCCGACCTTTTCAGCTATCGCCATCGAGTACGCATCACAGGACGGGTATCGATACAGCCGAATTCCACTAAGCAATGAGGAGTGGCTCAAGTTCCGCGTTCTCGCTGAACGTGGATGGGTGGAGTTGGTTTCTCCGCAGCATCTGCGTGAGGACATCGCGCGGGACTGCGAGAAGCTGATTCGCGCGTCCTAAGGGATGGTGTTGAATCTCAAGAAGCTGTGTGGCTTATATACTGAGTGCTATGCCTTGGTGGTTTTGGATTGTTTTGTGGACAACGCTCGTTTTGACGTCAGCGGTGATTCTGGGATGGCTCTCATGGAGGGTCATTCGTCAGGGTGCCCGAGCTTTCGACGAGTTTCTGCTCCTCAATGATCGCCTGGCCACCGTGGTGGAGAAATCACCCCATCCTGCCACAGCAGACCAACCTCAGCGTCCCGCACCGGGGGTTGTCACACCGATTTCCCAGTCATACGCCGAGTATGAAGAAGGCAAAGAATCGCGCCGACGCGCTAGAATCTCTCGTAGAATACAAAAACGTGATTCATTAGGTCAGCCTCAACGTATGGGGGACCTAAGCTACAACGCACGGAAAGGTGCTCATCATGGGTAGACTGTTCGACAACCCGGTCATGCTGATTGTTCTTCTCATCATCATTTTGCTCCTGTTTGGCGCACCCAAGCTTCCCGGTATGGCTCGTAGCCTGGGGCAGTCAATGCGTATCTTCAAGTCTGAAGTCGACGGCATGAAGGAAGATAACAAGCGCAAGAACGCAGAAAACCTGAATGCACATTCTTCGTCGGATGTTGTATCCGGTGAAGTGGTCGACAATAACGGTTCCACCGCTGTTCGCGATCACAATCCCACCGACGGCATCAAATAGACCTTCAGCTCGTTAGAACCCGCACCCGATTTATCTTGAGGGTGCGGGTTTATCACACGCTGAGAACTAGAACCCACAGCAGAAGGTAATCCATGGCTAGAGCCAACAGTCGTAAAAATAATCCTCAAGCCAACATGGCATTGCAGGAGCATTTCCGCGAATTCAAAAACCGCGTGATTAAATCGGCCGTGGCCACCATCATCGGAGGCATTGCGGGATTCTTCCTCTACATGCCTTTCATTGAGGCTATTAAAGAACCTCTCGACGAAGTCAACCGTCAGCAGGGGCGCGACGCCGTACTGAACTACGCCAACGTGCAATCCTCGTTCAGCTTGATGGTGACCGTATCGCTGTACATTGGTCTAGTCTTGGCCGCGCCCGTGTGGCTCTACCAGCTGTGGGCATTTATTACCCCGGCCCTGTATAAGAAGGAAAAACGCTACGCGTTGGGGTTCATTTGTAGCGCTGTGCCTATGTTTATCATCGGTATCATTACCGCCTGGATCTGCCTTCCTGCTACCGTTCTGGCCCTGACCGCGTTTAACCCCACCGGCACCGCCAATTACATCAACGCCGAGGTGTACATCTCCTTCGTCGTAAAATTTATGGTCTCCTTTGCATTGTCCTTCGTCATTCCCGTAATTCTTGTGGGTTTGAACCTCATGGGCATCTTGAGCGGCCGCACGATCCTCAAAGCATGGCGTTGGGTTGTGGTGTTTGTGGCAACCATCGCTGCGATGGCTGCACCGGGAACCGACGTCATGACCATGTTCTATCTGGCAGCACCCTTGCTCCTCTTCTTCTTTATCGCGATCGCGATCTGCTTGGTCAACGACAAACGGCGGGCTAGGAAAAACGCAAAGCTTGCCCAAGGACTAGAAAAAGAAGACCTCACACGAAGCACCACCCCTGAGGAACTCGAACAACTAGGTCGAATCGAAACGAGGGAATAAACCCTCTTCATGCTAGAAGCGCCGGCTAAAAAGTCGGCGCTTCGCTGTCAGATAACGCAGGTCTTGCATATCGGGTGAAGGCTCTAGGATGGAAGCATGCCTACTTATGCGGAAAAGTACCAAGCGGCCAAGTCTCGGGCTGCACGAGAGAATACCGTGCTTGGAGCTTTCGAGAAATCCCTCGACTTTCAGATGGATGATTTTCAGCGCCAGGCGTGTGAATCGGTGCAGAATGGGCGCGCCGTTCTGGTGGCGGCACCCACGGGCGCGGGCAAGACCCTGGTGGGGGAGTTCGCCATCCATCTCGCTCTCTCGCAGGGGAAAAAGGCTTTCTACACCACGCCCATCAAAGCGCTGAGCAACCAGAAATATCACGATCTGGTGCAGACCTACGGCGAGGATGCCATTGGGTTGCTCACCGGGGACACCTCCATCAATTCGGAGGCACCAGTGGTGGTCATGACCACCGAAGTTTTGCGCAACATGATCTACGCTGACTCCGCGACGTTGACCAATTTGGGTTACGTCGTCATGGACGAGGTGCATTATCTCGCAGACCGATTCCGCGGAGCGGTCTGGGAAGAGGTCATCATCCATCTTCCCGAACACATCTCAGTTATCTCCCTCTCGGCGACCATTTCCAATGCCGAAGAGTTTGGTGCGTGGTTAGATACAGTCCGTGGCGCAACCGACGTGGTGGTCTCAGAGCACCGGCCCGTACCGCTGTGGCAACACGTTTTGGTCGGAAACCGCCTCGTCGACCTCTTCGTCGACGATACAACGGTGGAGGAAACCGCTGAACTCTTAGACTCCGACAACGAGGCGGCACCGGAAGTCAACCCAGAGTTGCTCCGACTCAGGGAGCCACGCCGGCGCCCCCGCAACGCGGATCGCGGGCGCCGCGGTCCCCGGGCACCCCACCAGCGTCGTCCTCAACACCACCCGGCCCCTGCGGACGGGCGAACCTACCGCGCCAGCCGATCGGAGATGATCTACGCATTAGACCGCGAGGCCCTCTTACCGGCCATCGTCTTCATCTTCTCGCGCGCCGGATGTGACGCTGCGGTGCGGCAATGCATTGACGCCGACGTCCGCCTCACCACAGACGCCCAGGCGCAAACTATACGCGCGTTCGTGGCTGAGGCAACCGCAACGCTCGAAGCAAAAGACCTCAACGTGCTGGGCTTCTATGAGTGGCGGGAAGGTCTATCTCGCGGCATAGCGGCCCACCACGCGGGAATGCTCCCCATCTTCAAGGAAGTTGTCGAGCAACTCTTCTCAGAGGGTCTCATCAAGGTTGTGTTCGCCACCGAAACCCTCGCCCTCGGCATCAATATGCCGGCACGGTCGGTGGTGCTAGATAAACTGACAAAGTTCAACGGTGAATCGCACGTCGATATCACGGCGGGGGAGTACACCCAGCTCACCGGACGCGCGGGGCGGCGCGGCATCGATATCGAAGGTCACGCGATCGTTCAGTGGAAACCAGGCTTAGAACCCTCCCAGGTGGCAGGGCTCGCGTCCAAGCGCACCTACCCCTTGAACTCGTCTTTCAAACCGACCTACAACATGTCGGCAAACCTGCTGGCGGAGTTCGGCACCGAACGAACCAAGAAGATCCTCGAGTCCTCATTCGCCCAGTTCCAAGCCGATAAATCGGTGGTGGGGGTGGCGCAGCGCGTTCGAAAGAACGAACGGGCGTTGGAGGGTTATCAAGAATCCATGCAGTGCCACTTGGGTGACTTCGCGGAGTACGCCCGGTTAAGGCGAGAGCTCAAAGACCTCGAGAAAAAATCCGAAAAGGGCAGAAAGCGTCTCGAACTATCGCAGGCCGTTGCCTCGATTCATCAGTTGGTACCCGGCGACGTCATCGAAATCCCGCACGGCCGAAATCGCGGATTCGCGCTGGTCATAGGGCGAAGCGATAACAACTCCGACCCCCGTCCGCCCATCATCACCTGGGAAGCGCAATTGCGGCGTCTGGACGCACGGGACCTCGACGGCGCCGTCGTGCCCGTGTCCAAAGTGAAGGTGCCCAAAAAATTCCAGGGGAAGACCCCCAAAGAACGACGGGACATGGCTGCCCGCATGCGTCAGGCACTCTACGACGGACGCCCCGCACGCTCCGATATACGAGACGTATGGTTCGATAAAAGGGAATCGAAGACGGAGCGGGAAATCGAACAACTCCGCAAACAACTGAAAACCCACCCCTGTCATGGATGTTCCGACCGGGAAAACCACGCTCGCTGGGCCGAGCGCTGGTGGAAACTCTCCCGCGAAACCGACGGACTGAGGCGGCAAATCAGCCGACGCACCAACACCATCTCGCAAACATTCGAACGCATCTGCCAACTCTTGGCAGACTACGGTTACGTGCGATGGGACGACGCCCGTGGATTCCTGCTCACCCCGCGCGGTCAAAGCCTGCGTCGCGTATACGGCGAGAAAGACCTCCTGACCTCGCTCTGTCTGGAAGAAGGGTTCCTCGATGGGCTAGACCCAGCATCCACCGCCTCAGTCATCTCTGCGCTGGTATACCAGGCAAAACGAGACGAAATAGGTATGCTCCGCAAGTATCCGCAACGATCGATGGAACCTGCCATGACGTTGCTCATCAAAGAGTGGAGCAAGCTCACAGACGCCGAGGAATCACACCGATTACCGCAAACACCCACGCCAGATTTCGGCATGGTCTGGCCAACCTACAAGTGGGCTCGCGGGCAGTCGCTGGCCCAAGCCATTGAAGGCACCGACTTGGCCGGGGGAGATTTCGTCCGATGGATCAAACAGGTCATAGATGCACTCGACCAAATATCACATGTCGCCCACAATGACCCCGAACTGAAGACACAGTGCGAGGCCGCCATCGGCCTGTTGCGTCGCGGCGTCATTGCAACCCAGCTATAAACATCCACGAGAAAGGAACCGCGCATGTCAACAACGGTGTTGAGAGACGGAAGCGTTTACTCTCCGGCAGATCCCTACGCCACCGCGATGGTGATTCAGGACGGCATGGTGCAATGGGTAGGCTCGGACGCCGGGGCTGAGTCAATCCTCGACGACTCGATGCAGGTAGAAGAACTGGAGGGAGACCTGCTGGCGCCTGCCTTCGCCGCGGCGGGCATCCGCGTCCACCCCGAGGACGACCTGCAAGACACCGTCCAGAAATACCGCGCGGCCGGATATGGTGCCTTGACCTTCATGCTCACCCCGGAGGCCCTCCAACAGCATCACCAACACCTGACATCACTCCAGGACGCCGCTATCTACCTTGAGATCGAACACCTCCACCAGATCCCCGATCACTTATCGGTTCAAGGAATTCTTCTAGACCCCCAGGGGATTCTCGAGAACGAAACCGGCATGAGCTTGTTAGACGAGGCCCAAGCGCGCGGGCTCAAAGCAGCACTTCGTGCTGACTCTTCGGCGCGAATCGATGCTGCCCTTCAGATAGCTCTGAAGATGGACTCCCTCCAGCGCATGAAACTAGCATTGCGTTTAGACGGTGTAACCGACCTCACCGAGAGCCACATCACCCAGCTGAGCTCCATGAACGTAGCCCTAGGCTTCACCAGCGGCCCTGCCCTTCAAAAAAGCGCCCTCAAAGCGGCCATCACTGCAGGAATCACATCCATGCTGGGATCTAACCCCACCCAGGATTCACAACTTCTCGGCTGGGAACTAGCCCTATCCATGGTGTCGGCGGGGGAGAGCGACCACCAATTATCCGCAAGGGCCACCTTCGCAGCAATGACCAAATCATGCTTTCGCGGAATGGGACACCGCAACCCCCTCATGGGACAACTGGTACCGCAGGCCCCCGCAACATTCTGTCGCTGGAGAGCCGATCAACTCATGGTACAAACACCAGACTCCCGTGTCGCCGCCTGGAGCACCGACCCCCGGGCACGTATCCCGCTCTTGCCCGTCCTCGAAGCGGGTAACCTGCCCACCCTCATCTCGCTACATCATGCATAAACCCCTGCGCCCAGTAACCCAAAAATCCCGAAGTGCAGTGTGGGAACCAAAAATATATACTGAACACTGTTCTGATCATCTGCCCCAAGGGCATGCAAGGAGTTAATCAATGCGAGTACTGACGGTCATTCCTACGTATAACGAACGGGAGAATCTGCCTGTCATCGTTGAACGGCTCCGCTTTGCCGTCCCCGAATCCGACGTCCTCGTGGTCGACGACAACAGCCCTGACGGAACCGGCCAGCTGGCAGATGAACTAGCGAACAGCGATTCACACATCCACGTCCTTCACCGCACCGTCAAAGACGGTTTGGGTGGGGCATACCTCGCAGGTTTCGACTGGGGACTCAACAACGGCTACGACGTCCTCGTCGAAATGGACGCGGACGGCTCACACCAGCCCGAACAGTTGCCGCTCCTCATCCAAGCCATCGAGCAGGGCGCCGACCTCGCAATCGGCTCCCGATACATCCCCGGAGGGAAAACCAAGAACTGGCCTGCCCACCGCCAAGTACTATCCCGCGGCGCAAACCTGTACACCAAGTTGATTCTCGGCACCAAGATCAACGACATCACCGCCGGGTACCGGGCCTACCGACGAGAAGCACTCCAAAAGCTCAACCTCGATGGCATCGACTCCAAGGGGTACGTCTTCCAAGTCGACCTAGCGTGGCGATCCGAACGCGCCGGTTTGAAGATCACCGAAGTACCCATCACCTTCATCGAACGCGAAATCGGAGACTCCAAGATGGACGGCTCCATCATCTTCGACTCGATGCGAAAAGTGACCACCTGGGGATTGGGAGCACGCACGGAAGGCGCCAAGAAATTCGTCCAGAAGCGACGTAAGAATCGATAAGACTCACACAAAAGGGGAGTCACGTCAATCAAGACGTGACTCCCCATTTTCTTTAAACCTAAAGTGAATGACGCTCGCGGTAGTAATCAATGCGCTGCTGAAGCGTCTCCTCAAGTTCCTCCATGCTGCGACGCTCGAGCAACATATCCCAATGGGTACGAACCGGCTTTTCGTTCGACTCCTGTTGCTCACCCTCACCGTTGACGAGAGACGCTTCCTTACCCGACTTAGCGGTCCAAGTCTGCGGGATCTCAGCCTCCTGAGCGAAGGTCACAAAGACGCGCTCGCCATCTTCCGTGCGGTATTCAACGCGTTGACGCGGGGCCGGCTCCACACCTGCTTCAGTTTCCATGGACTGCGAACCGAGACGCATTCCGCGTAAGCTACGATCGCTCATGAGTGATCCTCCCAAAGATTAGTTTTCTACACTCCAGGTTAACACCCCAGATGTGGGGTTATTCCCGTGTGTATATAGAGACTAGAGGTCAAGTATAGTTCAGCCTTCGCTCTGTCATGAAACGACGGAACAGGATACAAACCCACCGTCTCTAGAAAATGTCTAAAGTAAACCTTCAACTAATACTTTAAATATCATATCTAGGACTAGCTCGATCTGAGATTGTGGATAACTGAGAAAACCGAGGTCTGGGGGCTGAGTTGCGACACTACATTGCGGAAAGCACTCAGAATAATTGAACACTCGATATTTGGCTGACTCATCGACTTGCTGAAGCTTTGTGGGGACCGCGGGTTTATCGAACAGAAACGATAGCGAGGATTTAACCGAACAAGAGGATCAATCGAGGAGCCAGGATGCGGGGCTGAACGTGTGGTCTGATCACGGAGAGGCTGAGTTCAGTGGGCTGAGGTGTGGTGGTTGATAAAACACCAGAATAAGGCACATTCTTATCCTGGCCAGTTTTAGAGTTAAAGCCGATAATCTACATTATGTAAAGTAGACTCAAAGAGCGCTACCCCAGCGGTACGCTGGAGGTACTCAATTACACCTTCACCGTCAGGAAACCGCTGTGCAGACATATTCAACTTCATTACGCAACGTCTTGGTCATCATGGTGGTCGATATTGCTCTTATACTCGGATTTGCAGTGTTAGGACGTAGCTCCCACCACGAAACCCTGTTGGGTTCATTCAATGTGGCTCTTCCATTCGTTATCGCTTACTTAATCAGTTGGTTCATACCCATCGTTCGCCGTCAGCCCCACAATCTCTACCCTGCCGGCGTGCTGGTGTGGCTAATGGTAGCGCTGGGTGGTCAAGCGTTGAGAGTGTTGACGGGTGGTACAACTGCACTCAGCTTCATTATGGTCACCTTAGCCGTGCTAGGAGCCTTTATCTTGGGCTGGCGTCTGATCCTGATGGCCACCCGACGTGTCTCCAAGAAATAAACCTACATTAAACAATAGGGGCTCCCCGATTTCATGGGGAGCCCCTTCAACTTAAGGTTTAAGCTAATCTACAACCGACTGTGAATATGCCACCCAGGCCTCGAGAGTGTGCGACGCGGAGCCGGAATCAAGAGTTTTCTCCGCCGTATTGAGCGCATGCTGATAGCGGCTCATAAAGGGTTGATCAACATCGTGCTCGTTGAAAGCCACGATACCAGCTGCAGCATTGAGTACAACAGCGTCGCGAATCGGTCCCCTGAGGCCGTGCATGATGTCCCTAAAGACCTTGGCGTTATGTTCTGCATCTCCACCACGAAGATCGTCCAAAGTGGCCCTGGCGTAGCCGAATTCACGAGGATCGATGACGTGGGGGTACACTCCCCCGCCGATCGTTTCCCACACCTGGGTATTAGCTGTGATGGTGACTTCGTCAAGACCATCCCCGCCTCGGAAGATCAAGGCGTGATCTTGCCGGGACGCAAAGACATCCGCGATTTTTCGTGCCATAGATTCATCGGCAACACCAATGGCTGAAGAGCGCACCTTGGCGGGATTTGTCATGGGACCGAGGTAATTGAAAGCTGTTGGCACCCCGAGTTTCTTTCTCGTAGGAGCAACATACTTCATTGATGGATGAAATACCTGTGCGAACAGGAAGGCAATCCCGGTTTGAGATAGGCAGTCGGGAATGCTGGCGATAGGCATCTCCAAGCGAACGCCTAGGGCTTCTAGCACATCAGCTGAACCCGTAGATGACGACGAAGATCTATTTCCGTGTTTAATGACCGGGGCCCCGCTGGCTGCTATAACTATGGCTGCCATTGTGGAGATGTTGACGGTATTTTGTTGATCCCCACCCGTCCCAACGATGTCAACCGCTGCATTGTTGATGTTGATAGGTTCAGCCTTTTCCAACATGCCTTGAGCGAGAGCATCCAGCTCTTCCGGGGTTTCGCCTTTTACATGCAGGGCGATCAAGAACGCACCAATGATTGCCTCGGAGGCATTCCCGTTCATGATGTCATCCATGGCCCACGTAATTTCTTCGTGAGAAAGATCCTGACGCAAGGTGAGTCTGTTGAGAATGCTCTTCCAAGAGATTGATGTGTTCATGGGAACGATTGTAGGCCCACGCAGCAAGACTTGGACAGTTCACTTCCGCTATGTGGCGACTTGAACCGAAGCCTTATAACGATGAAGTTAAACTCGAGGTAGAAGATTAGTGCTGTGGTCCTCTGCCACAGAGGTATCCCTTATTTACAACACGGTGCATCAATATCACCTGATGTAGTTGGCTGAACTCAGGTTTTACAGACATAATGTCTATGTGACAACTGCAACCCATACTCCCAGTAAGCCGGCACGACCGACTCTGAATCGCCCCAACCAGGTGGCCGTAGGCACCATCGTTTGGCTCGCTTCAGAGTTGATGTTCTTTGCCGGGCTATTCGCTATGTACTTCACTCTCAGAGCTTCACGCCCCGATTTTTGGGCTGAAAACACTGAGCATCTCGCTGTACCACTCGCCACCGTGAACACCATTGTTCTGGTGGCTAGTTCTGTGACCTGCCAGTTCGGCGTTTTCAAGGCTGAGCAACTTAAGCCTCGCCGCACCGGCTCCCTGTTCAACATCAAGGAATGGGGCATGGTCGAGTGGTTCATCCTGACCTTCATCATGGGCGCGTTCTTTGTGTCCGTTCAGGCCTATGAGTATGCCAATCTGATTGCTGAAGGAATGACCATCCCCTCCAGTGCCTATGGATCGGCGTTCTACATCACCACTGGTTTCCACGCCTTGCACGTGACCGCCGGCCTCGTTGCCTTCCTTTTCATCATTGGTCGCGCATACGTCGCTAAGCGGTTCGGGCACTACGAAGCCACCTCGGCGATCGTTGTTTCCTACTACTGGCACTTCGTTGACGTTATTTGGATTGTTCTGTTCTTTATCGTTTACTTTCTGAAGTAAACCCTAAAGTAAAAGTTTAATCCGGCGATCAGCCTCCGAAATTTATAAGCTCACACATCAAAAGGATCATTCAACGTGAAGGCACTATCTCAGAAGCGGCGTCATCCGCTGGCAGCTGTCGTGTTGCTTGCTCTGGCTTTGCTTCTAACCGGTGGACTCTACGCAGTTGCCACTACTACCAACCAGGCAAAGGCCGAAACCAGTATCACCGCAGCATCGGATAACGACATTGCTGAGGGTCAGAAACTCTTCGTATCCAACTGCGCAACCTGCCACGGCACCAACGCAGAGGGCACTCAGGATGGTCCCGCATTGATCGGTGTGGGCGCCGCAGCGGTTGACTTCCAGGTCGGTACCGGACGTATGCCTATGCAGATGCAGGGTACTCAGGCTCAGGTAAAGCCCGGTCAGTTCACCGATGAGCAGACCCACCAGCTTGCAGCTTATGTAGCATCCCTGGGTACAGGTCCGACTATCCCCGAGCAGCAGCACCTCGATGTCGCCAACGGCGATGCAGCTAATGGCGCCAAGGTCTTTCTTGCTAACTGCGCAATGTGCCACAACGCAGCAGGTGCTGGTGGTGCTTTGACCCGCGGTAAATTTGCTCCGTCCTTGATGGGTGTCTCCGAGAAGCACATCTACGAGGCAATGGAGACTGGCCCCCAGAATATGCCCGTCTTCAACGACGCCAACCTGACTCCTCAGGAAAAGAACGACGTTATTACCTACCTGAAGGCTCAGGAGGTCAACAACTCCCCCGGCGGTTTTGCTCTGGGCTCGCTGGGACCTGTTGCTGAAGGTCTGCTCATTTGGACCTTGGGCTTGGGTGTCGTTCTGGTCTTTACCGTTTGGCTCACCTCTCGCTCCGCATAAAGTCACCCACATTCGAAGATTTCACAAGATAAGAAGATATGAGGCAACACATGGGAAACCATAGTGATGGCGCACAGGAAGTCTCCTCGGTCGCAGTCTCCTCGACTGAAGGAACCCGGGATTCTTTTCCCGATCCTGGTCTGCCGCCCCACTCCCCGCGTCTGACCGATATCAGCTCCAAAAAGGCAAAGTCGGCAGAGCGCGGCGTAATACTGCTCTTCCTCGTGTCGATCCTTGGCGCCCTGCTCTTTTGGGTAGCTTATTTCGGCATTAAAATTGGTGGAGATTACTACGACGTACTGAATCCTGAACCCACCAACCAGCTGCGACTGCAGAATTTGCTGTTGGGCTTGGGCATCGCGTTCTCGATGTTCGGTATTGGTATCGGCATTGTTCAGTGGGCTCGCGCTCTTATGCCCGACCATGAAATGTCCGAAAGCCGCCATGCAGTACGTACCGAAGAGGATCGTGCAGACGCTGTTGAAATCATGGACACCATCATTGATGAGTCCGGTATCAAGCGTCGTCCCCTGCTGCGCAACACTTTGATCGGTTCGGTCATCCTCGCACCGCTCACCTTCGTCACTTTGTTGCGTGACCTTGGCCCGGCTGATCCGTCGGTTCTCAAGTACACACTGTGGGATAAGGGCGTGCGCCTGGTGCGCGACCCCTCAGGCACTCCTATCAAGGCAGCAGATGTCACTCTAGGCTCTGCATACCACGTACTCCCCGAGTCTCTTTCTAGCCTTTCTCACGAGAATGGTTACATCGAAGAGAAGGCAAAGGCAGTTGTTCTGCTCATGCGTCTGGATCCTGCAGAGATGAAGATCTCCGAGGAGCGCAAGGACTGGCATGTCGACGGTATTGTTGCCTACTCCAAGGTTTGTACTCACGTTGGTTGCCCCATCGCACTGTACGAGCAGCGCACTCACCATCTGCTGTGCCCCTGCCATCAGTCGACCTTCGACGCAGCAGATGAGTGCAAGGTTGTGTTTGGCCCCGCCGGTCACGCACTTCCCCAGCTACCTATCACTGTTGACTCGCAGGGTTACCTCGTGGCTCAGAGCGATTTCCACGAACCCGTTGGTCCCGGTTACTGGGAACGCGGTCAGCACACTAAAGAAATGAAGGGTGAGGCTTAATCATGTCCCATACTTCAACCGCACCCGAATACGAAGCCAAGACAACCACTGGTCGTATCGCGAACTTCGTTGATACCCGCGTGGGCATGTCTGGCATCGTCAAGGAATTTGGTCGCAAGATCTTTCCTGACCACTGGTCGTTCATGTTCGGCGAAGTGGCGCTGTACAGCCTGGTCATCCTGATCCTCTCAGGTACCTTTCTGACGCTGTGGTTCAATCCTTCTATGGCTCCGACCGCTTACGACGGTTCTTACGTGCCGATGAAGGGTACTGAGATGTCGGTGGCTTACGCATCGACTCTCCATATTTCCTTTGATATCCGTGGCGGCCTGTTGTTGCGACAGATCCACCACTGGGCAGCACTGTTGTTCATGCTGGCTCTCACCATCCACATGCTGCGTGTGTTCTTCACCGGTGCATTCCGCCGTCCGCGTGAGCTGAACTGGCTGGTGGGTTGTGCACTGCTCATTTTGGGTATCTTTGCAGGCTTCACCGGTTACTCGCTTCCCGATGACGTGCTCTCCGGTAACGGTTTGCGCATTATTGACGGAATTATGAAGGCTATCCCGCTGGTGGGAACCTATCTTTCGTTGTTCTTCTTTGGCGGAGAATTCCCTGGTACCCAGCTGATTAGCCGCCTGTACTCCATGCACATCATGATCATCCCGGCAATGCTTCTGTTGCTGGTAGCGATTCACTTGTTCATGGTCGTTACTCACAAGCACACCCAGTACCCTGGCCCGGGTCGCCGTGAAGACAACGTTGTTGGTTTTCCTGTAGGCCCCGTGTATGCAGCTAAGGCCGGCGGTTTCTTCTTCATCGTCTTTGGAATCATCGCCTTCTTGGCAGCTACCTTCACCATCAACGCTATTTGGAACTATGGTCCCTACGACCCCTCACCGGTTCAGGCAGGCACTCAGCCTGACTGGTACGTGGGCTTCGGCGATGGCGCCTTGCGTCTGTGGCCTGGCGTCTGGCCCTTCCCCTGGGAATTCAATTTCCTCGGTGGAACCTGGGTTCTCAACGTTCTTCTCCCCTTTGCTTTGATGGCCGGTTCGGTCATAATGGCAATGATGTTCTGGCCGTGGATTGAACGTTGGGTCACCCGTGACAACCGTGAACACCACGTACTGGATCGTCCGCGTAACGCACCCTTCCGTACTGGCGTGGGTGTTGCCGGAATCATTGGATACGGTTCGTTGATGATCGCCGCTAGCTCGGACCTCATCGCTACCCACTTCCATGTTTCACTGAATGACGTTGCCTACTGGTTGCGTGCACTCTTTGTCCTCGGTCCCCTCGTTGGCTTCCTAATTACGTACCGAATCTGCCTCTCCTTGCAGCGCAAGGATCGTGAGCTGGTTCTGCACGGTGTGGAATCTGGCCAGGTTGTTCAGTTGCCGCACGGTGAATTCATCGAGGTACATAAGCCTCTGGATGAGTACCGCCGTTACAAGCTGGTTTCATTCGAGAACCATGAAGTGCTTCCCGCTCAGCCCAATAAGAAGGGGAAGATTTCTCTTCTGGAGAAGTCCCGCGGTGGCCTTTCGAAGATGTGGTTCCAGGATCGGGTTGCTCCAGTAACCCCTGCTGAACTTGAAGCTGCAGCGCATCATCACGATGCTGAACAGCTGGAAGGTACGCACCATTCCCAGCTGGAACGCTAACCAATAAACAATCAGCAAAAGGAGGGCCTCCCGCTACTTAACGTAGCGGGAGGCCCTCCTTCATTTGTCCCTCATATCTCATAGTCGGGACGTTCATCGCTGAACGTTTGGATGTTCTGGTTATCAAGTGTAAATTCACTCATTCTCCTGGACCACGTTTTGAACCAGTAAGCTACGCGCTCGGATCTATGAGAGATACGCACTCTCTCCTCACCCGACTCACGGCAAAAGAGCTGTTTACAAGGATGGCTATTTGGTGCTGAGGGTTGTCTCGCATTTCTGCACTGGTGAACCAACCTCCTAGGCCCTTCGAACTTGCATGGGGTTAAAGCGAATCAATACGGATGTGGTCGTCAAGAGTAACTGGGTATGAGAAGCTCTCATTCCTTTTCTCAAAGACTTATATGCCCTCCGTAGTAAAGGGATACTTTGAGGCAATGAAAGGAGCTGAGAAGGCCTTTCAGCGCAGTTTTAACGGGGATCCACAATCTCTCAGAGATATTGCAAGTAAATAACGTGGAAATAGAGTAGCCAGTAGATGGCTAGGCGCTAAATATAGACCGATGGGTTGTGGTGTGTTGCTTGCACAAGTTACGCGCCATCCAGAGAGATTTAAATGGCGTTCTCTACGGGAGGGTGTATAGCTCTGTGTTCCAATTCAATTGCGGATTGCACCCGCCATAAGGGCGATGCCAAAACAGGGCTGACATCTGCTCCCAGTCTGTAAAACAACTTCGGAGATTACCCGAGACTCAAAAAGTTCATGACTGGGGTCTCGATGATAAGGCTCCAGCAACTGTAGTGATGCTCTGTGAAATCATTGAGTCGATAGATTGTCCAAATACTCCAAACCACTCATGCCATCCCCCCCCGTCACGTCTGTGCGTGGGATCTTATACTTCTCGCCCACCTATATATCTCATAGATAAGGGTTAAACATGCAAAGAAGGGGCCTACCGTTGAAAACAACGGTAGGCCCCTTCTTTGATCGTCTCTTAGCTGGAGAACAGCTAGATAGACGTACTAGTGAGCGTGATCTCCACGGCTGTACTCATATACCCAACCTACGCATCCAAGGATGGCGACGATTCCGGCGATGAGAGCCAACCAGTACTGTCCGATAGCCATAGCGGTTACGAGTACTGCACAGATAGCGCCGATAACCAAAGGCCACCATGACCACGGGGAGTAAAAACCGTACTCGCCTGCTGCATCTGCAATTTCCCCGTCAAGGTTGTCGTTGGGCTGATCAGGATGTTTCTTATCGGTAAACATCAAGAAGGTGCCCAAGAAGAAACACATGGCAGCGGTTGCAAGAAGCGCGGGGAATCCAGCCCAATCGTCTAGCTTGGTCATGATGCCGTAGACAATGCCAACCGGGATCAGGAATACGCCGATCAGGTTGAAAAGAATACCTATTGTACGCATTTACTGATCTCCTATCGGACGGTCGCCTGGCGGGCTGCAGAAGCGATGTCTACGTTAGTAGACAATTCGGGGTGATGCAGATCCAGCGCCGGACGCTCGGAACGGATGCGGGGCAGAGCCGTGAAGTTGTGGCGCGGCGGCGGGCAAGAGGTAGCCCACTCGAGCGAACCACCGAAACCCCACGGGTCATCTACTTCAACCTTGGTTCCGTAACGATGAGTGGTGTATACGTTCCAGAAGAAGGGAATCAGTGAGATGGCAAGGATCATCGAGCCTACGGTAGAAAGCTGGTTCATCCAGGTGAAACCATCCTCAACCATGTAGTCGGCGTAACGACGAGGCATACCATCTACACCCAGCCAGTGCTGGATCAAGAAGGTGGTGTGGAAGCCGATGAACAGCAACCAGAAGTGAATCTTGCCCAGACGCTCGTTGAGCATGTAACCGGTCCACTTCGGCCACCAGAAGTAGAATCCACCGAACATCGCAAACACGATGGTTCCGAAGATCACGTAGTGGAAGTGTGCCACCACGAAATAGGTATCGGAAAGGTGGAAGTCCAACGGAGGGGTTGCCAGGATGACGCCGGTGATACCACCAAACAGGAAGGTAACCAGGAAGCCCATGATCCAGATGAGCGGGGTTTCGAAGGTGATGGAACCCTGCCACATGGTGCCGATCCAGTTGAAGAACTTCATACCGGTCGGCACACCGATCATCATGGTCATAAAGGAGAAGAAGGGAAGCATCACAGCTCCGGTGACGTACATGTGGTGAGCCCACACGGTCACGGAGAGAGCCGCAATCGCGATGGTAGCGAAGACCAGACCCTTGTAACCGAAGATCGGCTTACGGGAGAAGACCGGAATAATCTCAGAAACAATGCCGAAGAAGGGCAACGCAAGCACGTAAACCTCGGGGTGTCCGAAGAACCAGAAGAGGTGCTGCCACAGAATAGCGCCACCGTTCTCGGGATCAAAGATGTGGCCACCGAAGCGACGGTCCATACCCAATGCGAAGAGAGCGGATGCCAGCGGCGGGAAGATCATGATGATCAAGATCGCCGTGATCAGAGTGGTCCAAGAAAAGACCGACATACGCCACATCGTCATACCCGGTGCTCGCATGCAGAGGATGGTGGCGATGAAGTTGACACCACCCATGATGGTTCCGAAGCCCTGAAGCGCCAGACCGAAGACCCAAAGGTCTCCACCGACGCTCGGCGAGTAGGTGGTGCTATTCAACGGTGCGTATGCAAACCAACCGAATGAAGCTGCACCCTGCGGGGTAATAAAGCCTGCGATAGCGACCAACGAACCGAACAGGAAGAACCAGAAAGCCAATGCGTTCAAGCGCGGGAAGGCAACGTCCGGTGCACCGATCTGAAGCGGCACTAGCACGTTGGCAAAGCCAGTAAAGGCCGGGGTGCCGAACATGAGCAGCATCAGAGTACCGTGCATGGTGAACAGCTGGTTGAACTGTTCCTTGGTCTGCAGGATCTGCATGCCGGGCTCAAAGAGCTCCATACGCATGAGGAGCGCCATGATGCCGGCCACGCAGAAGAAGATAAAGGAAGCGATCAGGTACATGTACCCGATGGTCTTATGGTCGGTGGACGTCAGCCAATTGACGATGATTCGTCCTTTGGACTTTGGGACCACCCGCGGGGCAACCTGAGTTGCCGAATCCGCTGAATACTCGAGAGTAGTCAAGGGTCACCTCTTATTTCGTGGTGTTCATGTTGGGGTTACGGTTGTACTCGTCACCGAGGCGGCCCGGCTGGAGTTCACCCATATGCTTCTTAAATTCTTCAGGCGAAACAACCTTTACGTTGAAGAGCATCTCAGAGTGGTACTCACCGCAGAGTTCGGCGCACTTGCCGGCGTAGGTTGCTTCTTCTGAACCAGTCGTGAAGTACATGTGGTTGGTACGACCGGGGATGGTGTCTCGCTTTTCAAGGAATGCGGGGACCCAGAAGGAGTGGATAACGTCTCGCGACTTCAACTGAAGATCGACAGTTGAATTAGTCGGCAGGTAAAGGGTGGGAAGAGTTTCCTCAACACCCTCCTCACCAGTCAGATGGGCCTGGTTGCCCGAGAAGTGCACGTCCTGAGGTACTTCCCCACCCTTCAAGTAGTTGAAGTCCCAAGCCCACTGCTTGCCGTATACCTCAACGGTTACGGCGGCTTCGTCGGCCTTCGGAGCGGTAATGTCGCGTTCTGCGCGATCAGAGAAGCTGAAGAGGCTGACGATAAGCACCACGGGAATGATGGTGTAAAGAATTTCGAGCGGAGCGTGATAGCTCAACTGGCGGGGGTAACCGGTCTCGTTCTTGCGGCGACGGTAAGCAATGATGCACCAGAGCATCAGACCCCACGTAATGAGGCCAATGACCAATGCCGCTACCCACGAACCGATCCATAGGCTCATGATCGTGTCAGCGTTATCGGTCACTCCACGCTTGGTCGGCAAGAAGCCAACCTCTGCCTGATCTGAACAACCAGTCATAAGCAGTGCGGAAGCCAGCGTTAGGCCTGATACGGCCACGCCCTTCAGCTTTCGGCTGCCGGTTCGATGCTGCGAACTCACAGACGGCCCTTCCTTTTGCGATGTGCGTGCTTTAGGCTCTTTCCACTAATGAGACAGACTGAGCCTAAAATCCTTTCAATACGAGCTTACCCTCTTGCTCAAGCATCTGGTGACAGTCTGTCACTGAGAACGGCAAGATTTTCTTAATTTTCGATCGGGTACATAGAAAATGGCCCGCATCCGTCACGGATGCAGGCCATTCATCAACGCAGAGAGGTGCTTAGTGGAACGAATCTCCACAGGCACATGAGCCCTGAGCATTGGGATTGTCGATGGAGAAACCTTGCTTTTCGATAGTGTCTTCAAAATCGATGGTGGAACCGTCGAGGTAAGGGACGCTCATTCGGTCAACAATGACCTCTACCCCGTTGAAG
This sequence comes from Rothia sp. LK2588, assembly GCF_040946465.1. Lineage (NCBI taxonomy): Bacteria > Bacillati > Actinomycetota > Actinomycetes > Micrococcales > Micrococcaceae > Rothia > Rothia sp. LK2588. The sequence continues at coordinate 566,747 of NZ_JAYWLS010000001.1, read as the reverse complement.
TCCCGTACTGCATCACCGTCGAGGAATCGCTCGTCGAAGTACAGCTGATAGATCAAACCGGAGCATCCACCCGGCTGAACAGCTACGCGCAACCGCAGGTCAGTTCGGCCTTCCTGTTCCAGGAGTGCGCGCACCTTTTCTGCTGCTACATCTGTGAGATTCACACCGTGAGTAGCGGTTTCTTCCGAAAGTGTTTCAGACATGAAATCACCCTTTCTAAGACTGAAAGCTTGTTGCTGTTCATTATTCCCTGATTGCATTGCTAGAGCAACGTCTGAGCTGTTCAACAAGGGATTGTGAGCGCCTATTCCCCCTGCGGCCAGCTCCCCTGGCTCAGCTGAGCTATCATGAGCGATTCGGCAAGGATAGCCTTTTCAAAATCTGGCAGATACAACGACTCATTAGCGCTGTGCGCGCGGGTATCCGGATCTTCGATTCCGGTAATCAAAATCTGTGCATCAGGGAACACGTTCTTGAGGTCTGAGATGAAGGGAATAGAGCCTCCCAATCCAGTGCAGACGGGGTCAACTCCCCAAGCTGTCTTCATGGCCTGTAATGCCAACTGTGAACCAGCTTCGGCTGTATCAGTTTGGAAGGGCAGACCCGCCTCATCTGCCGAGTATTCCACCTGGACGCCCCAGGGGGCGTGGTTGTGGAGGTGTTCCTCTAATTTCTGATGGGCACGTTGAGGATCGTCGCCGGGTGCCAGTCGGAGGCTTATACGCACTCGGGTTTCAGCCGCCATAGTGTTGGATGAATGCGCGACTGAAGGAATATCCATGCCGATGATGGATAGGGCGGGTTTTGCCCACAATCGACCACCGATGGAGCCTGAACCCAACAACTCAGTAGATGGAAGAATCCCTGAATCTTCACGGAATTGAGACTCTGAGTATTCAACTTCAGGTTCAGGTGCAATGTGCAAACCTTGAACTGCTACTTCACCTTGATCGGTGTGTAAAGTTGCAGCAAGACGCATTCCTGCCGTATAGGCATCGACCATGGGGCCACCAAACATACCGGAGTGAACCGCGTGATCAGCTGTTCGCACAGTGAAAGTTGCACTCACAACTCCGCGCAACGAAGTGGTGAGAGCAGGTACACCTGTTCGCCAGTTAGCCGAATCGGCCACGATGATGACGTCCCCCGCTAGTTGCTGTCGGTATTTTTCAATGAATGCGGTGAAACTGGGCGAACCCGCTTCCTCTTCACCTTCAATAAACAGGGTAACTCCCGCTTTGAAGTCATCACCGAGTACTTCCTTGGCGGAGCTAAAGGCTGCGAGATGGGCCATCACCCCAGCTTTATCGTCTGCGGCTCCACGCCCATACAGTCGGTCACCTTGTTGAGTGGCCTGGAACGGTTGGGTATTCCATAGTTCTTCATCGCCTGCAGGCTGCACATCATGATGGGCATAGAGAACGATCGTGGGGTAACCCTCCGCGGCGCGCTTTTGGGCGATGACCGCAGGCATGCCTTCTTTTTGATCTGCACCATAAGTCGCTGAGCAAATTTCAGCGGTCTCGAACCCTGCGTCCAGAGCTAACTGCTGTACTTTCTCGGCGCTCCTACGAACCTGTGACAAATCAAAGGATTCCCAGGCTACCGAGGGGATTGCAACAAGGTCGGATAGAAGCGAGAGCGTGCGATCGAAGTTTTGCTGCACCGAGTTTTCGAGTGCTGAATGGTACTTCTCTAAATCAAAGTGTTGAGGTGTCATGTCTCTACCCTACGCCGCCCATGCGACCTGTGCGATTGTCCGGTATTCTAAGGGGGTGATTGGACGTAAAAAGAAATCAACTGGTTCTGGCAGCGTGCGTGCAGAAGATCTGGATCTGGCGCAGGTTGAACAAGAAAATAAGTCATCTGAGGCTGCTTCATCAAGCGGTTCGAAGGCAATTGACCCCAAGGTGACACCGCCCAAGGGACGTCCCACCCCCTCCCGCAAACAGCAAGAGGCGGCGCGACGTCAGCCTCTGGTGCCGGCAGATCGTAAAGCAGCCAAAGCAGAGGAACGTGAAGCTGCCCGGGAGCGTCGTTTGCGTGAGCAACAGGCTATGCGCACCGGAGATGAGCGTTACCTTCCGTTACGCGATAAAGGCCCTCAGCGTCGGTATATTCGCGATTTCATTGACGCGCGGTTCAACGTGGGCGACGTTCTGATCTTCATCATGCTCGCTGTATTTATTGCTGGTATGTTCATTGAACCTTTACGTGTCTGGTTCACCCTCATGATGTGGGTCTTATTGGGCGCTTTCTTCATCGATTCGTGGTTGATGTGGCGCAAACTCAAGGCACAATTAATCGCCAAATTTGGTGAGATTCAAACCGGATCGGGCATGTACGCATTCAATCGCGTCATGATGGTGCGCCCCTTACGTATGCCCAAGCCCCAGGTGAAGCGAGGAGAATTTCCTCGCTTATAACGGTCCATAGCTGATCTGCAGAAATCCAATGGAGGCGGGCCGAGACATTCAATCTCGGCCCGCCTCCACATTTTTAACCTTGCTGACGTTTACGCCGTATTTTCACAAGCTCTTTGTTGATTCGCCAAGCCCATAGCGGCCCCTCATAGAGAAATGCGGTGTATCCCTGCACCAGGTTCGCACCTGCGTCAAGACGTTCCTGAACGTCCTCGGCCGTTGACACGCCTCCGACGGAAATGAGAGTCATGTCCGAAGGCATGTGTTGACGTAGCAACTGAGTGACCTCCAAAGACCTGCGTTTCAGAGGTTGCCCCGAGAGTCCACCCGCCCCGATCTCTGCGATCTCTTGGGGATCCGCCGTCAAACCCAGACCCTCACGGGCGATGGTGGTGTTGGTTGCAATGATTCCGTCCAGGCGAAGTTCTCGAGCCAGCTCCGCCACCGCGATGACATCTTCATCGGCAAGATCCGGTGCGATTTTTACCAGGAGCGGAACGTGCCGATGAGACACCACAGCATCGGCTTCCTCACGCACCGCCATTAAGAGTGGTCGCAGTGTCTCGATGGATTGCAGGGTCCGCAGTCCTGGGGTGTTGGGTGAGCTCACGTTGACCACAAGGTAGTCTGCGTGAGTCGCAACCTCACGCGTGGAAAGTCGGTAATCGGCTTCTGCATTTTCCAGCTCCACTACCTTGGTCTTACCGATATTGATACCAAGAACAGGACGGGCCCCACGAGAATCGCCATATTCACGCTCCAAGACCTGCATTGCCCGCCGCAATCGCGGGGCAACCTTGGCCGCACCGTCGTTATTGAAGCCCATGCGATTGATGACGGCCTTGTCCCCCACCAAACGGAACAGGCGCTTCTTCGGGTTTCCTGGTTGCGCCTGCCCCGTCACGGTGCCAACCTCTACGTGTCCGAAGCCAAAGTCGGTGAGAGCGTTGATGGCCAACCCCGCCTTATCGAAGCCGGCGGCGACTCCAAAGGGGGTGGGGAAAGTAAGCCCCATTGCTTCGCACTCCAGCGCCTTCTGAGGTTTGAGCCAGCGGGAACATAATGACGTGACCCGGGTCGCTCGCAACAACCTGAGGCCTGTATAACCCACATGGTGCGCGAGCTCAGGATCCATCTTTTTAAAGACAATGTTGAATATCGTGGGATAGATTCTCATGAAACTACTTTCCTGATGAATGGGTAGAGGAATCAGAGGGCGAGGCGATGGCATCTTGGGCACCCCCATAACGACGATCCCGACGGGCATACTCTTCAACAGCATCCCACAGGGTCAATCTATCGACGTCAGGCCACAGAATGTCGAAAAAGATCATCTCCGCATAGGCGCTCTGCCACAACAAGAAATTAGAGGTGCGTTGCTCCCCCGATGATCTCAAGAAAAGATCGACGTCTGGAACCTCGGGGTTATAGAGGTACTGCGCGAATTTCCTTTCTGAAATATCCCCGGGTTTTACCTTACCTTCAGAGACATCGTGAGCGATCTGAGCAGCCGCGTCAGCAATTTCTGCGCGCCCACCGTAGTTGACGCACATGACCAGTGTGCAGGCAGTGTTATCTTTGGTCTGCTCTTCGCAAAATTCCAGTTGCTTGATGACCGATTTCCATAGCTTCGGCTTGCGGCCGGCCCATAGAATGCGTACACCCCACGATTGAAGGGTGGGCAGTTGCCGCGTTAGGACGTCCACCGTGAAACGCATGATGAAGCTAACCTCGTCCAGGCTTCTCTTCCAATTTTCGGTGGAGAACGCATAAGCCGAGACGTAGGGAATTCCCATCTCAATAGCTCCTGCAACCACATCCACCAAGGAGGCTTCCCCCGCTTTGTGGCCCTCGTTGCGCGGCAAACCTCGCTCATTTGCCCACCGTCCGTTGCCGTCCATCACCACTGCGACATGCTGCGGAACGAATTGAGCGGGGATAGCTGGAGGACGTGCCCCGCTAGGATGCGGGTCCGGCGGGGAAAATGATGGCATGGTTATCCCTTTCTCATGAGGTCTAATGATTTTAGAGGTTTTTCGGTGGTGTGTTGGACGAAGGCGGTCAAAACGGTGAATGCCCTCTCCCGAGTGCCCGAAAGTATCAGATCATCTATTTTTTCCCAATCCCCGAAGATGGTCGCTGAAAGATAATCGAAAACATCTGATCCCAGCGTATAAGAGACTGGTTCCCCGGTAGCTTTCATGCATTCATCGCACAGCATCCCAGCATCCAGTTGCAATCCTCCGTGATTGAGGGGCCGACTACAACGGTGACATTGATGGGTTGAAAAGCCCCATCCGGCGATGATCAACGACCGCCCGAGGAAGGCCACGACAATATCGATGATAGGGTGCGTATTCCGCGCTAAAGCAGAGAGAGCGCCAGCTAACAATACAAAATATCGACCAGCTTCATCGGTGTCGACATTAGCAGTGAAAGTCTCTGCGGATTCGCACAATAATAACGCCGCACTATAACGATCGAAATCAGCAACGATCGACGAGGCATAGGCGCGATGTGTGGTGACCTGCGCAACCGTGTGGAGATTCTTACCAGGAGCAAGAGAAACATTGACCAACATAAACGGTTCAAGTCTGCCACCGAATTTGGATGTTGTTTTGCGCACCCCTTTAGCCACAGCATGAACTACCCCATGCTCGGCGGTCAAGAGAATGACGATGCGATCGGTCTCCGCCAAAGGCTGCGTTCTGAGTACCAGCGCACGATCGGTATACGATCCCTGACCGGTCCCTGCTACCAATGCTTCGTACTTTCCTCGGATAAACAATATGCTGTGGTTGGTACGCTCGTACCAACCACAGCATATACCTATTTCAGAACCTAATTCTCATCTCGAAAGGCTCGGTTGACCGCAGAAGTCATTGCTTTCAGCGCAGCCCAGGTCGTCGAGTTGTCGATACCGATACCCCAGAGAACACGATCACCGACTGCCGCCTCAATATAGCTGGCAGCCTGTGCATCCGAGGTGGATGCTAGCGTATGTTCAGAGTAATCCAGCAATCGCAGATCTACACCCTCTTGTCGGAAGATATCCTGCATCGCGTCGATGGGGCCGTTGCCTTTGCCAGTTCGGTCGAACCGGCGTCCGTTGACGTTGAGCTGAACCCGCAACGTGGTGTTGGAATCAGCCATGGAGTCAACGTTCAAGGACTCAATGCGGAACCGTCCCCAACGACAGTGAGTATGTTCTGCAGGCAGATACTCGTCGACGAAATATTTCCACAATTTCTCGGTGGTTACTTCCCCACCTTCAGCGTCGGTCTGCGCCTGTACCACAGAGGCAAACTCAATCTGTGCCCGGCGTGGCAGATCTAAGCCGAACTCGTTCTTGAGCATGTAGGACACACCGCCCTTGCCCGACTGAGAATTGACGCGGATAATAGCTTCGTACGTCCGGCCCAAGTCGCGGGGATCAATGGGGAGATAGGGAACATCCCACACGAGATCGTCGATGCTCTTTCCCGCGGCTGCCGCAGAGGCTTCCATGGCCTCGAATCCCTTTTTGATGGCGTCTTGGTGAGAGCCAGAGAATGCGGTAAAGACGAGATCGCCGCCATAGGGCGAACGGTCGTGAACAGGCATCTGATTACAGTGCTCTACGGTTCGTCGTATCTCGTCGATATTCGAGAAATCAATCTGCGGATCGATTCCCTGGGTAAACATGTTCAAACCCAAAGTCACCAAATCGACGTTGCCGGTGCGCTCGCCGTTTCCGAACAGGCATCCTTCGATACGATCAGCGCCAGCCATATAACCCAGTTCGGCCGCTGCTACTCCGGTTCCACGATCGTTGTGGGGGTGCAGGGACAGGATGACATGCTCGCGGTTTGTCAGATGTCTGCTCATCCACTCCACCGAGTCTGCATACACGTTGGGGGTGGCCATCTCGACTGTAGCTGGCAGGTTGATGATCACCTCGCGGCCTTCGCCGATGCGCAACTCATCGGTCACGGTATTGCACACCCTTACGGCAAATTCTAACTCCGTGCCAGTGAAGGATTCAGGCGAGTATTCGTAGGTAATGAGGGTGTCCGGAGCCAATTGCTCCTCATATTTCATGCACAAGCGTGCACCGGTGAGGGCGATATCCAAGATGCCATCTTGATCCTGTTTAAAGACAACTTCTCTTTGGAGCACTGACGTGGAGTTGTAGAAATGTACAATCGCACGTCGAGCGCCGACGATTGATTCGAAAGTGCGTTCTATGAGGTGCTCCCGGCATTGGACCAATACCTGAATGGTGACGTCGTCGGGGATATGGTCTTCCTCGATGAGAGTGCGTACAAAATTAAAATCGGTCTGCGACGCCGAGGGGAATCCGACCTCGATTTCCTTGTACCCCATGTCGACGAGCAGTTTGAACATCGCTAATTTGCGCTCTGAATCCATGGGATCGATGAGAGCTTGGTTTCCATCGCGCAGATCGACGGCGCACCAACGCGGAGCTTGGGTGATCTCTTTGTTGGGCCAGGTTCGATCGGGAAGGCTAACTCCGATTTTTTCTGAAAACGGCCGGTACTTGTGCACCTGCATTTTCGTGGGTTGTTGCAAATTCTTCATGATGTACCTCTGTTTAACTGCCTGATGTGGTCGCTACATGCAAGACTCCGCAACGAACCTGCGACCTAGGATGAGGCGGCCTCGTTGCGGCAGGTAAGAAGTTCGCGCTTTATTATCTCGATCACACCATGAAGTTATCATTGGTCTGCGGCATCTGAGGAATTACTCGGCTTTATTCCATCATGTAAGACGGATACGAAGAGGCCTCTCGCCTGCTACTGCAGTGTCGAGAGGCCTCTAGCTTAATATTCGAATGATTGTTGGCAGGTTACCTGGCTCGCTGTTTGGCCGTTGGCATCACCGACGATCTTTCCTTGTTCCTGTTTGAGGGAATCGCCCTGTGTGAAGTCGGTACCAATCACCGCTGTCACAGTGGAATATGCAGCGGTGGCTTCAACCCGTGAGATTCCCAATTTCTGCGCCACCTTTTCCGCTTCTGCACGGTACCCGGCGGGATAGTAGACGGCGGAAGCGTTGTATTGCACGTCGCTCTTCTGAACCGAGACGTGAGAAAAATCAGCGCTTTCAATCAGTTGCTGTATCTCCTGACCCCGGTCCGATTTTCCAGAGGCATTAAGAACCGTGATGGCGGCGTCCATCCGGGGTTCAGCGGCCGTGGCCTCAGCCGACGGTGTTGCGGATGCCTGGGTAGCGGACGGAGCATCGGAACTGGGGGAAACTTCTGTTGATGCAGTTTTCTGTTCGTCTAAAAGCCCTCGATCTTCGCGCAAACGCTCAAAAATTGGCTGCGCTGAATCAGCGATTTGTAGCTTATTCTCATTACCTGAAAAGGGCTCATTGGGGACGGTCGCAAACACAACTTTGCTCAGTTCCACACCGGAAAAAATGGAACCAATATCAACGAGGGTTCTAGGGTTGGTCAAGCCCTGATCCACGGTTACGTTCTGGGTAATGGCTTCCGCAATGTTCATCATCTTGGAAGGGTTATTGAGAGTACCTTCCGCTTGAGTTTTGCGCAAAAGAGACGAAAGGAAGCTCTGCTGAGCTGAAATGCGGCTGGTATCGCTCCCGTCGCCATATCCATGACGAGAACGTAGGAACGCCAATGCCTGCTCCCCTTCCACCGAGGAAACTCCGGCGGGTAGCTTCAACCCACTGTAAGAGTCGTCAATCGGTTTGGTGACGCACACGTCTACACCGCCAACTACCGACGACAACGACTTGACAGCGTTGAAGTCAGCGAGCATGAAGTGATTGATATTAACACCCGTGATGGAGCTAATCGTGGCCACCGTGCAACCGGGCCCACCGTGGGACAGGGATTCATTGATTTGAACGTTCTCCCCCGCTGGGTAAACCTCTCCCGTTACGGGATCCGTGCACTGTGGAATGTCTACCATCAGGTCACGAGGGAAAGACAAAACGGAGACGTTCTGACGATCTTCGCTGACCTGAACCAACATCATCACGTCTGAACGAGCGCTCGACTGTGCGTCCTGAGAATCTCCATAGGATGAGTTGTTACCCTGTCGCGTGTCGGATCCGATCACCAAGATGTCTAGGGGGCCGCCGTCTGCCTGAGCGTTTGCAGATCCAAGGTTGAGGCTTGCCGTGTGGACGTTGGAACGCAGGCGGATGAGGCTAACTCCGGCCACGGCCGCAACAAAGAGTAGAACACCCACGCACGATAATGCCAGCCATGTGTACTTACGTGATTTGACTGGCTGTTGACGCATATGTCGACCAGAACCGACAAGGGTAGGTTCTGTCTTGTTGGTGCGATCAGTGGTGGCCACGTGATTCCCCTCAGGACGGATCGATGAAGTCAATAATGTATCAAAACGTTCAAGACGGCATATTGCCCCTGAAGCCTTGAACGTGGAGAGGGATCAGAATCCCAGGCGTCCGAGCGCTCGAGGGTCTCGTTGCCAGTCTTTGGCCACTTTGACATGGATATCGAGATATACCTTCGTACCGAGTAAGCGCTCAATATTTTCTCGAGCTTGCGCCCCAATGGATCGAAGTCGGGACCCGCCTTTACCGATAATGATTGCTTTTTGAGAAGATCGCTCTACAAAGAGATTGACGTGTACGTCCATCAACGGATTCGATTCCGGTCGGCCCTCTCGTAGGTCCATTTCCTCTACCGTGACCGCCACGGAGTGTGGCAATTCATCACGCACACCCTCAAGCGCTGCCTCGCGAACCAGCTCAGCCACCAGAGTGGCCTCCGGTTCGTCGGTCAGCTCTCCATCGGGGTAGAGCGGCGGGGAGTCCGGAAGGTACTCGCCCAATAGCTGCGCGACGTCCTCTACTTGAAAATCTTTAATCGCAGAGACAGGGATAATGTCCGCCCAGCCCCCCAAACCGTCGACGTAATGCCCCGCATTGCTGTGCGAGCCGCGTGATGAAGGACCAGAATCCTTGCGGAATGGTAATTCTTGCTCCCGCCCCTTGGCGGAACGTCGTTGCTGACGTTGTGCTCGTTGGGCGCGTTCGGCGCTCATGACTTCTTCACCGAGTGCATGCACCTCGATTAACTTTTCAGCCAGTTGTTCCGAACTAACGGTATCTGCTTTTGTCACAATAGCGATGATGGGTTTGGAGCCTGATGCTGCGATTTGCTCGGCAATGTACCGGTCGCCAGGGCCAACTTTTTCATTGGCCGGGAGGCAGAACCCGATAACGTCAACCTCGGAAAGAGTTTCTGCCACCATGTCGTTGAGGCGTTCGCCTAACAGCGTGCGAGGCCGGTGCAAGCCCGGTGTATCGATCAAGATCAGTTGAAATTCGTCTCGGTGAACGATTCCGCGAATGGTGTGACGGGTGGTTTGAGGTCGGTTAGACGTGATCGCCACCTTTTGCCCCACCAATGCATTGGTTAGTGTCGATTTACCAGCGTTGGGACGACCCACCAGTGAGGCGAAACCGGCAGAAAAGTCATCGGGTACCGATGCGAAATCCAAACTTACTCCCTTGAGCGTCAGCGGCTGACTTAGTGCACCTAATGTTACCCCGCCTGCGCGCCTCGCACAGGCGCGTAGGCAGGGTTCTAATGTTCTTCGAACCGTTCAGCGATCACGGAACCTTGGTGATCGTGGGCTTTATCTTCCTCGGGGGCAACCCACACCAACAACGTACCGATTTGGTTGCGGCGTCCACGGGTGCCGATAGCTCGAATGCGAATACCCTCGACCTCGATCTCGCTTCCCACAATGGGAACCCGGCCGAGGTGTTTAGACAGAAGGCCACCGACGGTATCTACTTCATCTTCTTCCAGTTCGCGGCCGAAGAGTTCCCCTAGCTCTTCAATACTCAATCTTGAGCTGATCTTGAAGGTTCCATCTTCTTCCATTTTGATTTCTGGTTTCTCATTATCGAATTCATCGGAGATATCTCCCACGAGTTCTTCAATGAGATCTTCCAGTGTCACGAGTCCGGCGGTACCGCCATATTCATCAACAACGATCGCCACGTGGGTGGACTCCCGCTGCATCTCTTTCAGCAGATCCATAACACGCTTCGACTCAGGTTCAAAACGTGCCTCACGCATCACGCTGTGCAGACTGGGCATGCCATGGGAAGTTCCTTCTGCAGCGATGAAGACTTCCATGACGTCCTTGAGGTAGAGAAAACCGCGTACGTCATCGAAATCATCGCCCAAAACGGGCACGCGAGAGTATCCCGAACGCATAAAGAGAGATAGTGCGGAACGAAGATCCTCGTCGATGTCGAGCGTCACCATATCCGTTCGCGGAACCATGACGGATCGGATGCGGGTCTCGTCGAGTTCGAAGATGGAATGAACCATCTGAGCTTCATCGTCTTCAATGGTCTCCGAAGAACTTGCCCGGACCACGAATTCACGCAACTCTTCCTCGGTGAACGAGGTCGAGCTGCTGTTGGATTCGTCGGGACGTTGCTCCTCGTGACGACGAAAACGAGCCGGAATAGGGCCCAGAATTTTTGTGAAGAGATAAAGCAAGGGGTGAAAGTTGCGGATGAAGCGGGCCGGTTGTGCACGCCCCTTACGGCGCGGGGTCGTGCCAAAGACAATGAACCCGATCAGGGTCATTGCAATGGCCGTGACGATCGCGCTAATCCAGAGGAAACCCGTGAGGTGCTGAACGATGGAGAACGCCAGCACTATAGAGAGGGTTTCAAAAAGCACACGCCAAAAACGAACAGAAAAATGGGTTTCGCCTTCATGTTCCAACATTCGGGCTAGGCGAGGGCGCTTATTCCCCTCGATGAGGTCGTCTGCCTCCCCGTGGGGAAGATAGACCAACGCGGCCTCTGTCGCGGTGAATACATAGCAGAGGAGCGAAGAAACTAACAGGCTGAGAATGAGTAAAAGGAGCGTCATCATACTGAGGAATCGTGGCGGGTCTCCACGGGCGCGTCTCGCCCCAGGAATTCGGTCAAAATAGAGCGTTGGATGCCAAACATCTCGGCTTCTTCCTCGGCTGTACCGTGGTCGTAACCAAGGCAATGCAGTACACCGTGAACGGTCAACAAGCAGAGTTCATCCATCGTGCTGTGCCCAGCATTGGCTCCCTGCCGGGCAGCCACCGTGGGACACAACACAATATCGCCGAGGACGCCGGAGGCGGGTTCTTCAACGGTACCGGGCTCCAGCTCGTCCATGGGAAAGGACATAACATCGGTGGGGCCGGGCAGGTCCATCCACTCGACATGGATTTCCGCCATGCGCTCTTCATCCACAATAGCTACCGAGACCTCGGTGTCTGGGCTGACATGCATGCGGTTAAAGGCGTGCAGGATCAGGCGATCTAACTCGGCGGTGTCTACCTCGGCGAAGGCTCTGCGCGTAAATTCATCGGCGTTTTCCGGGGCATCCATGATGTCGAATTCAGCTGTCATTGTTCTACTCCCCCGCCGCCGTAATGCCGTTCTTTTCCAACAATCGTTCGGCTGCGGCCTCGATGGTCCGGCGCTTGACCTTCCGATTGCGTTTACGTTCCATCGCCTGCTTATCCTCATCCCACTGTTCATAGGCAGAGACGATATTTGAGACCAAGGAATGGCGAACGACATCGGAAGCTTCGAGCATCGAGAAGCTAATATCCTCAACCTCGCCTAAGATCTGCTTCACTTGGCGGAGGCCCGAAGCCTGTCCGTTGGGCAAATCGACCTGAGTGACGTCACCGGTAATGACCATCTTCGACCCAAACCCGAGACGTGTCAGGAACATCTTCATCTGCTCGACGGTCGTGTTTTGGGCCTCGTCCAAGATGATAAAAGCGTCATTGAGGGTTCGGCCACGCATATACGCCAGCGGCGCGACCTCAATGGTGCCAGCTTCCATCAGACGTGGAATTGACTCCGGATCCATCATGTCGTGCAAAGCATCGTAGAGGGGTCGCAAATACGGGTCGATCTTGTCATTGAGTGACCCCGGCAAGAAGCCCAGTCGTTCTCCCGCCTCGACCGCAGGGCGGGTAAGAATGATTCGGTTGACCTCTTTGGACTGCAACGCTTGAACGGCTTTTGCCATGGCTAGATACGTTTTACCCGTACCGGCTGGGCCTATCCCGAAGATCACCGTGTTGTCGTCAATGGCATCAACGTAGTTCTTCTGGTTGACGGTCTTAGGCCGGATCTTGCGCCCACGTGAGCTCAGAATATTTTGGCTCATCGCGTGAGCTGGCTGATCAAGTTCGGCGCTTACCATGTCGATAACCCGGGTGACGGTATCTGCAGAGATGGTTATCCCCTGATGAGCGAGACGCGCTAACTCGCTGAGCAGACGAATAATCGTCGCGACAGCCTCGGAGGGGCCAGTCACCACAACATCCAAATCTTTGGGACGTAGGGAGACTGTCGGGAATCGTGACTCCACGATTGCAATGCTGGAATCCGAAGGTCCCATGACGGCGACCATTTCGCTCCGTGATCCGAAGGTGAAGGTTCTTGCTACAGAAAGCGGGCGGCTGGCGCCTGTGAGAGTTGTGGTCATAACCGGCTTACGCCTGATCAGAGCTCCTTAGACTCTAAGTATTAGTTCTCATATACAGGGTATCCTGCCAGAGTGGGTCTGGAGGCAGGGGGGCAATCATGCCCAGAGTGAACTCAACCTAAAACTCAGATGAAACTCCTCGCTGAGCCGCCTATTTTCACTGGAGCAGTTGGGTGTCACCATCGTCCCAGGAGGGTATTCACCTGTGATATGGCCGCAGCTCCAGCGGTGGAAGCTCTGAGGATCTCCGGGCCTAACACCCCGGTCTTTGCCCCGGCTGCGATCAACTGGGAAACCTCGTCCTCGCTGATGCCTCCTTCCGGACCCACCACGATGTACAACTCCCCCAGCCGTTCTGTGTCTAACTGTCGAATATGCTCAGATAATCGGAACCCCTCGCGTTCATCTAGAACAAATACCTCTGCACCCTGGTGGGTAACCTCTTCGATGAACCCCGTCAGTTGCTTGGTGGAATGGAGGTCGTAGACCGTGGGGATGAGAGCTCTACGAGCCTGTTTAGCTGCCGCTACTACCGTCTTTTCCCATTTGGCATGCGCCTTATCGGCGCGCGAACCTTTCCACTGCACGATAGAACGATGTGCCGACCAAGGAACGACTCCTACGGCACCGAGCTCAGTAGCTAACTCGATACCTAGTAAATCCCGATCATTCTTTGCCAGCGCCTGGACCAAATAGATCTCCGGGGTGCACTGCTCAGAATGAGTGGATTCCACGAGAACGCTCAGACCGTCACCGCTGAGTTGATAAACCTTACCGCAGACTCTCTGGCCTCGACCATCGGCGAGATGAATGTCTTCGCCCGGTTGCAGGCGCTTCACATTCTTTGCGTGATGCCCCTCATCTCCCGTGACCTCCAAGATATCTCCCACGGCACACTGGGCAATGATCGCGGGATCAAGGTAGAAAATTGGAGCCGTCATTCAGAGGGTAACCTTTACTTTTCGAAACGTTCTTTAAAGCGTGAGAAGAATCCGCCCTTTTCCGTGACGGTTTCGCTCACGTTCAGGTCTTCCTTGCGCATCCGTGCAAACTCACGCAGAAGCTCGTTCTCTTCTTTGGAAAGATCGGTGGGCGTACGGACTTCCACGGTGACTTTCAAGTCACCTCGGCCCTGGCCGCGCAGTCGAGTCACGCCCAGTCCCTGCAGTGTAATGATTTCACCCGATTGCAGACCCGGTCGCACATCAATCGACTGTTCACCGTCGAACGTATCTAGGGTGATAGAAGTGCCGAGTGCGGCAGCCACCATGGAGATACCGACGGTGGCATGAAGGTCGTCGCCCTCGCGGGAGAAAACGGGATGCCCCTGCACGCGAAGCTCGACGTAGAGGTCGCCGTTGGGGCCTCCAGCGACACCGGCCTCACCCTGGCCAGAGAGTCGGATGCGCGAACCGGAGTTGACACCGGCGGGGATCTTGATCGTGAGCGGCTTGCGTTCGCGAACACGGCCCTCGCCGTAGCACTCAGGGCAGGGAGTCTTAATAACAGTGCCGTAACCGTGACATGCCGAACACTCGACCTGCTGCATTACGGTGCCCAAGATGGATTGGACCTGTCGAGTCATGTAACCCTGGCCTCGGCACACCTGGCAGGTTTCCGGTTGAGTCCCCGGTGCGCACCCATCCCCATGGCACTTGTCGCAGGTAACCGCGGTATCCACGGTGATCGGCTTTTCGGCGCCAAATACCGCATCCTTGAGGTCAATGCGGACGTTGATGAGCGCGTCCTGCCCCTGCCGAGTACGCGAAGCAGGACCAGAGGGCTGCTGGTTGAAGAAGGCGTCGAAAATATCTCCGAATCCCCCGCCGAAACCACCAGGGAACCCGCCGCCGAAACCACCCTGAGTTTGGCCGTTTTCGTTACCCGTTTGATCGTAGATGCGACGTTTTTCTGGATCGGAGAGTACGTCATGGGCATGTGAAACCCGCTTGAACTCGTCCGCCGCCTCCGGGGAGGGATTGATATCCGGGTGAAGTTTGCGGGCTTTTTTACGATAAGCCTTCTTGATTTCTTCGGGGCTTGCGTCTCGAGACACACCGAGGGTTTCATAATGATCGCTCATGCTACTTCTTTCTCTGTCTGGTGAAAATCTTTCAGTGCACGTGAAATTTTAGGGCTCAGGGAGAAGTACCCAAAATCTTGGCTAGATACCGCGCTACCCCACGCACGGTAGATGTGGTCTGGAGATAGTCCATACGCGTAGGACCAAGGACGCCCAATTGCGAGCCATCCTCTAGGCCATAGACGCTGGTGATCACCGAGGTCTCTTGTAACGGCTTGACAGCGGTTTCTGTCCCGATCTTCACCGCAAAACCGCGGGCATCCTGAGACATCTCGTTCAAAAGCTGCAACATGGTGACCTGCTCCTCGAGAGCCTCCAGAATGGGTGCGACCGACTGTGAAAAGTCTGGCGTGGATTCTACGAGGTAAGAAGTGCCAGAGATTAACAGTTTCGAACTGGATTCCTGCCGCGCAAAGGACTGCAAAACAGAGATAACCGCGGGCGCACAATCGATTAATTGCCAATCGGCCGACTCTGTACTCAGTGAATTCACTGCATCGAGTTGATGGCCCGCAAGAGATGCAAGCAACAGTTTTTTGAGCAGTTGCACATCGTCTTCGGTGTATTGTTCGACGGTCGCGGTTTTTTGGATGACGCGGCCGGTGTCGCTAATCACCATCACCAATACCTGGTGATCCCCCACCGGCACCAGTTCAATATGGCGGATTGTCGTGACCGGATTCAAGGAATACTGCAGGACAGCAACCTGGTGGGTCAACTGCGAGAGCGCCCGGACCGTCTTCTGAAAAACTTCTTCGACGCTATCCGAACTGTCGAGCAGGGTGTGAATCGCGCGCTTCTGCGCTGGGGTGAGAGCTCTCGGCACAGTGATTTCATCGACAAAGTAGCGGTATCCCTTCTCAGTGGGAATACGTCCCGCACTCGCGTGCGGCGCTCGTATGAGCCCCTCTTCTTCGAGAAGCGCCATATCGTTGCGAACGGTAGCACTAGATACCTTCAAGTTATGACGCTCAATCAGCGCCTTGGAACCCACCGGCTCTCGGGAACGTACGAAATCTTCGACAATGGCCCGGAGCACCTGATGTTTGCGCGGCTGCGTCACGGCTCTCCTTTCGGGCGGGGCTACGAATTGATAGCTTCATCCTGGCACTTGTCTTCGTCAAGTGCTAATTCAACTCTAATACTTTAACGCCAACATCCTCAGGGCCGTACGCTTTGGGCTAAGGTGAAGTTGCCCCTGCCTGCGTCCTAAGAAGAAAGTATGCACGTGAACGACTACTATTCGTGGGGAGCTCAGGATCTCTCCAATTCCACGCGCGATAACCGGCCTGCCACCCCTCGTGAGGTGCCTGTTCAACGCGGAATGTTGCTCGAGGACGTCCAGAGTGGTTGGGTGGGTGTGGTGGTCTCCCTCGAAACCATCGGCGGGATGCGCGTCCTAGGACTCGAGGACGCGCGAGGAAAAGTTAAATCGTTCCCGCTCGGCCCGGGCTTCCTCCTCGAAGGAGAGCCCATCATCGTCACCGCACCGCGCGCCAAACCCCGCCTTCAGGCCCCCAGGATTTCACGATCTGGTTCTCGGGTCGTCGAACAATCTCCGGCCAGAATTGCTCAGGCCTCGCGGTTATGGGTCGAAGGTACCCACGACGCTGAACTCGTGGAAAAGGTTTGGGGTCACGATCTCAGGGTGGAGGGTATCGTCGTGGAACCTCTACACGGGGTCGACGATCTCGCTGCCGCCATTCGTGACTTCGGTCCCGCGCCTCACCGTAAGCTGGGCATTCTGGTAGATCACCTCATTGCGGGGACCAAGGAATCGAAGATCGTGCAGGAAGCCCGTGCGGTACCGGGTGCCGCCGAGAACGTACTCATCGTCGGGCATCCCTATGTGGACGTCTGGCAGGCGGTCAAGCCCGCAACGTTGGGTATGGCCTCCTGGCCTGTTATCCCTCGACACGAGGAGTGGAAGAAAGGAGTTCTCCGTACCTTTGGTTGGCCCCATGAAACCCAAGCAGACGTCGCAGCAGGATGGAAACGCATTCTCGAAAAAGTCGATAGCTACTCCGACCTTGAACCGGACATTCTCGGACCGGTGGAGCACCTCATCGACTTCATCACCGCCCCGTAGAGCCACTACCTGGTCGTGCCAGTGAACTCTGAGAAAACTATGCTGACGGGTGTGAGTGTCCTTGCACTAACGTAAGGGGGCGAGCACCTAGAATTAATGCTGACTTGTAAGGTGAGGCCGACTGGCCGACGCTCAATCTCTGTAGAATGGTGAAACTTTGAAATCTGCGATCGCACCGGATTCAACTTTTGAGGGAACCTCGGCAACCGCCAAAAAGCTGACAGTCCATGGAGACCGCAACATCGCTACACTCGCTCACTTCGGTGGCGTTATTGGGTGCATCCCCTCGGGCATTATTTACTACCTGTACCGTGGGCGCGGCCCATTCACCGAGCAGGAGTCACGTGAGGCATTGAATTTCACTCTCTTGCCCACAATCGTGATTGTACTGTTCATGCTGTTGACCAACGTTCCTGTGGTCGGTGGATTCTTTGGGCTCATTGCCGCTCTGATGTGGGCATTCCTGGCATTCATGTCTTTGGTTGCCGGCATCAAAGTTAACCGTGGTAACCCTTATCAGTACAAGTTTAATACCGCTCTCTTCGACCGGATGTCGAACCGCAAGTAAGAAGTACTTTAAATCTTGACCCCGCCGGGCAACCGGTGGGGTCAATATTTTTCTCAGATTTTTGGTTCACGGGGTGTTCAGATCGGGCACAAGCTCGCGAGTCACAGCGTCTCCGAGGAGGCGACCCTGTAGTGTCAGCTGTACCCGTTGCCGGTCCAAAGCTTGCTGGTCAATGAGACCCTGGCGCGAGAGCCACTTCAACTTCTCCTCTAGCACCTGCGGCGTATGCCAGGGCCGAAGATCCTCGAGCGTTATACCCTCTCTAATGCGAAGCAATAACATGATCCGTTCAAAAGCCTGGGTGGATTCCGATAAAACTTCTCGAGCTGCAGCAGGCGATTCTCCAGCGCGTACCCGATTCGCGTAAGCCAAAGGATGTTTGACGTTCCACCATCGGGTCCCCGCGATGTGCGAATGGGCTCCCGGGCCGATCCCCCACCAATCGTCATTATTCCAATAGGCCAAGTTATGGGTACTCCGTGTACCCGAGTGCGTTGAAAAGTTAGACACCTCGTACCAGTGATACCCAGCTTCACCGAGGATCCGATCAGCAGCCAGATACATGTCAGCCATGAGATCGTCGTCGGGCATTTCATACTTGCCGCGGCGAATCTCAGCCCACAATTTCGTGCCTTCCTCCACGATCAGGGAGTAGGCGGAGATGTGGTCGGGGCGGTACGAAACTGCGGCCTGCAACGATTGCTCCCACTGTTGCAAGGTCTCCCCGGGAGTGCCATAGATGAGGTCCACAGAGACCTGCAGCCCAGCGTCTTTGGCCCAGTTAACAGCCTTAGGAACGTTGGCAGGTGTATGGGTACGGTCGAGAACCTCCAGTGTCTGCGGTACGACGGATTGCATACCAAACGAAACCCGGTTAAACCCGCCCTCGGCCAACACTCTGAGGTCTTCTGCGGTCACCGAATCGGGATTGGCCTCAGTCGTTACCTCAGCGCCCTCCTGAATGTTATAGAGTTCGCGGGCCCGATTGAGGATCGATACCAGGTGATCGGCAGGCAACTTGGTCGGTGTACCCCCACCGAAGAAGACGGTGCGAAACGGGCGCGGGGCGATACCCGAGGCGCGCTGGACCTGCACCGAGAATTCCAGCTCGGCGATGGCGTCCTGTGCGTAAGACGCTAGCCCCACCCCGTTTCCGAAATCTTCGGTGGCGTAGGTGTTGAAGTCGCAGTACCCGCACCGTACCGAACAAAAGGGAACGTGCACGTAGAGGCTGAGCGAACGGTTAACCGCCTTGACGGCAGATTCCTGTGGAATGCTGCCGTCAAGCGGGGCCGGGGATCCCAGCGGCTGGGCGGGGGTC
Organism: Rothia sp. LK2588; assembly: GCF_040946465.1. NCBI lineage: Bacteria > Bacillati > Actinomycetota > Actinomycetes > Micrococcales > Micrococcaceae > Rothia > Rothia sp. LK2588. Next base: position 547,741 of record NZ_JAYWLS010000001.1, on the reverse strand, counting down.
ACTTCTTTGCCTTGTCCTTAGCTTCTTCCCCCGAAGATAGCGCGGCGATGAAGGCCTCCTGCGGCACCTCAACACGGCCGACCATCTTCATGCGCTTCTTGCCTTCCTTCTGCTTTTCAAGCAACTTGCGCTTACGCGAAATATCGCCGCCGTAGCACTTGGAAAGAACGTCTTTTCGAATCGCGCGGATGTTCTCACGGGCAATGACGCGCGAACCGATAGCAGCCTGAATAGGCACCTCGAACTGCTGACGGGGAATCAGCTCCCGCAACTTACCGGTCATCATCACACCGTAAGAATAGGCTTTATCGCGATGGGTAATGGCGGAGAAAGCGTCGACCTTTTCACCCTGGAGCAAAATATCGACCTTGACCAGATCCGCCTCTTCCTCCCCGTCAAACTTCCAGTCCAGCGAAGCGTAACCACGGGTACGCGATTTGAGCTGATCGAAGAAGTCGAAGACGATTTCAGCCAGCGGGAGACGATAACGCAACTCAACACGATCCTGTGAGAGGTAATCCATGCCGCCCATTTGACCGCGGCGTTGCTGGCAGAGCTCCATGATCGCACCGATGAACTCGCTGGGGGCGATGATGGTGCAGGCGACCATAGGTTCACGGATCGTTGCGACCTTACCGTCGGGGAATTCGCTGGGGTTCGTGACTCGTCGCGACTCACCGGTCTCATCGACAACATCGTAAATAACGTTCGGCGCAGTCGAAATGAGGTCAAGATTAAATTCTCGCTCCAGGCGCTCGCGCACGATTTCGAGATGCAGCAGGCCGAGAAACCCGCAACGGAAACCGAATCCCAACGCGGCCGAGGTTTCCGGCTCGTAGATGAGGGCGGCGTCGTTGAGTTTCAGCTTGTCGAGGGCGTCTCGTAGCACCGGATAATCGGAGCCATCGATGGGGAACAACCCGGAGAAGACCATGGGTTTCGGATCCTCATATCCACCCAAGGACTGTTCGGCGGGCTTCGTTGCGCTGGTGACGGTATCACCCACGCGCGATTGACGGACGTCCTTCACACCGGTGATGAGGTAACCCACCTCTCCGACGCCCAGGCCCTTGGTAGGGATGGGTTCGGGCGAGATAACACCGATCTCGAGCAATTCGTGCTCGGCACCGGTAGACATCATCTTGATCTTTTGCCGCGGTTCCAGCTTTCCGTCGACTACGCGCACATAGGTCACCACACCACGGTAGGAGTCGTACACGGAGTCAAAAATCATGGCTCGAGCAGGAGCGGCCTGCTCCCCCGTCGGTGCGGGGATGAGCTCAACGATTCGGTCGAGCAGCTCTTCAACGCCCTCACCCGTTTTGCCGGAGACGCGAAGTACATCTTCAGGTTCCACCCCAATGAGATGCGCCAGTTCTTCCGCATATTTGTCCGGCATGGCCGCAGGGAGGTCAATCTTGTTCAAGACCGGGATGATCGTTAAATCGTTTTCCATAGCGAGGTAGAGGTTCGCCAGCGTTTGCGCTTCAATGCCCTGGGCCGCGTCCACCAACAACAATGCACCCTCGCAGGCGGCCAACGACCGGGAAACCTCGTAGGTGAAATCGACGTGACCAGGGGTGTCGATCATATTTAGGGCGTAGGATTTGCCGTTGACTTCCCAGGGCATCCGGACGGCCTGCGATTTGATGGTAATGCCACGCTCGCGTTCGATATCCATGCGATCCAGGTACTGGGCCTTCATCTCGCGCGGAGTCACCACCCCAGTCGCCTGAAGCATGCGATCGGCCAGGGTGGATTTACCGTGATCAATATGTGCAATGATGCAGAAATTACGCAGAATCTCTGGGTCGGTTGCCGCAGGTGTCGGTGCCTGAGAAGCAATGGGTGCCACTGATGCTGGTCCTTTCGGTCGCGCTCGGCGCGAAAACGGTATAGATCGATTAACTAGTTTCCCATGTTTTTACTCGTTGGCGTTATTCGTTCGCTCCAATTCACAGGATTGTTCCGCGTATCCGCCTTAAATGTGAGGTGAGACCCGACAACACCGGTACCTTGAGAACCATGAAGTTTAATCTGGGTACTCTCCGTCGTGTGCTGAATTTTGCACAACAAGCCTATTCGCAGTATCAAAAGCTCCAACCTCGTCGTACTGAACCTACCGCAACGCAGCGTTCTGACCGTCGCACAACAACCCCCGTAGGTTCGTCGTCGAGCTTTTATCCGGGCGATTACACCGGCCAATTCGCGTTTGAGTACTCCCCTATTCGCAACGGGCAGGCGGAACCCGGGGAAGTCGTATGGACGTGGGTGCCATTCGAAGAAGACTATTCCCAAGGTAAGGACCGCCCGGTTCTCATCGTGGGTGAAGACGGCCCGTATCTTTTAGGGCTTATGCTCACCAGCAAAGACCGGAATAATCGCTTCGAGCATGATCCCCATTATGTAGACATCGGTAGCGGATCGTGGGATCGCCAGGGTCGCCCCTCGGAGGTAAAACTCAATCGGGTGATCCGTGTAGACCCAACCCAGATGCGCCGTGAAGGCTCGCCTCTTGATCGGCGAACTTTCGAATCCGTCAAGGCTGCTTTCCTGCGTCAAAGCCGTTGATTGTAAGACATCTCTCTACTGACTATTGGGTTAACTTCTGATAGAATTCCTAGCTGTGTGTCCGATGGTCATCGGGCACTGCTGACTGGTTGCCATAGGCATCCCCACGCCGCTCAGTCGATGACCGGTCAGCGTAGCCCTCACCGACCAATTAGACAAAAAGAAAGTTTTATACCGTGGCTAATATCAAGTCCCAGAAGAAGCGCATTCTCACCAACGAGAAGGCTCGCCTGCGTAACAACACCTACAAGTCTGAGCTGAAGACTGCTATCCGCAAGGTTCATCAGGCTGTTACCTCGCAGGACAAGGACGCCGCAACCGAGGCTCTGCGCTTCGCAAGCCGCAAGCTGGACAAGGCAGTTTCGAAGGGTGTTCTGCACAAAAAGAACGCTGCAAACAAGAAGTCTGGTCTGGCTGCGCTGGTCAACAAGCTTTCCTAATTTTCCTGCCGACTCTCACGGCAGTTGTCTTTTAGCGAAGTGACACGGAGGCTCCGAGATTATCTCGGAGCCTCCGTTGATTTAATAGATAGATATTGGCGAGCGCTCAGTTGCTCTACCGGCGCCCTGCGGGGGCAGCGATAGCCAAGATGGCTTTTTCTACTGCGTAACCGGGGCTTGTGGCCTCCCCTTTGAGCTGAGCATCTGCTTCAGCCAGCGCCCTGAGGATCGATGCCAGGTCGTCTTCTGAGTACCGCCTGGAATCGCGTTGGGCTTGTTCTACCTGCCACGGTGCCAGTTTGAGGTTTGAAGCTAGAGATGCGGCGGACCCGCCGGTCTTGTGGACTCGGGCGATATTGCGCATTCGGGCGGCCAATGCTCCGACCAGTGGTATGGGTTCCACTCCTGTTTCTAGTGCGTGTCGAAATAGTCTGAGGGCCTCGCGGCTGTTTCCGCTGACTGCGGCGTCTGAGACTTTGAAAGCGGTTGCTTCGGTTCGGCCGCCGTAGTACTTATCGACGATCTCGATGGTAATGACTTCGGGACCGTCTTCGACGAGTTGTTGGGCGGCTGAGGCGAGTTCGGCGGTGTCGTTGCCGGCGGCGTTGATGAGCACTTGTGCGGCTCGGGGGTCGATTTTCTTTCCGTGTTCACGGATTTCCCATTGGACGAATTCGAGCTTTTCGTGGTCTCGCTTCAGTTCCTTGCATTCGATGAAGTTGAAGGTTCGGCTTGAACGGAAGATATCTAGTAGTTTCTTTCCGCGGTTGCCACCGTTATGGTGCAGAATCAAGAGAATGTCGCTCTGCGGTTCTTTGAGGTAGGCCATGACGTCGTGCAGAAATGGCTCACTCATTGAGGCTAATCCGGTCGCTTGTATGACTTTGGCTGTGTTGAAGAGTGAGGGGCTGGTGTGCATGGTCAATTCACCGGCGCGATAGTCTTTTGCGTTGATGGAGATGACTTCTGATTCCTCGTGCAGATTGTCGAAGAGTTTTTTGAGGTTGAGGTTCGCACGTTGTACGAAGTACTCGTTGGGACCGTAGAGTAGTGTGGCTGGTGCTAATTTGATCTGCCGCCATGAGGTTTGGTCTACTGAGCCTTTTGCGGTGCGCGCCACGATATCTCCCAAGAAATGAAATTGAACCTTCTCTCTATTTTGTCATGAGTTTGATCATGGGTGTTTTTGGGTGTGGGTGAGTAGGCCAGTGGGGGTTCGTTGAAAGGCTATGTGTCCGCTGTCAGCGGTATTGAGTAGCGGTATATTTAGCTTCCGGAGTTCTTGTACGGCTACTTGATGTGGATGTCCATAGCTGTTGTTTTTGCCTGTCGAGGCGACTGTAATATCGGGTGATACTTTTTCCAGGTATGTGGTTCCGGAGGTCTTCGATCCGTGGTGGGCCAAGGCGAGAATATCCACTGGGGTGTCATCGTTCCAGGGGGTTTGATCGAGCGCGGGGCTTTCCGCATCCCCCGGCAGGAGGGCAGTTAGTGGAGTGGTAGCGGTTCCGGGGGCGTGCCACGGTTTTACTTCGACGTGCAAGATGAGTGAAGAGTTGTTTGTGCTCAGTCTGTGGACATTCGTAGTATGTGGCCAAAGCACCTGTAGTTCTGCATTTCCTACTGTAATCTGTTGGCCCGTAGATACCGGTTGGCAGCTGCTAGCCATCGCGGGTGAGCACAGCACTTGTCCAGATTTTGTGTCTAGGAATTGACGGGCGTGTTCGAGATTTCCGATATGATCGGCGTGCTCGTGTGAGAGCAGTATGGCGCTCAGCCGGCGGACTCTTGCCCAGCGTAGGCATTCATCGAGGTCCCCCTGTTCCGGGCCGGTATCTACCAAGACTGCCGAATCATTGGTACTACGCACTAGCGTCGCGCTCCCCTGCCCCACATCGCAGGTGATGATTTGCCATCCGTCTGGTGCGCTCTCATGGTGGGATCGCGACCACCATAAATAGCACCAGAGGATTAGCAATGCGGTCGTCAACCAGGTGATGGGTCTGCGCGATTTTCCACGTTGGATGGTGGCTTTCATCAGTGTTGCTCCCTCTTGAGTGAAGATTTTTGGTGAGCCGTGGTGCGCGGGGTTCGTTGCTGGGGGTGACGTCCGTATCGAAGGTGGTCGGCAAGTAATACTGTGAAGCTGGATATGACCACGAAAGCCACCAATATAATCAGGGTGTGGGGTGGACTGACGTCTACCCGCGCACCTGGGGCATGGGCGCATATATCTGCAATCGCGAGGAGCGCTCCGGTAAGGATTTCAAGAGCGGTGAGCAGGGGCTCTGTGAGTGATTCGGTGACGATATTGTGTAGGAGCAATAACGTCATTGACAGCAGGGTGATGGGTGCGACGAGAGGTGTCGCCAGCACGTTAGCAACTACGGTGTAGAGACCTAGCTCGGCATTGAGGAGACCGATGACGGGGGCGCACCACAGTGACGCGGATAGGGATAGAGAGACTGGTTGAGCTAGGGGCATCGGCAGGTTGGATCCGATGATCCTGCACATCGGTGGTGCGAGAATCACGATGCTTGCGGTAGCTAGTGCGGATAGAACAAAGCCGAAGTCAAGGCTGAGGTGCGGGTGGGTCAGCAACAGGGCTGTGACGGCTGTTCCCCACAGCGGTATGGATTGCCGACTGTGACCGAGCACTACAGCCAAACTTCCGATTATTCCCATGGTCCAAGCTCGGATCACGGATCCTTCCCAGCCCACAAACGTGGCGTATAGAAGGGTCACCAGCGTCCCTATCGCAATATTGAGGGTCCGTGGTCGACCTGCAAAGTACGAAGCCCAGTACCCCACGAGGAAAACTAGGGTGATGTTTGCCCCGCTCACCGCCGTGAGATGGGTTAGTCCTGCGGTCTTGAATTCTTCCCGCGTTGTCTGTTCCATTAGATGGTCATCGCCATATACCATCCCCAACATCAGGGCAGCGTTGTCTGGTTGGGTTCGATCAGCTAATGCATGCGCATTTGCATTCTTGAGGTGATGGTCAAGCCCTGGTTGATCGCGTGGGGGTGAAACCATCCGTGCATTATTGAGGGTAATGCGGTGTCCGTCGATTTTTATAGTGCCGCGCAGATCGAGCGAGCCGCCTGTCTTGGGGGTGTGATCTATGAACGCAGTCACCTGGGTACGACCCGGGATTTCCTGTTGGCGGTAGGTGATCGTTTCGGTGTGAACCTGAATCAAAGTGCGTTCTGAATCTAGCGGTTTAACGCGCGTGGTGGTTCCCGAGACTGTGACAACCCGTCCATCTAGGTTGGCGAATAACCGAGCGCCCTCTGTGATTCCGGAAGCTTGAAGATGCGTTAAGCCCAAAGCCAGGGTGAGGGCGGCAATGGCCACGAGCGGTACAACCCCGGAAGAATGGGACGTGAGGAAGTAACCAAGGATACACAGCCCCAAAGCTATGAAGACTGCCCACCACAGTTTAGAAAGGACGGAGGGGTGGCAGAGGCTACCCAAAGCCAGGGCTGTCCCGACCCAAAGAACTGCAGCCACTATGCACATCCTGAAATCGAGGTGTAGAGGTGACTGCAGGTGGTGGTCACGGCGCTGGCGATCTGAAGCCCACAAGTTTTCATAAAGCGTCGCGACCCGCGGCACCCATTGTTGACTCAACCTCACGAGAACGCCACCAGGGGCTCCAATGAGCTCATCATCGCCTCCCCGATCCCAGGAACATCGTCGAGATCCTCGAGGGATGTGAATGGACCGTTCTTCGTACGGTGGTCAATGATTTTCTGCGCCAACTTTGGTCCTACCCGCGGTAACTGTTGCAATTGTTCAGAGCTTGCGGTGTTGATGTTGACTGTTGCCGATTCCGTGGGACTGGAGGATTGGGCCACTCCAGCGGGTTCTGTAGCGGATGAGGCAGAGTCGGAAAGCGCTTGCTCTCCTTGTGCCGGGATATAGATCTGACTGCCATCGACAATGCCCGAGGCAAGGTTGATCTTATTCAGGTCGGCACTGCGCGCGGCTCCCCCGGCTTTCTCGATCGCCTGGGAAACTCGGGCATCGGAGGGCAACTGGTAAACCCCTGGTTTTACGACCGAGCCGGCAACATGTACCCACACCTCTTTCTTGTCTATGGCAGAGGTGGCTGATGCTTGTCGAGATGGAGCCTGTTCAGCACTGCGATTCTGGGGCGAAGTAGATTCTTCAGCGTGACGATCAGGTTCAGTTACCACCGGTGTGGCTGGGTTGCCGGTTGCGTCTACTTCAGTGATGGGTGCGGAACGAGGGTTGAGGAGCATCCAGCCGATGGAAAGCAGCAATAGTGCAGAGAGGACCCCCATGAGTTTGGTGGGCATTTTCCATCGATAGGTGCGGTGTTCGCTGATCTTCTCCGCGGGGTCATCGAGGGGTTGGCCGGCAGCTCTGAGTTGATGCGTGGACCTTTCGAACTCAGAATCACCCGACGGATGAGATGACACTTGGGTGTCGATGGGCTCGGTGATTGCTTCATCATCGAGCTGAGGAACAAGTACGGTTGCCGAGATGTCGCGGCGCCTACGCCGTAGCGCTTGCAAGGCAGGATCAATGCTTTCTTTCTCAAAAGATACGTGCATGTCCTTAAGCTAGATTGAAAAATCACCCAGCTTCTCTGAGGTTCTCTTATCTGTGGATAACCTCGCACATTTTAGACGGCGATCGAATCAGTCGGTGCACACCTTTCTCACGTATGCGTCCACGCCGTCCAAATTGCTCATCAATAAATCACACACGCTAAAGAACCCACCCCCGTATGAGCGGAGAGAACCGCAGGCAGAGGAGAGATGACGGTACCGACAGTGGAGCTCTGCGGCAGTTGCTCTTTCAGACGTGAGGCGTCTGAGGCATCCCCACAATACTGAATCGACACGATGTCACCTCGCGGGCGCGGGGTCAAAGCGTGGTCCATATCAACAGATCCTGCACGTCTGCGTTGAGACTCTTGAGTGGTCAGCGATGTCAGCATTTCCAGCGCTCGTTGAGTAGTGCGAGGTCTTTCCACGTAGGTCAACCTACCCTCGATGACGGTGGCCACGGGCCGGATCTGCATCAGTTGTCCCACGCGAGCTATTCCCGGGTGGATGCGCCCCGAACGACGAAGCGGTTCGAGGGAGGCTACTGTAAAAAGAATTTCCGTGTTGACGCAGATTTCAAGGACGCTGGCCGCGATTTTTTCTGCGCTTTCCCCTTGGCTGGCCATAGCACAAGCCTTAACGACGCTGTGCCCATAGGCCATTGCTACAGTTCGCGAGTCTACGACGAACACCGGGATATCGAGATCACGTGCAGCCGTGCGTGCGGCATTGATTGTACCCGAGAGTTCTGCTGCAAGGTGTATGGAGACAATCGCCTGAAACCCCTGATCTTGCAATCGGCGGTACGTCAATTCAAACGCTCCCGGACTTGGACTCGACGTACGAATCGTCTCTCCCATGGCGTGCGCAAGGATCAGGGCTTGCTCAGGTGGCTGCTCCAGATGGTGCTGGGATAGATCACGATCATCTACCATGACGGGCATCTCTACGACCGCAAAACCCCCGAGGTTTTCCAAACGTGCTTGCTCTGCCGCTGAAATACCAGCCCCGGTATCGGTAACAATCGCAACGCGTGTCATCCGTATGTACCTCGCCTCTCATGAGCGAACGGCCGGCATTGCAAGAAATTCTCACAGATACCGGCCGTTCAGCTGTGACGCCTACTAGATCACAATGTTGACCAGTTTCGGAGCCCGGACGATCACCTTGCGGATTTCCGAGCCCCCCAGGGACTTCTGCACAGCGTCCGAAGCCAGAGCCAGCTTCTGCAACTCCTCTTCAGAGATGTCCTTGGGAACTTCCAGACGATCCTTCAGTTTGCCCTTGACCTGAACAATGGCGGTAACGGTGTCATCGACCAACTGCTTGGGGTCTACCTCGGGCCAACCTGCAGTCAGCACCGGAGTGTCGTGGCCCAGCATATGCCACATGTCCTCGGCGGTGTATGGCGCAAAGAGCGAAAGCAGAATGGCGATGGCCTCTGCGGCTTCACGTACAGCGGGGTCTTGGGAACCGGCACCCGAGTCAATGGTTTTACGCGTAGCATTGACCAGCTCCATGGTCTTAGCCACCATTACATTGAACTTCCCGGCCTCGACTAGTTCAGCCGTCTCGTGCATTGTACGGTGCACCAGCTGATGTAGCTTTGCATCACCTGAGGTGAACTCCACCCCTGGTTGCGAGGTAACGTCCTGAGCTACACGCCAAGCGCGAGCCAAGAACTTCTGGGCGCCACCAGGTGAAACGTCTGCCCAGTCCACGTCGTCCTCCGGCGGAGAGGCGAACACCATCGTCGTGCGAACGGCATCCACGCCGAAAGCGTTGAGCTGTTCGCCGAGGTCTACGCCGTTACCCAGCGACTTCGACATCGCCTTTCCCTGGTTCAACACTTGGCCCTGATTAGTCAATGCCTTGAAGGGTTCGTCGTGTTCGATCAGGCCCAAGTCCCGGACGACCTTGGTGAAGAACCGCGCGTATAGCAAGTGCAGGATTGCGTGCTCTACACCGCCGACGTACATATCGACCGCGCCCCACTGCTTCATCGCTTCCGGGTCAAAAGGAGCCTGGTCAGCATGGGGAGAAACATAGCGCAAGAAATACCACGAGGAATCCACGAAGGTATCCATGGTGTCGGAATCGCGGTGGGCAGTCTTACCACACTGTGGGCACTCGACGGTGTTCCAAGAGGACGCCGCAGCCAGCGGAGATTGCCCCTTAGGAGCGAGATCTTCGCCCTTCAGGTCATCTGGAAGTTGCACCGGCAACTGGTCCTCAGGCACCAAAACCTCGCCGCAATCGTCACAGTGGATCACCGGGATGGGAGTACCCCAGAAGCGCTGACGCGAGAGCAACCAGTCGCGCAAACGATAGATCGTCTTGCCCTGGCCGGTGCCGGCTTTTTCAATGATCTCGATCGCTTTGGCGATACCCGAGGTTTTATCCAAACCGGTGAGCTCACCGGAATTGATCAGCTTGCCGTCACCGGATGTTGCCACTCCGGTCTCGGCGGGGTCGTCCTCACCGGTATCGACAACGGTCACTACGGGGATGTCGAAAGTCCGAGCAAAGTCGAGGTCGCGTTGATCGTGAGCCGGCACCGCCATAATGGCGCCCGTGCCGTAGTCAGCGAGAACGTATTCCGAGGCCCAGATAGGAAGCTTTTCACCGGTCAGCGGATTGACGGCGTAACGACCGGTAAAGATACCCGTCTTCTCCCGTTCTGAGGATTGCCGCTCGATATCTGACAGAGCCTTGATCTGCTCACGGTATGCGTCGAGAGCCTCTGCATGGTCTTCGGCTACGATGTCCACCGCAAGTTGCGAATCCGCCGCTACAACGAAGAAAGTAGCACCGTAGAGGGTATCCGGCCGGGTGGTGAAGACCGTGATGTCTGTGGCCTCTTTTCCTCCACCGGCGGTCACCTCGAAACGCACCTCGGCGCCCTCGGAGCGACCGATCCAGTTCTTCTGCATGGCCAACACGCGCTCGGGCCACGTGCCCTCGAGCTGCTTCATGTCGTCCAAGAGTTCTTGAGCGTAATCCGTGATCTTGAAGTACCACTGGTTGAGCGACTTCTTGGTCACCTGCGAATGGCAGCGCTCGCATTCACCGTTAATGACCTGTTCGTTGGCCAACACTGTCTGGTCTTTAGGGCACCAGTTCACCTGGGAGTACTTACGGTAGGCCAGTCCCTTCTTATAGAACTGCTGGAACAGCCACTGGGTCCAGCGATAGTACTCGGGGTCTGAGGTGTGCAAGCGACGTGACCAGTCGACCATAATCCCATAGCGCTTGAACGAGTTGGCCTGGGTCTCGATGTTCTTGTAGGTCCAGTCCTTGGGATGCGTATTATTCTTGATCGCTGCGTTTTCGGCGGGTAGGCCGAAGGAGTCCCAGCCGATCGGGTGCAGAACGTCGAAACCGCGTTGTTTCCAGAAACGGGCTACGACGTCACCAATAGCGAATGCTTCGGCGTGACCCATGTGCAGGTCACCTGAGGGATAGGGAAACATATCGAGCACATAGCGGCGCTCTTTACCGGCTTCACCGGTGGGCTCGAAAACTTTAGTTTCTTCCCAATAGGGCTGCCACTTCGCCTCGATTTTTGCGAAATCGTAGGATTTCTCATTCGACGCGGTGGATTCGACCTCAGCTGACACGATGATGCTTCCTTCGGATGATGTCTGTCGATGTACTTCGCTCGCCTTCCCGGAGTACGGGATATAGGTAGCCACAATGACCTTTAGTGTATCGCGAATTGAGTGGGCCCGTGCTCACCGGAAAAGTTGCACGTACCATAGAGAGTTATGGAGTGGATGTAGTCGCTCCCCTAGCCGACTTTTCGCACGAATGAATCGGGTTTCATGACAGTATCGCAGACCAGCTTCGACCCTCCCTTCGAGTTACCCCCGGCGTTCATCGCCCCGGGGACGCTACGCGAAATGTGGCTACACGGTGCACTCTGCCGCTACTGGGAATATGGCCAGCCTCAGGGCCCCACATTCGTAGCGGTGCACGGTTTCCGAGGGGATCACCACGGGCTCGAGATCATCGCTCACCGAATGCTTCAGATTCTGCCCGAGGCGCGAATTCTGATCCCTGACCTGCCGGGCTTTGGACGCAGTCAGCCGCTTCCTGAGGTCACCCACAATGTTGCCACTTACGCCCAGTGGCTCAGCGATTTTCTGGCATCCCTCGGTGCGGGTCAACGTGTCTACCTGATCGGGCATAGCTTCGGGTCCATTGTCTCTGCCGCAACAGCTGCCGACGATGCACGGTGCATACAGCGACTGTGCCTGATCAATCCCATCAGTGAACCGGCGTTGGAAGGAGACCAACGCCTCATGAGCCGAGCCGCAGCGCTGTATTACCGGCTGGGAGCGCTACTTCCCGCAAAACTGGGGTTTGCATTGCTTCGGTCCCGTCTCGTGACTCGGTTATCCAGTGAGTTCATGATGAAAAATAATCTCCCCGCCTTGCGTCGGTATATCAACGGGCAACATGACGCATATTTCGGGGCGTTCGTAGATCGTCAGGTGGTGTTGGAAGCCTACCGGGCTTCGACCAGTTCAACGGTTGGTGATTACGCCGCCTCCATCGACATCCCCGTGCAGATGATCGTGGCCAGTCAGGACGATCTCGGGTCATCGGATGCACAGCGTCATCTCTACTCACTCTTTGCCCATGCGCGATTAGATGTCATTGATCGCGTGGGACACCTGATTCACTATGAGACCCCGCAGGCAGCTGCCCAACTCATCCTCGATTTTCAGGGAGAAGACCATGAAGCTGTTCGTTGATGCTAGATACACCCGCATCGGATTTCATGACGGCATCAGCCGCTACACGGCCTCCTTGGTGACCGCCTTGAAAGAAATTCGGGAATCTGATCAGGTCGACGAGCTCGAACTGACCATGATTATCAGTGATCGGCGGCAATTAGAGATGCTGCCGGATTTGCCCTGGGTCAAGATCTGCTCACCCACTGGGCCGCTCGAACCATGTGCAGCTTTGATGCTCAATAAATATCGGCCCGACGTGGTCTTCTCCCCCATGCAAACCATAGGATCGCTGGGTCGTCGCTTTAAGCTCGTGCTCACCCTTCACGATCTAATCTATTACGCACACCCCACCCCGCCGTCCTTCCTTCCGGCCCCCGTCCGCTGGGGATGGCGCGTCTTTCACCGTAGCTACACCCCTCAGCGAATACTGCTCAATCGCGCCGACGCGGTGGTGACGGTGTCTCAGACGACGGCCCAACTGATGAGCCAGCATCGTCTCACGCGCCGCCCGGTGCACGTGATCGCCAATGCCGCACCCGAGGGATCAATCGTCGACGAAGCAGAAGCACTCAACCTCTTAGAGCTCCGAGATCGGACCCTGCTGTATATGGGGTCGTTCATGCCCTATAAAAATGTGGAAACTCTCCTCGAGGCAATGCGTCAGCTGCCTGAGTACACTTTGATGCTGTTGTCGAAAGCACCACACCAACGGTTGACCCAGTTAAGACAGATGGCCGGTGCAAACGTCGTATTCCGCCAGGGGGTTTCAGACGAAGAATACAGAAAGTTGCTCCAGAATAGCCAAGCGCTCATGACGGCCAGTCGAGACGAGGGGTACGGTTTACCGGTGGTTGAAGCGCAGGCGGCCGGGTGCCCAGCTATCATCAGTGACATCCCCATTTTCAACGAGATCGCGCCCCACGCACTGCACTGCCCTCCCGATCACCCCGCTGATTTCGCGGCAGCCGTTCGATCTCTCGAGCAACGTGACTACGCTCAGCAAATCGTACGCGGTGGTCTGAAGGACGCCAGTCACTTCACCTGGAGGGAATCTGCACGTCGCTTGATGCAACTGGCTCAGACGCTCTAGAGGATGTCCAAGCCGTCCACACGAATGTTCACCGGGTCAAGTTTCAAGGCAGCTCGAGAGGCTCGTACCGCCCGTACCTGCCGCGTCACTTCGGGTGCGATGGAGTAGTTGAAGAACAGAATCGTTCGCCACTGCGGTGCGTCCTGGCCCATCGGTTCAAGATCGACCGGACCACGAACCGTTACCTCGGGAGGGAGATTCAGCTGGTTGACGAAGTCTTCTACTGCGCTTTCCTGCCCGGTGATGGCCGCCGTGCGTACCGCCGGAGGTAACCCCAACTCGGCACGCTCGTCCAGTTCCCATACGGCAAAACGAACGGGGTCCCAGCGGATCAGCGCTTGCGTTGCGGTCCCGGCCGGTGCTGTCGTCACCACCGTGCCGCCCTGCGATCGGGAACGTACCAATGCGGCGGCATTGAACCAGTTACGTAGGGCCATCTCGGGGGCTCGAAGAGAATCTCGCCGAAGCATGGAGTCCGCGTCGAGTAGTACCGCCGCCGCATAACCCCCGGGCACCGAAGGTTCGGCTCCGGGCGTTGCCACGACGATCGCTGACTGCGGTTCTATTTCGGTCATGATATGGTCCCCGCTGGAGGAAAAAACGGGGACGTTGGGGAAGGCACGCCCCAGCTCTTCGGCGGTTCGCAGGGCGCCGACAGTAGCGTGTCTCCACTGGGTGCCTCCACACTCGATACAGTTCCAGTTTCTCGCCACGGCGCCACACCAGCGACAAGTGGGCAACTTTTCTGATCCGCTCAGACCCAGGGGGCCCTGGCACTCTGTGCATCGAGCGGGCATTCTGCAGCGTTGACATGAGAAATTGGGGATATACCCGCTACGCGATACCTGAATGAGCACCGGTCCGTGGGATAGAGCTTTCCGGGCTTCAATGAATGCTAGGTGGGGAAAACGAGCAACAGCCGCCAGCGGGTCTCGTGCCAATTGATAATCGTCACCGGTCGAGATCACGTGAGGTGTGTGGGTGCGCAAAAATTCACGCGGTACGGATAAGTACGTTGCCCACCGTGAGCGTATCAACCGCGCCCCTTCCGCCGAAATCGAATATCCAGCGAAGAGGGCTGCGCACTGGGTTTGTTCCGCACGGAGCAAGAGCACATCTCGAGCGTGACAATAGGGAGCTCGCGGCTCCATCAGGTTAGGGTCCCCATCGTCCCAGCACACCACCAGGCCGAGACGGCGTACGGGGGCGTACGCGGCAGATCTGGTACCGATCACGATGGAAACGTCTCCGTGGAGAGCTTGAAGATAAGCCCGGTAACGTTCGGCAGGTTTATGGTGTGCCGATAACACCGCAAATCCTCTATCCCCCACCAGCTGGCTCAGTCTGTCCTGTAATCGCTGAAGGTCTTTATAGTCGGGAACCACGGCTAACGCGCCCCGACCAGCACGGGCGGTGTGTATGAGTGCGTTGGCGACTAGGTTTTCCCAGCCCCGCTCCATACCCGGCGTAACTGCCATGACGGCACGGGCAGCGTCCCCCTCTGCGATATCCGAGAGAAAATCTTCCGCCCCGCCATACGGCGCGAAATCTTCCAGCGTCGGCTCGGGTAGCTGATCCTCTACATCCTGGGGTTCACGATCGATAAATTTTTTCTCGACACCGGCGATCCTCGGAGCAACAGCCAAGCGGAGAACATTAGCGACTGTCGAAGCGCAACGAGCGGCGACCAGTTCGGCAAGCTCAAACAATTCTTCAGTCACTACCGGCACGGGCGAAACGACCTGATCCAAGAACTTCAAGGAACCGGTAAATCCGGTGGAGGGGGTTCTTTCGCGAATGAAACCGCTCATCTTCTGTTCGCCGAAACGTACCCGCACACGGGTACCCTGAAGGGCAGTTTCGTCCATCTCTGCGGGCACGAGATAGTCAAAGGTTCGGTCTAAGTGCGGGACGTCAGAATCAAGGATGATTCGTGCGATCGGGTCAATCGTCGCCACTTCGCGACCGTTGTCCGCACGATGTTCCTGATCCGTCAAGTGGTCTTGTATGAAGCCCGTTAACTCTGAATTCCCCGCAAACAGATCAGTTTGCGGGGAATCAGAATCAAAATCAGTCATAGACCTATGTTATTGAACTGCGGCTCGGAGCGCATCTACACGGTCGGTTCGCTCCCAGGTGAAGGTTTCTTCCTCCCGGCCGAAGTGACCGTTTGCCGCGGTCTTTGCGTAGATAGGACGCCGCAGATCAAGATCACGAATAATTGCCAAGGGGCGCAGATCAAACACCTCGCGGATGGCCTGCTCGATCTTGACGACGTCTACCTTCTCTGTTCCAAAGGTTTCAACGTAGAGCCCCACCGGCGCAGCCTGGCCAATGGCGTAGGCCACCTGAACTTCGACGCGGTCTGCCAATCCTGCAGCCACCACATTCTTGGCAACCCAACGCATGGCATAAGCTGCCGAGCGGTCAACCTTCGAGGGATCTTTACCGGAGAAGGCACCACCACCGTGGCGCGAGTATCCGCCATAGGTATCAACGATGATCTTACGACCGGTAAGACCGGCGTCCCCTACGGGGCCGCCCTGCACAAATTGGCCCGCGGGATTGATGATGAACTTGGTATTGCTGGTATCGAAGTCTACGGTCGCTAGTACCGGGTCGATCACATGCTGTCGGATATCGCTTTCGAGTTGCTTCAGGTCGTAATCCCGAGTGTGCTGGGTGGAGACAACGATGGTATCGACCATGACCGGAGTCTCACCGTCGTATCCCAACGTAACCTGAGTCTTGCCATCCGGGCGGAGGTCCGGAAGCGTACCATCTTTACGTACCTGAGTTAGCCGCTCCGACAACCGATGAGCCAACCAAATCGGCGCGGGCATCAACACGTCGGTCTCATTGCTGGCATATCCGAACATGATGCCCTGATCACCGGCACCCTGACGGTCAAGCTCATCGTCGGATCCTGTACGAGACTCCAGAGAGTTATAAACGCCATCGTGGATATCGGGAGACTGCTCACCGATGGAAACGGAAACACCACAGAATTCACCATCGAAACCGTGGGTGGATGAGTTGTAACCGATATTCAGGATCGTCTCGCGGACGATGGACGGGATGTCCACATAAGCTTCAGTGGTTACCTCACCGGCCACGTGTACCTGTCCAGTGGTCACCATGGTTTCAACAGCCACGTTTGACTGCGGATCCTTTTCCAGCAACGCGTCGAGGATGGAATCAGAAATCTGATCACAGATTTTGTCAGGATGACCCTCGGTCACCGATTCGCTGGTGAAAAGTCGCAGATGAGAAGTATTTGATGAAGTCACGGGATAACTCTACTCTGTGTATATTTTGGGGTCATTTTGTGACCATATGAACAACTAAGACACGACTTGGCTAGGGTCGCATGACATGCAGTAATAACGCCTTCGCAACGTCATACTTGGATCCTTGATAAACCTGAGCCGGTTCAGCTGTAGCTGCCAACACGGTCAAATGATTATCATCGGCACCGAAGCCACGTTGCTCGCCCACCTCGTTGATGGCCAGATAATCGCACTTTTTGCGCCGTAGTTTTGCTTCGCCCAGTTCCAAGACGCTCTGCGTGGCCGAACCGGTCTCAGCGGCAAATCCCACAATAGTTTCGGGCGCAAGCTCAGGTTGCTGTTCGCGTAAAGATACTACCTCGCGGAGGATATCGGGATTACGTACCAGTGAGATCGTTGGTGCAGCGTCATCGGTCTCGCTCTTTTTGATCTTGTATTCTTCATAGCTTGCGGGTCTAAAATCTGCAACCGCAGCGGCCATGATCAAGACATCTTTGTCGGCAACGTTCTCGAGGACGGCATTGCGTAATTCCTCGGCAGAAGAGGCAAAGACGCACCGCACGCCATCCGGGGCGGGAACTTCCATGTGAGCATGGATCAACGTGACGTCCGCCCCCAGGGCACGCGCCGCCTCCGCTAGGGCCACACCTTGCTTACCGGAGGAACGATTACCCAAATACCGGACGGGGTCTAACGGCTCCCTGGTGCCTCCGGCGGTAATAACCACCGATCGACCCTGAAGAGTCTTCTTCTCATCCTTTTGCGATGAGTCCTTAACCGACATAGCAAAACCAAAGATTTCTTCTGGTTCTGGCATGCGGCCCGAACCTGAATCCGGGCCGGTCAACCTACCCACCGCGGGGTCAAGAACGTGATAACCAAACTCCCGGAGGGTAGCCACATTGGCTTGTGTAGCAGGATGCTCCCACATCTGGGTATGCATTGCCGGGGCAAGAACTACCGGGGCATGGGTAGTCAGAATGGTAGCGGACAGCAAATCGTTCGCTCGGCCCATGGCCAACCTAGCCATGAGGTCTGCGGTGGCGGGCGCGACCACCACGAGGTCCGCTAGTTCTGCCTGACGCACATGGTTGACCTCTTCAACCCGTTCGAAAACGGAAGATGAAACCGGGTTACCAGACAATGCCTCGAGGGTGGGTTGCCCGACAAATTCGAGAGCCGACGGCGTGGGCATTGCTACAACATCATGACCGTCTTTAGAAAAGAGCCGAAGGAGGGATGTGGCTTTGTACGCCGCGATCCCTCCCCCGAAGCCTACGATGACTCGCATATCAGTCAAGCTTTTTATTCGGACTGTTCGTGATCGGTTTCGGACTGGGAAAACTCTGCTACCGAGGAGTCTACGTACTCTTCTGAGTAGAAGTCACCGGTAAAGAACGCAGATGCCTCTTCTTCGTGAATGAGGTCGCCGTTCTCGTTAAACTTGCCGTCCTTGACATGATGAGACTCAATGAGCCCCTCATTGATTTCGCGCATTGCAACAGATAGGGACTTCTCGTTGGGCTCTGAATCTACGAGCGGACCAACGTGGTCCAGCATGTTGTCGTGCAACTGCGAGTAGTAGGCGTTGATCTGGCGTGCACGGCGAGCACCGAAAATCACCAAACCGTACTTGGACTCTGCCTTGTCAATCAGCGAGTCTGCGCTGGGGTTGATGATTCCTTCTTCATTGTGTGCGTTAGCCACGAATAACTCCAAAATTTATTGATCAGGCGCAACCCAACAGGTTTCAACGTGTGGGTTAGGTTGCCAAAGACAAAGCATTATTGTATCGAACTTCAGCCCATCATAACACTGCACACTGGCCCGGTGCAGTGACGATGTAGACAGTCATGAACATGGTTAAAACAAGCGAGCCCTCCCCGGTCAAGGGAGGGCTCGCTAGAAGTTGAGGGTCCTACTGAAGCCCGATGTACTCAACGATTTCCTGCGCAGCTTGCGAGGGCGTCTCGTTGATGATGGTGACATCGAACTCAGGTTCACAAGCCAATTCAATTTTTGCTGTATCGAGACGTTCTGCCTGCTCGGCAGCCGACTCGGTACCCCGGCCTTTCAGGCGTCGGACAAGCTCATCCCAGCTGGGCGGAGCGAGGAATATAAAATTGGCTTCTGGCATTTGGTTGCGGATTTGTCGTGCACCCTGCAGATCAATCTCCAGGAACACATGCCGTCCTGCCTCTAGCGCCTGTTCCACCTTGGAGCGGATGGTGCCGTAACGGTAGGAATTATGAACCTGGGCCCACTCCAGCATCTGATGATTGTTGATCATTGCATCAAATTCTTCATCCGATACGAAGTAGTAGTGCGTACCTTCTTCTTCACCCGGACGAGGATCCCTGGTAGTGGCAGAGACTGAGAACCAAATCTGTGGATAGTTATCACGAAGATACTGGGCCACAGTACCCTTCCCCACTGCGGTAGGACCTGCAAGGATGGTGAGGGTCGGTTGCTTGGTCTCTGTCATGTCTCATTCCTTCAAGCTTTAGCGTTCAAGGTATTCGATCAGAGCCCGACGCTGGTGAACGCCTAATCCACGAAGTCGACGAGATGATGCGATGTTCAATTCTTTCAGAATTGCTTCGGCTCTCACCTCACCAATGCTGGGAAGCGCCATCAGCAGATCTGTGACTTTAAGTCTACTCACTGCCTCATCGGTTTCGGCACGTTTCAGCACCTCAGCGATGGATGTTTCCTTTTTCTTCAAAGATTCTTTGACCTCGGCGCGCACCGTACGTGCTCGCTTAGCCTTTTCGCGCGCGGCAGCGCGTTCTTCTTCGGTGAGTGGGCGAAGTGCCATGGTTATCCCCTATAGATAAGTTGAGTGACAAATTTTGGTTGCGAACCTTAACCGCGTTGGTGCGGAACCACCTGGCGATGGCTCCGCACCAACTTCGGCTGAAGATAACCTATCAGTTTTGGGGACAACATATGCAAAATTCCGCGATCATTTGAGGATATTCACCCTAATGAACTGCAGAATTCTACACATTTGAATTGATATGTCGCGAAAATTAGTTTCCCCTAGCGGCAATTAGGTCTTGTGAAGCTTGCCCAATCGCGTCCACTAGACCGCCCACAGAAGGCCCGTGTTTAAGAATCCCTCGGCTTGAATTTGCCAAAACATTCTCACGGCACCCCTCGAAGACCCGATACAGATCTTCTGCGGTAGCACCCTGCGCGCCATATCCGGGCGCCAGGATGGGTCCATTGAACGTACTCAGTTTGATGTCAAGCTCGTGCAATGCCGGGCCAACGGTAGCCCCGACCACGAGCCCGCAGGGACCCATGACCGAGTAACCGACCCTATCGTTTTCAGAGCGGGCGGCATCGACAATTCGGCTAGCGACCGAATCATCTCCCCCGACATGCTGAACAGACTTGCCCTCCGGATTGGAGGTCAAGGCCAACACAAACGTTCCGCGTCCTTGTTGCGCGGCCGCGTCCAATGCAGGGCGCAGGGACTCAAACCCGAGGTAGGGGCTGAGCGTCACAGCATCTGATGCGAGCGGAGACGATGCTCCCAACCATGCATCGGCGTACGCCGCCATGGTGGAACCGATGTCTCCTCGCTTGGCATCGGAAATCATGAGGATGCCGGCATCCCGAGCTTGGGCAAGCAGATCTTCTAAAGCCTGCAGACCCGAAGAACCGAATCGCTCAAAGAGGGCAACCTGAGGCTTCACATAAGCAACACGGTCTGCGGCAGCTTCAAGCACCGCAGATCCAAATCGTTCAGCCCCTGAAGCCGAATCCTCAAGACCCCATGCTTTCAGCAAGGCCGGATGTGGATCAATACCCACGCACAGCGGCCCGTTCGTACGCATTGCACGCGCAATTCGATCTCCGAAACCCTGGGGGGAGTTCACTATTTATCACCCTCAGCGACGGCATCGACCAGTGTAGCGCTGTGCTCCTGCAGAGACATCACATTCCAGTTGTATTCCTTGAGGGCGTTAATAGCCTGCACCACAGCACCGAATTCAGAGACGGTCGTCATGATGGGGCAACCCACCGACGTAGCTGCCGCACGGATCTGATATCCGTCTCCTCGAGCCTGGCCACCGGAGGGGGTGTTCAAAATAAGGTTGATCTCCCCCGCGTTGACCATATCCACGATCGAGCGCTCGCCGTCCTGAGTCTCAGCAATCTTGGGAACAACCTGAGAGTCAATTCCATTGCGCTTAAGCACCTGCGCGGTACCACCCGTGGAAACGATGTCGAAGCCAAGTTGCTGCAACATCTTGACGTACACGATCGAGCTACGCTTGTCACGATTCGCGACCGAAACGAAGACTCGTCCTTCCGTGGGCAGTTTGACTCCCACAGATGTTTCAGCCTTGGCAAATGCCGTATCGAAGAAGGGATCCAGACCCATCACCTCACCGGTAGAGCGCATTTCCGGTCCCAGCAAGGAATCGACAACCACGCCTTCGGGAGTGCGGAAACGACTAAAGGGCAGAACTGCTTCCTTCACTGCGATCGCGGTGCTCTCCGGTAGTGAGGCTCCATCCATATGACGCGGGAGGTATCCTTCACGCTTCAAATCGGCAATCGACTTACCGACGCCGATCAAAGCAGCGGCCTTAGCCAGCTGGACTCCCGTCGCTTTAGAGACGAAAGGAACGGTTCGCGACGCACGCGGGTTTGCTTCGATGACGTAGAGGATCTCCGAAGCCATCGCGAATTGAATATTGATCAACCCCGTGACGCCAACCCCCTCAGCAATCTTCAGGGTGGCCTCTTTGACGCGCTCGATGACGTCCGGCCCCAGCGTAATGGGAGGCAGGGTGCATGCAGAGTCGCCCGAGTGGATTCCTGCTTCCTCGATATGCTCCATGACACCACCGAGGTACAGCTCTGTTCCGTCGTAGAGTGCGTCGACGTCAATCTCAACTGCATCTTCCAGGAATTTATCAATGAGCGCAGGTTGAGAGGGAGAAACCTCCGTCGCGTTCTCGAGGTAGCGGGCTAGGGATTGTTCGTCATAGACGATTTCCATGCCGCGACCGCCGAGCACGTAGGAAGGACGCACGAGGACGGGATAACCAATTTCGTCAGCGACCTTCTTGGCATTCTCAAACGTATAGGCGGTACCGTTCTTGGGCGAGATGAGGCCCGCTTCTTCCAAAACTCGGGCGAACTCCCCGCGATCCTCGGCCAAGTCAATGGCCTCCGGAGTGGTACCCAGAATTGGAATCCCCGCTGCTTTCAGCTGCTGAGCCAACTTGAGCGGTGTCTGACCGCCCAGTTGCACAAAGACTCCGAGCAAGCCACCGGTGCGACGTTCAGATTCAACGATCTCTAAGACGTCTTCCAAGGTGAGGGGTTCGAAGTAAAGCCGGGTTGAAACATCGTAGTCTGTAGAAACGGTTTCGGGGTTGCAGTTAACCATGACGGTCTCGTAACCGGCCTCCCGCAACACCATGGAGGCATGAACACAGGAATAGTCGAATTCGATGCCCTGACCGATACGGTTGGGGCCCGAGCCGAGGATCATAATAGAGGGCTTATCGTGGTGCTCGACTTCGTCCTCGAGGTCATACGAGGAGTAATGGTACGGAGTAAACGCCTCGAATTCAGCCGCACACGTGTCGACAGTCTTGAAGACAGGTCGGATGTCGAGCGAATGGCGAATGCCGCGCACTACGTCTTCGGTGTATCCGACGAGCTCACCAATTTGTGCATCAGAGAAACCGTGGCGCTTGGCCAGTTCCAAAGTCTCGCGGTCGAGGTTCTGATGCTCGGCGATCTCTCCAGCAACCTCGTTGAGTAGCTGGATCTGATCCAAGAACCACGGATCGATCTTTGTCGCTTCGTACATCTGCTCCACGCTCGCCCCAGCGAGCATGGCCTGCTGCACCTGGTAAATGCGTTCAGTGGTCGGGACCTTGGTCTTTTCCACGAGTTCGGTGAGCTCAGCAGGCGAAAGTTCAGGCTTCACGAACGAGAAGGCGGAGCCCTTCTGCTCGAGAGATCGCATGGCCTTCTGCAGTGCTTCGGTGAAGTTTCTTCCGAGTGCCATAGCTTCACCCACCGACTTCATCGTGGTAGTAAGGGTGGGGTCGGCTGCCGGGAATTTTTCAAAGGCGAAACGCGGGATCTTGACAACTACGTAGTCCAGGGTCGGTTCAAAGGACGCCGGAGTCTTCTGCGTAATATCGTTGGGGATCTCATCGAGAGTGTAACCCAAAGAAAGCTTGGTCGCGATCTTCGCGATGGGGAAGCCAGTGGCTTTGGATGCCAACGCGGAAGAACGCGAAACGCGGGGGTTCATCTCGATGACAACCACGCGTCCGGTGTGCGGATCCACAGCGAACTGAATGTTACAACCACCGGTATCCACACCAACTTCGCGAATAACATTGATCGCGATGTCGCGTAGCTTTTGGAACTCACGGTCGGTTAAAGTCAACGCCGGCGCCACGGTGATGGAGTCACCGGTATGAACACCGACCGGGTCAAAGTTTTCGATAGAGCACACGACTACGACGTTGTCGTTCTTGTCGCGCATCATCTCTAACTCGTATTCTTTCCATCCCAGGATGGATTCTTCGAGCAGAACCTCACTCGTCGGGCTGTATTGAATACCGGCACCGGCGATGCGGTAAAGATCGGTCTCGTTGTAGGCCATGCCGGAGCCGAGCCCACCCATGGTAAATGACGGGCGGACCACCATCGGGTAGCCCAGGGTTTCTGCAGCTTTGAGGGCCTCGTCCATCGAGTGAACGATTACTGAACGAGCTGATTCTCCCCCGGCACGTTCCACTACGCCTTTGAAAGCCTCGCGGTCTTCACCCAGGTTGATAGCTGCAATGTTGGCGCCGATCAATTCAACGTTGTATCGAGAGAGGATTCCGGCGTCATCCAACGCAATTGCCGCGTTCAATGCCGTTTGTCCGCCCAGAGTGGGCAGAATCGCATCGGGGCGTTCCTTTTCAATAACCTTCTCGAGAACCTCGGGCGTGATCGGTTCAATGTAGGTCGCGTCGGCGAACTCAGGATCCGTCATGATGGTGGCCGGGTTTGAGTTCACGAGAATGACGCGAACGCCTTCTTCTTTCAACACACGCAGTGCCTGGGTGCCGGAGTAATCGAATTCGGCTGCCTGCCCAATAACGATCGGACCGGAGCCAATCACCAGCACTGAATTGAGATCTTTTCTACGGGGCATTTGTATAAATCCTTAAGTTTTAGGCGTCAGCCGTTTCGGTCATCACATCGATGAAGCGATCAAAGAGGTAAGCCGCGTCGTGGGGACCAGCGGCAGCTTCGGGGTGATACTGCACGGAAAAGGCAGGAATATCCAGGCAGCGAATGCCTTCCACCACATTGTCGTTAAGACCGATGTGCGAGACCTCTACACGACCAAATTCTTCATTGGGGGCAGTCACGGTGGAGTCAATGGGCGCGTCCACGGCGAATCCGTGGTTCTGGGCGGTGATCTCGACCTTTCCTGTGCTCCTGTCCATCACCGGTTGGTTGATTCCACGATGACCGAACTTCAGCTTGTAGGTACCGAAACCGAGTGCACGGCCGAGAATCTGGTTTCCGAAGCAAATACCGAAGAACGGCGTTCCCTGACGCAGGATCTTTTGCAACAGCTTGACCTGATCATCTGCAGTTGCCGGGTCTCCAGGTCCGTTCGAGAAGAAAACACCGGTCGGGGAAACGCGGTTGATGTCTTCGATGCTCGCCGCAGCGGGGAATACATGCACGCGAATACCGCGTTCAGCGAAGCGTTGCGGAGTCATGGACTTAATGCCAAGATCAACTGCAGCCAGAGTTCCGCGAATTTCTCCAGACCAGCCATAATCGGCTGGTTCCACTACATAGGGCTCGTCGATGCTGACAGATTCGGCCAGCTTTCGGCCCTCCATGGGCGCAGAAGACTTCACCTCGGCGATCAGTTCGGCGACCGGACGTTCAGCATCTGTCCCGGAAAAAATACCTGCGCGCATCGAACCGGATTGCCGAAGAAGACGCGTCAGTGCTCGGGTATCAATACCCTGAATTCCAACAATCCCCTGTTCTTCGAGACTTGCGTCCAGGGTCTGTTCGCTTCGCCAGTTCGAGGCTCGCCGAGCGGCATCGCGGACTACGTATCCCGCTACCCATATCTGGCGTGATTCGTTATCTTCGGTGTTAACACCGGTGTTTCCGATGTGAGGTGCAGTTTGCACTACGATCTGCCCAGCGTAGGAGGGATCAGTCAATGTTTCCTGGTACCCGGTCATACCGGTGGAAAAAACTGCTTCACCTAACGTTTTCCCCGTAGCACCGTATTCTTGACCATGGAAAACAGTACCGTCTTCCAGTACTAAGATTGCATGAGGCCTTGCTTTGTAATGGGGGGTCATCTCCAGTAGTACTTTCTCTGTGTGACGCAGGAGTTTGTTACGCTTCCACCCGCGATGATGAATTGTTTTCAATCAGCTGGTTCAATCGGTTCAATGCTTCCTCAACATCCTCTGAATATTGAGTTCTTAAACCTGTGTCGACCCGTCGGTGGTTCAATTCCCAAGTGATGATCAACAGGCCTTCTTTTTCAACGAATTTCCCGTTCATGCCGGCGCCTAAACGTGCCTCTTTGAGCAGATGTGCGGGGATCCAGATGTCCCGCGCTCCGGTTCGCTCAAGGATGAGAGCGTCGTCGTAAAAGAGCATGCGCGCCTGGGATTTGACCCCCAAGGTGTGCACCGCGATACGATCCAACCAATCACCGGATACCGTGGTGCACACATAGGTGCCCTCCACTACATCCATCACCTGACGATCGTCATAGTTCTGGGGCACTTCGGCCAAAACGCCGACATGATGCTGACGCTCTTTACGCCCATGCCAGCCCTTGCGCATCAAAAAGACAGACAACGCAACAATAGCCAGAGAGACCAGAACTGTAACGACGAAGGGATGCATAATGGAGGGCCTTCCTTTAGGGTCTGCTATGAACGAGCTACAGGGGTGGCCAATTGAGCATCCAGAACCGTCGGGTGCCCGTGGAAGAACGTCGCCCGCACTTCTCCAGGGACGGTCATGCCTCGATAGGGATTGTTTTTGCCCTTGGTAGCCTGTTCCATCGGTTCGATCGTTCTCTGAGCTGCCGGGTCGACCAAGACAATGTTGGCAGGTTCACCCTGCTCCAGCGGACGTCCCTGGTCGGTGATCCTACCGATTTCAGCCGGTTTGGTGCTCATGATGCGCGCGACGTCCTTCCAACCGATCAACCCAGTATCGACCAGCGTCTGCTGAACAATGGACAGAGCTTGTTCGAGCCCGGTCATACCGTTTGCAGCACACGCCCATTCACAATCCTCGGATTCCAGCGGGTGCGGTGCATGGTCAGTACCGATAATATCGATCGTTCCATCGGCCACGGCCTCGCGAAGGGCTTCGACATCTTCCTGGGTACGAAGCGGCGGGTTGACCTTATACACCGGATCGTAGGTTCGAACCATCTCATCGGTGAGCAAAAGATGGTGCGGTGTTACTTCAGCGGTGACGTCGATGCCCCGTTCCTTAGCCCACCGCACAATCTCGACAGAACCCTTAGTCGAGAGATGGCAGATATGCAGTCGAGAACCGACGTGTTCGGCCAGCAATACATCGCGGGCAATAATGGATTCCTCCGCAACTGCAGGCCAGCCTGCCAAACCTAGTTCCGCAGAGACTTTACCCTCATTCATCTGTGCGTTGGCGGTGAGGCGGGGTTCCTGCGCATGCTGGGCTACCACGCCGTCGAAGGTTTTCACATACTCAAGGGCACGACGCATGATGGCCGGATCGAAGACACACATTCCGTCGTCAGAAAAAACACGCACAGCGGCTCGCGAGTGCGCCATAGCACCAATTTCTGATAACCGTTCGCCTTTGAGATCAGCGGTGACCGCGCCGATGGGTTGAACCTTGACCCACCCAGAGTCTTTGCCCAGTTCCATAACCTGTTCAACCACACCGGCGGTGTCGGCGACGGGATTAGAGTTAGCCATCGCAAATACTGCTGTATAACCACCCAGTGCAGCCGCCCGCGTGCCAGTCTCCACAGTCTCAGCATCTTCGTGCCCAGGTTCCCGCAGATGGGTATGCAAATCAACGAGACCCGGAAGTGCGACCAGGCCCGAGGCATCGATGGTTTCTGCATTGTTCGATTCGATGTTCTCACCGATCTGTGAAATCGAACCGTTTTCAATCAAAATGTCTGCAGTGTCAGCCCCGAGGATCGAGGCATTCTTAATGAGGTAAGTCTTGCTCATCGTATTCTCTTTCAAATCCTTAGGAGTGCGAGTAGAAATCGCGCGAGGTGCCACCGGTCATCAGCATGTACAACACGGCCATACGTACAGAAACTCCGTTGTTTACCTGACGCAATACCCATGAACGCTCGGAGTCAGCTGCCTGAGAGCTGATTTCCAGCCCACGGTTCATGGGGCCCGGATGGAGGACGGCGGTTTCTTGTTCAGAAGAATCCAGCAGAGCAAATCGCTCGGGGGTGAGTCCCCAGAGGCGCGTGTATTCTTCGGCTGAGGGGAAGAATGCTGCGTGCATACGTTCCTTTTGGATTCGCAGCAACATCACTGCATCGATGTTGGTCTCCAGCGCTTCATCGAGGTTATAGAAAACTTCGCATGGCCAATCTTCGATACCAACCGGCAGAAGGGTCGGAGGAGCAACGAAAACTACCTCTGCTCCCAGAGTGTGGAGTAGCCAAAGGTTGGAACGAGCAACGCGGGAATGCAGGATGTCACCCACGATAGCCACGCGCATTCCGTCTAATGCCGCTCCCCTGGTTTCAATACCTTTGCTTTGTTCTTGGAATTGGCGAAGAGTCATCGCATCCAAGAGGGCCTGGGTCGGATGCGCATGGGTGCCATCACCTGCGTTCAGAATAGGTGCATCGATCCAACCAGCTTCAGCTAGACGCTGAGGAGCACCCGAGGCGCCATGACGAATAACAATCGCGTCTGCGTTGATTGCTGCCAGAGTCTGGGCAGTATCCTTGAGGGATTCGCCTTTGGAAACTGATGATCCTTTGGCCGAGAAGTTGATGATGTCAGCTGAGAGGCGCTTCTCGGCTGCCTCGAAGGACAACCGGGTGCGGGTCGAATCTTCGAAGAAGAGGTTGACTACGGTTCGTCCCTGCAAAGCGGGCAGTTTTTTGATTTCTCGTAGGCCTACCTGCCGCATGTAGTCGGCGGTATCCAAAATATCGATGGCTTCTTCGCGAGAAAGTTCGCGGGTATCGAGTAGATGCTTCATTATTTATTTCCCCTGTGCCTGAATGATGTCAACGCGGTCTTCGCTACCGTCAATTTCGTCGAGGTAAACCTTGACTTTTTCATCCGATGCAGTGGGAAGGTTCTTGCCTACGAAATCAGCCCGGATGGGTAATTCACGGTGTCCACGGTCAACGAGTACGGCTAGACGGACCAGTGCCGGACGGCCGTTATCTTTCAAGGCGTCCAGCGCAGCTCGGATGGTGCGGCCGGAGAAAAGGACGTCATCCACCAAGACTACATTTTTGCCGTCAATACCAGCCGGGGGAAGTTTGGTGGGATCTGGAAAACGACCGGGTGTTTGACGAAGGTCATCCCGGTACATGGTGATATCCAGTTGCCCCAGAGAATCAAACGCAGAGAATGATAGGTCTGTGGACGCAATTTTTTCTGCGAGGCGCTCAGCTAGGGGCGACCCCTTACGCTGAATGCCCAAAATTACAAGGTTTTCTGCACCCTTGTTGGACTCGAGAATCTCATGTGCGATACGAGTCAGAGCACGATCGATGTCGGCTTTAGATAGAATTGTGCGCGCAATCTGCGGCAGGTTCTCTACCATGGTGCCGGCCTCCTTCCCCGCCTCACAGGACGGACTTAAAGGTTGCTTTGCCGATATCTAACATATCACGCTTGAATCAGTGAGTTCCTACCGGGCAACCTTATTGTTATTTACAAAAGAGGGACAAGACCCAGTGGGTCTTGTCCCTCAAATTTTTAAGTCAGCAACATCGGTTTCACCTGGCGCAAACGATCTAATAAACCGTTAACGAACCTAGGTGAATCGTCCGTTGATAGTACGCGTACCAACCCCGTCGCTTCGGAGATGGCCACGGCATCGGGAATATCGTCGTTGAACAACAATTCCCAGGCACCCAGACGCAAAGCTACGCGGTCAACGCTGGGCATGCGGTCCATCGTCCACCCTTGTGAGTAGGTCTCGATGTATTCAACGATTTCTGCGTCATGATCGCGCACCCCGCGCACGATTTCTTCCGAATAAGTAGAAATCTGAGCGCTCGTATGCATACGACGTCTGGTGAGAACATCGATGATGTCGTCGTTTCGTTGATCCGCCTCGAAAAGAACTTCAAGTGCTCTCAGGCGGGCTTTAGTGCGTGAGTTCACTATGTCCTAGATGTTAGTCGTTGACGCGGCCGAGGTATTCACCGGTGCGGGTATCAACCTTGACCTTGGTTCCCTGCTCCAAGAAGAGAGGAACCTGAATTTCATAACCGGTCTCAAGAGTAGCTGGCTTGTTACCACCAGTGGAACGGTCACCCTGCAGTCCGGGTTCAGTGTAAGTAATTTCCAGAACAACCGAGGCAGGCAACTCAATGTACAGCGGGGAGCCTTCATGCATGGCGACAGTGGCTACCTGGGATTCCAACATGAAGTTGGCAGCATTTCCTACTACCACTTCAGGAACATTGATCTGATCGTAGGTCTTGGTGTCCATGAAAACGTAGGAGTCGCCATCCTGGTACAGGTACTGATAATCGGAACGATCAACAGTTGCGGTCTCTACCTTGGCCCCAGCATTGAAAGTCTTGTCAACGACCTTGCCAGAGGTCACGTTGCGCAACTTAGTACGCACAAATGCGCCGCCTTTACCGGGCTTGACGTGCTGGAACTCGATGACGGACCACAGGTTGCCGTCAATTTTCAGAACCGTACCGTTCTTGATGTCGTTGGTAGTAGCCAACAGGCTCTCCTTAGATGTTGAGTTGTCAAATATGCAGTCGTCGTTAGTATTGTACCGCGATTCTTCAGGTCGCCTGAATGCCATCGCAACGACCTGCTGATGGCTTCTCTCCCCCAGTCCGATCAGTCCAAAAAGCGAGAGCGATGAGATTATGCCAGCTCCAGGTAGGTTGACATGAGGATCGCATCATCGGGAACTTCATAGATACGGGGTTTACCTGGGCGTTCCAAAATAACAAATCGCATCTGACGACCTCGCGTTTTCTTATCTCGTCGCATAGTCTCCAGGAGCGTGTTCCAGCGATCAGCGGGGTAACTCACCGGCAGACCAACCGACTGACATATCGTTCTAGTTCGGTTTACGGTTTCTTCGTCCAGATAACCGGCTGCTAGCGACAGTTCCGCAGCGTAAACCATGCCAACGGCCACCGCTGCACCGTGCCGCCACTGGTAACGTTCCGCTCGCTCAATAGCGTGCCCCAGGGTATGACCATAATTCAAGAATTCGCGTTGACCGTTCTCCCTCAGATCCGAAGAGACAATGCGCGCTTTAACCCTGATTGAACGTTCAATAAGTTCTCGAATGACAGTTGATTGGGAATCTCGCAATTTGTCTGGGTTGTTTTCGATCAAGTCAAGGATTTCAGGGTCGGCAATAAATCCGCACTTGATAACCTCTGCCAGCCCGGTCAGTAACTCATTTTCAGGTAAGGTTCGCAACGTCCCCAGTTCGCAGAGCACAGCAGCTGGAGGATAGAAGGTTCCGACCAAGTTCTTTCCCTCGGCGGTATTGATAGCGGTCTTTCCGCCGACTGCTGCGTCCACCATTCCCAACAGCGTCGTGGGAATGTGTACTACCTTAGTGCCCCGTAACCAAGTCGATGCCACGAATCCAGCCAGGTCCGTCACGGCTCCGCCACCTACCGAAATGATGGCATCCGAACGGGTGAAATTATTCTGGCCCAATACCTGCCAACAGAATCCAGCAACCTGGAGGTGCTTGCCTTCCTCTGCATCAGGGATCTCTGCGCTGAAAGATTCATAACCGGCTTTACGAAGGTCCTCCATCACCAGCTCACCGGTAGAGCGCAGGGCGCGAGGGTGAATCACCAGAACCCGTTGGGTTTGATTTCCCAGAATCCCAGGAATTTCTCCGAGAAGGTTGTGGCCGACCAGAACATCGTAATTTTCACTCAGTTGAGAACCCGTAACTGAGATAACGGTGTTTTCAAGCTGCTCTGACAATTCAAGCTCCTTTGCGGGTCGAGAGAATAAACTCTTGGAGTTCAGAGGTCATTTTGACCACGCCAGGATTTCCCCTCGCGTCGAGTGTGTAGGTGGCCAATTCTTCGTATCGGGACTGTCGCTCGTGCATGATTTGAACCCATTTTTCTACCGGGTTCGGCTGCAACAAGGGGCGGGTAGTGTTGTTTTCAATGCGAGGCCGCACTGTTTCCAGATCCACCAAAATGTAGATCACTGTTTCGTGACGGAGGATCTCGGCCACAGCGTCCGTCATAGGCGCGCCGCCCCCCAACGAAAAAATGCAGTTTCGGTAGCGAGGTGAATTTAGTACCTCTGCAATGAGAAGCGCCTCTTTTGCCCGAAATTCCGGTTCACCGTACAGCTCTATAAATTCCGAGATGGGACCAAATTTTTCCACGAATAGATGGTCCGCATCGAGAAATCGGTATCCATAGAAACGCGCAATGTGTGCACCAATATAAGATTTCCCGGCCGCCATCGGGCCGATCAAAACTATCGGCCGACGTCGTTCGAGAAATCCCTCTTGCACTTCGCGCACTCGTTGCGGGTCGGGAAAAGAGACCTCCTCCTGTGCAGGTTTCATAACGACAGGTATCTCTAGCTATCCCAACCGGCGATATTCGACTCCCACTTCAATGAGTCTGGGATATTGCTGAGGTATGCATCTTTATTGCGCACAGTCTCTGCAATCGAGTCGCCACCAAATTTTTCCAATGCAGCCTCCGCCAAGACTAAAGCAACCATTGCTTCAGCGACGACCCCTGCCGCGGGCACTGCGCACACATCGGAGCGCTGGTGATGAGCACGAGCCTCTTCACCAGTCGCAGTATCAACGGTTTTCAAGGCCTTGGGGACGGTGGCGATGGGTTTCATTGCGGCACGAACGCGGAGCAGATCTCCGATGCTCATACCGCCTTCGATACCACCAGCTCGGTTGCTCACCCGTTGGGCCCCCTGGGGACCGTTGACGATTTCATCGTGAGCTTCTGTGCCGGGTCGTGCCGCTGTCAAGAATCCATCGCCTACCTCGACACCTTTGATAGCTTGAATGCCCATCAAAGCGGCCGCCAAGCGTGCGTCCAAGCGCCGATCCCAGTGTACGAAGGAACCGAGTCCGGGAGGCATACCATAAGCGAGAACCTCGACGACTCCCCCGAGCGTTTCACCGTTTTTATGCGCATTGTCGATTGTCTGGACCATAACCTCAGAGGTTTTCTGATCGAAACAGCGCAAGGGATCAGCGTCGAGGTATGCCACGTCGTCGGGCGTAGGACGAGCGGCGTCTGCAGGTGCGGCTACCTCGGCAATGGCGGTGGTATGGCTGACGAGGCGAATACCCAAGGCCTCAAGGACCTGTTGGGCCACGACGCCCAGGGCGACCCGAGTAGCGGTTTCACGTGCGGAAGCGCGTTCCAGCACGGGACGGGATTCATCGAAATTGTACTTTTGCATCCCGGTGAAATCGGCATGTCCAGGACGCGGACGGGTCAAGGGGGCATTGCGTGCTCGCCCTTCCAGAATCGCTGGGTCCACGGGATCGGCGCTCATCACGTCTTTCCACTTGGGCCATTCGGTATTAGCAATCTCAATGGCGATAGGCCCACCCAGAGTCTTGCCGTGTCGCACACCACCGAGTAAGCGCACTTGATCTTGCTCGAACTTCATGCGCGCGCCGCGTCCATAACCCAAACGACGACGGGCAAGAGCTTTCGAAACCATTTCTGAGGTCAGCTCAACCCCAGCGGGCACGCCTTCAATAATTCCAACCAGCGCTTCACCGTGTGATTCGCCTGAGGTTAGCCAACGCAACATGTATCCGCCTTCGTCTCTATTGGTTCACCACCGAACGGGGCTTTACTAACAGCTTTACTCGACATCCCGGCGGAGAACAAATTTTGTCTATTCTATCGGAACCGTTCCCTGGGGTTGTAATTTTCCGGCATCGTAGACCCGTAACGATTCGTTGTGTCGAGGGGGTAAACCGATTGCTGTACACATCGCATGAACAACCTGTTCCTCTTGCGGAAGACGCTGGTCTAATTCATATCCCAGAAAAAGTCTGATTTGATCTACTGCCTGGTACATGAGCATCTCTTTTCCGGAGGTGATGGTCCCTCCTCGAGATTCCCAACGCCGAGCTAGTTCTGAGGGCCACGGATCGTAACTGACATCTAAGAGGGTCCCGGAAACATGCTCTCCCCCGTATTGAATCAATTCATCCGCCGCACCAGCGGGGAGGGTGCACATGATCGCTGAATAACTAGAAGCACGTTGAGCAAAGCTATCCAGGGCATAAAAGTTCAGGGTGAGGCCCACTCGTTGAGCTACTTGGCGTACAAGTTCTGCTCGAGCCACTGAACGCACAAACACATCGGCTTCTCCTGCGCCCATGAAGCGTGCTGCCGCTACGGCAGCCGTAGCAGTACCACCGCCGCCAATAATGGCGATTCGATGAGTACGAGCACCGGCATGGTGTAGAGCATTTACTATCCCCGAAACATCGGTGTTATGCCCCCACGCCTGCTTGTCTCCGGAATGATCTTTCCTCCACGTCACGGTATTGACGACGCCCACTGCCTCGGCAAAAGGGGTCAACCGGTCAAGATGTGGTTTCACTGCATCTTTCAGGGGCATAGTGCAGGAATATCCAATGACGCGATGGCTCTGCGCATATGCCATGCGATCGCCAAGCTCTTCTACGGTAGTATCCCAACGGCCATAGTGAATGTTCACCCCCAACTGATGGTAGGCGGCATTGTGCAAAGCCGGTGAGAGTGAATGGCCAACGGGGTGGCCAAGCACAAATGCCTGACCACCCCGGTCGAGTTCCTTGCTCATATTAGGAGCATTTTCCTTCGTTCTTGGAACACCATTGTTCGTATTCAGCGACATTTTGTTGATGTTCGGCATACGTCTCGGCGAATTTCGTTTCACCCGTGTCCAGATTGACGGTCACCCAGAAGTAATAATCGTTTTTCTGTGGGTGAGCCGCTGACTCGATGGCATCCAATGTGGGAGAACCAATAGGTCCAACCGGCAATCCAGGATGCGCGAAGGTGTTGTACTTGTTGTTCTTATCCTGTTTTTCTTCGGTGGTTAGCTGATATGTCTTTTCCCCGAGACCATAGGCTACGGTTGCATCCGACTGCAAGAAACCGCCGGTCTCACCTTCGGGGTTATTCATACGATTCTCGATCGCACCGGCGATGGGATCATAGTCCTTGGGGATACCCTCAAATTCGAGAATCGAGGCCACAGTAACCACGTGGAAAATCTCATCGTCGCCTTGAACTCCGGCCTCATTCAGATCAGCTTTAGTGCGATCTACCATCGTCTGAATGATCTCTTCGGAAGAGGCATTCTTATCGAAGTGATACTCGCCCGGGTGCAACCAGCCCTCTAGAGACGGGAACTTAGCGGGAATACCGAACTTCGTGACGTCTGAGTTGAGTGCCTGCAACTCACCTACGTTTTTTCCGGTGGCCTTGGCGATAGCGTCAAATGTTTCATCCATACGCCAGTTCTGGTTAATGGCCAAATAGTTCTGGTTTTCTTTATCCTTCTGCAACAGGATATGAATCGCAGATTCGCTACTCATTTGCTCCTGCAATGAGTATTGACCGGGCTGAATGAACTGCTCTCCAGCCTGTTCTTGGAAATTCTCCACAAAACGGTTTGCATCAGCAATCACGCCTTTGGATTCCAGGTCATTGGCGATTTTATAGGCGGTGTCACCTTGATCCACGGTGTAGGTGACAGCGGTGCCGTTCCCATCGCCGCGAAAATCTTTACGTTTAAACCAACCCATCTGAGGACTCAAAATTGCGACAATCATGACGAGTGCGACGCTGAATACCAAGGTTGCAGTGAGCATCGTATTGCGACGGCGAGCCTTGACCTTGCGACGCTGCTCCTCGGTGTACTCGTCATGCTCGACGTTCAGCCCAAGGAATCCCTCACGGCCACCATCTTCCCCATGGTTGAGAAGGGTATTGAGGTTGTCGGGGGATTCTTGGTCGCCTCGCGCGTTTCTCGAGTTTGAACGATTACTCACTCGGTGGTCTCCGTATCATGGTCATTTTGAGCTTCAGCGTCAAAAATCTGTTCGCCAGGTGCGATGGTCAATTCTACAAGTTCGCCGGGCTCGCGGTGCCCTGCCTTCAACGTATCCAGTGCTGTCTCTAAAATATTCACGGCGGCCACCTGATCTACCACCGATTTGAAGTCACGTGAAGAAACTCCTGCTTCGTGCAAGGATCTGTGCGCACTTACGGTAGTCAACCGCTCGTCGATTAAGCGTACCGGAATACTATGCCCACGCTCCCCAAGTTGCTGGGCGATGGCACGAGCATATTCGTGAGCCATTTGAGTGGACGTGGAATGGCCACCTCGCATTGTTTTTGGAAGCCCCACAAAGACTTCTACGATGTCATTGACCTCGATCAGTTTCATCAGAACCCGTTGATCCGAGTTCTTTTTCACATCTCGTCTCAGGGTCTTCAGCGGGGTGGCCATGATCCCATCGGGATCGCACACGGCCACGCCGACGCGGGCATTGCCCACGTCGACGCCCATGCGCTTTCCACGTGTGAACGCCACCGGTTACTGAGCCTCTGTAACGGCAGATCGAATAGCGGCGAACGCGTCGTCGATCTTGGCGGGGTCCTGGCCACCACCCTGAGCGACGTCGTCCTTTCCACCACCGCCACCGCCGAGAACGGAGGTAGCCACGCGCACCAGCGCACCGGCCTTGACACCCGCGGAACGGGCAGCCTCGTTGGTAGCAATGATGATGACGGGGCGTCCGTTATTGATACCGGTAACGGCGACAACGGCCGCATCCGAACCCAGTCGCTGACGAAGGTCGAGGGCAAGGTCACGGACTTCGTTGGCAGTCATTTCACCTGCGTTATGGAGCAATACCCGCACAGTACCGACGGTCTCGGCCTTTTCAACGAGCTTGCCCGCTTCAGCCTGTAGCTTTTCCTTACGGAGCTTTTCAAGTTCCTTCTCGGCGGCTTTCAGCTTATTCAGAGTCTCGTTGAGCTTCTCGGGCAGGTCGGAGGACTTCTGAACCTTCATCATGGAGGTCAGCTGATTCACTAACGTGCGCTCGGCAGCGAGGTGGTTGAACGAATCAAGGCCCACCAAAGCCTCGACACGGCGGTTACCCGATCCCACCGACTGTTCGGTCAGCAGGGTCAGTGAACCGATCTCTGCGGAAGAATCGACGTGCGTTCCACCGCAGAGTTCGCGGGAGAAATCTCCACCGATTTCAACGACCCGCACGGTATCTCCATACTTTTCGCCGAACAGACTCATTGCACCAAGCTTCTTAGCCTCCGCCAGGGGCATCTCGCGGGTGACCGTCTGAAGGTTATCGCGAATTGCGGTGTTGGCAAGCTCTTCCACTTCACGCTGCACACTTTCGGAGAGTCCCTCGTTCCATGCGAAGTCGAAACGCAGGTAGCCCTCCTTATTGAAGGAGCCTCGCTGAGTGGCTTCGTTGCCCAGGATCTGGTGGAGTGCCGCGTGCACGATGTGAGTACCCGAGTGCGCCTTTTCACCATCGCGACGTCGCTGTTCATTGACCTGAGCGACAACGGGGGTACCAGCCACAGCCTCACCCTGGCGGACTACCGCACGATGAACACTCAATCCCTTGACCGGCTGCTGAACATCGGAGACATCCAGCGCGAATCCATTACCGGAAATGGTGCCGGTATCTGCGGCCTGTCCGCCGGCTTCAGCGTAGAAAGGAGTTTCGTCGAGCACAACTTCTACTTGTTGGCCCGCAGAAGCGGCCGGCACAGTTGCACCGTCTACGATAATCGCCCGCAAAGTAGTTTCAGTCTTGAGCTCGGTGTACCCGGTGAAAACAGAACCGCGCTGGTCTGCCAGCTCCCGGAACGTAGAAAGGTCGGCGTGGGCACCCTTCTTGGCCTGAGCGTCGGCCTGAGCACGGTGACGCTGCTCCTCCATGAGTTCGCGGAATGCCTTTTCGTCCACCTTAACGCCGGCTTCCTCTGCCATCTCCAGGGTCAGGTCGATGGGGAAACCGTAGGTATCATGCAGAGTAAAAGCGTCTTGACCGGAAACGGTCGACTGACCGGTAGCTTTTGCCTGCTTTACCGCATTCTCCAAACGCTCGGTCCCCGACTCGATAGTCCGCAGGAAAGCCTTTTCTTCGGCGTAGGCAATGCGGGAAATCCGATCGAATTCGTCGCCGACAACGGGGAATGCACCCTTCATTGCGTCGCGAGAAGCGGGGAAGAGCACCGGTAGGCAGGGCTCGGTGACTCCCAACAGACGCATGGCACGGATCGCACGACGCATCAGGCGGCGAAGAATGTATCCGCGGCCTTCATTCGAGGGGATCACACCATCGGCAATCAACATCAGCGAAGAACGAATGTGGTCTGCAACCACGCGCATTCGAACGTCGTCTTCATAGCCTTCATCGGAGGCGGACTCTGAACCGTGATACTTCTTGCCTGATAGCTCGGCCGCGGCGTCCAGTACGGGCCGGACCTGGTCAGTTTCGTAGAAGTTCTCGACGCCCTGCAACAACATGGCGAGACGCTCAACACCCAAACCGGTATCAATGCTCTTCTTGGGCAACTCACCCAGAATCTCGAAGTCGTCCTTGCCAATGCCTTCACCGCGCTGGTACTGCATGAACACGAGATTCCAGATCTCAATGTATCGATCGTCATCTACCGCGGGGCCACCATCTTTACCATAGGCCGGTCCACGATCGTAGAAGATTTCCGAGTCGGGGCCTGCGGGTCCGGGCTGACCTGTCGACCAGTAGTTTTCCTTCATGCTCATGCGCTGAACGCGTTCTTCAGGAACACCTACAACCCGAGTCCACAAATCATAGGCCTCGTCGTCGCCTTCATAAACGGTGATCCACAGACGTTCAGGATCCAGGCCGAAACCACCATCATCGACGGAGGTGGTCAGCAACTCCCAAGCCCACGGAATGACCTCTTTTTTGAAGTAGTCACCGAAGGAAAAGTTACCTGCCATCTGAAAGAAGGTGCCGTGTCGGGCGGTCTTACCTACTTCTTCGATATCGAGGGTACGGATGCACTTCTGAACGGAGGTCGCGCGAGAATAGGGCGGAACCTCTCGACCCAAGAAGTACGGAATGAAGGGAACCATACCTGCGATGGTGAACATGGCACCCGGTTCATTTGATACTAGTGAAGCACTGGGGACCACGGTGTGGCCACGTGCCTCAAAGAAGTCGATCCAACGTTTGGAGATTTCTTGAGAAAGCATTCGGGGAAGTTCCTTATCGTAGCGGTAAATTCTAATTCTGAGATATTAAGTTTAAATTTTAGGTGAGACGCCGGATGAGAAAAAATCATCACCCAGGGCACGATCCCGTTCAATACGTTGGCGCAGTGTCTCAGCCCCTTCGGGTTCGGCATTCACCTGAGTGCTCGAAGATTCAACAATCTTGTGAGTTTGGAGGTTATGGTTCCTCTGAGCTGATGACGCAGGGGCGGCGCCGTTCAAGTATCGGCTCTGCAACTCCGCTTCTTTCTCTTGCATCCCTTGTTTGACGCGGGTGACAAAATCGGAAGTTTTGTTTACCAGTGACCCCAATGGTTTGGCGCCTCCCGTTGAAAATATTCTGGGCATCTCGCTAGCGGCCCTCATCCGATACAGAGCCCTCGTGGGAACGGGCGGCGGTCGAGGAATCATTATTTTGCTGGCGAAGTGCGCTCCTTAGACCGTGAGAGAAAGAGGCAACCTTGATGATCGGCTGGCCAACGGTAGAGGAGACCAATGATGAGAGTGCCGAGACGTTGGCGGAGGCATCTGAGACGTTCGACGTAATGTCATCCACCTTAGCGAGC
The DNA here is from genome assembly GCF_040946465.1 of Rothia sp. LK2588. Lineage (NCBI taxonomy): Bacteria > Bacillati > Actinomycetota > Actinomycetes > Micrococcales > Micrococcaceae > Rothia > Rothia sp. LK2588. The sequence continues at coordinate 508,899 of NZ_JAYWLS010000001.1, read as the reverse complement.
TGTGTGTTCGCGGTGTTCACAGTTTTAGTCATCTCATCGAGCAGGGGCAACGCGCCATCGTTGAGTGAACGGATCGTCATAGTGAGTTGGTCGAAGACTCTACCCAGTTTGAGAATGGGTAGAGCCAATAAGGCCACCAAAATCGCGAAAACAGCAGCTGAGACAAGGCCAGCGATATCTGCTCCACTCATACGTTCTCCCCTGTCAGTTGGCTGTACGGTTTGAGCGTGACCAAAGATCACGATGTGATAACAATTCTACTGTACGGATGATCTGCGTATAAACGATGTTGTGTCGCCTGGATCAGCAAGATTTCGGGTTTCCTGGCAGGTGTCTATCAGCCGATATGCGGCCTAAGATTTCTGCTCACATTCTGCGCCAACGACAAAGGCCCACACAGTTGCCTGTGTGGGCCTTTGTTAGACGAGCTTTATGCCAGTCGCGAGTAGTATTCAACCACGAGCTGCTCTTCGCAGGTCACGGGTACTTCTTCGCGCTTGGGAGCGCGCTCGAGAACAGCCTGGAGCTTTTCGATGGAAACCTTGAGGTATGCAGGGGTATCGGGGAGCACTGCCTGGTGCTCACCGGTTGCTGCGATCTGGAAGGGTGCCATCTTCTCCGAGCGCGGGTGCACGTGAATCATCTGTCCGGGCTTCACCTTGAAGGACGGGCGGTCAACACGAACGCCGTCCACCATGATGTGACGGTGCACAACAGCCTGGCGAGCCTGAGCAATGGTGCGGGCGAAGCCTGCACGCAGAACAAGAGCGTCGAGACGGGTCTCGAGGATCTCGATCATGTTCTTACCGGTCTGGCCCTCGACGCGCTTTGCTTCGAGGTAGATGCGGCGCATCTGTGCTTCGCGGACGTTGTACTGAGCGCGCAGACGCTGCTTCTCACGCAGCTGAACTGCGTAGTTGGAGTCCTGCTTCTTACGGGCGCGACCGTGCTGGCCGGGGCCGTAAGGACGACGCTCGAAGTACTTTTCTGCCTTCGGGGTCAGTGCAATGCCCAGGGCACGGGACTGACGCACGGTACGGCGGGTGCGGTTATGGTTAGCCACAATTTACCTTTCATAGCGGTTGGGATAGTTCGTCAGAACACTCCCATTTGTTCTGTTTGGCGTGGCCTCCCTGTGCTGCACACGGTTCGTGCAGTGGAGAGCTCGGAGCAGCCGCACTCCTCGCTACAACCTCTTGGTGATCAGATTAAACTGCGTTTTAAGAGGCTTGCCAGCCAAAGCAATAGCTTACACGACGGGTAGACAACTGTATAGATCGCTAAAATCTCACGGCACCGTGTTTAGAAGCACAACGCGGATTCATTCCCCTCTCAAGAACCGTTTGATGGTTTCCAATCTGTGTTTCATACCCGACTCGTGACCGAAAACTGTCGGTTCATAGTATTCCCGCCCCTGTAAAACATCCGGGAGGTACTGCTGATTCGAAATACCGAATCGTTCATCGTGGGGATATTTATAACCGGCACCGTGGCCCAATTGTTGCGCCCCACCATAATGAGAGTCCCGAAGATGAGGTGGAACGTTGCCGGACGATCCTTGTTTGACGTCGTCCATCGCAGCATCTATCGCCTTAATGACTGCATTGGATTTCGGAGCGGTCGCCAGGTGGATGGTCGCCTGGGCGAGGTTGATGCGCGCCTCGGGCATACCGATGAGCTGTACCGCTTGAGCTGCGTTCACCGCTGCCGTCAATGCGCTGGGATCCGCCATACCGACGTCCTCGCTGGCATGCACCACCAGCCGACGAGCAATGAAACGGGGGTCCTCGCCGGCAACGATCATACGTGCCAGGTAGTGCAGGGCTGCGTCAACATCTGAGCCACGAATAGATTTGATGAAGGCGGATACCACGTCATAGTGCTGGTCTCCCCCACGGTCATAACGTACCGACGCCTGGTTGAGTGCCTCGACCGCATGGTCCTCATCGATCAGAATGGGTTGGTCTGGTTCATCTGATCGTCCGTACGCGACGGCCGCGGCTGCCTCAAGAGAAGTCAGCGATTTACGCGCATCCCCATTGGCAAGACGAACAATATAGTCCAGGGCAGGTTCGGAGATGTCGAATTGTCCCCGCAGCCCACGAGGGCTCGTCAGCGCTCGGCGCACAAGCTGTTCAATGTCATCATTCTGCAGTGATTGCAGGGTGAGCATGACAGACCGAGAAAGTAGAGGCGAAATGACTGAAAATGACGGATTCTCCGTGGTCGCAGCGACGAGAATGATCCAACGATTCTCGACTCCAGGAAGGAGGGCATCCTGCTGTGCTTTGGTGAAACGGTGAATTTCATCTAGAAACAAGACAGTGGAAATGCCCCGAAAATCGCGGTCTTCCAAGGCCTGTTCCATGACGGCCCGAACGTCCTTGACTCCGGCCGTGACCGCCGAAAGCTCTACGAATTTGCGATTACCGGATCGGGCGATGACGTGGGCCAGGGTAGTTTTACCGGTACCTGGCGGCCCCCACAAAATGATGGAGGACGGACCAACGATAGTTTCGTCTGTTCCGGCGAGAACGCGTAGCGGGGAGCCCGGACGAAGCAGATGTTTTTGGCCCACCACCTCATCAAGCGTACGCGGGCGCATACGCACAGCCAATGGATCACGGGCGCGTTTTATCTCTTCATCCGGTTCATCGGACGAATCGGCGGCATCGAAGAGTGTGGTCACGCAAACTCCTACAACAGCTCTTGCGAATCGAGAATAAGCGTCACCGGACCATCATTGACCAGGCTGACTTGCATATCGGCACCGAATTGACCTGTTTCAACGTGAGCTCCTAATTCACGGAGTTTCTCTACGTATTGGTTGTATACGGGCTCGGAAACATGACCGGGGGCAGCCTTGGACCAGGAAGGACGACGCCCTTTCTTCATGTCCGCATAGAGAGTAAATTGACTCACAGCCAATACCGGGGCATCAATGTCGCTCGCCGATTTTTCTCCCTCGAAGATTCTCTGATTAAGTGTTTTTTCGGCGAGTTTGGCTACCTCAACTTCGGAATCATCATGCGTAATTCCGACGAGGGCTAACAATCCTGGGCCCTCGATGACACCGACCGTTTCCCCGTCTACTTCAACACGGGCTTTGCTAACTCTCTGCAGGATAACTCGCATAGTGAACTCCTTATGATGAAAGTTGTGGTGCGATTTCACTTAGCCAACGACGTGCTTGCCGCGGGTGTGAAAAGCTCAGAAAAGTTTTCTCGGGGTACCGCTCCTGAAGTTTCTGCCAACGCTGTGCATACTTCGTATAGCTTTTCCACGACCACCTCACAATGTGCTCTGGATTATAGAAAATGGTGGATAATGGCGGTTCCATGTTTCCGTTACACACAGGGGTATGAAATATACGTCTCTGTACTGTCCGACGGATGACCCGACACATCACGAGCCAGCGCGGGTAGTTCAAGTAGATGAAGAGATCTGAATATTCAGCAATGATGGTACGCGCATCGGCGTACTGCCATTCCGTAATCCAATTACCCCTTTGCGATAGTTGCTGGACTTCATGGACGAAGGCCGGGTTGGGCGTCCATCCCGGTTGCCAATACAAACTATCCATCTCCATGTAGGGGGCGCGGACGATCGTCGAGAGTTGTTTGCAGAACGTAGATTTGCCAGCACCACTGGCGCCTATCACCGCGACCCGCATTTTCGTACCTTCCGTTACCGCACCCACAACTTACCGGTGAAACTCTACTCGGCTCAACGACTTCGTTATACCCCAGTCAACAAAGATCCGGAGGCATTCCCCGTCTGCTCAGAAGCACCCGCCTCAACGATTGCATCCTGAGCGACGGGGTATTGCCCCCGGATCTTTGACCACCTCAATGGCAGTTTCTCCGCCTGAGGAAGTTAACGCCGCAGTTTAGGCGTCTTTCTTCTCTTCCTTCTTCGGCTTGAAGTCGACGCCGGCCTCCTTACGCTGCTGCGCGGTGATGGGCGCAGGAGCGGCGGTCAGCGGGTCGAAACCATTGCCGGTCTTCGGGAAAGCGATGACGTCGCGGATCGAATCGGTGTTGCCCAAGAGCTGCAAGACGCGATCCCATCCGAACGCGATACCACCCATGGGAGGCGCACCGTAGGAGAAGGCGTCCAGCAGGAAGCCAAACTTCTCCTGGGCTTCTTCTTCACCGATGCCCATGACCTTGAAAACACGTTCCTGGACGTCCTTGCGGTGAATACGAATCGAGCCGCCGCCGATCTCATTTCCGTTGCACACGATGTCGTAAGCGTATGCCAGCGCCTCACCGGGGTTCTCGTCAAAGTTGTCGAGGAACTCGGGCTTGGGCGAGGTGAAGGCGTGGTGCACAGCGGTCCAAGCCGAATTACCCAATGCCACGTCTCCGGAGGCTGTTGCGTCTGCGGCGGGTTCGAACATCGGGGCGTCGACAACCCACACGAACGACCAATCGCCGTCCTTGATCAGACCGGTGCGGTGACCGATCTCGACGCGAGCAGCACCGAGCAGCGCGCGTGATTCCTTAGCAGTTCCAGCCGCGAAGAAGATGCAGTCACCGGGCTTCGCACCCGTGGCCCCGGCCAGCCCTGCGCGCTCCTCGTCGGTGATGTTCTTGGCGACAGGTCCCGTCAGCTCGCCGTCTTCCTGAATCAGGACGTAAGCAAGGCCCTTAGCACCACGCTGCTTGGCCCATTCCTGCCAAGCATCCAGGGTGCGGCGCGGCTGAGACGCGCCACCGGGCATGACCACGGCACCAACGTAAGGTGCCTTGAAGACGCGGAAGGTAGTGTCTTTGAAATAATCCGTCAGCTCGGTCAACTCGAGGCCGAAGCGGAGATCGGGCTTATCCGAACCGTACTTCTCCATCGCATCCTTGTAAGTGATGCGGTCGATGGGGCGCGGAATCTCAACGTCAATGAGAGACCACACCGCCTGAACGATACGCTCGCCCAGATCGATGATGTCTTCCTGATCGACGAAGGACGCTTCGATGTCCAGCTGGGTAAACTCAGGCTGGCGATCGGCGCGGAAGTCCTCATCTCGGTAGCAACGAGCGATCTGGTAATACTTTTCGATACCGCCTACCTGCAAAAGCTGCTTGAACAGCTGCGGAGACTGCGGCAGAGCGTACCACGAGCCCGGAGCCAAGCGTGCGGGCACGAGGAAGTCACGAGCACCCTCGGGGGTTGAACGGGTAAGGGTGGGGGTCTCCACCTCGGTGTAACCGTCTTCGGCCAACACGTTGCGAGCCACGCGGTTAGCCTCGGAACGGAGCCGCATCAGACGCGCGGGCTCAGGACGACGCAGATCCAGGTAACGGTAACGCAGACGTGCCTCTTCACCGACCTCAACGTGCTCGTCGATTTGGAACGGCAAGGGGGAGGCAGTGTTTAAAACCTCGGTGGAGGTAACTTCAACCTCGATCTCCCCGGTTGTGAGGTTCGGGTTTTCGTTGCCCTCCGGTCGACGGGTGACCTGCCCGGTCACCTTGAGAACGTACTCATTGCGAAGAGCTTCGAAGTCTTTTTCGTCGTGGAACACGCACTGGGTAACACCCTCGCGGTCGCGCAGGTCAACGAATGCCACTCCGCCGTGGTCGCGGCGGCGGGCAACCCAGCCGGTGAGGGTGACGGTTTCGCCAATATTGGCGGCGGTGAGTTCACCAAGGGTATGGGTGCGTAGCACTGATTTCCTTTCAGGTTCAACGCCGCAAAGGCGCTGCACATATCACTAATAAATTTGGGCTAATTCTAACTGAGGCTAGTTGCTGGAGGCGGTCACGCGAACTCGTAGATCCTCTGCCGGAGGCGTCCAGACAGCGGGATCCGCCTGAACCTGCTCTCCGCTGCGGATATCTTTGACCTCGTGGCTGAGAGAGCCATCTTCGCCGACGTGGCTAAACCACACAAAGGGTATCCCACGCTTCTCAGCGTACTTAATCTGTTTGCCGAACTTGGCGGCAGTTGCTGAGACCTCGCAAGCAACACCTCGCTCACGGAGCTGCTGCGCGACGTCCTGAGCGTCGGCCCACATATCATCGTTGGTCAATGCAATGAAGACTGCAGTGGGCACCTTACGGGAGGCCGTGGCCATCTGTTCGGAAATAATGCGAGAGACGAGGCGGGTCACACCGATCGACAGGCCCACACCGGGGAAGGTGCGCTTGCCGTTCGACGCCAACGATTCATAGCGTCCACCGGAACAGATAGAACCGAGCTTTTCGTGACCCACGAGAACGGTTTCGTACACGGTGCCGGTGTAGTAGTCGAGTCCGCGTGCGATGGAAAGATCGGCGATCACCCGGCCCGGGGCTCGGCGGGACGCCTGGCCCACAACCTCTTCAAGCTCGGCAAGACCTTCGTCTAGCAATTCGTGCTCAACCCCCAGGGCACGCACTTGTTGAACGAACGAGATATCTTCAGTGCGAATAGCAGCCAATTTCAGAGCCGCTTCTGCTTGCTCGGCTGTGGCTCCTACTTCGTCTTGCAAGAGGCGCGAGACTTCATTCGCGCCAATTTTTTCGAGCTTGTCGATATTACGCAGAACCCCGGCGGTATCGTTGAGGCCCAGTCCGAGGTAGAAGCCTTCTGAAAGCTTGCGGTTATTCAGTCGTAGCTTGAAATCACCGATCTTCAGGCGCGACAGCGCGTCGACCACGACAAGCGCGAGCTCAGCGTCATAGCGGAAGGGCAATGCACCATCACCCACGACATCGACGTCTGCCTGGGTGAACTCGCGGAAGCGACCGTCCTGCGGCCGCTCCCCTCGCCAGACCTTCTGCATCTGATAGCGCATGAAGGGGAAGTTCAGATAACCGGCGTTTTCAACCACGTAGCGAGCAAATGGCACGGTCAGATCGAAGTGGAGCGCTAGCTTCTCTTTATCTTTCTTAGAGCGACCCTGCGGTTCGTCCTCATCAAGCAGGCGGGAGATTCCATAGACCTCTTTGTCGATTTCACCCTTGCGAAGCAACTGTTCGACAGTTTCTACTGAGCGGGTTTCAATCGGTGAAAATCCGTGGAGTTCAAAGGTCTCGCGCAACGTGTCGAGTACATGATTCTCGATGAGGCGTTCTTCAGGAAGTAGCTCCGGGAAACCTGAAAGTGAAGCCTTGCGAGCCATCTTTCTCCTCTGATCGTGGGGTATAAATATAGTCCTTACAAGACTACTCTGTTGTGTACTCTTAGCCCAAGACGGCCCCTCTTGTCTAAATTTCTTCTCTCATAAGAGTGATGCGCTTTACACGATAAGCGATTTAGGGGACAATAGAACGTGTGTTGTTGATCCCGCCCTCGTGAGAGGCCGGGAAATTAGAGGACTTTTGTCCCCCAGATGCAGGACAATCCCCCAAGAGGTTCTGTATCAGCTGAAGATCCGTCGGCGCGCTGACCCTAAGAGCGCTCCGACGGATCTGTTCTTTAACGGGTCAGTGGCGGTGTGCCCCCTCAATAAACCAATATTGCCTCTCCCCTAACCCACCAGATATTCTAGAGACGCGTTACAACGATCTCGCGACCCATGAGACGCATGGGTACAGCTCGTATGTAGCGATTTTTCTTCATTTAACGCGGGAATATCCCCCCTTGAGCGAAAGAGTTATAGCGGTGAACACACAATCCGACGACACATCGGTCAACCTCGACGAGGCACGTAAGTTCGGCCGAGTCTCCGAAGACGGTCACGTTTTTGTCATCGTAGAAGGCGAAGAATACGCCGTAGGACAGTTGCCCAATGCCAGCGAGGACGAAGCACTGGCCTATTTTGCACGCAAATTCGACAATGTAGACGCGCAGGTCTCCCTCTTAGAGGCGCGAGTTGCCAACGGCGCACCCGCCGCTGATCTGCAGAAGTCGGTAGAGCAACTGGGCGCACAGGTTGCTAACCGCAATATGGTCGGTGATTACGCGAGCCTTCAGTCCCGTCTCGTAGCTATCACCGAGCAGATTGCCACTTTGGCCGAGAACGAAAAGCAACAACAGTCTCAAGCCCGCGAACAGGCCATAGCCGCTCGCGAAAAGATCGTTGCCGAAGCAGAGACCATCGCAGCTCAGGATCCTGAAAAGACCCACTGGAAGAATTCACACGCGCGGATGAACCAGCTCTTTGATGAGTGGAAAGCAACGCAGCGTGAGCACCACCTGCCCAAGACTATTGAAGATGAGTTGTGGAAACGCTACCGTGCTGCACGCACCACCTTCGATAAGCATCGCAAGGCCCACTTCTCCTCCCTGGACGAGGCCAATGCCAAGGCCAAGCGCGTCAAAGAAGCCTTGATCGCTGAAGCCGAAGCACTCTCCTCTTCGACCGACTGGGGCGTCACCGCTGGTAAATACCGTGACCTCATGGATAAGTGGAAGGCTGCCCCGCGCGGTTCTCGCCGTGAGGACGACGCTCTGTGGGCGCGCTTCCGCGCAGCGCAAGACGTTTTCTTTGATGCTCGTAGCGCCGCCAACGCAGAGATTGACAAAGAATTTGAAGCGAACCTGGCTGTCAAAGAACAGCTTCTTGAAGAAGCCCGCGCAATTTTACCGGTGACCAACGTCAAGGAGGCTAAGGCTAAGCTTGAGCCCATCCTGGATCGCTGGGACGCTGCCGGCAAGGTTCCCCGTAACCAAGTTCGTCGCGTTGAGGGCGAGCTGAAGAAGATTCAGGATGCAATCTCTAACGCGGAGAACGCGAAGTGGTCGAAGTCTAACCCTGAAAAGAAGGCCCGCGCGAATTCCATGCTCACTCAGCTGGAAGATTCCATCGCAGGTCTCGAGGCAGATCTCGCCAAGGCGCAATCCTCCGGCAATGAGCGCGCCATCGCCAAAGCCCAGGAAGCCCTCGACGCCCGTCGCCAGTGGTTGGAGACCCTGAAGGCCTCCTCGGCTGATCTGAACGCTTAATATTTCAGTAAAAAACGACTGAAGTACTGAAGATCCCGCAGAGTTATCCACAGATACCTCTGCGGGATCTCTTTTGCACTTAAAGCGCTGATCAGCCAAGAGACAATGATGAGCATGAAGAACTCACATCTCTCGCTTCTGGATTTACTCCCCTATCCGCTCAACCCACCTACCGGGCCGGGTGAACCGCAGTTGATGGGGCAAACGTCCGTCTCTCCACCAGCAACCGTGAGAAAACGGGCAACCATCGTGGAACAGATCGAGCAGGAACACCGCGCCGCACGGCTCTACGGTGAGCAGCTCATCAACCTGCGACCCTTGAATCTAACGCCCACAGAGACTCAGGCGATCGTGGCCGATCATCGGCTTCAACACGTCTGTTTAGAGCAATACGTCATGCCGCAAGTGACCGTCACCCCGATGTTACGTGCGGTCGCCTTGAGCCGGCACGTTCGAGCTCAGTACCGGCGACGCGGACGGATCTCCCGGCACAGCGCCGCATGGATCTGGGGTTACGCCTCCGAGCTGACGCTACCCATCCATCTCGATTTTGACCGGCAGCTTCGCCTCAATATGTCTCGTGCCCGTTTTGAAGATATCCAAGTGCATCAGGTGCGAACTATCCCCTACGATTCCTTACCGTTGGCAGAACTGAACATCACCACACCGTCACGGACCGCGCTGGATCTCTTACTCTTCGAACCGTCCTCGGACGAGCTCTTGAGCGCCATCATCTCCGACCCGGCCAGTGACTGTACGCTACGTTCCTTGCGGCGGGCTCTAGATAACACCAAATACGTGAAACATCGTGATGCGATTGAAGAGAGGTTATTCGGGCTGGCCGCAAGGCCTAAGAACAAGAGTTAATCCTCGAGAGGCTTAGCGCCCGTCAACCGGTAGACCTTATAGACGCCTTCGACATTTTTCATCACGCGTAAGAGGTGATCCAACATATACCTGTCCCGCAGCTCCAGCGTGAAGCGGTTGATCGCAAAACGATCGGCGTTGGTCAGCACGCGAGCGTCGACAATGTTGGTCTGATTCTCGGCGATCACCTTGACCAGATCCATGAGCAGTGACTTTCTGTCCAGACCCTCGGCTTGAATGATGACTCGGTACAGGGCGTTGGAAGATTGCGCCCAGCGTACCTCAGTCTTGCGAGGCTCCGTGTCGATAGAGCGCATATTGGGGCAGTCTGTACGGTGCACCGAAATTCCGCGGGATCGAGTAACAATGCCGACGATCTCATCGGGTGGAACGGGGGTGCAACACTTAGCGATGTGGGTCAGTACGCCTTCGGCTCCGGGGACGATGACACCGGTGTCGCTGACGGTTCGGTGGGAGGAGAACATGTCCTCGTCGAACTCGGTGGTGTCGCTACTGGGGAGGTCGTCCTCATCGCCATAGTAAACCTTGACGAAGGCGTCGATGACCTCTTGTGCTTTGATCTCGTTTTCGCCAATGGCGTGGTAAAGCGATGCTCCGTCGTTCTTATGGAACTCGTGAGCCACCTGCATCAGTAGGTTAGGTGTGAGCATCTTGGTCAGCGGCAACTCATGGTTGCGCATGGCGCGGGTAAGGACGTCCCGGCCTTTGTCGATGGCCTCGAGACGGCGTCCCTTAGCGAAATACTGGCGAATCTTGGTACGCGCCTTCGACGACCGAACGAACTTGAGCCAGTCTTCGCTGGGCCCCTGGTTTTCATCGCGAGTCGTGAGGATCTCAACGACGTCCCCGGAATCCAGGATCGAATGTAACGGCACCAACCGGCCGTTCACCTTGGCTCCAATCGTTTTATCGCCCACTTCGGAGTGAATGCTGTAAGCGAAATCAACTGGAGTCGCTTCAGACGGAAGGGTGATGGGTTGCCCCTGAGGCGTTAGCACCACGATCTCGTCACCGGCCAATGATTCTGCCAGCAATTCGTAGAATTTATCCGACTCGGGATTGGAGCTAGAAATCTCTGCAATATGTTCCAGCACGCCCATATTCGACGCTGATTGTGACTGCTGAGAGGACTTCTCGGCGGTTGCGCCAGATACCACTTCACCGCGAGATGCAGCCTTATAGCGCCAGTGAGCTGCCACGCCATACTCCGCCTCTTCGTGCATTTTGAAGGTGCGAATCTGAATTTCCAGCGGCAGATTTCCTGGACCGTGAACGGTCAGGTGCAAGGATTGATAGTGGTTGTTCTTAGGGGACTTGATGTAATCCTTGAAGCGGTTTGGCATCGTCGTCCAGAGGCTCATGACGTGACCCAAAACTGCGTAACAGGTGTCTTCTTCCTCCACCATGATGCGCACCGCGAGAATATCGTTGATGTCGTCGAAACTCTTCGACTTCGTCATCATCTTCTGATGAATGGAGTAGTAGTGCTTGGGGCGGCCCGTTACCGACGCTTCGATGCCCACTTTCTGAAGGCGTTCTTCAATAGCCGTTTTCGCTTCACCCAGATACTTCTCGAGCTGAGGTGTTCTCTCCCCTACCATCCGCACGATCTCACGGTAGATATCGGGAGACATCGCGGCGAACGACAGATCTTCAAGCTCCCACTTGATGGTGTTCAAACCGAGTCGATGAGCCAGCGGAGCGTAGATCTTCAGGGTTTCTTCTGCCTTTTTGGCTGCAGATTCAGCCTGGACGAAACGCCAGGTGCGAGCGTTATGCAGACGGTCGGCGAGTTTGATGAGTAGCACGCGAATGTCTTTGCTCATCGACAACACCAGTTTGCGGATGGTCTCGATGGGGGCGTTCTCGCCGTACTCCACTTTGTCTAGTTTGGTAACGCCATCAACCAGATAGGCAACTTCTTCGCCAAATTCTGCAGCCAGTTGCTCTCGCGTGTACTCGGTATCTTCGACAGTGTCGTGGAGCAAACCGGCGACGAGCACGGGGCCGGTGGCGCCGATCTCAGCGAGGATGGTGGTCACCGCTACAGGGTGGGTGATATAAGGATCCCCGCTCTTGCGTTTCTGCCCTTGGTGATACTTATTAGCCACCTGAAAGGCCCGCTGGATAACCTCGAGGTCTTCATCGGGATGGAATTTACGCACAGTTCGAATGACCGGCGCCAGCACCGGGGAGAAACGAAGCTGTTTCATCTCTCGGCTGGGATATTCCCTGCCAAAGACCAGGCGAGTTGGCACTCGTTCGGAGGCAGCCATGACGCGGTGAGAACCGCGGACCGACCGGCTGGGTAAATTCCTCAGGATCTTATCCGTGACGATCTTTTCTTCGGGATGTTCCGACTTGTCCATGACTATCGTTCCCTTCGCCTGTGTGAATGGGTTCATTGTATATCCGCTGAGAGCCGCGCAAAAACCAAACGGCTGGAACACCGTCAAGGTGTTCCAGCCGTTGTGTCTATCTCTGGGATAGCAGTGGATGATCAGCTAGTTGTCAAAGGAAATATTATTCACGGAGACTGAAACGCTGCCGTGCGAACCACCTGCTCGCCCAACCCCGCGCTCGAGTTGCTGTTCTTCCTCCGCATCAGGGGCGCGTCCTGCACGGACGTCCTCCACCAGAGAACTGTGGTCACGGATCTTCTTCTCCCCCAGACGCAACACGGCGTACAGCGGGGCAGAGACGAACAGGGTGCCCAAAGTGCCGACGATGATACCGACGAAGAGAGACAGCGACAGGTCCCGGAGAGTACCAGCGCCCAAGATGAAGGCACCGATGAAGAGAATCGCACCGACCGGGAGCACGCCGACCACCGAGGTATTGATTGAACGAACGAGGGTCTGATTCACGGCCAGATTGATCTGTTCGCCATAGGTAGAATCGCGCCGCGAAAAGATATTTTGGGTATTCTCACGGATCTTATCGAAGACCACCACAGAGTCATATAGCGAATAACTCAAAATGGTCAGGAATCCGATAATCGCACTTGGTGTGATCTCAAAACCCACCAGCGCATAGATACCAACGGTGACCACCACAGTGAACACCAGACCGGCGATCGCTGCCAAAGACATCTTCCAGGTTCTGAAGTACAGCGCCATGCCGATCAACGCCAACACGACGAAAGCCACCAAACCGTATAGGGCTTGACGAGTGACGTCCGCTCCCCAGGTGGGGCCGACATACGACGAGGTGACGTCGTTTTCGGTCACGCCATATGCCTTCTGCAACGCGCCCTTGACGGCAAGAGTCTGATCGTCGCTGAGCTGATTCATTTGGGCGCGCACGGTATTGGGTGCAATGTTGGTCACCCGCACATCGGTGGCCTCGGGCGCGTTTTGCGTCACCGCGTCCTTACCCAAGTTAATATCCGTATTTGAGGTATCCGAGACGGTGAATTCTGATCCGCCGCGGAACTCGATGCCGAGATTGAATCCGCCCTTGATCACGGGCACAGCAAGCGAGAGCGCGATGAGAAGTGACGCGATAGCAAGCCATAGCTTACGACGACCTACGAATCGATAGGAACGCTTACCCGTGTGCAGGTCGTTACCAAATTTTGCCAGTGCATTTGCCATGGGTTATGCCTCCCGTGCCGGGTTGTCCTGCGGGACCGCGGCGGACTCAGTGGGGTGTTGTTCCAAACGTTGCTTGCGTCGCCGCTCCGCCAAGGAAAGACCGTCTGAATCTTCCGGAGTGCGGATACGGCCTGCTCCGCGATACAGCGGCACGGCATCCAGAGCTTCCGGATCGAGACCGGAATGGCGGCGTCCTTCACCAAAGTAACGGGTACGCGCCAACAAGGTGAGGATCGGATGGGTGAAGAGGAACACCACGATCAGGTCGGCGATGGCGGTCAGGCCCAAGGTGAAGGCAAAGCCTCGCACGGATCCCACCGACACGATGTACAGCACCACCGCTGCCAACAGGTTCACGGCCTTGGATGCCAGGATCGTCTTCTTCGCCGACGCCCAACCGTGATCCACCGCGGCCGGGATCGTACGCCCGGTGCGGATCTCATCGCGAATACGTTCGAAGTAGACGATAAAAGAGTCAGCGGTTTGACCCACCGCCACGATCAAGCCGGCGATACCGGCCAGCGAGAGACGATAGTTCATCGACCACCCCAGCAACACGATGGCCAGGTACGAGATGATGCCGGCGATAATCAGCGAGGCGATCGTCACGAAACCGAGCAGGCGGTATTGGAAAAGCGAGTAGATAAAGACCAACGCCAGGCCGATCAAGCCAGCGATCAACCCCATCTTCAGCTGGTTAGCGCCCAAGGTAGCCGAGATCTGTTGTTCAGATTGAATCTTGAAGGTGATCGGCAAGGCGCCGTATTTGAGCTGATCAGCGAGAGCCTTGGCAGATTGTTCGTCGAACTGGCCGGTAATCTGCGGTTTGCCGTCGGAGATGACGGCCTGCGCCACGGGCGAAGACAGGACGTCGCCGTCAAGCATGATGGCGAAACGGGCGCGGGCGTCCTGCGGGTTCTTGCCGTTAATAGCAAAAAGTCGCTCAGTGACCTTCTTGAACTTTTCGGTGGCAGAGGGGTTGAACTCAATGTTTACACCCCACTGGCCGGTAGAAACACCGGTGGAGTTGGTGACCTGGGTGTGGCTCGCAGTGGTGATGTCGGTGCCGTTGATTTCGACCGGTCCCAAAATGTACTTCTCGGAGCCGTCCTTAGCGCAGGCCACCACCGGTTTGTTGGGGTCCTGGGTGTCCCCCTGAGGTGACTTGCCAGAGCTACAATCGGTCTTCTCAAACTCACGCCATAGTTTGGCATCGATCCAGTTCATGTCAGAACCGTCTGCGGGCTTTGCATCGGGTTTGGGAAGCTCTTTTTCAGGGAGAGCTTGTTCCTTGGTGACGGTCTGGGGTTGTGCGGCCACCAAGACGGATCGGAAATCCATTTGAGCCGATGCCTGAATGAGTTCGCGCGTCTTCTGGTCAATGTTTCCGGGAACCGAGACCACCACGTTCTTTCCCGACTGGGTAGTCACTTCGGCCTCGGCTACGCCCGAACCATCAACTCGCTGCCGGATGATCTCCACGGCTTGGTTCAATTGTTCTTCGTTGACGGAGTCGGTCTTCGCTCCGTTGACCGAAGGCGCCAGGATCATTTGCGTTCCACCTGACAGGTCTAGAGCCAGCTTGGCGCCCCACCCTCCCCCGGCGTACGTGCTACCAAAGACTCCTGCGCCCAGAGCCAAGATGAGTACCACCATGGCAATGAGGGCGCTTTTTGATTTAGCTAGTCGGCTACGCTGTGCCATACTGCCCCTTTTTTCGATTAACGCGTACAGGGTGTACCGCAAGCTGCGATACACCCTGGAACGTGGTGGTTAGTTAGAACCGTGTGAGCGGTGATCGTCTTCGTGGACTGAGCCCTCAGTAGAGTCAATGAGCTGCTCGTCTTCTACTGTGTGGGGCCGGGAATGATCCTGGTCCGAGCCGGAGGCGATTTCAGCTTCATCGACGACGGTCGTGACGGTCTGCAGGTGAACCTTCATGTTGACGCTGGGGGCGGTTTCAATGATGGCGTAGTTATCAGCTGTATTGACTTCGACGATGGTGCCGAACAGCCCAAAGTTGGTCATTACCTTGGTGCCGGGGCCCATGGATTCTTGGCGTGCCTTCAGTTCTGCCTGCATTTTCTTCTGGCGCCGTGCAGGAACAATAAAGAGAAAGATGATGGCCGCCAGCATCACCAAGATCATGAGCAGATTTCCACCGCCGGCAGCGCCAGCTTCGGCTGCTTGAAGATTCTCGGCGAGCAAGGAGGAATGAGTATTCAGCATGGGTACCTTTGATAGGGTTCACAATGTTCTGCACACTATGGTAATTCACCATACTGAGTTAACCTCGGGAAGATACCGCAGTTAAGGTGCCATTTCCGGCGGTTCCAAGCCGAGGTGCTCCCAAGCTGCAGGTAGAGCAACACGACCGCGTGGCGTCCTGCCTACCAGGCCTTCGCGCACGAGGTAAGGTTCAGCTACTGTCTCGACAGTTTCTACTTCTTCTCCGACGGCGATGGCAAGCGTTGAGAGACCCACCGGGCCTCCTCCAAATTTATGGATCAGAGACTCCAGAACAGCGCGGTCCAAACGGTCTAGTCCCCGGGAGTCTACCTCATACATGTCGAGGGCAGCGGCTGCTTCATGGGCATCAATATAGTCGACGCTATGGACCAGCGCCCAGTCGCGGACTCGGCGCAACAACCGGTTTGCGATACGCGGGGTGCCCCGGGACCGTGATGCGATCTCAGCGTAACCAGCCGGGCTGATATTCATTTCCATCAACCCCGCAGAACGGCGCAAGACGAGTTCTAATTCCTCGGTGCTGTAGAACTCGAGGTGACCGGTGAATCCGAAGCGGTCTCGCAACGGTCCTGGCAAAAGGCCAGCTCGAGTAGTGGCACCGACCAAGGTAAAGGGCGGTAATTCCAATGGAATAGACGTGGCTCCGGCACCCTTGCCGACCACGATGTCGACTCGGAAGTCTTCCATGGCCATGTACAGCATCTCTTCGGCAGGACGAGACATGCGGTGAATCTCGTCGAGGAAAAGCACCTCGCCCGGGGTGAGCGACGAAAGAATCGCCGCAAGATCTCCGGAATGTTGGATAGCGGGGCCTGAGGTAATGCGCAGTGGGGCGTCCATCTCCGCGGCAATAATCATCGAGAGCGTCGTTTTGCCCAGACCGGGAGGACCAGAAAGTAAAACATGGTCTGCACTGCGGCCGCGAAGTTTAGATGCCTCAAGAAGAAGAGAAAGTTGCTGACGCACTCTTTTCTGGCCCACAAAATCGTCCAGGGCCTTAGGCCGCAGGGCGGCCTCAATCATTTTTTCTTCGGGTTCTTCTTCCATGGCGACCAGGCGTTGACCGGGAATGAATCCAGGCCCGCCCTGAGCTTGGGGGTCAAACTCGGGAGGCTGAGCTGTCATCTGGTGGAGTTCCTCGATTTCAGGGGTCTAGGGTGTTGCGCTAGTGGCGGGTATTGCTGTTCTGAGAACCAAGTGTGGCGAGAACAGACTTCAACGCCTGAGCCACGCCCAGCGTCTCGGATTGCGGCTGTGACTCGATGTATGAATTGACGGCTGCCGCAGCATCTTTCTCGTTCCAACCCAAGCCCATCAATGCGTCCAGGACCTGGGGTTTCCAGGGTACCTCGTTGGACAGCGGGAGCTCATCGGAGGTTGAGGAATCGGCCAAGATGAGCTTGCCGGCCAGCTCGAGAACGATGCGTCGAGCCCCCTTGGGGCCAATTCCCGGGACCTTGGAAAATGCTTTGTCATCTCCGGTAGCCACGGCTTTCTCGATGTCCCGAGCCGTATGTACTCCCAGCACCGCCAGCGCTATGCGGGGGCCGATACCCGAGACCGACAACAGCAGGTCAAAGACCTCACGCTCCGCCGGCTCAGAGAAGCCGTAGAGGGTCATGGAGTCTTCGCGAACGATCATGGTCGTAAGAATTGTGGTGCTCTCACCGGTGCGCAACGTTGCCAAGGTGCAGGCAGGGGCATTCACCTGCAAGCCGATCCCGTGAACGTCGATGATCAGGTGGTTGAGTCCGATGTGGCTAACAATGCCGGTGAGGGAGCTAATCATGATCCTAGCCTATTCGAAAATATGTTCTAACGCCACTTTTTGGGGGTGCGTGCCGCTTGCGCCTGAGCGTTGTGCCACGCCCGTTGCGCCGGAGTGAGATTGTTTGCGACCTTGCGCGGTCGAGAGCCCTGGTGTGTTTGCACACCGGCACCCATATCAATGCGTGCCCCGGCGGTTCCTCCGCGCCAACCGTGACAGATGGCAATGGCCAGGGCGTCGGCTGCGTCCGCGGGTTTGGGCATGGTGTCCAACCCGAGGATACGGGTAATCATCCGACCCACGGACGCCTTGTCCGCGCGTCCCGATCCGGTGACGGCGGCCTTGACTTCGGAGGGGGTATGAAAGTACACGGGGACGTGCCGGGCGGCCGCAGCGGCGATGACCACCCCGGATGCGTGGGCAGTGCCGATGACGGTATTGACCTGTTCCTGAGCAAAGATGCGTTCGATGGCCAGCGCATCCGGTTGAAAGGTGTCCAGCCAGGCCTCGGCGGTACGCATGATCTTAAGGATGCGTTGGTCAAGTGGTTCGGCGGCAGCCGTTCCTGCAATGCCCACGTATTGGAAATGGGCTTTGCGGTCGGGTGTCATGTCGATCAGGCCGAATCCACACCGGGTGAGTCCGGGGTCAACTCCTAGAATGCGGGCAGCGCCCGAAACTCGCGGAATAGGGTGCAGTTTCGGGCGCTGATCGGCAGACGGTGTAGTGTTCAGGGGTTTAGTCCTGTTCAAGTTCCGCCATGACGCTGTCGTTGATGTCGGCGTTGGAGTAGACGTTCTGAACGTCGTCGAGTTCTTCAATGGCATCGGCAAGTTTGAGGAACTTGCGCGCGCCCTCGGCGTCGAGGTCTACCTGCATGGTGGGACGGAATACGGGATCGTCGTTGTTGTATTCCAGTTCGGCTTCGTCGAGTGCCTTGCGGATGGCGGGCAACTCTTTGGCGTCGGTCACCACGGTGAAGACGTCACCGTCGTCGATGACTTCCTCGGCGCCAGCGTCGAGGACAGCCATGAGAACGTCATCTTCGGTGAGGCCGTCGGTCTTGGTAACTTCGGCGACGCCCTTGCGCTCGAACATGAAGGCCACAGAACCGGCGTCTGCCATGGTGCCGCCGTTGCGGGTAACAGCGGTGCGGACGTCGGCGGCCGCGCGGTTGCGGTTATCGGTAAGGCACTCGATGTACAGAGCGGTGCCCTGCGGGCCGCGTGCTTCGTACATAATCTCGGTGTAATCGACGGTCTCACCGGTGAGGCCGGCTCCGCGCTTAATAGCGCGATCGATGTTGTCGTTAGGCACCGAGTTTTTCTTTGCCTTGGATACGGCCAGGTCGAGGGCCGGGTTACCTGCGGTGTCGGGGCCTCCCATGCGGGCAGCTACTTCAATGCCCTTGATGTACTTGGCGAAAGCCTTGGCGCGCTTAGCGTCGATTGCGGCTTTTTTGTGTTTGGTGGTGGCCCATTTGGAGTGACCCGACATGAAGTCTCCTTAGGTGGTTGGTAGGCGCCCTGCGGGCGCGTGACGTATCTCAGCTGGCTTCTATTGTAACGGTTTCACCGGTGGCGTTCTTAGCGCGGGCGTGACATCGCGACTGCCCGGGCTTTCTCCACGAGTGAGTCGTCGATGCTTGCCGGGGTGAAGCTACCGTATTTTTTCTCGGCCGCAGTGCGGATGAGGTAGTCCGAAATGGCGGGGTTTTTGGGCAATAAAGACCCGTGAAGATAGGTACCGATCACGTTGTGAACGCGAGCGCCTTCGTGGTTCTCTTCGAGGTTGTTGCCTTCGCCGCTGGTGACGGTGGCGAGGGGTTGGGTGCCTTCGCCGAGGGTGGTGAGTCCTGAGTGGTTTTCGTATCCGACGATGGTTCCGAATTCTGGGGATTCTTCGACGATGTTTCCGATGAGGCGTTCTGCTCCTCCGACGGTGCGAGCGTTGAAGATGCCGATGCCGGGGAGGGTTTCGCCGCCGATGGTGACGAATTCGTTGCCGAAGAGTTGGTAGAGGCCGCAGATGACGAGCATGGGGGTGCCGTCTTGGGCCATGGTGTTGAGGGTGGGGCCGATGTGGTGGAGGTCTTCTTGGATGATGGTTTGTCCGGAGTCTTGTCCTCCGCCGCCGAGGATGATGTCGGTTTCGGTGGGGAATGGGTCACCGGGGTTGTAGTCGACGATTTCGGTGGTGAAGCCGTGGGCTTGGGCGCGGCGTGAGAGGGAGAGGGTGTTACCCCAGTCTCCGTAGATGTTCATGTCGCGGGGGTAAAGCTGGGTGATGTGTAGGTGTTTGGTGTTGGTCATTAGGAGATTTCTTCCACGTCGGTGATTTTTGCCAGTTCTTTGCGGATGGCGAGCATGGCGGTGTAGGTGCAGAAGATGCGCATGGGTTTGCCTTCTGAGTTGTTGATGAAGGTGGTGAGCGCTTGGTGGAGGTCTTCGTTGATGTTGTGGACGGGTACGTCGTCGTGGGTGAGGCGGAGGGCCATGTCGTAGGCGCGTACTCCGGAGACCATGTTGACGCCGCCGGGTGCGAGGGTGTGGAAGTCGACGTCCCAGAGCCAGGAGACGTCGCGTCCGTCGGCGTATTGGTCGTTGATGGTGATCATGGTGGCGTAGTCGCGGGCGTCTGCACTGGCGAGGGAGAGTCGGAATCCGGAGGGGTTTTTGACGAGGAGGAGTTGGAGGGTTTGGTTGTTGATGTGGAGGGTTTCTCCGCGTCCGAAGGCGGGGGTGACGTGGGCGAGTTCGTTGATGAGGGCGGGGAGGTTGGCTTTGTCTCCCATGATGTTGAGGGTGAGGGCCATGGCGGCTGCGGCGTTGTAGATGTTGTAGATGCCGTAGAGGTTGATGGTGCCGGTGTGGTCTTGACCGTTGATGGTGAAGGTGGCCTGGGTGCCGTTGAAGTCTTTGAGGGTGACGGTGGCGGGGGGTGTGGGTGGTGTGGTGGGGGTGGGTTGGGGTGTTCCGCCTGCTTCTTGGGTGTCTTTGGTGCGGAGGTCGTCGTCGGAGGGGAACATGCGGCGTAGGTGGTCGGAGAGGCCGAAGTATTCTACGCGGGTAGTGCTTTGTGCGTTGTTGGCGAGGCTGCGGATGCGGGGGTCTTCGCGGTTGAGTGTGATGGTGTCGGTGGTGGCTGCTGCGACGGTGGCGAGCATGCGGCGGGTGGTGTCGATTTCGCCGAATCGGTCGAGTTGGTCGCGGAGGACGTTGAGGAGGAGTGCGTGGTTGGGGTGGACGTTTTTGACGAAGTGTACGGCGTGGGCTTCGTCGAGTTCGAGGACGGCGATGTCTGCGTCGAGTTTGCCGTTGAGTTTCATTTCGCCCAGTAGTGCTGCTGCGACGCCGCGAACGAAGTTGGATCCGGTGCGGTTGGTGAAGACTTTGAGGCCTTGGGATTGGAGGAGTTGCACGACCATTTTGGTGGTGGTGGTTTTTCCGTTGGTGCCTGAGACGACGACGACGCCTTGGGGTAGTTTGGCGAGTTCTTCGGCGACGAATTGTGGGTGGAGTTTTTCCATGACGAGGCCGGGGAATGCGGATCCTCCGCCGCGGAGTTTGGTGGCGTAGCGTACGCCTTGGCCGATGAGTCGTGTGAGGGGTCTAGACATGGTTTTGATTGTAGCGGTTTTTGGGTGTGGGTGGTGGTTTAGGGGGTGTATCCGCCGGTGAGGGTGGCTGCGGGTTGGTGGGGTTGGGTTTTGGCGAGTTGTTGGACGACTTTGGCGGAGCGTATTCCGGATGCGCAGTAGAAGAGGGGTGTGGTGTCGGCGGGGAGATTGGGGAAGATCTCGGTGAGGGTATGGCCGGTGGTGATGAGGTGGATGAGGTCGTTGTGGGGGTGGTGTGCTTGGTCTGGGTAGT
This sequence comes from Rothia sp. LK2588, assembly GCF_040946465.1. Classification (NCBI taxonomy): domain Bacteria; kingdom Bacillati; phylum Actinomycetota; class Actinomycetes; order Micrococcales; family Micrococcaceae; genus Rothia; species Rothia sp. LK2588. The sequence continues at coordinate 487,654 of NZ_JAYWLS010000001.1, read as the reverse complement.
GGCCGGTGGCGCGTTCTTCGGGTTGGCGGACGTCGATGAGGTAGTAGTCGTTGGGGTGGTTGAGGGCGGTTTCGCGGCTGATTTCGTGGAGGGGTTCTTCGGTTTGTGTGTGGTGGGCGGCGGTGATTTCGACTGCGGTGGTGGTCAGTGGTGTGGGGGTTCGAGTGGGGTCGGGGGTGATGGTGAGGGTTGTGGTGTGGTGGGTGCGGGCGTCGTACATCCAGAGGGTGCCGAGGAGGGTGTGGGGTGTGCCGGTGATGAGTTTGATGGCTTCGGTGGCTATGAGGGAGCCAATGGTGCCGCAGAGAGAGCCGAGGACGCCGGCGGCGGCGCAGGTGGGGATGGAGTCTGCGGGTGGGATGTCGGGGTAGAGGTCGCGGAGGGTGGGGCCGGTGGTGGTGGTTCCGTCGGTGAGGGTGGGGTGTGCCCAGAAGAGGCTGACTTGGGCGGTGTATTGGCTGATGGTTCCCCAAATGAGTGGGGTGTTGGTGGCTTCGCAGGCGTCGTTGACGATGTAGCGGGTGGCGAAGTTGTCGGAGCCGTCGATGACGAGGTCGTATGCGGTGATGATGTCGGTGGCGTTGTCGGTGGTGAGTTTTTCGGTGTGGGTGTGGATGGTGATGTGGGGGTTGTGTGCGGTGAGGGTGGTGGCGGCGGAGGTAGTTTTGGGCTCCCCTACTGCGGCGTTGGTGTGGATGATTTGGCGTTGGAGGTTGGAGGTGTCAACGGTGTCGTCGTCGATGATGCCGAGGGTGCCGACGCCTGCTGCGGCGAGGTAGAGGAGGGCTGGTGAGCCGAGTCCGCCGGCGCCGATGGAAAGGACGCGGGCGTTGGCGAGGCGGGCTTGGCCGTCGGGGCCGATGCCGGGCAGGGTGAAGTGGCGTGCGTAGCGGGTTTTGTCTTCGCGGGTGAGGTTGGTGGCGGGTTGGGTCAGCGGTGCCAGTTCCATGGTGTTCTCCTGCCCGGTGGTGGGGTTGGTTAGTCGGTGAGGTCGTGTTGTTGGGTGGCGCCGGTGAGGATGCGGCCTTCCATGGGTGAGGAGGCGTGGGCGTGTTCGCGGCGTGGGATGCGTCCGGCGGTGCGTGCGTGGTAGCCGGCTTCGACGGCGAGTTTCATGGCGTGGGCCATGGCGGTGGGGTTGTGGGCGCGGGTGACTGCGGAGGCAAGCAGTACGCCGTCGCAGCCGAGTTCCATGGCTTGGGTGGCTTCGCTGGCGGTGCCGATGCCGGCGTCGAGGATGACGGGCACGGTCAGGGTGTTGGCGATGAGTTCGATGTTGTGGGGGTTGAGGATGCCGAGCCCGGTGCCGATGGGTGCGCCCAGTGGCATGACGGCGGTGGCGCCGGCGTCGGCGAGGTGGCGGGCGGTGATGGGGTCGTCGTTGGTGTACGCGAAGACTTTGAAGCCTTTGGCGGTGAGGGTTTCGCAGGCGTTGAGGAGTTCGTGGGGGTCGGGTAGGAGGGTGATTTCGTCGGCGATGACTTCGAGTTTGACCCAGTCGGTTTCGAGTGCTTCGCGTGCGAGTTCTGCGGTGAGGATGGCGTCGCGGGCGGTGTAGCAGCCGGCAGTGTTGGGCAGGATCTTGATGTTGTTGCGGTTGAGGATGCTGTAGAGGGTGTCGCCGGTGGTGGGTGTGTAGCGGCGCATGGCGACGGTGGTGAGTTCGGTGCCGGAGGCGATGAGGGCTTCTTCGAGGTTGGTCAGTGAGGTGATCCCACCGGTGCCCATGATGAGGCGGGAGGTGAGGGTGACGCCGTCGATGGTGAGCGGTTCGGTGGTGGGGGTGGTCATGGTTAGCCTCCTTGGACGGCGGTGATGATGTCGATGGTTTGCCCGTCGGTGATGGGGGTGGTGGCCCATTGGGAGCGGGGTACGACGGTGCGGTCGAGGGCGGCGGCGATGCCGAGTTTGGTGCCGTCGGTGGCGGTGCCTTCGTGGGTGAGTTCGGTGCCGATGGTGTCTTGGATGAGGTCTTTGAGGGTGGTGTGTTCGGTGGTGTGGGGTGTTCCGTTGAGGGTGATATTCATGGTGTTCCTTTACGGGGTGTGGGTGGTGTTGAAGCGTTGGGGTGCGCAGGCGGTGAGGTCGCGGTGGTCATCGTCGGTGAGGGTGTCTGTGATGAGGTGGGTGACGATTTCTGAGCCGCGGGCTGCCAGGAGGATGCCGTGGCGGAAGTACCCGTTGGAGACGGTGAGGTGTTCGATGGGTTTCTCTCCCCGATGTACGGGGCCGATGAGGGGTAGGTCGTCGGGGGTGCCGGGGCGTGCCCGGGAGATGACTTCGTAGAGTTCGAGTTCGGTGATGGCTGGGATGAGGTCGTGGGCGTCGCGAAGCAGCTGGTAGACCCCGCCGGCGTTGATGCCGGGAAGGCGGTCTTCGCGGGAGGTGGCACCGATGACGAGGGTGTTGTCTTCGCGGGGCACGATGTAAACGGGGTTGCCGCGGACGACCCCGCGGACGGTGGAGGTGAGGAAGGGGCGTTGGTTCTCGGGTATGCGTAGGCGTAGTACGTCCCCGTAGACGGGTCTCAGCGGCAACGTGGAGACCTCGGGGATGCCGTGGAGGTCTGTGGCGCCGAGCCCGTTGGCGATGATGATGTGTTCGGCGGTGGTGGTGCCGGGGTTCCCCGTTTGGTCTCGCCAGGTGACGGCGCGCGCGGTGGGGTGCGGGGCGTCCGCGATCAGGACGCCGGTTGCGGTGACGGGGTGGATCTCGCCGGTGAGGTGGTTGGCGAGGGCGCTGGCGAACCAGCGGGGGTTGATTTGGTGGTCGCCGGTGATTTGGATGGCGCCGGTGAGCCGTGGGGAGAGTACCGGTTCGGTGGTGCGTGCGGCGCGGATGCTGATGGGTGTGGTTTCGAGGCCGAGTTCGCGTTGGTAGTCGGCGAGTTCGGTGAGTGCTTGTTTGTCTGCGGTGTCGTAAGAGCAGACGAGGGTGGGTGTGTCGCGGAGTCCGACGTTCTCCCCTGTGGTGTGTTGGACGTCGGCGGCCAGTTCTGCGTAGAGTTCGGCGGCGCGTTTCATGAGGGGTACGAGGGGTTCTTGGCGGAACTGCACTTCGGAGGCGGGCGCGAGCATGCCGGCGGCGGCGCGGGTGGCTTCGCTGGCGGGTGCGGGGTCGAGTAGTGTGACGGTGCGTCCGGCCCGTTGAAGGCGGAAGGCTGTGGTGAGGCCGATGATGCCGGCGCCGATGATGAGGATGTCGGTGTGCTCTGGTGGGGTGTTGGGCGCGGGTGTAGATTGGTGGATAGCGGCGTCGCTATCGGCTGGGTTGTAGAGGGTAGCGCCCATGGGCAACACTTCCTTTCGGCGGCATGATCCGCATCAAGTTCGACGGTCGGCTTTTCGCCCTCTCAGCCCGCTATGGGGCTCCCGTAGGTTCTCTTCACTATAAACCCGCCCGATCACTGATGGAAAGATTGTAGGGTCTTCGATGACTGAACATGACACGTTGAATGATGGGACTCCCCTAGGTACTGACCGTGCTGGGCAGGAGCCCGCGGTGAGCGGTGGCGTTATGCCCGGTGGTGGTGTGGGCCGGGGGCGTGGGCAGCGGGTGGAGTTGTTGAATGCCGCGCGCCTGTACCTCTGCACGGATTCCCGCGCCGATCGTGGGGACCTTGAGGAGTTTTTGGATGCCGCGTACGCCGGCGGTGTCGACATTATCCAGTTGCGGGATAAGAAGATTTCGGCTGCGGAGGAGATCGCCGCGTTGCTGATCTTGAAGCGGGTGGCTGCCCGTCACGGCAAGCTGTTTGCCGTCAATGACCGCGCCGATATCGCTGCGCTGGTCGGCGCCGACGTCTTCCATGTGGGCCAGGACGATCTCTCCCCCGCCCAGGCGCGCGAACTTTTGGGCCCGGACGTGATCATTGGCCGCTCGACGCATGCCCCCGGGCAGGCCGATGAGGCGATCGATAACCCCGAGGTAGACTACTTCGCCTGCGGGCCCGTGTGGGAGACCCCCACCAAGCCCGGGCGCGCTGCGGCGGGTTTGGGTTACCTGCGCTATGTGGCGGACAAGAAACCCGCCAAACCGTGGTTCGCGATCGGAGGGGTCAACCCCGAGACCTGCCCGCAGGTGCTGGACGCCGGGGCGCACCGGATCGTGGTGGTCCGCGCGATCACCGAGGCGACGGAGTCCCGCCAGGCGGCACAGCGGTTGGTCGCGGCGTTGGCTGGCTAAGCGTTGGGCCCGTCTTCCCCGGGGCGAGGCCGATTTGACCTGTTTGCCTAAAATTGCCCTGTGCAGAATCTTCTCTTCCCCTCCGATCCGACCTCGGCCGCCGATTCCTCCTGTGAGGCGGTCCTCTTTCGCGACCTGAAATGGGTCGACCGCTCCCCCACGGTCGTCATCGAACCGCTACTGAACGGTCAGCCCACCGGGCACCTGCACCGCGTACCGTTGCACCCCGAGGGGTTCATCGGTTTCGACACCCGCACGGATGCCCTGGAACAGGCCGGTCTCACGACCAATCGCTGGTGCTCCGGGTACGCTCAAGCGCTCAGAGAGGAAACCGGGTTCCGTCAGGTTCCCTGCCCCGAGCACGCAACGATTGACAAGGGAAAACAGTGCGCCCGTTGTGCTGCCCGCGACGAGTTTTCCGCCATGCACGGAATCCATCGCGGACTCCCCCTGACCCCCGCCGCGGAGTCATACGCCGCCTTAGAGCATTGGCTGTACATCGCGACCTTCCCCGACGGCACCTCGAAAGTCGGCACCGCCTCGGCCCTCTCGCGTCCTCGACGGCTCGACGAACAGGCCGTAGCGTGCGCGACCTACGTCGCCCATGCGCACAACGGGCGGCAGGTGAGGGTGCTGGAGGATATGGTCTCCGCGGAGGCCCAGCTCGTGCAGGTCAAACAGAACGCGGCGAAATACCGAGCGTGGACGAACCCACTACCCGCTCCGGATTTGAAACGCGCCCACGAACAGGCCGTCTCGCTGGCCACCTGGACGTTACAGGAGGCGGCCCTGTTCGAAGATGCCCTCGACGAGGAACAGATCATTTCCGAGCCCTGGGCCCCGTCGAGACCGATGGCGCGCGCCTACGCCAGCCTGCGCGCCGAGGACCGCGAACCGATCTCGGCCTACCCCACCGTGCTGGACGCCGCCCACGGCTTCCATGTACTCGGTGCGGCGGGCAAGTTTCTGGTTGCGCATTTCGGCGACCCGGACCAGGCGTTTTTGATTAACACCCATGAGTTGCAGAACCGGGCGCTGCTACCCTACGGCCGGTTGACTGAGCCGCCGCAGACGCAGGATTCGCTGTTCTAGCTGGTCACGCCGAAGGCGCGACCATCATCCGCTCCAGCTCAGACAATGCTCGCTAGCGCTCGCATAACTCGCGAGTCGCGAATATTGGCCGCGCCTTCGAATGGTCGGCGAGTCTACGACTGTCCCCGGGTTGATGCGAGCTGGAGCGGATGATCAGTTCGTCAGCTACTCGGCGTTGGTCCAGCCTTCAGAAATTAGGGTGCGGATCTCGTCGAGGGTCTGGGTGACCGTCTTCGTGCCGGCGATGATGGGCAGGAAGTTGGTGTCGCCCGACCAGCGGGGCACCACGTGCTGGTGCAGGTGCGCGGCGATGCCCGCTCCTCCGATCTTTCCCTGGTTCATGCCGATGTTGAACCCGTCGACTCGGCTCACCTGACGGAGCACCTGCATGGATTTCTGGGTGAATTCTGCGATCTCGGCGGTTTCCTCGATCGTGGCGTCGTCGTAGTTGGGGATGTGACGGTACGGGCAGACCAACAGATGCCCAGGGTTGTACGGGTAGAGGTTCAGCACCACGAAGGCGTGCTCGCCCCGGTGCACGATGAGCGATTCCTCGTCGCTACGGCCGGGCCCGGCGCAGAAGGGGCATGTGTTCTCGGAGTAGTCCTTCTGCCCGCCCTTCACGTACGCGCGGCGGTGCGGCGTCCACAACCGCTGGAAGGCGTCCGGCACGCCAGGCAGTTCGAAGTCGTCGGTGGTGTAATCGTCATCGTGAGTGTGTTCGCTCATAACTCCAGTCTAGTCGCCGTGGCGAGACACAGATAACATGAAGCGGACGCCACCCCGAGGTGGGGCGGCGTCCGCTCACGTGGATGGTATTTCAACCGATTTATTCAGCTGACTGCGCAGACTGGCTCTGCGGATCCGCGTTGTTGCGGGAGTTCACGTGCTCGACGATGCGGGCGACCGCCTCGTCCACGGGCACGCCGTTCTCCTGCGAACCGTCGCGGAAGCGGAACGAGACCGCGCCGTTCTCGGCGTCCTCGCCACCGGCGATCAGGATGAACGGTGCCTTCTGCTTCGAGGCGGTGCGGATCTTCTTTGGGAAGCGATCCGTGCCGTAGTCGACCTCAACGCGGATGCCTGCGGCCTCCAGCTTGGCGGCCACCTCGCCCATGTAATCGTTGAACGCCTCAGCAACGGGCACGCCAATCACCTGCACCGGCGACAACCAGGCAGGGAACGCGCCGGCGTAGTGCTCGGTGAGCACGCCGAAGAAGCGCTCCAGGGAGCCGAACTTCGCCGAGTGAATCATCACCGGTTCCTGACGGGATCCGTCGGAGGCCTGGTACTCCAGGCCGAAGCGCTGCGGCTGGTTGAAGTCGTACTGCACGGTCGACATCTGCCAGGTACGGCCGATGGCGTCCTTCGCCTGCACCGAGATCTTCGGGCCGTAGAACGCCGCCCCACCCGGGTCGGGGACCAGGTCCAGACCGGTCTCGCGGGCAACCTGCTCCAGCACCGCGGTGGCCTCTTCCCACTGTTCGTCGGTACCGATGAACTTGTCCTTCTTGTCGCCCTCGGTGTCTCGGGTGGAGAGCTCGAGGTAGAAGTCGGTCATGCCGAAGTCTTCCAACAGCGACAGCATGAACTTCAACAGGTGACGCACCTCGTCGGGTGCCTGTTCCTTGGTCACGTAGCTGTGCGAGTCGTCCTGGGTAATCATGCGCACGCGGGTCAAGCCCTGCAGCACACCCGACTTCTCGTCGCGGTACACGGTGCCGAACTCGAACAAACGCAGGGGCAACTCGCGGTAGGAGCGGCCGCGGGAGCAGAAGATCTCGTTGTGCATCGGGCAGTTCATCGCCTTCAGGCGGTAGGCCTGGCCCTCGTCTTCCATAGGCGGGAACATGCCGTCGGAATAGTACGGGAGGTGACCTGAGGTGTAGAAGAGGTCTTCCTTCGAGATGTGCGGGGTCTTCACGTACTGGAATCCCTCGGCGATGTGGCGCTCGCGCACGTAGTTTTCCATCTCGCGCAGAATGATGCCGCCCTTGGGGTGGAAGACTGGCAGGCCGGGTCCGATGGTCTTCGGGAAGCTGAAGAGATCCAGTTCCTCGCCCAGACGGCGGTGGTCACGACGCTCAGCCTCGGCGATGCGCTCCTTGTAGGCGTTGAGCTCTTCCTTGGTGGGCCATGCGGTGCCGTAGATGCGCTGCAGCATCGGGTTCTTCTCGGAACCGCGCCAGTAAGCGCCGCCGGCGCGCATCAGCGCGTAACCGTTGCCGATCAGCTTGGTGTTAGGCAGGTGGGGGCCGCGGCACAGATCCTGCCAGATGATCTCACCGGTCTTGGGGTGCACGTTGTCGTAGATGGTGATCTCACCGGCGCCGACCTCAACCGAGGCGCCCTCGGCGGCGTCCGCGCCGGAACCGGGGCCCTGCGACAGCGAAAGAAGTTCGAGCTTGTAGGGCTCGTCTGCCATTTCCTGCACGGCTTCGTCGTGGCTGACCACGCGACGCTGGAACTTCTGACCCGACTTGATGATCTTGATCATGGACTTCTCAATTTTCTTGAGGTCCTCGGGGGTGAAGGGCTCGGCAACGTCGAAGTCGAAGTAGAAGCCGTCGGTGATGTAAGGGCCGATGCCGAGCTTGGCGTCTTTGCGGTACTCCTGCACTGCCTGCGCCATGACATGCGCGGTGGAGTGGCGAAGCACCTCGATGCCCTCCGGGTCGTGAATCGATACCGGTACGACGGTGTCGCCGTCCTTGAGTTCGTGGGTCAGGTCGACGAGCACGTCGTTGACCTTGGCGACGACGATCTCACGATCCTCGGCGAAGAGATCGGCGGGAGTGGTTTCGGCGGCAACGGACTGGGGCTCGCCAGAAACGCTGATGGAAATGGTGGCAGACATGAGTCTCCTTTAGATGGGTTGGGCGCTCCCGTACGAAGGGAACGCTCGGATGGGTCTGTGCGGTACAAGGGCACAGGTACTGAATAGTCTATCGCCGACGGCGGGTTTCTCGCGCGCTCTTACCAGGACGTTTGTGGGCGGGTTCGCGTTGTTGTGGTCACTTACGCGGCGCTCGCTTCATAAACCCGTTATAAAGCCTAGTCGCGTTGAGAGGCTGTGGATTATCGGATTGCCGGAAGTATGGGGTTGGTCTATTTTCGCTGTGAACCACATGGAAGTATTCATCGCCGGACGCCCACCGGCCCGATATTGGACACACACCCATGACAACCATCAATCAACGCACTGCCTTGACCTCTGCCGCCCTTGCGCTCGCGCTGCTACTTTCTGGATGTAGCGCGGAGAATCCTGATGAGAAAGCTGCCGAGCCTTCGGTGACTTCTTCCTCCGCTAGTTCGGGTTCCTCTCATGAGCCTGAAAAGGCTGAGTCATCGAAGACTCAGGACTCCCCTAGCGCCGAGGCTTCGAGTCAGTCTGCGGGTGAAAAGAAATACTCTGGTGGCTCTAAGGCCCCCGAGGGTGAGTACCGCCCTGCTGACGAACACGGACCCGCACAGAATGTACCGGTTCCGAAAATCCCCGAGGGGATGGACGTGGAGTCTGCAGAGGGCCTGGAGAAGTTCGTGGGTTACTGGAACGACACCCGGAATTATGCGGTGGAAACTGGGGATACAACTCTAGTACGTGAGCGAACTGCTATAACACATGAGCAAGCTATTAAGAATTTTGATTCTTGGGACAGACTATATCTCAATGGCGGTTGGGTTATTGAAGGAAAAGAAAAAAATACGATTAACCTGGAGAACCTCATATCCAAAGGTGATGGTTTCTACGTCGTCCCCCTCAAAGAACACTCCGCAGATGCAATAGTTGCCAAGAACGGCAAATTTCAAGGACATAAACTTTCAGCCAACAACTCGAAATCTTATGAAGCAACATTCCAATTCTCAGACAGTGGCAAATGGTTTCTTATCGAAGTAAATCCGATTGCTGACTAGCTATGAAAAATAACAATAGAAGTTTAATTATTCTTACCCTTTTGATCTCAAGCTTCTTTTCCACAGCCGCTAAAGGACCTGAAGTTTCTACTTCAATTAATAATGATTCATTTGAGATTCAAGGGGATAAGTCTACTAATAATAGTCACAATTTTACAGAGTTTTTTCGACATGATGAGATTGAAACCAAGTTTCTGACCTCATTGAATAGTTTTCAAGAAATCGTCACTAAACTAGAAGCAGACACTCCCCTAGTGACTAACGATGATACCGCCCCTCGGAGTGCCAAAAATGGATACAAAGGTTCTTCAAGAGACTTAGCGCCGGGAGGCAATTTAACAGACGCTAGTTGCATCACTGATAACGGAAAAGGTAAAGCCGGCCGTTTCACACCTATACCTCTTCCCATAGGCGAGATTGAGGGAACAGGTTCTTATAACACTAAAGATGCTGGCAATTTAGCATGTATCCCAGAAAATACTCCAGCAGACAAGCCGGTAGTCATTACCGATCGCAAGACGGGAAAGAAAACCGAGGTCAAACAGATCAAGGTGAAGGTCACACAGCGTGACTTTGAGAATCAGCCGATCCAACCGGCGCAGCTCAAACTCGACCGGGCTCCCCATTCCCTCAAGAATTACAACACCAACATTTATGCCGATTCTGCGACTCAAACCTTTACCGACACCATCATGGGCCGACAGGTAGAGATCAAGGCAATCCCTATCTCGTACACTTTTCACTATGGCGATGGATCCAGCCTGACTACTTCAAATCCCGGTGCATCAGTTGGTGATCGCTGGGACATCGAAACTCCAACCAGTCATGTCTATGCGAAAACTGGCGACTACCATTACTCGGTGACTACCCAATACCGAGGCGAGTGGCGCGTCCCCGGTGGCCCATGGCAGGTTATTGCCGGCACAGCGCAGAGATCATCCCCCGCGCAAACGGTCCAGGTGTGGAAAGTTAAGGCGCACAACGTAGATCAAAACTGCATCCAGAACCCTAGTGGTCCGGGTTGCCCCACAGAAAAATAGTAAACACCATTGACACATAAAGAAATCAACATATAAAGTTTCTTTTATGAATGAATCGCACGCCTGGGAGGCAGAATACTCCCCCTCGGTACAGATTTTTTCTGCACTGGCGCATCCCCTACGGTTCGCCCTGGCTCATCACCTCTGCCAGGATCCGCACACCGTCAGCGAGCTACACCAGTGCCTCGGTGTATCTCAGCCGCTGGCCTCTCATCACCTCAAAATTCTCAAGGATGCGAACGTGATCGTCGGTCAACGACAGGGAAGAACCACTGTCTATACGATCAGCGATGAACATATCCGCCACATCATTAACGACGTATACGTCCATACCAAGGAGTAAAAATGTCCCTGACCATTGAACACCGCGAATCTGAAGCCCACGCGCACACCCACGGCCCCGGTTGCGGCCACAAAGCAGTCATTCACCTCGACCACGTGGATTACCTTCACGACGGTCACGTCCACCGCGAACACGAGGGCCACTACGACGAATGCGCAACCTGCCAGTGCGAAAACTGCTCCGACTCCTGCGCCCTGTGCGATTGCACCGACTGCACCTGCGCTAACTGCAACCACGCTCAGTGCGAATGTGAAAACTGCGCAGACTCCTGCACCAACTGCGTGTGCGAGAACTGCTCTTGCTCCACCTGCGACCACGCAGCCTAAGCAACCTCAAACCAAACGGAAGAGGCGATGACACCACACGGTGCCATCGCCTCTTCCGTTAATTCAGCCCAAAAACCCTAAGCGGGTTCAGAGCACACGTTCACCAGACGCCCGATACCTTCGATCTCGGTCTCGACGGTCTGCCCCGGAGCCAACCAGGCTCGGGGTTTAACCGACAACCCCACCCCCGCCGGTGTCCCCAGAGAAATCACGTCGCCCGGTTCCAGCGTCATGAAAGTCGACAGGTACGCCACCACCTCGGCCGCGCTGAAAATCATGTTCGCAGTCGAACTATCCTGTCGCACTACCCCATCGACCGTGCACGAAATACGCAACCCACCCTGCGGGTCAATGTCATCCGTCGACACGATACACGGTCCGAACGGAGTCATCTCATCCCAGTTCTTGCCCTGGAACCATTCGGAGGTGCGCCCCTGCCAATCACGAACCGAGACGTCGTTGAGCACCGTGTACCCCAGAACGTAATCCAGTGCGTCCTCCGTACTCACGCGGCGAGCGCTGGCACCGATCACCACGGCCAACTCGGCTTCCCAGTCGATCTTGGTTGATTCTTCGGGTATGCGTATTTCTTCGCCCTGTCCAATGAGCGCGTTAGAATATTTGGTGAAGATGGTGGGGTATTCGGGAGTATCTTGCCCTGTTTCTTGGGCGTGATCTGCGTAGTTGAGGCCTACGCAGAGGATCTTTGCCGGTGCGAGTACGGGCATGGTGACTTCGAGGTCGTCGAAGTTGAGGCCGTCGATAGGGGCGCCGCCGAGGTTTTTGATGTCGGTGGTGGTTGTGGGGATTTTGTGGAGGTCGTTGTAGAAGAGGGTGGAGTCGAGGGTCTCGTTGAAGGCGTAGACCTTTCCTTGGTGTTCGACGACTCCGATGATGTTGTCACCGAAGATTGCGTTGGCCCAGCGCATGGTGTTTCTCCTTGTGTTGGCGTGTTTTGTTTTAGCTTACTTCTCATAGGGGTCAGGCGCGACCGAGGCTGTATGTTTATTCCGTTCAGGCTTGACCCATGTGTGAGAACGGTTACTCTTAGAAGTAACTTATTGGTTGTTCGAGGAGGCAACAATGACGAGGATGATTACTTTGATCGGTAGCACCGATCGCCCGAGCAGGGAGTTGGGTCTCACCACGCGCCCAGCTGGTCTCGAGGATGCAGAAGCATTAGCGCGCTTGATGTTCTCGTCATATGAGGACGGGCGGGTCAACACCCAAGAGGACGCGCTGAAGCTTGTCACTGCCGTGCTCGACGGCACTAATGGTGAGTTCTATGCAGAAGCTTCACCGGTCGTTGAAGACGATCACGGGCGAATTGTGGCTGCCGCTTTGTGCTTGAAGAACAGGGTCGACGGCGTTCCTCCCGAAGATAAAGCAACGATTTTCGAATTGTTTACCGCCGCGTCTCGTCGTCGTGAGGGTTTGGCGGAGAAGTTGATTCGTCAAGCCGTTGCACAGATGAAGGAGGACGGTTTCACCGAGGTGACCGTTCGCATTCCCGAGGCAAACGCGGCGGCGTTGGCACTGTATTTGACGCTGGAGTTTCGGCGTTGGCAGAACCCCAACGATGAGCAGGAGCTTGTATAACCTGTTAGAGGAGAAACGGCGGCCACCGCACCAGGGTGGCCGCCGTTGTTGTGCATCAGTGAGCCGGTAGCTCGCTGAAAAGGTCTTCTACAGGTTCGATGAGGTGGTGGGCGTTGTTGCGTACATTGCCGACGTCGGTGCTGACCGGGTGCATGCGCCAGTGAGGGGTTTGTGCGTAGGCGTGTTCGGTGATGGTGGCCAGTGCGTTGCGGGCGTTGACGGTGTCGTGCCCGGTGGGTTTCTCACCGGGGGTTCCGGCGGGTTTTCCGCTACGTAACCAGAGGGTGATGTCGTCGTCGGGTGAACCGGTGAAGCTCAGGGGTAGCGGTAGTCGGTCGTGCAGTTGGGATAGTTGCGCGGTGGTTGTTTCGTCGTGGCCAGCGGCGGCGAGGTCGGCGACATCGAGTTCGTCGGGGGCGTCCATGGTGATGATGGAGCAGGAGAGCAGCCATTGCCCGGCTTGGTCGGGGTAGGCGGATTTTTCGCGTTGTGCCTCAGCTTCGGTAATTTTCCACCAGGAATAGAGGCCGGCGAAGTAGATAGGTTGCCCGTCGGCGCGATAGATGAAGTGCGGGGTTTTGGTGGTTTTGCCGCCGGCGGTGGTGTGGGTTTTCCATTCGTAGTATCCGGTGACCGGGATGGCGCAGTGGCCCGAGGTTGCCGCGGCACGAAAGGTGGGTTTTTCGAAGATTGTTTCGCTACGTGCGTTGAAGGCTTTGGCGGAGAAAGTGGCGTCTTTGGCCCATGTCGGTAATAACCCCCAGCGGGCGGCGTGCATCTCGCGGGTAAAGTTCCCAGCGTCGCCTTCTAACCTGTCGACCAGGATGGGGACGGTGGCGGTGGGTGCGACGTTGTAGTTGTAGATGTCGGTGCCCACTTTGCGGTCACCAACGTAGAGGTCGTGGTCGAATTCGAGAACGTAACGGCCGCACATCAGTGGAACCCCATTTTCTTCAGTTCGGCGAGGGTGGCGTCTTGGACCATGGCCACGGTGGCCCGGGGGTTGGCGTCGGTCAGCGCTCCGACGGTAGCGGGGTCGAGCGGGAGGTTGAGTGCCCGGTAGACGTCTTCGGTGACGGCAGTGAGGCGGGGGTCGTGTTCGACGACGATGCCGGCGGAGAACCACCAGGCGCCGGCCACTACGCGTTGGGCCGTTCCCACGATCTTGATTTTCCGGTCGCCCACCTCCGCGTGGACGGAGTATTCTCCGGGGCAATACTCCCCCGGTATTTCGCCCACCGCCGCCGAGGCACCGAGCGCGCGCAGCACCCGGGCGTACATGTCGCCGAAGACCTGGAATCTGAGGTTGTTGCCGGAGACCGCGTCGGCGGCCGGTTGGAAGTGATCCACTACTAGGCACCCTGCATGGTAACCGGCGGCGTGCCCACCGACGGGCCGCACCAGGGGCTGGAATCCATGACTACGGCTGGCGTGGGTAGCCGTTTCGAAGCCGGGATTGTGTTCGTCTCGGCGGCCGAAGGCCACGTTGGGGGCTGGTTGATATAAGCGTAACGTTGCCGGTTCTTCGCCCCGTCCCACGGCGCGGACGTATTCGATGGATTCCGCGAAGGGGTAGATGCGGGTCCCCGGTTCGTACTCGTTGCTGATGATTTTCACGGTCTACCTGCTCTAGCGGGGGTCGTCGAGGGCGGTGTCGAGGAGTGAGGAAGAAACGTATTCCCACCAGGCCGGTGTGTACCCGGCGGCCAGGGCCAGCCGCTGCGAGACAATGTGCGAGGGTGACGTGCCGTAAAAAGGTAGAAACCCTTCGTCGAGGGCGGCGGTGGTCAGCGTCCTGACCAGCACCGTCGCGAGCCCGGTGTTGCGGTGTTTGGGGAGCACGTCGATGCCGATCTGGTACATCTGGGCTGAGTCGGCGCTGGCTCCGGCCATGCCAATCGGTTCGCCGTCAAGATGGGCGGCGAGTACGAGAACGTCCGGTCGAATATCGCTGAATCCCAGGGCGTTCGTGAAGGGGTTCTCCGCTCGAAAGTTGTCGATCTCGGCGGGGGTCAGCCATCGCAGTTCAAGCCGGCCCGCTAGGGAGGCTGTTACCTGGTTCAGACGCGCCTCGGTGCGTTCCCGGTAACTTTCATCGAAAACCCCGGAACCGGGGGTGAAGAAGAGTGCGGTGCCCGAGTTCTGCAGCGCGTAGGGGGTGAGGTAATCGTTGAGCTTCCGCAGGGTCGAGTAGTCCCCCACCCAATTGCCCGCGTCCCCTCCGAGGAGAGCGGTGATCTCGTCACCGACGCGCTCGTGGTGGGTGCACAGCAGGGTGATACCGCGGAAGTTCCCCAGTCGCATTTCAAAATGGTCGCGGAATAACCGGCGGTGCGATGCCATGCGGTCAAGGGGCAACCGGGCCGAGCGTAACAGGGTGCTCCCCTGGGCTCGGGCATGGCGAAGGACGCCCGGCTCGAGGCAGAAGTCTGCCTCAAGCTGGGCGTCCAGCACCTGTGCGGCTTGCTCGTAACCGGTTAGAAGTCCCAGTCTTCGTCCTCGGTGTTGACGGCCTTACCGATCACATACGACGAACCCGAGCCCGAGAAGAAGTCATGGTTTTCGTCCGCGTTTGGGGACAGTGCTGAGAGGATCGCCGGGGACACGTTGGTCACCGACGCCGGGAACATCGCCTCATAACCCAGGTTCATCAGGGCCTTGTTGGCGTTGTAATGCAAGAACTTCTTGACGTCCTCGGTCAGCCCCACCGAATCATAGAGCGATGCGGTGTACTGCACCTCGTTCTCGTAGAGCTCATAGAGCAGATCGAAGGTGTAGTCCTTCAGCTCCTGCTGACGCTCCGGGGTTTCCTTCTCCAGTCCGCGCTGGAACTTGTACCCGATGTAGTAACCGTGCACAGCCTCATCACGGATGATCAAGCGGATCAGGTCGGCGGTGTTGGTCAGCTTCGCGTGCGACGACCAGTACATCGGCAGGTAGAAGCCCGAGTAGAACAGAAAGGACTCGAGCAGGGTCGAGGCAACCTTCTTCTTCAGCGGGTCGTCACCCTGGTAGTAGTCCATGACGATCTTCGCCTTCTTCTGCAGGTGCTCATTCTCGTGAGCCCAGCGGAAGACCTCGTCGATCTGGCGGGTGGACGCCAGGGTCGAGAAGATCGAAGAATACGACTTCGCATGGACCGACTCCATGAACGCGATGTTGGTGTACACCGCCTCCTCATGCTGGGTCACGGCGTCCGGCAACAGCGAGACGGCGCCGACGGTACCCTGCACAGTATCCAGCAGAGTCAGGCCGGTGAAGACGCGCATGGTCAGCAGCTGCTCGTGTTCGGTGAGGGTCTTCCACGACTGAACGTCGTTAGACAACGGAACCTTCTCGGGCAACCAGAAGTTGGCGGTCAAGCGGTCCCACACCTCGAGGTCTTTTTCATCCTCGATGCGGTTCCAGTTGATGGCCTCGACGTGGTGCACCAATTCGACCTTCTCGCTCATGATGTTTGATTCTCCTTTGAGGGCAGAAGCTATCTCTCTGCCATCGTAATTGACTTGTGATCGATCGGAACAGGCATGCCGTTAGAGCATGCAGGAGACGCAACCCTCAACCTCGGTGCCCTCCAGAGCCATCTGGCGGATACGCGAGTAATAGATGGTCTTGATGCCCTTACGCCAAGCGTAGATCTGGGCCTTGTTGACGTCGCGGGTGGTGGCGGTGTCTCGGAAGAACAGCGTCAGTGACAGGCCCTGGTCCACGTGCTGGGTAGCCACGGCGTAGGTGTCGATGATCTTCTCATAACCGATCTCGTAGGCGTCCTGGTAGTAATCCAGGTTGTCGTTGGAGAGGAACGGCGCCGGGTAGTACACACGGCCGAGCTTACCTTCCTTGCGGATCTCAATCTTCGAGGCAATCGGGTGGATCGAGGAGGTCGAACCGTTGATGTACGAGATCGAACCGGTCGGCGGCACCGCCTGCAGGTTCTGGTTGTACATACCGTGCTCGGCAACGTCCGTAGCCAGCTTCTTCCAGTCCTCAGCGGTCGGAATGTGATGGGCGGCGAACAGCTCAGCAACGCGGGCGGTCTTCGGGGTCCAGTCCCCCTCGATGTACTTCTGGAAATACTTACCCGAGGCATAATCCGAGTTCTCGAAGTTCACGAAGGTCTGCTTACGCTCCTTGGCGATCTTCATGGACGCGCGGATCGCGTGGTAAGTGACGGTGTAGAAGTACATGTTGGTGAAATCCAACGCCTCTTCGGAACCGTAGTGCACGCGCTCGCGAGCCAGGTAACCGTGCAGGTTCATCTGCCCCAAGCCCACGGCGTGGGACATGTTGTTGCCGCGCTCGATGGAAGGCACTGAGGCGATATCCGACTGATCCGAGACGGAAGTTAGGCTGCGGATAGCGGTCTCCACGGTCTGGCCGAAATCGTCGCCATCCATGGTGAAGGCGATGTTGAGCGAACCGAGGTTGCACGAGATATCTTTACCGACGGTCTCGTATCCGAGATCCGCGTGGTACGCCGAAGGTTCGGAGACCTGCAGGATCTCAGAGCAGAGGTTCGACATGATGACCTTGCCCTCAATGGGGTTGGCCCGGTTCACGGTGTCTTCGAACATCACATAGGGGTAACCGGATTCGAACTGAATCTCCGCCAGAGTCTGGAAGAACTCACGAGCGTTGATCTTCTGCTTGCGGATGCGGGCATCGTCGACCATCTCGTAGTACTTCTCGGTGACGTTGATATCCGAGAACGGCACGCCATAGATGCGTTCGACGTCGTACGGCGAGAAGAGATACATGTCGTCGTTGCGCTTGGCCAGCTCGAAGGTGATATCGGGGATCACCACGCCCAGCGAGAGAGTCTTGATGCGGATCTTCTCGTCGGCGTTCTCGCGCTTGGTGTCCAAGAACGAGTAGATATCGGGGTGGTGCGCGTGCAGGTAAACAGCACCTGCACCCTGACGGGCACCCAACTGATTTGCGTAAGAGAAAGAGTCCTCCAGCAACTTCATGACCGGGATAACGCCCGAAGACTGGTTCTCGATCTTCTTGATCGGCGCGCCGGCTTCACGGAGGTTGGTCAACGCAAACGCTACGCCACCACCGCGCTTGGAGAGCTGCAGTGCGGAGTTGATCGACCGGCCAATCGACTCCATGTTGTCCTCGATACGCAGCAGGAAGCACGAGACGAGCTCGCCGCGCTGCTTCTTGCCCGCGTTGAGGAAGGTCGGGGTCGCCGGTTGGAAGCGGCCGGTGATGATCTCTTCGACGATCTTGCTGGCCAGTTCTTCGTTGCCGTCGGCCAGCAACAGAGCCACCATTACCACGCGGTCTTCGAAGCGCTCAAGGTAACGCTGACCGTCGAAGGTTTTCAGTGCGTAAGAGGTGTAGAACTTGAACGCGCCCAGGAAGGTCGGGAAGCGGAACTTCCTCGCGTAGGCCTGCTTAGAGAGCTGCTTAATGAAGTCGAAGCTGTACTTTTCGAAGAGCTCTTCTTCGTAGTACTGATGCTTGATCAGGTAGTCGATCTTTTCTTCGAGGTCATGGAAGAAGACGGTGTTGTTGTTGACGTGTTGCAGGAAGTACTGACGGGCGGCCTGGCGGTCGGCGTCGAACTGAATCTTTCCGTCTTCGTCGTACAGGTTCAGGAGCGCATTGAGCTCGTGGTAACCCAGGCCCTGAAACTTTTCGGGGACGGTGGGGTCTTCGTGACCGGGTTCCTGGCTTAGGCCGGGGACAGGCAGTTTCGAGTCCAAAATTCCTCTAATCCTTGGTTTACTTTTTTGACGTCTTCGGGGGTGCCCATCAGCTCGAATTTGTAGAGCACGGGCACGTGGCACTTGGCGGCTACTTTGTCTGCGGCTACACAGTACAGTTCGCCGAAGTTGGTGTTTCCGGCGCCGATGACTCCGCGTAGATTTCGGCGGTTGACCTCGTTGTTGAGGAATTTCACCGCCTGGGGCGGGATGGATCCTGATCCACCCGGACGCCCGTAGCTGGGTACGCACAGCACGAACGGCTCGTCCACGCTGGGGGTCTCATCGCCGGTACGCAACGGCAATCGAATCGAGCGGGCGTCCAGTTTACTCACGAACTTATGGGTGTTTTCGGAGATCGATGAGAAGTAGACGACCAGCGGTGTAGCGGGGCGCTCCACGATCGATTAGGCGGCTAGTGCGTTGATGCGGTCCGGCTGGAATCCCGACCAGTGCTCGTCTCCTGCGACCACAACGGGTGCCTGAAGGTATCCGAGTTCTTTGATGTGAGCCAGAGCTTCGGCGTCCTGAGTAACATCAACGGTCTCGTACTCGATCCCGTTCTTGTCCAACGCGCGGTAGGTCATGTTGCACTGAACGCATGCAGGCTTGGTGTAGACCGTTACTGCCATGATTGCTCCTTCTAAAGCTCAAACTATTGGGGTAGCGCCGTGCGGGCACGCTAAAGGCGGCCTAATGCGCTAAGTTGAGAGTTTTTGCGAGGCGGCTGGGGGAAATTGAGCCCTTTGGTGTTCTCGCTTCAACAAGAATCAATACTACATCTTGTGCCTGCATTTAATCCATGCCCCTATATAGTGTGGTCAATCATGAGAAATTGTTAATCCACAGCGTCAGCGGCGTGATTTCGCGGCAAGAATGGGTTATCCACATCCGCCCCCGTTGAACGCTTTGTCGGAGAGGCACAAACGTTCAGGGCGGCGTGCACATCCACCGTTGAAGGCCCCCGCCGCGCAATCACGCGGAACTGAGTTCAACCCTCACACGAGCCTTGAATGTTAAACCCATTGCCAAGAGATTTAATCGCAACTTTTTCACCCGGCAGTGTCGGTGGAGAAGGGTTTGATTTTAAGAGGGTTTCGGTATAAAAGCACCGAGGCGGCACCCACGCTAAGCGTAGACGCCGCCTCGATACGGTTGGAAGAAAACTGAGGGCGAGCAGACCACGTTTCCCACCGTGGAATATCTTCCTCAGTGCCCGCAGGATGAACTAGAGCAGACCGGCCTCTTTGAGCATCTCGATGAAGGTCGCACCGTCGTTGGCTTCCTTCCACAGTTCACCGGTGGTGATTTGTTGCGCGCGCTTGTCACCCCACACGCGTCCGGAAGCCAGCACCGACTCCCCCAGCGTCAGGTTGCGAATCAGAATAGCCGCCACATTCTCGGGGTAACGGACCGCAAAACCGTTGTAGATGTCGGGGTCACGCTGGCCGTCGTCCCCGATGAGGATCCACTTCATATCGGGGAATTCCTTCGCCAGACGCTGCAGCTGGGTGACCTTGTGCGCCGAACCCGAGCGGAACCACCGGTCGGGAGTCGGGCCCCAGTCGGTGAGCAGGAAGGTGCCACTGGGGTAAGCGTTACGGCTCAGGAAGCGACGCAGGGCCGGGGTGATGTTCCAGGCTCCGGTGGAGAGATACATGAACGGCGCCTGCGGATGAGCGCGGTGAATACGGTCCATCAGCACCGACATGCCCGGGGTGGGCGTGCGAGCGTGTTCGTTGAGCACAAAAGAGTTCCAGGCCGCCAGCATCGGACGCGGCAGCGCGGTCACCATAACAGTGTCGTCGATATCGGAGATCACACCGATCTTCTGCTCCGGCGGCACAATAAAGACAGTGGTATGCGCAACCTCAGAGCCCTCCACACGCATCGTGACATCGTGGACGCCGGGCGCCAAATCTGTCTGCAGACGGACGTCCAGCACGCCACCGCGGTCGGTCTGCACGGTGTACTGTTGTCCCTCGATCTCCACAAAGACATCGGCGTTGGAAATGGCGATGGAGGTGAAGGAGCGCCAACCGCGGATGGGCTCTTTCTTCGAACCGGGAGTGTCAAACTCCAGCAAATCGTCGAACAACGCGGTCTTGTAGAGTGCGCGGGCAATGATGCGAACCCACCCCGGGGCTCCATAGCCCACCGAGGGAACGACTACCGGCTCGGCACCACTATTGCGGGCGCGGCTCGCCCGCCATTCGTGAACCTGTTCGCCGATGCGAAAACCTAGGTTAGCGGCTTCATCTTTGGCCTCGGTGACTTTGGCGCGGATATCGTGTGATCCCGGCGAGTTCATGTGGGCTTCCTTCTCACTAGTAGGTCGGTGTTATACAGCAATGGGTCGAACCCGTGCACGCCGGAATTCGACCCATTGAAAGTGTCATGATGAGGTGCGTTAGTGCATCTGAATGTCGCAGGTAGCGGAGCCCTTGCCCTCTGCGTGGCCACCGTGGTTCGGCTCGAAAATGCCGGTGTCCTTAATGGCGCAGAAGACCTCGTCTTCGGGGTTATCGGTCGATACGACCACACGCAACTTGCGGTTCGACAAATCGCTCTTGTCGTCTGCAACCACCTTGTAGTAGGTCTCTTCCGCGGGAACCTGTACCGGGTCGCCCTCGAACTTGATCTGATCTTGGTAGAAGGTTGCAGTTGCCGGCTTGAGCTTGCCGGTGGCGTGATCCTTGGCGTAGGCCTCTACAACGACGGAGTCTCGGTTGTTCTCGAAGTTGTCGGTCTTCTCGACGCCGATGCCGGAAACCAAAGTGGTTGCGCAGCCGCTCAGGACTACGGTGGCCAGAAGCGCGCCGGATGCCAGAACCTTGTTCTTTGCCATATGCAAACCTATCGTCTGTGAAATGTGCGGACGGTCTATCTCGATAAGGAACCGCACGCAAGTTAGCTGAGGCATCCTTTCGACACAGTATTTTGTTTAAGATTAGCCGAAACTCAGCCCCACGTCACACGCGACGACCACCGTTTGGAAAAGTCTCAAGAAACAGACGCTGGCCGAGTTGACCAGCCACCGAAGGCAAAAAACCGCCACCCCGAAGAGTGGCGGTATAAATGTGGACCTAGCGGGAGGCTTGTCGAAACTTGCCCCAGCGCTGGCGCGGTTGGTCGCGAGCCACAGGGCAATTCGGAGGCGTACGTGTCCACCAGGCCCACCGAGGCGGAGCCTCCTTCAGCTGTCTCGACCGGATGAGGCTGCCCTTCAGGAGGCGGAAACTGCGTACCTGTTGGGGCGGTCGTTGAAGGCGGTCGCGAAGGAAGTTGGGATCGGGCATGAGCGGTTGTCACGCCTCCTCCGCGAGCGCGGACTCAGGCTACGGAACCAGTCCCCTACTCGGGAAGAGACTGCTCAGATGAAGACACGCTACAACGAAGGCATGTCACTTGAACGCATCGGCGCAGTGCTGGGCTACTCGCCTGGCACTGTCAGGGCCCATCTGCGCGCGGCCCGGGTCGTCATGCGCGACTCGCACGGGCGATAGGCCTGCGCAATCAGGCCGATCCGCCATCGTCGGACCTGCCTTCCATTTCGTCGAACAGTACATCGTGAACGAGAAGGCGGGCCTCGGCGCTGAGCGTCCGATCCGAGTGTCGGTCTTCCGCTTACTCGCCGGCGTTGATAGCCACGCCGGAGAGATCGTTCCATCCGTGGTGGACGTCACCGCAGCTGGCTGGAGCGTCGTCACGGTGCGACCAGCCTCAACAGCAGGATCCTTGAACGACTGCCCGAGCGGCGCCCGCTCCACAACACTCAGCATCTCGGGCTGCTGCGAAACTACTGCCAACAAGCGTGGAAGACGGCGGAGCTGGCCGAGCTCTTGTCCGCAGCCCGCGCCTCGTCCCGGGAGCCTGACGAGCGACCGCTCCCCCCCCCCAGCACAACGCGCTGCATCGGTCGGTCGTCAAGCTCCTGATCGAGGACTACGAGGCCGGCGCCTCGACGTACGAGCTTGCCGAGCGCTACAACGTGCGCCGCAACACCGTCCTAGACACGCTCCGCCGCGCTGGATTCGACCTCACCATCAAGGCGAAGCGTGCAGCCCTCAGCGACGAACAGAAGACCGAGGCACGACGCCTGTTTGCCAGCGGGACGACTCGACGCGAGCTGATGGAGCTGTACGGAGTGAGTGAGTCGTCGATCAAGCGGATACTGCGGACGCACGCACCGTAACGACAAATGTCTGGACGGCGCTGCCTTGAATCGGGATAGCAGCTAGAACCCGTAAAGATGCTGTCGAGCGTTGAATGCTGCAGGCCCTCCCTCAAGCACGTTCTCAACGTGTGAGCGAATGGCTACATCGTCCAGGGATCCTATCCCGTCCGCTGCAGCTCGGCCGTTCTGGCCATCTCCTTCGAAAGCCACGATCAACTCGGCGTCACCGAGCACTGGAACGTTCGCGTTGTGAGTACTCGCGATGATCTGACGCTTACCCTTCAGGCTCCGAAGGTTGGTGACGATGCCGTCATAAACAAATCGGTTGTCGAGATCATCCTCAGGTTGGTCGATCACGAGCGGAGCGTTCGATGCGCCGAGCAAGAGAAGGAGCAGTGCGGTCGCACGCTGGCCTTTCGACAGATCGTCCATCTTCTTGAACTCGCGTGTGCCGGTTCCTGCCTGCACGTCCAGCTGCACCTCCACAGCTTGGCCAACCGACTGCTCTTCGAGCTGGCGGAAAAGGGGCTCACCGGCTTCGACCAGTGATCGCGCCTGCGCGCCGGTGATCGAGAACTGCGCGCTCAGCTCCGACTCTCCGGCCCGCGCCGCTTCCACGAAAGCTCGCGTTGAGAAGTTGTCCTGGTCGATAGCCGCCATGATGCGATTCCGCTGGCCGGAGATGGACTGCTCAATCAGCAACTTGATGTGCTTCCGATCCGCCGCGGGGACGGGTTTCACGATCACGACTCCGCCGGTCGCGGCGTTCGCGGCACGGATCGCCTCGGTCAGTTCACGTGCCCGGTCGTTCTCGTGGCCTTCGAGCGCCTGCAGCAGGGTGTCCCGCTCGGTTTGCAGGGCCCGAAGGCTTGTTGCGATACCGGCGCGGCGAGACTCCTTAGCCTTCAGCGTCTCCAGCGCTCTGGTCGTGTCGAGGTACTTGTTGGGCTCCAGCCCTTCCTCCACGAGCTTGCGCAGCACATCATCGTGCTCGTCACGTTGCTCGCGAACTGCGTCTGACCACTCGGTCTTCGCTGTCTCGATCTCCAAGGATGCCGCGTCGAGCGCTGCGCGGGCCTCAGTCGCAAGCGCCGTCAGGTTGGCGGCCAGTGCCGTCGATGCAGCCTGCGCGCGCTTGAGATAGTCAGATCTCGGTGAGCCATCGATGTTCTCAAATGCCGCCTCCAGCTTGGTGATCAGCTGCGGGTCAGTGAGCGCTGTTAGCGACTCCTGAGCATTGGTCACGCGCGCCGTTGCTTCGGTGAAAACTGCTTCATCTTGGGTGAGTCGCGTGACCTCCTTGAGTCGAGTCGGCACATCCGTGTCGGTGTAGTGCCGCACCTGTTCCTCAAGCCGCGGGATATCCGCGAGCTCATCTTCGAGCTGAGATCGCCCTTCCTCCGCACGAGCCAGCTTCTCTCGATTCAGCTTGAGCTTCTCCAAGGTGTCGATGTGCTCGACTGTCAGTTCGCCGCCCCCTTGGAACCGCTGCAGCATGCTCGCGACCTTCGAGCTGTCGTTCGTCAGCTCGGCGAGCTCGTGCTGCCCGAAGATCTCCACGTTCGCGATGACATCGACTGGCCGCAGGTTGGTGGCAGTACCGCTCTCGTCTTTCACGACCGGAAGATTGTTGACGGAGCGTTCGATGGTAAATGTTCGCGCGGACGGCGAGGTGGTCTCGACAAGCAGCTTCACAACGGTGCCCGACTTGAGCACGCCGCTCACGATTCCGTCATGGTCTCGCCTCGCCTCCGCACCAATCGGAGTGAGTCCCAGCACGAATCGCAGGCTCTCGATGGCGGTCGACTTACCGGTTCCTCGTCCGCCAATGAGTGTCGTGAGATCTGTCGAAAGCGGGATCGTTACGCCATCCAGGAAGCCGCCGACCCACGAGATCTCCTTCAGGACGGGGCGCGCCTCGATCGCGGGATCTTTCAGCGAGACTCGGGTCTCAGGAGTTCGGACGGCGAGCTTAAGACTGTCCACGGAGAGGCGACTGACTTTGAACCAGCAGCTCGCCCCTTCGTTCTGGAGGGCGGAGGGCTTAGTCACATCGTCGGCATGGATCGCGGCAAGCGGGTGAGCCCTGTCGTAGGGCTTGGTGCCGTTGAGGATCGCAGCCTGGTCTGTGCCATCGGGTTGGCTGGGCGTGATGCCGAGTGCATGAAGATCCGGGTGCTTGATCTTCGTGACGAGCGGCTGTCCGGCGCGGCCGGTCAGAAGGCCGCTGTTTGGGACATTGACGTGGGCAGGAATCACGAGCGCGCCCTGCGCGGTCATTTTCTCGAGGATGTCGGTGAACGACGCACCAGTTGTCCCGTTGGGGCAGCCAGGTGCAACACCGCACATCCCGATCGCGGCGTTGATCGTCGCCGCGCTGGTACCCGCTTCGAAGATCACGAGGATATGGATGCCCTCGTCGGAGTTCGCCTCAAAGCCGGGAAGGGCAACGATGCCCCGATCGGCTGCGTCGCGGATGAGCTGGAGTGCAGAGTCGACCTTCCAGTGATCAGTGACCGCAAACAACTCGATGCCCCGCGTTTCGCACTCGTCAAGCAGGGCCTTGTTGTAGTCAGCCTCCGTACTGTACGTGGCCGACGGCGCGTTCTTCCCTTGGTACCCGTAGGGGTTCACTTGAAGCGCAGCCCGCACCCATCGCGCCCCATGTGTCGTCTTCTCGCTCATCTCTGTCCTCGCTACCTACAAATGCACATCACTTGTGTTTCCTGTTCACCTTAATGGACGAGACATCCGCGTCATACGAACTAACGGTTCCGTGTCGCTTCAACCGCTCAAGGAGGGCTCGGTCTGAAGGGGTATTCGTGATATGCAGGGCGGTGCGTCCCACTGTGGTCAGCTTCGAATAGTCGCCTCCCAGCGCTTGCAAGATCGCGAAGAGGTCTGCGCGCGCGAGGGTGTCAAGGTGAGGTTCGAGGAGGGGCACTACGTACTGCGCAGAAGTACCGCCCTGCGCCATCATCTGTACGACTGCGAAGGGGATGGTGTGCCCATACTGCACAGCGAGGCGGGCTAGCTCATTCAACCCTCGTTGCCCGGCGACCTCAGCGTACGCTGCAGACTGGTCAACGATCGCCCGCTTGATTGCGTCATTGATTTCAATGTTTGTCAGGAGTTCCGCCAGATCCGGCTGCACCAGTTCCGGCGTCATGTAGCTTGCGAACTTCTTCGACTCGCGTATGAACTCCCTGCGCGTTGGCCAATCGGTTGTCGCAAGGTGCTCGTATGACTCGGCTGCATCGGAGATGATGTCGTGCTTGAGTAGCAACGCGAACATGTCGCCCGTCTCGGCAGCAATCTCCTCAACATCGATATAGCTATCCAGCTCCAAGCTCGCAACAAGGTCCGCGCGCAGCGTTGCGGCTGGCAGCTGCTCCCGTGCCGCAAGAATCGTGATCGCCAACGTGGTCTTCTCATCATCTTCGATCGACGCTACCTGGGTGATCGTGCCTGCTTCAGTCAACAGCGGAGCAAGCTGCGCATCGATTCCAAGAGCGGCAACGTATCGGCTCACATTGTTCAACGTTGCGGGGAACCGCTGATGCAAGGCCAACGCCGGCCACGCTCGCTCGGAGATGGCCCCAAGATCAACGACCTGACATCCTGGCGCGGCACGCTCAACCACGTCGGCCAGACGAGGCGCTCCTTGCTCGAGTAGATCCTCAAGCACAGCGATGAACTGCTCACGCGTGTCGACCGTCGACGAGAAGCTCTCGACCGCATCCAGATATGCGCCCACGTGTTCGAGCACGTAGTGATAGACCGTCTTGTCTTCCTCACGAATGACGTCGAGCGCCACGCTCTCTGTGTTCCCGATTGCGATCGCCAGATTCTCGTGCGTGATCTCGTAGAGATTGCGGGCCACGAACGCCCGTCGAACCTGTCGACCCAGCGGCTCCAGACGCGGAACGATGAGCTTCATCTCCGCGAAGAGCGCCGCAAGACGCTGTGCGACGTCGCGATCGATTGAATCGGATGTCAGCGACGTGAGCTCGGCGTAGTGCCCCAGGAGATACGTTGGCACCGCCCGATCCGCACGCTGTTTCGATGAGAGGTGAGCAACCGCCGTATCCACCAGTTCCAACCGCGCTGCGTCGTCCAGATCCACCTGACTCGCGAGATAGGCGAGCACTTCAGACGAGAGCGCTGCGAACCGCCCTATGAACTTCAGCCGCTGCCCCCCCCCCCCCCCGGATGCGAGGTATGCCTGCAGAAACCTGGTTTGACTCTCGCCGAACGGAAGCAACGAGCGGATCATGATGTCGCTTGCGTCGATGTCAGCCGCAAGCAGTCTGTCCAGGATGGCGATGTTGTAGAGCGCCGGTTCCTTGAGTGCTTCCTTGCCTCGCTCGCGGAGAACCGCGTCGACGTCCTCCGGAGCAAGCGCGAAGTGCTCGTCCATCAGGTCTCGCTCGACGTGATGGATGATGAAGTTCGTCGCGGCAGGGCTCACCCGATCCCCGTGGAAGGTCGACGTGTAAAGCGTGAAGTTGCGGTTGATGTATCCGGCCCGAATAAGCTGGTAAGCCAAGCCGGACTTCAGGAGCGCCTTGGCGACATACTCAAACGACTGCGCTGCCTCTTTGTAGGTCCCAGGCGCACCTTCACTCGCAGGCGTGTCGATTTCCTTGAACATGACCAGAAACTCCGGCCGCTTGACCAGATCGCCCATGTCCGCGCCGCGCAGGAAGTTGATCGCGTCCGTCTTCTCCTGGATCTGTTCCGTCAAAGCTTCGCGATCTGCCTCATCCCAACTGTCAGCGTCGAGCGGATCACCGAGGACGGTCGAGAGGCTGGAGCGAGAGAACCTCAGCGCATGTCCCGACGACATAGGCTGACACAACTCCGGATCGCCCTCGGCGGCGACGAAAGCCGACCAGAAGTCCACGGTGCGCAGGTCTGCGTCAGAGTTTGCGACGTGATTGACCGACGTTGTCACCCCGTTCTGTCGTCGAGTTCCGAGCGCCGCTGCCGCAGTTGCGGTTCGTTCAAGGTGCGCTACTAACAAGTCCCCAAGACGAGCGCTACGCGATGCCGCGCTGTTCTTGCGCGCAAGCTTCTGCCGAAGCACACGATGTTCACGCTCGAGCCGCTTGATGTTGTCGGTCACTAGGTCGCGGCTCGTCTTGTAGAGCGTGTCCAACGCACTGGTGCCGAGTCGAACCTTCTCGAAGTCGGTCAGGTGGGTGCTCTTGTAGAGCATCATTGCGAACAGGTCAGTTTCGCTCAGGTCAAGCTGCTGGCCATCGCCGGAGAAGATCCGGTCACGGAAGACGATGAACTCGTTGCGAACGTTCTTGAGCAACCTCATGTCTGGGACATACTGCGCCGCCAGGTCAAGTAGCTGTGGATCCACGTCGTGCTCAATAGCGCCGAGCAGCTTCACGGCAAGATTGCGAGCGCTGCGGTGGGTGATGAAGGGAACTACTGGGATGACGAGATCGAAGAACTTAGTGCGGTTCGCGCGTACCGTTTCAGCCCGTGCGGGGTCGTCGGCTGTGTCGGGTTCGACGTTACGGCCTTCAGCTTCGAGACCAATGCGGTCGAAGATGCTGTCCTTGATCGCGTAGATGAAGCGAATTGGCTTCTCGATCTGTGGTGAGGCATTGAGCAGTGTGTTCAGCGCACGCAGCGTCTCGAAGATGTGGGAGTCGTTGAACCGGTCAATGTCCTCGAAGATGACGATGTCTCGATCTGACACCTCGAAGAAGTAAACGATCTCGTCCAGGTACTGATCGAAGTACGACACTGAGTTGTCGTCGAGCGTGACAGTCGCGGAACCGGCCGAGAACTGCTTGATGTGGAGCTTCCCGTAGAACAGCCGGCGCACCAACAGCACGGCAATCGCCGCGGCACCCCAGACGATCAGGTGTGCCCCGGCCCCGAGATCGTTCAGCGCCGTGAAGGTCGCCGCGATCTGTGCGGTCCACCCGGTCAGCAGGAACACGACGGCAACGGCAAGGCCCAACAGGGCGGCGGTGCCGAGCTCTCGCCGCCACCGGAACCGTTCGATACGCCTGAACCGCGAGCCCGGAGTCTTACTTGGATCCTCGCGGTAGAGGAGCTGCTTGACGATCTCCTGCTGGATGCGGTTCGTGGGCGTCGTTGCCTGGATCGGAACCGACTCATCGAGCTTAGAAGCTTCGATCGGCGCAAGCGTCGAGAGCGACAGCTCGACTACGCGGCCGTCTTGCCGCTTGGCGACTTCGCGCAGGATGCTGCTCTTGCCGACGCCGTAGTTGCCGGAGAGTGCAATGTTGCGCACCTGGTCGTTAGCTAGTGCCGCTTCTATAGCCGTGACGTATCCGTGGTGCTCGTCGGGCAGGTACTCAGGCGTCAGCGGAGCGAGGCTCCAGGCGGTCCCGGTTGAAGGTCGCTCGCTCTGGCTCATGTCGAGTTATCCCGCGCTGCCTCACCGAAGCAGCGCAGCCTCCTGTGCGATGTGTGCAGCGAACGCGACGACGAACCTCCTGAAGCTTGTTGCCTTACTCAGCTCGCCGTACTCGCCTTGCAGTCCACCCTCCCGTGTCGAGACGATGAGCGACGCCTCCGTGTAGTGCTTCTCAAGCACGAGACGACGGCACAGGTGCTCATAGCGCTGCAGATACGACGTGTTGCGCAGCTCCGGGAACACAGCGAAGTGGGGCTCGGACACACGTACCGGCCGCGTCGATCCTGCGGCCTCCTCCACGTGAATCAGCCATCCGACGAACGGTGCGGGCTGACTACCGAGCGCGCCCTCGCGGAAGGCGGTCCAGAGGTCGACGGCTGAGCCGACAGCTTCCTCAGTGCGGTTGTTGAAGTTGTTCCCGAAAGAGGGGCCAACCTGGCTCTTTAGTTCGAGTGCCGCAACCAGAACGCCACGGTGCATCACCAGCAGGTCCCAGTCTTTGGTCGGCCTGAAGTAGCCGGGCAGAGTGTTTACGCCACGTGTCATGTACAACTCTGCGTCGGGCAAGCCGTTCGCGGCCACAAGGTCAGCCAGCAGCGTGACGAAGCCGTCCATGTTCTTGCCGCTCGTGACGCCCGCCCGCTCGCCCTGGTCGATAACGCCATTCAGGCGCTGCCGCTCGACGGCGGCCGCACGTGTGTCCCAGAACGCGCGGACCGCCTGTGACGTTTGCTCCTCGAAGTCGGCAAGATCGATTCCCATATTTAGTTCTCCTCCAGGAACGCCAGCGTCCCTACATTAAGTTGATAAATTCGCTCCAATAGCGCGACCGACAGCTTCTCTCCGGCCTCACCAGCGCGACGCATCTCCTCCTGGTCCGCTGTAGCGATCTCCTGCCAATGAGGCACCCGGATCCGTTTCAGATTCTGCGCCTGGAACCGCAGGTAGCCCCCACCGATCTTGACCGAGTACGCGGCGACGAAGAGGTGGGCGATGCCGCTGCGGAGCAGAGCCTGTAGCGCCCGAAGATCCCACGTGGTGGACGTGACGAAGTAAAGGTTGTGGTGCGGGTAGAGCGTGCCGGGGTCGTAGGCAATCGCGTCGCCGTTGCCCTTGATGTCGGGGATCAGGAGTTTGGGTTCATACGTAAGGCTCGGCGTGATGCGGTCGATCGTCTTGAACCACTTACGCTCGACATCACCCTTGGCTGTGTGCCGGCGACCGAGCTGCTCACGAAACGGCTCCAGGTAGGCGGCGAGACGCGGATAGTCAGCCAGGTCTACAAGGCCCCCCTCGTCACGCCAGGGATTGACTATGCCTTTGCCACCCCACGTGAGCACGCCTCCTGGCACGTCCTTGTTCGTTGCAAGGGGGAGCTTGCGGTCTTCTTCAACATCGAGATCCTCGAAGGCACCGATGTACGCCTTGTCAGCGCCCGTTGCCACTCCAATCCCGACTCGGCAGCCTGCCTCGACCAGCGTCGGGAAGTGCGATTCGAGCTGCGTGATCACGGCGACAGTCGGGCTGACCGACAGGAGCCACGGAGCAGCGCCACGAACTGCGTCCAACACGAGCACATCCGAAGAGCCCGACTGCTCAGCGAGCAGGTCTGAGGAGAGGGCACGGAGGTACTGCGAGTCAACTTTTCGTGCATGTGCGACGCGTGTGCGAAGGGACCTGCCGCGCGCGATCACGGTGATAGATGGGTAGGCCCCGACCTGCACCTCAAAGGCATCGAGACCGTACATGTCGACGTAGTGCGTAAGGGCGTAGTCCTGCGCGATCTTCCCGCGGATCCCTCGTCCATAGTCGTTTCGGGTCCATGCATCGGCGCAAATGAAGCTGAGCTTGCCGGTCTCGCAGAGGAGGTCCAGAGAGCGTTCCATGAAGGCGATGTAGAGGTCTGCACGGCCGACCATTGTCGGGTACTTTGCGCGGTAGATCTGGAGCAGATCGTTCGGCACCAGTTCCTGACGTACGTACGGCGGGTTTCCGATCACGAAGTCGAACTCACCGAGAGGTTCGCCGAGAAGAAAGTCCTCGTGGCGGAGCCATGAATCGGCCAGCGTCTTCGAATCCGCAACCGAGAAGCCGCTCTGCGTCAGATGCTGTTGGAGGGTCTGACTGAAGCTCTCGAACGTCTCCGCGTCGAGCTCGACTGCGCGCAATGCATCGCGGAGTTCCAGCGGCTCCGCTCCGCCATCTCGCTTCCAGGTCTCGATCAGACGGTCGACAGCATGGAGTACGAATCGGCCACCACCGAACGAGGGCTCCAGGAGGCGCATGCGGTGCAGTGGCTTGTCGACCGTATATCCGACCAAGTCCAGCATGAAGTCCACTACAGCAGACTTCGTGAAAATGGCGCCTCGCGCCTTCTCTTCGTGCCCATAGGCACGTTCCGCCACCTCAAGCAAGTCGGCTGCGTCGTGTGCATGAGCGACCTCTTCAACGGGCGTGCTCACGCGGCGTACTCCTGACGGTGGCAAGTGCGGGCGCGTGCGGGGGCGCTGGTGCGGTGCGACCACCTGGTGCTGAACGTTGTCATGCTGTGCTGCTTCTCCTCCGCGCTGAGGCGCGTTTTAAGTTGTGCTCTCGGGGTGTGTCCTACGCTACCCACGACCACTGACACTGCTAGGGTGCTGCGCCGGAGGCGGTGCCGAGAGAGGGAGTCGCGACGGGGAGCCTGGCTGACTCGACCGAGCGTCACGATCTGTCCTAATTATCTCATGGCCGGCCTCTTTCGTGAAGAGCCGATCGTCGAACCCGCCTAGGCCACGGCGCCAGCGTGGCCATCCGATAGAGCAGCCACAGGTTGACGAGCACTGCCTGGTCGGTCACGATCTGCACGGCCTGCCACGTCGTCTGATCCCACGTGTGACGTGGTCGGAGTCCGGCGCCGTCGAGGTACGCGGCGATCGTCGCTCCGGCGTAGGGCCGGAGAGCGAGCGCTTCGGGCAGCTCACCGCGCACGTCGATCAGGTGTTCCCGGAGTGTGTGCTGCATCCAGTGTGGCCACCGATGCGCCGTGGATTCGTCCTCAAGCTGGGCGATGATGACGTACGGATCACGGCGGCAGTCTTCACACGTACGGTCGTCCGCGAACATCGGACGGCGAGCCTGATGGGCTGCGCTGTCACGCCACGACTGCAGCGCCCGGTTCAGCTTCTCGTCCCAGGACGGGTATGGTTCGCCACTCATCGGCAGGCAGGCGTCGCGGTGTACGTCGACTCCAGCACCACCGTCTTTGGCAACGTCCCCGGGTCGTATCGTCGACTCAGTTCGATCCGCTCCTCCAGTTCCGGCGTCAGCCAAGCGTGCAGCTCCAGCGGGTAGCCCATCCAGAAAAGTCGCTTCACGACGGGCTTGTACCAGCAGACCACCCGCGTCTGTCCCTCGAAGATAGTGAACTCGGCGTGCAGTGACCGGGCATGCGATGTCGACCCGATGACCCGGATCGGGTGCGCCAGGTCGATGCAGAAGTCTGATATAAAGGTGCACGACGAGGTGTGCCCACCAACAGAAACGACCCGAGTCGAGATGCTCGGGTCGTTATCCAAGATGGCGGTACTCGCCGTAATGGAGTTCTTGCCATAGTCGGCAAGGCTGAGATAGTGGAGGCGTTTCGGCATAACGGAGGGCTCCTTTCCGGGAGGGCAGCGACGAGGAACATACCGTCCTCCCCCGGGCCAAGCCCAGTCCGGCAGTAGCGTCCCCAAAGCGCCCGTAGGAGCCCCATCCGGCGGCCTCAGTCGGAGTACCCCCGATGCGTGTTTTCCTTGATGAACGCCATCAGAGACTCGCGTGAGATGTACTTCCGGCTGCCGATCTTCGTGTGCTCGATGTCCCCACGGTTCGTCAGCTCGAAGGATCCAGCGAGGACGAACGCAAGCTCCTGACCGCCCAGCGCGACAAGCCCGAAGCCGAACGCCTCAAACTCGTCCAAGCTCACTACGCCGACGCGATCCCCCTCGACCTCCTCAACAGCGAACAAGACCGCATCCGCGCCAGCCTCGACCAGATCACCACCCGGCTCGACAACCTCACCGACACCTACGCCGAGGCCCGAACAGGCTTGGACCAGCTCACCGAACTCCTGGTCGACCTCGACGACCTCTACAACAAGTGCGAACCAGCCGAACGACGCATCCTCAACCGCGCCCTGTTCACCCGCATCACCATCGACGACGAAGAGAACCCAACCTACACCCCCGACGGGACCACCGCCAGCGTCCTCGCCCACACCAACATCGACGCCCCGACCGAAGTCACCGCAGAAACAAACTTGCCCCGTCATCAGGCGGGGCAAGTTTCGATTTTCTCATCTTACGTGGAGATAAGGGGACTCGAACCCCTGACCCTTTGCATGCCATGCAAATGCGCTACCAGCTGCGCCATATCCCCATATTTTGTTGTTGTGCCGAAGCACGTAGATAACTATATACATGCCCGTAACCGGAATGCAAACCGAAACGGAAAAAATTTTTACAAGGAGATGTCCTGGTCTTCCGTTACCGTCTGAGCGTCGGCATCCTGGTCGACGTTTTCCACGATCGGAGCCTCATTCTCGACACCCAGTTCGATCCTGGGCGCCTCCGACCAGAGACGATCCAGTGCGTAGAAAGCGCGGTCTTCCTCGTGCTGAACGTGCACGACGATATCTTCGAAGTCCAGCAGAACCCAGCGTCCACCCGCGCGGCCCTCGCGGCGCACCGGCTTGAGGTTGACTTGCTCGCGCAACTCGTCTTCGACCGCGTCAACAATAGCGTTGACCAGACGTTCGTTGTGGGCAGAGACAACTAAGAATCCGTCGATCAGCCCCATGGCCTCGGAAGTATCGACCGCAAACAGGTTAGTCCCCTGCTTGTCTTCGGCGGCCGCCGCTGCAATCTTCAGGGCTTTGATGGATTCAGGTGATGCGCTCATGCGATCCTTTCACTGCGGCGCGGTGTTTGCGCCGGTTTTATTGGTCTCTCTAGAGAGGTCAATCTTACTGGAAGAACATGACCCACACGAGTACAAGCGCCAAGATCACAACGGCCATGAGAACCCACAACCAAACCTTGGCGTTGGAACCTCCGGTGTTCTCCACGGTTGCGTCTGTGGCCTCGGTCTTCTGCTCGTGCTCTGCAGATGCGTGGTCGTCGACGACCGGCGTAGCTCCCGTCTGGGTGACGTAGAAGCCCGAACGGTTCTCGGTCGAGGTCTCGGCGCTCTGCTCATTCTGGTACGTATCGTCGCCCTGTTCACCGGTATCGGCTTCCTCGACAGGAGTTTCTTTTTCGGCAAACACGTTCTTGCTCAAGGAGTCCTTCGACCACGGTTTCTTATCATCGTCGTCTTCGATGGTCGCATCTACACCTTCGAGATCGAGACCCTGAGCGTCGATGGCGCGCACCGGCTCGGGCAAGGCATGACCATAGTGCGGCTCCGCTTCGTCGGTGTATTCGGCCGGTTCTTCCTCGAGAGTTTCCTCGTCGACCGATTCCTCGACACTGGGCTGCTCGACTATCTGCTCGGTGGCACCGGATTCTTCTGAGGTCGGTTCTACTTCGAGCGACTCTTCATCGATATGCTCCTCAACGAGGAGCTCTGCTTCGGCGGATTCGGGTTCAGCTACGGTATCCGACGAGTCATCGTCTGCTGAGCCGATAGCCTCGGGCTCAGCTTCCACTGGGTCGGATTCCTCTACCTCGATCTCATCGACGAAGACGTCTCCACCGAACGAAATATCCGAGGCAGAACCCGGTTCTACCGCCTGGCTCGTAGCGGCAACACGGGTGACCCCGTCGCTGACGGCGACGTCGTCGCGAGTGTCTTTACCACCCTGAACGAAGGCATCGTCGTCCTCAGTCGAGATATCGCCCTGGGCGGCCAACGCATTGAATCGCTGCTCAACCTCTTGCATCTGCGAACGCGTGCCGTCCATGTCGTCGGTAAGCGGCATGTAGGCCACCGGCTCCTCCGGGAACGGTGTACCGTCGCGCTTGGCACGCAGGTACGCCGCGGCGTCCTCGCGATAGCGGGCAAGACGACGCGGGCCCATGGGACGCGTGGGCGGAGGAACCTCGATGCCGTCTTCGGTCACGAAGTTTTCGTGCAGGTACGCAGAACCTTCGTCGGAGGCACCGCGGTCGGTAGGAGTTGTTTCAGTCATAAGTCGTAGTGTCCTTGAAACATAAGATGCGTGTTGCCCCTATCGTAGCAATCCGCCGGTGTAGCCAGCGTCATACCGGGTCAAACACTCTGAAGAAGAGTCTATGAAGCGTTCTCTTGATGTTGCAGGGGCAAACCGTCGGTGTAATGGTGCCCGGCCGCGGCGGTGTTGGCCTCGTTGCAGGAATACAGCTCGTATTTATTGATGTACTGCACCACCCCATCAGGAACCAGATACCAGACCGGCATCTGCTGGGCGGCACGCTGACGGATATCCGTCGATGAAATAGCCAAGGCGGGAACTTCGAGCAACGAGTAATGTTCAGCGTCTTCGGGCACCGACAGCTCGTGACCGGGCCGGGTAACACCGACGAAGTACGCGAGGTCCCACAGCCGTTCCGAATCCTTCCACGTGATGATCTGGTTCATCGCGTCGGCACCGGTGATGAAGAAAAAGTCGGTATCGGGCCGCAGCTTGCGAAGATCATTCAACGTGTCGATGGTATAGGTTGGACCGTCGCGATCGATATCCACGCGTGAGACAGTGAACTGCGGGTTCGAAGCGGTAGCGATCACCGTCATCAGATACCGATGCTCCGGATCAGTAACGCGACGCGATGAAGCTTTTTGCCACGGTTGACCGGTCGGTACGAACACCACCTCATCGAGGTCAAGCAACGCTGCGACCTCACTTGCGGCAACCAAGTGCCCGTGGTGAATCGGATCGAAGGTGCCACCCATCACGCCTAAACGCCGGCGTCCTTCAACGCGGGGCGGTATATTCTCGGGGGCGGCCTCGGGGAGAGTAATTTTCTTCATGGTGGTCCTCGGCAGGGCAGGTAACAACCTGGGCCCTACAGATAAATGGTGCGGTCACCTCTGTTCAGAGGTGACCGCACCGGGGTCTTGAAGCGACGATCTTAGTGGTGACCGCGCTTGGAGTTGTAGGTCTTCAAAGCCTCACGCTCGTCTGCATCGAGGCGGTTCGTCGCCAGGTGCTCACGAGCAATGCCGCGGCCGCTGAACGAAACGGTGATCAGCAGAGACACCAGAAAGATGATGCCGAAAATAATCGCAAACCAAACGGTCGGCAAGCCCAACAATGTCAGCTGGTGCTCACCCTCAGCGGATGCAAGCAAGGTCAGATCCATGAAAGATCCTTTCTCCATGAAAGTGGTGTGAAGCTTTTACCTACCATGCTACCGTGGCCCACCGCCGTTGTGCGAAAATTCCCCGCCGCCCAGCGGGAAAAGTTAGGATCGAATATGCCCGTCGCCACGAATCACCCATTTGCTAGTGGTGAGTTGTTCCAACCCCATCGGGCCGCGGGCGTGCAACTTCTGGGTCGAGATACCCACCTCGGCGCCCAGGCCAAACTGCCCACCGTCCGTGAATCGAGTGGAGGCGTTAACATAAACTGCCGCGGAATCCACCTCACGGATAAAAACCTCGGCGTGTGTGAGATCGTTGGTGATGATCGCCTCGGAGTGCCCCGAAGAGTATGTGCGTATATGCCGGATCGCCTCATCGAGGGTGCCTACCGTAGCCACCGCAAGATCCAGCGATCCGTACTCGGTCTTCCAATCCTCCTCGGTGGCGGGTACGGTCTCAACCTGCCCGGCGGCCAGCTCTGCCGTCTTCTCATCAACGTGTAGAGTCACACCCGCCTGGGAGAGCGTCTTCAACACCGGCAGAGCCGCCTGAGTTCCCTCAACGAGTAACAAGGTCTCCACCGTGTTGCAGGTTCCCGGCCGCTGAGCCTTGGCGTTGAGCACGATATCCCGGGCCATCTTCTCGTCGGCCGACGTATCAACCACGATGTGACAGTTGCCCTCCCCCGTTTCGATCACGGGAACTCGGGCATTGCGGATCACCGACTGAATCAGGTCATGACCGCCACGCGGGATCAGCACATCGATATAACCCCGTGAGACCATCAACGCGGCTGCACCGTCGCGTCCAAATTCATCGACCGACTGCACGCAGTCCATCGGCAGGCCGGTGCGGTCCAGGGCTGCACGAATAATACGGGTGATAGTTTGATTGGAGCTTTCAGCAGCCGATCCACCACGCAACATCACCGCATTGCCAGACTTAATCGCCAATCCGGCGATATCTACCGTTACATTCGGGCGGGCCTCATAAATCGCGCCCACCACGCCCAGCGGAACGCGGTACTGAACCATGCGCATACCATTGGCGAGCGTGCCTCCACGCATCACCTCACCCACCGGGTCGGGCAAACTCTTCAGTTCGCGCAACGAGTCTGCGAGTTCCTCAACGCGCTTGGGGTTCAACGCCAATCGATCGAGGAGCGCTTCGCTCATACCGTTTTTGCGCTCGCGCTGAACGTCTTCTGCGTTCTGGGTCAGGATCACGTCTGCTTGCTTCTCGATGTCGTGAGCCATCGCTTCCAACGCTCGGTTTTTCCACTCGGCATCGGCACGCGCCAGAGTGCGCGCGGCGACTCGCGCGTCGTAGGCCATGTCTTGGACGTCGCGGAGCACCTTCTCGGGTACGTTCAGGGAGTTCTCAGATGCAGTCATGGCCACATCCTACCGAATATGAGCCGCTTCACATAGGAGTTTCCGCCTGCTGATACTCCCCTGCCAGATCACTAGGGAATCACAGGGTCTTGAGCAACGCGATGTTATCGGCATGAATCAGAGTCCCGTCGTAGGTATCACCCAGCTCTCGAACAATCTGATCACTGTGCTTGCCCAGCATCTGTTCCACCTCGGTGCTGTGATATGCGATGAGCCCGTGGGCGATGTCGGCCCCCGTAGGATCTACGATGCGAACGGCGTCACCACTCTCGAAGGTGCCCGAAATCCTGACAACCCCTGCGGCCAAGAGCGAATTGCGGCGGGCCACGGCGGCGGCCGCACCGGCGTCCACCTTGAGAGTGGCCACAATGTCGGCAAGGTGCTCCAGCCATAGCGTCTGCACGGGACGTCGCGAACCGGTGGCGTGGAACCAGGTGCCGACGTCCCCGCCCGACAGCGCCTCACGGGCGCGGGCGGCGCTGGTGATGAGCGTGGGTATCCCGGAGGACGCGGCGATCTGCGCCGCGCGGACCTTGGTGACCATGCCACCGGAACCGACCCCGGCGCGTCCTATAGACCCGATCTTCAGCTCCGTGAGGTCGTGAGCGCCGGTCACCTCGACGACGCGTTCTCCACCGTCGTCGGGGTGACGGGTGTAGAGGGCGTCCACATCGGAGAGCAACACCAGGGCGTCGGCCCGCACCGCGTGAGCGACAAGAGCCGCGATTCGATCGTTGTCACCGAACTTGATTTCTGCGGTGGCCACCGCGTCATTTTCGTTGATGATCGGCATAACGCCCAGTTCCAGCAGACGGTTCAGCTGACGGTGCACGTTGCGGTAGCGATCTTTGGCCATCAGATCTTCGGCGGTGAGCAACACCTGCGAGACCGTTACCCCGTACCGGGAGAAGGTCTCGGTGTAGCGTGCCATCAGCAAGGACTGCCCCACCGAGGCCGCCGCTTGCTGCGTTGCCAGGTCGTGCGGCCGGCGGGTCAACCCCAACGGGGCCAGCCCAGCGGCGATGGCCCCGGACGAGACAAACAGCAACTCAATGCGCGGATTGCTGCGCTTCAGTTTGGCCAGCACGTCAATGATCGTTGCCAGCGCCAACTCATCGACTGAATTCTCAATCGAGGTCAGCGACGAAGAACCCACCTTGACCACCACACGGGTAGCCTGTGGTAATTGCTCGCGGCTGTGCACCGAGCTGCGCTGTTGCGTCTGCCGCTCGTTCTGGGGTGAGTGCGCGACCACCATGACCGGCCCTATTGCTCCTTCGACTTGCGCTTTTTCTCGCGTTCAGCGCGTTTGGTATCCACCGATTCGGTCCACACACCGGCCAGGCGCTCTGCCTCGAGTTCGGCGCGTGCCGCGGCCTTGGCGTCCATGCGCTCGTGGTATTCGGCACGGCGCTCCGAACGGGTCGGGCGGATGATTTCTTCCAGTCGTGAATCGGTGCCGCGCGGGGAAGACAACAGCTCGGCTCCGCCGACCATGGTCGGCTCCCAATCGAAGATGACGGCGTCTGTTGCCTCACCGATGACCACCGCATCACCGGCACGGGCACCGGCCTTGAAAAGTTCGTCCTCGATGCCCAGCTTGGCGAAGCGGTCGGCCAGGTACCCCACGGCCTCATCATTGTTGAAGTCGGTCTGCATGATCCACTTCTCGGGCTTCTCACCGATCACGCGGAAGAGAGGTTCGAGGTTGCGCTCCTCGCGGCGGATCACGAATTCGCTCTGCTTCTTGGCGCGGAACCCACGCGGACGGATGACCGCAGGCTCTGCCGCCTCTTCGGTTTCGGCCTCTTCCCGGCGAGCTCGGTCGGCCTCGACGATCTCAGCCATGGCAAAGGTCAACTGGCGTAGGCCTTCATGCGATGCGGTCGAGATTTCGAAGACCTTGAAGCCCATTTTCTCGAAATCTTCACGCACGAAGTCCGCCAGTTCGCGGGCTTCGTGCACGTCGATCTTATTCAGCACCACCAGTTGCGGGCGTTCGTTGAGCGGAACGGTCACGCCGGCGGTCGGGTCGACCTCATAGTTGGCCAGTTCTCCGCGGATTACCTCAAAGTCAGAAACAGGATCGCGACCCGGTTCGAGGGTGGCGCAGTCGATCACGTGCACGATCGCGCTGGATCTCTCTACGTGGCGCAAGAACTGATGGCCCAGGCCCTTACCCGCCGAGGCACCTTCGATGAGACCGGGTACGTCTGCCACCGTGAAGCGGGTATCACCGGCCTGGACCACGCCCAGGTTCGGTACCAAGGTGGTGAACGGATACTCGGCGATCTTAGGACGCGCCGCGGAGATCGCCGCGATCAGCGAGGACTTGCCGGCCGAGGGGTAACCCACCAGGGCAACGTCCGCAATGGATTTCAGCTCGACGACGATATCCCGGGACTCACCGGGAATACCTAGTAGCGCGAAGCCCGGTGCTTTGCGCTTGGTCGATGCCAAGGCCGCGTTGCCCAAGCCACCCTGGCCTCCGCGGGCGGCCACATATTCATCACCGGGGTTCACCAGGTCAGCCAGCACTTCACCGGACTTGTCTTTGACGACCGTACCCTGCGGTACCGAGAGTACGAGCGATTCGCCGTGGGAACCGTGGCTCATGTCGCCGCGGCCAATATCGCCGTTGGGGGCGTGCTGGTGCGGACTGTGGTGGTACTCCAACAAGGTGGTGGACTGACCGTCGACGCGCAAGATGACGTCGCCGCCGTTACCCCCGTTGCCCCCGTTCGGGCCGCCCAGGGGCTTGAACTTCTCTCGGCGCACGGATACACAGCCGTTGCCGCCGTGGCCGCCAGATACGTGCAGGACGACGCGGTCAACAAATTCCGCCACGAAAGACTCCTTCGAACAGGGGTAGAAAACTTTTTTAATTGTGTCACAACCACCGCCTGGGGCGGTGAGCGAACGATGAATATGGAAAGAGGGCAAGCACGCGTGGTGCTTGCCCTCTTCGCTGAAACTGATCAGCCGAGATTACTCAGCTGCAGCCAGGATGTTGACGACCTTGCGGCCCTTGCGGGTGCCGAACTCAACCTTGCCTGCTGCCAGAGCGAACAGGGTGTCGTCTCCACCGCGGCCAACGTTGTTGCCGGGGTGGAAGTGGGTGCCGCGCTGGCGGACGAGGATCTCGCCTGCGTTGACGGTCTGACCGCCGTAGCGCTTAACACCGAGGTACTGGGGGTTTGAGTCACGGCCGTTACGGGTGGAGCTTGCGCCCTTCTTATGTGCCATCTGTGCCTACCTTAGAGATAAAAGATTGATTGAACCGGATTTTACCGAACTTACGCGTCGATCGCAGTGATCTTGACGGTAGACAGCTCGGCGCGGAAGCCCTGGCGCTTCTTGTAACCAGTCTTGTTCTTGTACTTCTGGATAACGATCTTGGGACCGCGCAGGTCTTCAATCTTCTCTGCAGTAACCTTGACCGAAGCCAGGGACTGCGCATCAGCGGTGACCTTGTCCCCATCAACCAGCAACAGAACGGGAAGCTCAATGGTGCTTCCCTGATCTCCGGCGACGCGGTCAAGGGTAACGAGGTCTCCGACGGAAACCTTTTCCTGGCGGCCGCCAGCGCGAACAATTGCGTATGCCACTTGGGAACTCACTTCTCTTGACGTCTTTTTTAACAGTGTATGAGGTGCAGGTATTCGTACCAATAACGTGTACCGCCCAATAAGGACTCGGGCTGAGCTGAATCAAGCACTCTCATCTTGGCTGAATCACAAGGTCGAAAAGGACCTCTGATTCCACTGACCTCACGCTAACGTTTGCTTGTGAAGACAGCACCAGCATTCAATACTACGACAGCCTCAATTGACTGGCAAGTAAAAACAGCCCGCTCGACCGCGGAATACGGCCGAACGGGCTGTGATTTTGCAGACCTTATTGGCCGGCTCGCTTGATCTCGCTGGCAGAGACGCCGACACCGAGCATCACGGCCGAACCGGAATCCTCAGCGGGCTTAGCGGCCTGAGCGGTGGAAGCCACCACGGTGGCGGCAGCCTCACTCGAGGAGATCGTCTCGGACTTCACGCTACCTTCAACACCGGTGCTCACCGCGCGGCGGGACTTCCGCTTGCGCGCCGGCGCCTTGGTCGTGGCAGGCTGCTCGGCGGAGTTGGCGAGGATGGTTTCGGTGACCTTCTCCTCCTGCTCCCCCATGACGCTACCCGGTTGCGCCACGCCGGAGACCTGAGGCTTTTCAGCGCCGTTGCTGTGGCCGGCTACCTGCTGTGCGGAGCTTGCCCGGCGAGGACGCCGCTGGGAGGTGTTTCCTTCGGATCGGCGGCGGTCGCGCGAGCCGCGTTCCTCACGGGTGCCGGAACGTGCGTCCCGCTTCGACTCACCGGAGGCATTGCCCTCATCCTCGCGGGAGGAGAGGTCACGGCCGGCCTTCTGCGAGGCACGAGCGCGCGCCTCACCGGCACGAATTGCCTCCAGGCGAGCAGAGTTCTGGGTGAATCGGGAGTCCAGCACGGTATCTTCACCGGCCGAGGCGTCCGAATTCTCGGTCAGGTCTTCGCCCCGCACCTGCTCGCGCTTCTTCGAACGGGTTCGGGACTTCTTCTCCGACTTCTTGTCGAAGACCTCCTCCAGGGACTCCAGGGTGAACGATCCCTGTTCGCCCATCGAAGACTCCGAGGTTTCCTCCGCATCGCGGGTAGGCTCGGGCACCTCGATAGGTTCGCCGCCGATGGTCACTACCCGCTCGGAACGTTCCTGAGCGGAATCGTTCTGTTGCTGCGCATTTTCCTGTACGAAGTTGTCTCCACCGTTGTTTTCGCGGCGGTTCTTCTTACGGCGCTTCCGCTTACGGGCGTTCTTCGACTCCTGATTCGAATCTTCTTCGTCATGAGTCGACGCCGCCGCGATGTTGGCGAACGCGGTGCGGCGCGATTCGTTGCGGTGCTGCTCTTCTTCGTCACCCTGCTCGTCGTGACGGATGACGTCGCGGTTGCGCTGTTGCTTGCGCGCCTTACGGCGATCTTCACGGTCGTGGCGAGAGAAGAAGTCACTGGAACCACCGGCTCGGCCCTTGAGCGGCTGGTCATGAACCACCACGCCGCGTCCGGCGCAGCTTTCACAGAGCTCGGAGAAGACCTCGAGCAGGCCGGTGCCCATACGCTTACGAGTCATCTGCACGAGACCGAGCGAGGTCACCTCTGCCACCTGGTGCTTGGTGCGGTCGCGACCCAGGCACTCGATCAGGCGGCGGAGCACGAGGTCGCGGTTCGACTCGAGCACCATATCGATAAAGTCGATCACGATGATGCCGCCAATGTCGCGCAGACGCAGCTGGCGTACGATCTCTTCGGCAGCCTCGAGGTTGTTCTTGGTGACGGTTTCTTCGAGGTTGCCGCCGGAGCCGGTGAACTTTCCGGTGTTGACGTCTACCACGGTCATCGCCTCGGTGCGGTCGATGACGAGCGAACCACCGGAGGGCAGGTACACCTTGCGGTCGAGAGCCTTCTGAAGCTGCTCTTCGATGCGGTAGTGCTCGAAGAGGTCTTCTTCCGACTCCCATTTCTGCAGGCGATCGACGAGGTCGGGGGCCATGTATGTCACGTAGGCCTCGATCGAGTCCCACGCGGCGTCGTCCTGAACGATCATCGACGAGAAGTCTTCGTTGAAGACGTCGCGCACGGTCTTGATGGTGAGGTCAGGCTCCTGGTAGAGCATCTCGGGAGCGAGGGTCTTGGGAGCCTCGGCCAACGACTGGATCTCTTCCCACTGAGCGCGCAGACGGTTGATGTCGTGGGTCAGCTCGTCTTCGGAGGCACCTTCGGCTGCGGTACGCACGATCACGCCGGCACCCTCGGGCAGCTTGTCTTTGAGGATCTTCTTCAAGCGGGCGCGCTCGGTATCGGGCAACTTACGCGAGATACCGGTCATCGAACCGCCGGGAACATAGACCAAGAAGCGGCCGGGCAACGAGACCTGGCTGGTGAGACGCGCACCCTTGTGGCCCACCGGATCCTTGGTGACCTGCACCAGTACCGAGTCGCCAGATTTCAGCGCGTTCTCGATCTTGCGCGGGGCGCCGTCCAGACCAGAGACATCCCAGTTGACCTCACCGGCGTAGAGCACGG
Organism: Rothia sp. LK2588; assembly: GCF_040946465.1. NCBI lineage: Bacteria > Bacillati > Actinomycetota > Actinomycetes > Micrococcales > Micrococcaceae > Rothia > Rothia sp. LK2588. Next base: position 444,051 of record NZ_JAYWLS010000001.1, on the reverse strand, counting down.
CGTTGCGGCCGCGGCCGATATCGACGAAGGCGGCCTCCATCGACGGCAACACGTTCTGCACCTTACCCAGGTAGACGTTGCCAATCAGGGAATCCTGCTGGGTCTTTGACACGAAGTGCTCGGCGAGAACACCGTCTTCGAGCACGCCGATCTGCACGCGGTCGTCTTTCTGGCGGACGATCATTTGACGGTCGACCGACTCGCGACGAGCCAGGAACTCCGCCTCGGAGATACCGCGCGAACGGCGACCGCCCTGGCGGGATTCGCGGCGACGCATGCGCTTGGCTTCCAGGCGGGTCGAACCACGCACGCCGGTCACCCGATCGGAGGTGTGCGAGTCGGAAATGCGCGGGGTGCGCACCTTGATCACGGTGTTCTCGGGGTCGTCCTCGGCGCCACCGTCGATCTCGATATCGGTTTCACCGCGGCGACGACGACGGCGGCGGCGGCTGGTGACTTCGTCTTCATCGTGGGTCAGCTCAGCCAGGCGGCGAGCGCGGCGTTCTGCCTCCTCGGCTTCCCGCTGTGCCTCACGTTCGGCGCGTACCTTCTCGGAAATTTCGTCGAGGTTCGGCGAGAAGAACAGCAGGCTGTTGACGGCCGCCTTGGCGGTGATGTTCTGCAGCTCTTCGGCGAGGATCTCACGCTGTGATCGTTCGGCGGGTGCCTTCTCGGCGTCGTCGTCCGAGTCTTTGCCGTTCGAGTCTTCGTCGGCCGGTACCGCCTGGTCGGTCTGTTCAGGCCGCTGCTCCGTGGCAGGTTCTGCGGCCTGTTCCTGGTTCTCCGACTGCTCCGGCTGTCCTGTCGTGCCGGTTTGCTCGGTGGTTTCGGCCTGTACAGCCTGGTCGGTGGATTGCGGCTGGGCCTCTTGGGCCTGTTCGTTTTCGTTGGTGTTTTCGGTGGGCAGAGCTAGTTCTGCCTGTGCGGGCTGTTCTGATTCGTTCATCAGTTTCTCCAGCGCGGTCCGGCACCGTACTGCGTTCTCACGCTTGTGTTGGAGGGTGGCGCGCGGCCGTCCCTAAAGCCTACGGTTACCTGTCGAGGTGGGCGTATCGCGAAGTTCTCGTGCGATAGCGCGGGCTGAGGGCGATCGTCTTTACTGATCGCTCGCGGGCTCTCGTCAGGCCGGTACGTGGTCCGAGTCGGCCTCTGTTGCCGATTCTTATTCAGTGCGGTCTTCGCTGGTGTGCAGCGGTGCACTCGCACGTCGGAGTCTTGTGCCGGGCGATAGTTTTGCGTACGGACAAAATATAACCGCCCTTATTGTCTCATACCCGTTCAGGAAATATTGAACCGGGGCAAGTAATATGGGGGCTGAATTGTCGAGTTGGAGAAGAGGACTACCTGTGAGTGAAGCAGTGCTGGACGATCGGGGCCGTCGTCGTGACGATGTCGTTGTCGCCCGTCAGGATAGGAAGTACGCGACGCTGTCGTTGATCACGGGGGCTTTGGCGTTTGCCTCGGCGGCGATGTTGGTGTGGGAGCATCTGCAGTTGTTTAAGGACGCTTCGCACGTCTCGGTGTGCGACGTCAACGCGCTGTTGAATTGCGGCACCGTAATGCGCACCCCGTATGCAGAAGCTTTTGGGTTCCCGAACCCTTATCTGGGTCTGGTCGGTTATTCGATCGTTTTGACGACTGCCTTCGTTTTGTTCGCCGGTGCGCGATTGAACCGTTGGTATTGGATCGCGTTAAACATTGGTCATTTTCTAGCTTTCTGTTTTATCGTTTGGCTCTGGTTTAACACCACATTTGTGATTAATGCACTGTGCATCTTCTGCATGATCGTGTGGATTATGCAGTCGATCCTTTTGGTTCGGACGACCGCTCATAACGTGGCCACGGGTGTTATTCCTGCCCCGCAGCATGTTCGCGAGACCGTCTCGGGCTGGTCGTGGTTTACCGTGGTGCTCATTGAGGTGCTGATGTTCGGCATCATCTTTATTCGCTTCTTCGACATGATTGTAGGAATGTTCAGCTAAGGCTCACGTCGAATATGAACGGCGCCCCGTGCAGTGTATGCACGGGGCGCCGTTTATATTTCTAACCAGTCAAGGTTAGTTGTCGAACCAGAGCGCGATTTCGCGCTGTGCCGATTCCGGGGAGTCCGAACCGTGTACCAGGTTCTGCTGTACCGCCGCTCCCCAGTCTCGACCGAGGTCACCGCGGATGGTTCCGGCGGCGGCGGTGGTCGGGTTGGAAGCGCCCATGATGGTGCGCAGTCCGATGATCACGTCGTTGCCCTCTACCACTGCAGCGACCACGGGGCCGGACTTCATGAAGTCCACGAGCGCGTCGAAGAAGCCCTTGCCCTTGTGCTCGGCGTAGTGTTCTTCGAGCAGTTCTTGGCTAGGGGTGAGCATCTTCAGGTCGGCGATGCTGTATCCCTTGCGTTCGATGCGTGCGATGATCTCACCGATGAGATTGCGCTCTACACCGTCGGGTTTGATGAGCACGAGGCTGCGTTCAGTCATTGTGTCTCTCCTCATAGTGGGGTGCAGGTTTATGGTATCCCCGGTTAGCTCTCGGTTGCCGCATTGCGGCGTTCCCATTCTTCCTGTTCACGTTCGCGTTGGAGGTTTTCGCGATCCAGACGTGCGCCGGTGCTCACCGCGTACCAGTAGGCCAACGCGAAACAGGTGCCGATGAAGAACATCGGGGTGAGCGCGAAGCCGGAAAAGATCAGCAGTGCCTGGAGCACCCAGCCCAGGGTGTATGCCCAGGGTTTCTTGAGCATCCCTGAGGTCAGCAGGAGCAGGATTGCCAGGCCGAGGCCGAGCACCCAGATCCAGACCTTCACCGAGGTCGGGTCGGTGTAGTGCATCCCGAAGGTGGCCAGGGTCGCGAAGAACGCCACGAGTGCCTCCAGGGAAAGCACGGTGGCGGCGAACATTCGTTTAATCGATCCGCGTTTCTTCTTCATACCCGGTCGCCATTCGCGTTGGGCGCGTGTCATGCGTGCCATGGGTGGTGCCTCCTAGAGTCCGAGCATGGTGCGTGCGGCACCGACGACGGTGATGGATCCAGTGATAAGTACAGCGCCCGCCGAGTCTTCCTCGGCGCCCAGATCGGTGACCGCGGCAGCGATCGCGTCGTGCAGGTGTTCGTGGGTCTGCACTTCGTCTTCGTCGAATCCGGCGTTGAGCGCAAAGTTCTCGAGGTCCTCCGGTGCGATGGCGCGCGGCGAGTCGGAGGCCGTGATGAACAGGCGCACCTCGAAATCCGTGGAGTCACGGTATTCGGTGCGGATGGCTTCGAAGATGCCCTGGGCGTCTTTTTCGGCGAGCACCCCGATCACGATGTTCAACCGGTCGACGGCGAAGGATTCCTTGAACGCCGCGGCGCTGGCCTTGATGCCGTGCGGGTTGTGGGCGGCGTCCACCAGTACGGTGGGGTTCGACTTGACAATTTCCAAGCGGCCGGGGGACGTCAGTTCCTCCCACCCGGATCGCAGCAGGTCCTCGTTCAGCGCGGTGGTGCCGCCACCGATGAAAGCTTCGACCGCGGCGATGGCCACCGCGGCGTTTTGCGCCTGGTGTTCACCGAAGAGCGGCAACGGGATGTCTTCGTAGGTGCCGGCTAGTCCGCGCACCGAGATGACCTGCCCGCCCACGCCGGGGGCGCGGTTGATGACGCCGAATTCCACCCCTTCGAAACGGAATTGCGCGTTGTGGGCCTTCGCCGAATCGAGCAACACCTGGGCCGCGGAGGGGTCTTGTACGGCCGAGATCAAGAAGCCGTCGTCCTTGATGATGCCCTGTTTTTCACCGGCTATGTCGGCCAGGGTTTCGCCGAGCATATCGGTGTGGTCCAGACCGATGGGGGTCACCACCGACACTTGGCCGTCGGCGACGTTGGTGGCGTCCCAGACTCCCCCGATGCCGACCTCGAGGATCATGACGTCCACCGGCTCGTCGGCGAAGATCGCGAAGGCAAGGATGGTCAACGCTTCGAAGTAGGTGATTCGGGGTTCGCCCGCGGCGGTCAGCTCGTCGTCGACGATCTGCAGGTACGGCTGGATCTCTTCCCAGATGCGCACGAACGTTTCGTCGGCCACGGGCTCCCCGTCGATGCAGATGCGCTCGGTGACGCTGGCCAGGTGCGGGCTGGTGTAACGTCCGGTCCGCAGATCATGAGCCAGTAACAGGCGTTCGATCATGCGGGCGGTGGAGGTTTTACCGTTGGTGCCGGTGATATGGATGACCGGAGCCGCCTTATGGGGTTCGCCGAGGATTTCCACGGCGCGTTGCATGGCGCCCAAACGGGGTGCCATCTTGTTCTCGGGGGCACGGTCTAACAGGTCTCGGTACACCGACTCGACACCGAAAGCGGCGGCAATGCCACCGCTTTCGGGTTCTGAGCCGGAAAACGAGGACGCGTGATCCTGGTTTTCGCTCATTTTGTGATTATGCCTTCTCTACCGAAATGGTCAGTTCATCAGCTTCGCCGTAGGCTACGGAGGAGGCCAGCGTCTCCCCCGCCACGAGCTCTTCGTTTGCCTTGACGGCCTCGACGGTTGCCCGGTCGGCGGCGATGGTCAGGTTGATGCGGTCGGAGACGTTCAAGCCCGCTTCCTTACGTGCGTTCTGCACGGCGCGGACGGTGTCGCGGGCGATTCCCTCGGCCTCCAGCTCGGGGGTCAGCGCGGTATTGAGCACCAGGAACCCTCCGCCGGGAAGTACCGAGACGGCGCGTTCGGCGTCGTCGGCGGACTCGGCGACCACGGTCTGCAGCTCGTACTCGGAGGGCTCCAGCTGCAGCCCACCGTCCACGGCCTTCAGGCCCACGGTCACCACGCCGTCCTCATCGACCGTCCAGTCGCCGGACTTCGATGCCTTGATCGCAACCTGCACCTGTTTACCCAGGCGGGGGCCGGCGGCGCGGGCATTGACCTTCAACTGCTGCGAGATGCCGAAGTCGGCCGGGGACACTTCGGCGGCGTCCAGCAGCTCGATGTGTTTGATGTTCAACTCTTCGGCGATGATGTGTTCGAACACGCCCGCCAGGTCTTTGCCGTTGGCGGCGGCCACGGTCATCGACTGCAACGGCTGACGCACGCGTAGCTTCTCAGCCTTACGGAGCGCCGAACATGCCGAGCAGATCGAACGGGTGGATTCCATCAACTCGATGAGTGCCGACTCGTCGGTGAATTGTTCGGCCTCGGGCCAGTCGGTCAGGTGCACCGAGCGCTCGCCGGTCAGGCCGCGGAAGATTTCTTCGCTCATCAGCGGCAGCAACGGGGCGGCCACCTGAACGGCGGTGCGCAGGGCGGTGTAGAGCACGTCGAAGGCCTCGGTGTCTTCGTCGAAGAAGCGTTCGCGGGAGCGGCGCACGTACCAGTTGGTCAGCGCGTCGGTGAACTTGCGGAGGTCTTCGGTGGCGGCCCAGACGTCGTACTCGTCCATGTGCGCGGTGGTGTTCTCGACCAGCTCGCGGGTCTTGCCGAGGATGAAGCGATCCATCACATTCTCGGAGGTGTACCGCAACTGGGCGTCGTACCCGGCACCGTTATTGGCGGCGTTGGTGTACAGCGCGAAGAAGTGGTAGACGTTCCACAGCGGCAACATCACCTGGCGCACGCCCTCGCGGATGCCCTGTTCGGTGACCGAGAGGTTACCGCCGCGCAGAATCGGCGAAGACATCAGGAACCAACGCATCGCATCGGAACCGTCGCGGTCGAGCACCTCGTTGACGTCCGGGTAGTTGCGCAGCGACTTCGACATCTTCTGACCGTCTTCGCCGAGCACGATGCCGTGGGCGATAACGTTGGTGAAGGCGGGGCGGTCGAAGAGCGCGGTGGCCAGGATGTGCTGGGTGTAGAACCAGCCACGGGTCTGACCGATGTATTCGACGATGAAGTCCGCCGGGTTGTGGGTGTCGAACCACTCCTTGTTTTCGAAGGGGTAGTGCACCTGCGCATAGGGCATCGAACCGGAGTCGAACCAGACGTCGAAGACGTCTTCCACGCGGCGCATGGTGGACTTACCGGTCGGGTCGTCGGGGTTCGGGCGGGTCAGCTCGTCGATGTAGGGGCGGTGCAGGTCGACTTCGCCGTCCTTGTTCAGCGGCAGACGGCCGAAGGCTTCTTCGAGCTCAGCCAGCGAACCGTAGACCTCGGTGCGCGGGTAGTTCGGGTCGTCGGAGACCCACACCGGGATCGGCGAACCCCAGAAGCGGTTACGCGAAATCGACCAGTCGCGGGCGTTGGCCACCCACTTGCCGAACTGGCCGTCTTTGACGTTGTCGGGGATCCAGTTGATCTGCTGGTTCAGCTCGCTCATGCGGTCTTTGAAGTCGGTGACCTTCACGTACCACGAGGTGATCGCGCGGTAGACCAGCGGGTTGCGGCAGCGCCAGCAGTGCGGGTAGGAGTGCACATACGACTTCTCCTGCACCAGCGTCTGGTCGGCCTTGAGCACGTTGATGATGGTGCGGTTCGCGTCGAAGATCTGGACGCCGGCGATCTCGGCCAGCGGGGCGCCGTCGGCCAGACTCGAATCGGCGAACAGGTCGAGGAACTTAGCGCCCTCGTCGATGGAAAGCACCACGGGGATGCCGTTGGATTCGCAGACCTTCTGGTCGTCTTCACCGTAGGCGGGTGCCTGGTGCACCAGGCCGGTACCGTCGGTGGTGGTCACGTAGTCGGCCACCAGAATCTGCCAGGCCTTCTCGGTGCCGAACTTCTCGGTGTCGGTGAAGTAGTCCCACAGCGGCGCGTAGCGCACACCTTCGAGTTGCTTGCCGGTGAAGGTGGCGGTCACGGCGTCCTGTGCCGCGGCGGCGTCCTCGAATCCGAGGGCCTTGGCGTAGGAGCCGAGCAGGTCGGCGGCAATCAAGAAGCGGCGACCGGCGAAGTCACCGGCGGCGTCCACGACAACGTAGGAGACCTCGGGGCCGACGGCGAGCGCCTCGTTGGTGGGTAGCGTCCAGGGGGTGGTGGTCCACGCGAGGGCCTCTACCCCGGCGAGCTGCTTGACGACCTCGGGGCTCTTAGCCAGCGAGGTGTCTGAGGTGATCTTGAAAGCGACGGTGACCGAGGGATCCTGGCGGTCTTTGTAGACATCGTCGTCCATGCGCAGCTCGTGGTTAGACAGCGGGGTTTCGTCTTTCCAGCAGTACGGCAGCACGCGGAATCCCTGGTAGGTCAGTCCCTTCTCGTGGAGCTGCTTGAAGGCCCAGATGACCGATTCCATGTATTCGACGTTGAGGGTCTTGTAATCGTTTTCGAAATCGACCCAGCGCGCCTGGCGGGTGACGTATTCTTCCCACTCTTTGGTGTATTTGAGCACCGAGGTGCGGGCGGCATCATTGAAGTTGTCGATGCCCATCTCGATGATTTCTTGCTTGTCGGTCATGCCGAGCTGCTTCATCGCTTCGAGTTCGGCGGGCAGGCCGTGGGTGTCCCAGCCGAAGCGACGCTCGACTTTGTGGCCGCGCTGGGTCTGGTAGCGGGCTACGAGGTCTTTGACGTAGCCGGTGAGCAGGTGGCCGTAGTGCGGCAGGCCGTTAGCGAAGGGAGGGCCGTCGTAGAAGACGAATTCGTTGGAGCCGTTGTCTCCTGCGGAGCGATTATCGATGGAGGCCTGGAAGGTGTTGTCGTCTTTCCAGTACTTCAGTACGGCTTCTTCCAGTGCGGGGAAGCGGGGGCTGGCGGCGACTTCGCGCGCTTCAGCTGCGCTGGCCTTGGGGTAAACGGGATGATTCATAGCGGCGCCCTAATGTCGATCCGTGTTTTGCTAAGGACTCGCAAGGACGCTTGTTGAAGGCGCGGTACCACCTTGCTTACTGATCTCGCTAACCCGTGCCTACTCCCCGAAATCCCGAATGGGGGTTTCGAGGAGAGGCACAGTCGAGCGGTATCAGTCGCTTCATGACTGCTGTGACGGGCTTACCCGTCCGGTTCTACTGAGACTGTATCTAGTCCGCGCCACCTCTCGTCGCAACGATTATGTGAGGTTTTGCAGGTACGGTCCGTTCTTCCGGATTGCTCGCCGGTGATGGCCGGGTCGTTGCAACTAGGTTCTAGTTTAGGGGGTCGAGGTGGTCATGTCTATCAGGGGTAATCCGTTGACCGGGGTTGCTCGGCGCGCGGTTCGGCGGGGCGGGCGATTGACCCCTATATGTTGTGTGGCCGGTGTGGGGATTGCCCTAGATAGTCTGTTTAGAGATCTTGCTGACGGGCGTGTTTGATGAGGGTTTCTGCGGCCTGTTTGGCTCGCCGGGGGTTGCCGTGTGCGCTCACAGCTACGGTGAGATCGCCGTGGTGGGCGGTGGCCATGTTCCAGAAGGTGGAGTCTGCCGGGTTGCCGCCCAGGAGGCACCAGATGCGGTGTTGGAGGCAGGTTGCTTCGACCATCTTTTGAACGGCGGCGGAGCCGGTGTGTTCCATGACGAGCCAGGCGGGAACCAGGTCTTCTTTGCGGACGCCGCGGCGATGGGCAGTGATCTCACCGGCGGCTTCCCACGCTTCGAGTTGGGCGCTGAGCTCGGGGGCGATGACGGTAACCTGGGCTCCGGCGTCCAGGAGTTTGTGGACGCGGCGGGTGGCCACTTCTCCCCCGCCGACGATGACGACGGGCTTGTCGGTGACGTCGAGCATGAAGGGGATCATCGTGTTCCTCGGGGTGTGGGCAGGTTGACGAAATATTATTTTTTATTAAGTCACAAAAAAATTCTCTTATTATCAGTAAAATATGAATAACCCGCACTGTTTTCCTGCATGAGGTTTAGTGCGGGTTATTTTGACCTTTACAGACCGAGATAGATTTTTCCGTCTTCAACCTTTACCGGATAGGTGGGTAGCTTGTAGTCGGAACCGTTGAGCTGTTCGCCGGTTTCGAGGTTGTAGACCTCTTTGTAGAGCGGGGAGGCGATGGTGGGCGTACCCGCCTTCGAGCCCACGATTCCGCGGGCAATCACGAGGGATCCACTGTTAGGATCGCGGTGATCGGTAGCGAAAACGCGGTCACCGGGGGTCTTGAAGATCGCGTACTGCTCGCCGTCGACGAGTGCCACTTCACCCCAGTCCACCTCGAGGTCGCTGAGCTCGCAAATTTCGTGCCAGTTAGGGTTAGCCATACCTAAAACCTATTCGCAGTTGATAACCGGTTGCGGGATATTGATTATGTGTCATTCCCCGCTTTAAATGATATATTAGCATCACTGATTCCAATAAATTCTAGAGCCTGTAATAAGGTTCTAACTACCTCAAAGACATGGTGAATCATGGCCAACAAGAACTCGCACAGCGCCCGCAACATTCTGGTGATCGGCGGCGGCCCTGCCGCCTGGCGCTTCGTTCGCTCCTTCCTGGCGGAGAACACGACCGACACCGTCACGGTCATCTCTGAAGAGACCCACACTCCCTATGACCGAGTGGGCCTCGAGAAGCTTTTCAAGGAACCCACCAAGGATCTCACCCTGGGTGACCCCGAGTTGTGGAACGCCCCGACCGTGAACCTCATCAGCGGTGTGCGCGCCACCAAGCTCAACCCTGACGACCGCACGGTGGTAGCCGACAACGGCGAGACCTACTCTTACGACGAGCTGGTCTTGGCCACCGGTTCTCGCGCGGTGAAGATCCCGATCTCCGGTTCGGAGGCAGCCCACGTCTTCCGCACGATCGACGACGTGCAGACGATGGTCAGCGAGGTGGCTCGACTGAAGGAGAAGCTGGGCCGCGCGCCTAAGGCGATCGTGGTTGGCGGTGGCCTGTTGGGCCTCGAGGCAGCCGAGGGTCTGCGCGACCTGGGCGCCTCCCCCACCATTTTGGACGTCGCTCCCTGGTTGCTCTCCATCGAGGTGGACGAAGGCGGTGGACACCTAGTCAACTCGCTGATCCGCGAGGCCGGTATCGAGATCGAGACCGGCGCGTTCATCTCGTCCATTAACTCTGACGCCTCGCGCGAGGTCGTGTCGGTCTCGGTGGCCGACGGCATGGGTGACGAAGCCCAGCTGCACGACCTCGAGGCAGATATGGTCTGCATGGCCGCGGGCATTCGCCCCAACGATGAGCTCGTGCGCGAGGCCGGTATGAAGCTCGGCGAGCGTGGCGGCCTGTTGGTCGACGACCACTGCCGCTCCTCCGACGAACACATCTGGGCCATCGGCGAGGTCGCCTGCATTCTGGGCCGCACCTGGGGCCTGGTGGCACCGGCCAACCAGATGGCAGATGCGGTGGCGAAGAACCTCAACGGTGGCGACGAGCACCTCGAAGACTTCGATATCGCCACCAAGCTGAAGTTCTCGGGCCTGGAGGTCGGCGGCTTCGGTGACCGCCGCGGCACCACCAAGGACGCCCTCGAGGTGGTCTACATTGACCCCTCGAAGAAGGTCTACCAGAAGATCGTGACAAGCCCCGACGCCAAGACCCTGCTGGGCGGCGTGTTCGTGGGTGACGCGTCCCCGTTCGACGCGCTCAAGCCGCTACTCGGCCGCGAGCTGCCCGCCGAGCCGGCCGCGTATCTCTCGGCCGCCGGTGGCGAGGGCGCTCCAGATACCGAGATGCCCGACGACGCGATCATGTGTTCGTGCAACAACATCAGCTTCGGCGAGATCCGCCAGTCGATTCAGGACGGCAACCAAGATATTGGTTCGCTGAAGACCGCCACCACCGCGGGCACCCAGTGCGGTTCGTGCGTGCCGATGATGCAGAAGACCCTCGAGCAGCAGATGAAGAAGCTGGGTCTGTCTGTCGATAAGTCGCTGTGTGAGCACTTCAAGCTCTCCCGCGCCGAACTGTTCGCGGCGGTCAAGGCCACCGACTACAACGACTTCCCCTCGGTGCTGGCTCGCTTCGGCCAGGGTGAAGACGGTTGCGCGATCTGTAAGCCGACCGTGGCGTCCATCCTCTCGTCGCAGCGCAACTCGTACCCGCTGGACGGCGGCCGCGGCTCCCTGCAGGAGACCAACGACCGCAACCTGGCGAACATGCAGAAGGACGGCACCTACGGCATTATCCCGCGCGTTCCCGGTGGCGAGATCACCCCGGAGAAGCTCGCGGTGATCGCCGAGGTCGGCAAGAAGTACGGCCTGTACACCAAGATCAACGGTGCCCAGCGCATCGGTCTCTACGGTGCGCGCCTGGAACAGCTCCCGGAGATCTGGAAGATCTTCGTGGACGCCGGTTTCGAGTCGGGCAACGCCTACGGCAAGTCGTTGCGTAACGTGAAGTCGTGCCTGGGCACCAACTGGTGCCGCTTCGGCGTGGGTGACTCCACGACCCTGGCGATTGACCTGGAGAACCGCTATAAGGGCCTGCGTTCGCCGCACAAGTTCAAGATGGGCGTCTCGGGTTGTAACCGTTCCTGCGCCGAATCGGTGGGTAAGGACGTCGGCGTGATCGCCACGACCAACGGCTGGAACCTGTACTTCGCCGGCAACGGTGGCGCGAACCCGGCCCACGGCCGCCTCTTCGCGAAGGATCTCGATCAGGAGACCCTGATGAAGTACGTGGATCGCTTCTTGATGTACTACATCCGCACCGCCGACAAGCTGCAGCGCACCGCGCGTTGGGCCGAGGATCTCGACGAGCAGTACGGCGACGCAATCGAGCACCTGCAGCAGGTGATCATCGACGACAAGCTCGGTATCTGCGCCGATCTGGACGCCGACATGCAGCATCACGTGGACACCTACGAGGACGAGTGGGCGGCTACCCTCGAGTCCCCGGAGCGTATGAAGCGTTTCCGTTCGTTCGTGAACGAGCCGGAAACCCCGGACAACAAGGCTCGTATGTACGTGTTGGAACGCGACATGATTCGCCCCGCGACCGCCGAAGAGATCGCCGCCGCCGAGCGCGAGGAGGAGGGCGCACCGATGCTGATTTCGGGCGCTAAGATTCCCGTGGGCGCACCTGCAGGAGCCTAATGTTTGAGCATCTTGATGTGACCGACGCCGTCGTTCTGTTGTGCGGCTCCCCCGAGCGCACCTCGCGGGTGTTGCATAAGTACGGCGCGGCGGCGTCGGTCATTCAGTGCGCGAACCCTGCCGATCTGCAACGAGCCGCTTCGCTGCGTCCGTCGCTGGTGGTGATCTGCGCCGGTGAGTCGGTGCGTGCCGCGCACGAGTCTGCTCTTGAGGCGGATGGCGTCGTTGCCTGGCGTGCAGCGGTGCGGCAGGCTGTGCCCGGCGTGGTGGTGTCGGTGGATACCGAGCAGCCCAAGGGCGAGACCGGCACGGTGTTCTTGATCGGCGCGGGCCCGGGCGACCCGGGTCTGATGACGGCGCGCGCATTTGAGGCCTTGTCGGCCTCCGATGTGGTGCTGATTGACCATCTGGCGCCGACGGCCGATATTGCGGCGTGGGCGCCGGGTGCCGAGATCATCGACGTCGGCAAGGTGCCGGGTCAGCATAAGGTTCCGCAGCGTGAGATTGATCGGTTGATGATCGATCACGCGTTGGCGGGTAGGAACGTCGCCCGGGTGAAGGGCGGCGACCCGTACGTGTTTGGTCGCGGCACCGAGGAGCTATACGTGTGCGAGCGTGCGGGGCTGAAGGTTGAGGTGGTCTCTGGTGTGACCGCTTCGATTTCTGTTCCGGCGCGGGCGAAGGTTCCGATGACTCTGCGGAAGGTTTCGCATATGTTCACGGTGGTCTCTGGCCACGCGGAGCTGTCTGACGCCGAGCTGGATCACCTGGCCGGGTTCTTGAAGTCGGGCGGCACCATCTCGCTATTGATGGGTGTGCGCACGCTCCCCCATACGGTAGCGGGTTTGTTGGCGCGCGGGGTACGTGGCGACATGCCACTGGGCACCTTCGAGGATGTCTACCGCGCAAACGAACGGGTGCGCTATTCGACGCTGGCTCGTGCAAATGAGGATTTGCAGGACGTCCGCCCGCCGGCGATTACGGTGATCGGCGAGGTGGTCGCCGCCGGCGACTCCGAGGACGCCGCCGCCCAGGTCGCCCGCGACGAGTTGCTGGGTTTGGCGTTGAGTGAGGGTAAAGACGCTAGAGTATAGTATCTGGACTCACACCGGGTGTAACCTTAATGTTGGCAATTTCCGTAAAGAAAGTAGACATTAAGGATAGGCGCATTGGCTAATTTCGACGAATTGACTAGAGAAATTAAGGAATTCTCTCAAAAAAGAGGATGACCCAAATATCATTCAATTGATACGCTATCTAAATCCATATCAATCGAAGCCAATGAGCTATTAGAACTCTCCCAGTGGGAAGAAACAAAGGATTTTAGAGAGCTATCAAACGAGCTTGCAGATGTCTTCATTTATTGCATTTTGTTAGCGGAATACGCGGAATTAGATATAAAGAAAATCATTCAAGATAAACTAGCAATAAACGCCGAAAAATACCCAGAGGTGATGGGGTGTGAATGCAATGAATGATTATGAGATCATCCCATGCGCCTTTGATAATACCGCTACAGCGGTACGGGGTCTAGTAGACGAAAGATTATCCAATTGGCCAATAGTTTACCTTTTAACTGGGCGTAAGCATCTATATGTGGGTGAAACACTAAAGTTCCAGAGCCGCATGTTGCAACATCTCTCCAACCCCGAAAAAGTGAGTAATTTAGATACTGCTCATGCTATAGTGGATAAAACTTTTAATAAATCCGCTACTTTACATTTAGAGTCTAAGCTAATAAATATCCTCTACGCTGATGGAAAGTATGAGATTCTAAATAGAAACAATGGAGTATTTGACTCTAATTATTATCAAAGAGAATTTTACGAGGATAAATTTAATGAAATTGTTTTTCATTTAAAGCAAACAGGCATCATCGACAAGCCTTTACGTGAAATTTTAAATAGTGATATTTATAAGTATTCTCCTTTCAAGAGCTTGAATGATGATCAAGTATTAGCTGTAAATAAAATGTTCACGTCACTAAAGTCGAGTATGACTTCTTCAGGCAATACTCGATTTGTAGTCGAGGGAGCAGCTGGCACAGGTAAAACCATTGTTGCTATTTATTTTCTAAAATACCTCAGTAGTATAAAATTTTCTTCACCGGATGATGATATCAAGTCAAAAGATGATTTCGTTTTACCATTATGCGAATATGGGTCTAGGGATTATTACCTCTTAAAGGACTTAAAGCTCGCTCTGGTGATACCCCAGGAATCATTACGCAAGAGCATTGCTAATATTTTCCGTAAAACTCAAGGACTCTCAAGCGTGAAAGTATTAGATCCTTTTGAGCTGGGAAATAAACACGCTGAATCCAAGTTCGATCTAATTATCGTAGATGAGGCACATCGACTCAGCGTTAGAGCCAATCAAAATTCAAGTATGCGTAACAAATTATATAAAGACATTAACATAAAATTGTTTGGAAATGACGATCCATCATATACGCAACTGGATTGGGTATATAGATTGAGTAATAACTCAATATTATTATTGGACTCTCATCAAAATATCCGACCCATGGATCTTGATGATGCACAAATCGAAAATATTTTAGAGCAATCCAAAGCAAAAAAGTCGCATCATCTGCTAAGAAGTCAGATGCGCATGCATGCCCCTAATGAATATTTTGATTTCCTGGACAACGTATTCAAGGGTCGTGAAATCAAACCGGTAGATTTAGATGATTATGATTTTAGGATCTTTGAGAGTGTCTCTGAAATGCAGTACGAGATACTCAAACACGAAAGAAGATTTGGACTATCTCGCATGGCTGCCGGATTCGCTTTTCCTTGGAGAAGTAAAAATAACAAAGATGCTTACGACATATGTATAAATGATTCACACGGTCTTTGGGAAGCAAAATGGAATTCAGTTACCAAAGATTGGGTTAATACCCCCTCATCAGTGCATGAAGTGGGTTCAATTTACACCCTACAAGGGTACGATTTGAACTATGCAGGGATCATCATTGGTAATGATATAGTCTGGGATGCTGAGGTCGGAAGAGTTGTGTTAAAAAGGGAAAATTATTATGACAAAAAAGGTAAGGAAAACAACCCCCAGTTAAATAAAATTTTCTCCGATGAGGATATTTTAAATTACGTTTTAAATATCTATAAAGTGTTGTTATCAAGGGGCATTCGGGGCACCTATGTTTATATTGTAGATGTTGATCTAAGAAATCAGTTTAGGGAAGCCCTAAAGACGGTGTCCGGTGCCAATGTGGATTTTGTGCCTGCAAAGTATAAAGTTTTTCTTGATTCTTCTAAATTTCCCTTTAAAGATTTTTCGACACCTTTCTCTCACATACAAATTTGATTTTTTATAACAAATCTAATATAAATATTTCAAAAGCCCCTACCCGCAACCAGCGGGCAGGGGCTTTAACGTTCACCGGACCAAGCAAGGTGTGGGGTGCCGAGAGTCACCTCACGGCACCCCCGTTGCTATCCCTCGTCCTCCCCTCGAGTCAGCCAATCCCGCACCTTGTCAACGGCGCTAACCACGTTATTGACAATGGCGGAGGCCGATGCGAGGATAAGCACAAGAGTTGCGATATCCTGCAACGACATCGCAAACTCCTTCCTTAGATTATGAACGTACCCGGTTCGCGGCCGGGTACGTTTTATTTTACCTAGTCCTCCTCGCAAAGCTAGCATATTTTCGAACATACTTTCGAATTTTTCAGGTCGGGCAACAAGAGGCTCCCCCGCCACCCGGCAAGGGAGCCTCCCCCCATCAACACCTACTTCAGCAGCTCCTCATCAGCCTCCTGCGCCCACGCCGCGAAGCTCTGATCCCTACTCTCGCGGTGAGCCACGAAGGTGCGCGTCAGGCGCTCTACATAATCGGCCAGATCCCGCTGGGCCACCTTCAGGCCGCGTACCGTGCGGCCCACTTGGCCGGTGCCGCCGTTCGTGTGGTCGGCCAACTCGCCACCCAGATGCACCTGGTACCCGGGCACCCGCTCGCCGTCCACGGTAATGATCTGCCCCTTCAAGCCGATGTCCGCGGTCTGAATGCGCGCGCACGAGTTCGGGCAACCGTTGATGTGCAGGGTCAACTTCTGAGGCAGTTCCTCCTCAATATCGGCCAGGCGCTGCTCCAGCTCGGCGATCACCTCAGCGGCCACGTTCTTGGTCTCCACGATCGCGAGCTTGCAGAACTCGATGCCGGTGCAGGCCATGGTGTTGCGGTGGAAGACCGAAGGTTCGTGAGTCAGCCCCAACTCCCCCAGCCCCGCCACCACCGCGGGCACCTTATCCCCGGGAATGTCTAACAGCAGGAACTTTTGGTACACGGTCGTCCGCAGTTGCGAAGAACCCACCGACTCCAGTAGCTCGGCCAGGCCGATCAGCGTGGTACCCGAAACCCGGCCCACCGTGGTGGCCGCGCCGATGTAGTAATTGCCGTCTTTCTGCTCATGGATGCCGATGTGGTCCCCGGAAACCTGCGGCACCGGGGCGGCAGGGCCGTCCGGCAATTTGTACCCCAGGTATTCGTTCTCCAACACTTCACGGATTTTCTCGGGGCCCCAATCCGCCAGCAGGAACTTCATGCGCGCGCGGTTGCGCAGGCGACGGTAGCCATAATCGCGGAAGATGCCGGTGACGCCCGCCCAGACCTCCGGGGCCTGCTCGGCGGTCACGAACGCGCCCAGACGTTCGGCGAACTTCGGGTTGGTCGACAACCCGCCGCCGACCCACAGGTCGAAGCCCAACCCCAGCTCGGGATGCTCCACACCCACGAAGGCGCAGTCGTTGATCTCGTGGATCACGTCCTGGCTCGGGTGAGCGGTGATCGCGGTCTTGTACTTGCGGGGCAGGTTCGAAAACGCCGGGTCACCGATATAGCGCTCCTTGATCTGCCGGATCACCGGGGTCGGATCGAAGAGCTCGTCCCGGGCGATCCCGGCCACCGGCGACCCGAGGATCACGCGCGGAACGTCGCCGCAGGCCTCGGTGGTGTCCAGCCCCACCTCGGCCAGGCGACGCCAAATCTCGGGGACCTCCTCGATTTGCACCCAGTGCAACTGGAGGTTCTGGCGGTCGGTCACGTCGGCGGTATCTCGCGCGAAGTCACGCGATATTTCGCCGATCACGCGCAGCTGCTCGGTGCTCAACTGCCCACCGTCGATGCGCACGCGCAGCATGAAGTAGCGGTCTTCCAGCTCTTCGTTCGAGAGCATGGCCGTCTTACCACCGTCGATACCGGGTTTGCGCTGGGTGTACAGGCCCCACCAGCGGAACCGACCGTGCAGGTCGTGATCTTCGATGGAGTCGAAACCCTCTCGGGCGTAGGTGTTGATAATACGGTCGCGAACGTTCAGGCCGTCGTCGGCCCGCTTCCACTCTTCGTTGCCGTTGAGCGGGTCCTTGCCGTCCACGGCCCACTGGCCGTTGGGTTTCTTCGAGACCGGTTTCTTGCGATCCGGGCCGTCGTCGAGTCCGTTGCGTGAGGTCAGAGTCTTAGCCATGATGAAAACTTTCCCGAGAGGTTGAGGGTGAAACAGTATGAGACAGACCGGCCCCGGTGGTGACCGGCTCGGGTGTGTTAGCGGTGATGGATTCGGAGTAGGTGAAGGGCCGCTCGGTAGTGCGTGCCCGGCGCACCCCGCATAGGCTCAGGCACACGCCCAATACGCCGATCGCCACGAAAACCAGCGCCAGGGTGGGTGCGTTCAGCGACAGAGGGTCGAGCAAGGGTGCGAGGTTCGTCAGCACCAGCACCGTGCCGATGAAACCACCGAGCAGTTGCTGATTGACCTTGGTGGTCAACCACGCGGCCACCGGCGCGAAGAGCACACCACCGCCCAGCAACGCGAGCGAGGCACCCAGATGGGCGATCAGCTCATGCCAGAGCCCCAGCCCGAACCCCGCGCAGGCGGCCAGCGTGACCAGGAACTCGGCTGTGTTCACCGTGCCGACGATGCGGCGCGGCTCGGCGCGTCCGATACTCATCAGCGTGGAGCTGGTGACCGGGCCCCAGCCACCCCCGCCGGCCGAGTCGACGAAACCGCCGACCAGACCCAGCACCGCCAAGACGGATCGGGACGCCGGGGTTCGGTTCACACGCGCGGTGGTGCGTCCGCGGGCGAAGCGGATCACCAGAAACGCGCCGATCGTCGCGAGGATTCCCGAGGTCACCGGTTTGGCAAAGGCCAGCGAGAGATGGCTGAGCACGGTGGCGCCGAGGAAGGCGCCGATCGCACCGGGAGCACCGAGGCTGAACACCACCTTCCAGTCCACGTTCTGTAGCTTCCAGTGGCTCAGTCCCGAGGCCAGCGTGGTGCCCAGTTCGGCGACGTGGACTACCGCCGAGGCCCCGGCCGGAGTGAGCGAGGTGAATGCCAGCAGAAAGGTGGTGGAGGTGACGCCGAATCCCATGCCGAGGCTGCCGTCGACCAGCTGGGCGACGGCGCCGGCGAGCGCTATCAGGATCAGGGTGCGCATGTGCTCATCTCCTTTTCTGTGTGGGGTGGTTTATTGCACCAACCCGGCGGCCAGGGTGTTGCCGTCGGCGGCGTCGATGAGCAAGAACGAGCCGATGCGACCGGCCCGAGCGTAGGGTTCGACGGGTAGTTCCTGGGCTAGCTGTACGGTGACGGTAGCGACGTCGTTGAGCTCGACCGTCTCGGCCTCGTGTTCAGTGCCGGTGTCGATGTCCAACACCGACTCGATGGCGCTGACCCGGGCACGGACGAGCGAGGTGCCGTAGCGCAGTTTTACCTTCGCGCCGGGGCACAACGGTTTCTCAGCCAACCCCACCAGCCGGGCGGTGAATTCGCGGCGTGGTGCTGGGCGCGCCCCGCCGGTGATGAGGGCCCCGCGCGCAAGGTCGATATCGTCAGCCAACCGCAGCACCACCGATTCGTCGGCCGAGGTAGAGTGCACCGGCCCGTCGGTGGTGTCGATGTGGGTCACGGTGGTTGTGTGAAACTCGTCGACCGCCACCTCGTCACCGACGGCGATGGTTCCGGAGGTGATGCGCCCGGCGTACCCGCGGTAATCGCTGCCATGTTCGCGGATCACGTACTGTACAGGGAAGCGGAACGGGTTGTTCTGCTCGTCGGCGGTCATGTCGATGGTTTCCAGCAGGTGCAGGACGGTGGGCCCGGTGTACCACGAGGTGTGCTTGGAGGGTTCCACCACGTTGTCGCCGCGCAGGGCGCTGATGGGGATCACGTGCACGTCCTCCACGCCCTGGGAGGCGGCCAGTTCGGTGAATTCCCGCGCGATCTTCTCGAAGACCTCCTGCGAGTAATCGACGAGGTCGATCTTGTTGACCGCGAGCACCACGTGCTGGATGCCCAGCAGCGCGGCGACGGTGAGGTGGCGGCGGGTTTGCGTGACCACGCCGTGACGGGCGTCCACGAGTAAGACAACCACCTCGGAGGTGGAGACGCCGGTGACGGTGTTGCGGGTGTACTGCACGTGGCCGGGGGTGTCGGCCAGGATGAAGGTGCGTCGGGCGGTCGAGAAGTAGCGGTATGCCACGTCGATGGTAATGCCCTGTTCGCGTTCGGCGCGCAGGCCGTCGACCAGTAGCGAGAGGTCGAGACCATCGTGACCGCGCTCGCGGGAGGTGCGTTCGACCGCCGAGAGCTGGTCGGCGAGCACTGATTTGGTGTCGTGCAGGAGGCGACCGACGAAGGTCGACTTGCCGTCGTCCACCGAGCCTGCGGTGCACAGGTGCAGGGTTGAGCGTTGGGCCAGCGCCGGGGTGGTGGGTTCGGTGTGGGTGGCGGTCATCTTAGAAATACCCTTCCTTCTTGCGGTCTTCCATCGCGGATTCGCTCAGACGGTCGTCGGCGCGGGTGGCACCGCGTTCGGTGAGTGTGGAGGTGGAGATCTCGGTGATGATGTCTTGTACGGTTTCGGACTCGGAGAGCACCGCGCCGGTGCACGACATATCTCCGACGGTGCGGTAGCGGACGCGGTGGGTGACGACCTCCTCCCCGTCGTTAGGCCCGCCCCATTCACCGGCAGTCAGCCACATGCCGTCGCGCTGAAACACCTGGCGGTCGTGGGCGAAGTAGATCGGGGGCAACTCGATGCCGCGAGCGCCGATGTACTCCCAGATGTCTGCCTCGGTCCAGTTGGAGATCGGGAACACGCGGATGTTCTCCCCGGGGAGGTGCCCGCCGTTGTAGAGGTTCCACAATTCCGGACGCTGGCGGCGGGGATCCCAGCCGCCGAAAGAGTCCCGCACGGAGAAGACACGTTCTTTGGCGCGGGCGCGTTCCTCGTCGCGGCGTGCCCCGCCGAGTACCGCGTCGTACCCCTGTTCCTCGATGGTCTCGACCAGCGGCACGGTCTGTAGCGGGTTGCGGGTGCCGTCGGGGCGTTCCTGCAGTTCCCCGCGGTCGATCCAGTCTTGAACCTTGGCCACGCGCAGGCGTGCGCCGGTGTTCTCGACCAACCGGTCGAGGAAGGCGAGCACCTCGGGGAAGTTGTGGCCGGTGTCCACGTGTAACAGCTCGAAGGGGACGGCCGCCGGGGCGAAGGCGCGGCGGGCCAGCTCGTACACCACTACGGAGTCTTTGCCGCCGGAGAACAGCAACGCGACTTTGTCGAATTGCCCTGCGACTTCTCGCAGGATCTGCAGGGATTCGTTCTCGAGGTCTTTGAGGTGGGGTGAGAGGTGATTTTGGTTCATGTGTGTAGTCCGCATTCTGTCTTGGCGAATCCCGACCAGCGTCCGCTGCGGGGGTCTGCCCCGTTCTCGACCTTTCTGGTGCACGGTGCGCAACCGATCGAGGGGTACCCCTGGGTGGTCAGCGGGTTGACGATGAGGTCGTGTTCGGCGATGTATTCGTTGGTTTTCTCGAGGGTCCAGGTGACGATCGGTGATATCTTCAGCCGACCGTTCGGGTCGATGTCCAGGGCCGGGGTGTGTGCCCGTAGCGGTGAATCGTCGCGGCGTAACCCGGTGATCCAACCGTCGTAGGGGCCCATGTAAGCGGCCAGGGGCTCGACCTTGCGCATGCGACAACAGGCGGTGGGATTAGTGGCGAAGAGGTTGAGGCCGTACCGGGCGTCTTGTTCAGGCACCGACAAGAGCGGTTTGGCACGCACCAGTTTCTGGCGGTAACGTGCCTCGACCTGGTCGGCGACGGCGAGGGTCTCGGGAAAGTGGTAGCCGGTATCCAGAAAGAGGAAGTCGGCCTGTGGCAGGTGGCGGGCGGCCAGCTCGGCCAGCACGGTGTTCTCCATCGAGAGCGTGACGGCCAGTGGGCCGGGCACGTGTTCTCTGGCCCAGTCCAGGATCTCTTCGGCACCGGCGTCGTAGAGCCGCTCGGCGTAGGTTTCCACCAATCGCGCGTTGCGCTCGCGGGTTGCCTCGGGAAGCGGTGTGGCCGGTTGGGTCCCCGCGGGGCTGACCGCGGGGTCAACCGTGGCAGGCACGGCGGAGACGAAGTTGAGCGGACCTTGTGGGTCTGTCATGGGTTCGGGCCTTTCGTTGACCCTGACCGGGGATATGCCGGTGTGTCGGGTCTCACGGGAAGCGGTTCGAAACACAGTCTGGCACGGGTCAATCTTCACTTCAGCCCGCGCGTAGTCGCAGGTCACAGGACGTCACTCCATCGACATCTGACGTCGTGAAACGTCATGAAACTCCTTGTGACGTCACGCGCGCTGGCATGTTGCCCCATCAGTTCATAAACTGCGCGCCGATGAGGGCAGCGGGCTACACTCGAGGTATGCGTATTCTTTCGATTCAGTCCGCCGTGGCATATGGCCACGTCGGCAACTCCGCCGCAGTCTTTCCCTTGCAGCGACTGGGTCACGAGGTCATGCCCGTGAACACCGTGCTGTTCTCCAACCACACCGGTTACGGCGCCTGGCGCGGCCCGCTGATCCCCGGCGATGACGTTCGCGAAGTCATCACCGGCATCGACGAACGCGGTGGCTTGACCGACACCAGCCTGATCATCTCCGGTTACCAGGGCGGGGCGTCCATCGGTGACGCGATCCTGGACGCCGTGGCCACCGCCCGCGAGCGCAACCCGAAGGTGCTCTACTCTTGCGATCCGGTGCTCGGCAACGCCAAGAGTGGTTGTTTTGTCTCGGACGAGGTGCAACAGCTCATCCGCGACCGCGTGGTGCCGCACGCCGATATCATCACCCCGAACCAGTTCGAACTAGGGTTCGTGACCAGAACCGACCCGAAGACGCTGGATGATATCTTCGCTTCGATCGAGAAGGTCCGGGAGATCGGCCCGCAGGTTGTGTTGGTCACCAGCGTCGACACCCCCGATACCCCGGAGGATTCGATTCAGATGTTGGCTTCGACTCCCGAGGAGTCCTGGCTGATCACCACCCCGCGTCTGCCGTTCAAGGCCAATGGTTCCGGCGACGTCACCCAGGCGCTGTTCGCCTCGCACTTTGCAAACGGGGACTCGGTGCAGAAGGCCCTGGAGCTGACCACCGCCAGCGTCTTTGAGCTTTTGCAGAACACCTTGGATTCCGGTCAGCGTGAGCTGCAGTTGGTGGAGTCGCAGGAGGCCTATGTGGCCCCGAAGCGTACATTCACCGCCGAACGCATCAAGTAGCGGCCCGCGTTTCTAACGCATACAAAATTCCCCGCCTCGTGGGTGAAAACACGGCTCTGATGAAGAGCTGGTTTTCGCCGACGAGGCGGGGTTTGGTGCGTTGAGCGTGATGTGGGGCCAGACATCTGGCCGAGAACATGCGGAGAAGGTTACTGGCTGAGAGCGTCGAGCACGCGCTGCTTAGCCACCGAGGCGACGATCTGTGCCGCCTCGTCGTCTCCGGGGATCACGAGCGGCTCGGCGATGACCATAGACTCCCCCGCGCCGTCGAGCTGGCCCAGCAAGCCCTGGAAGAACCCGCGGCCCATCAGGTAAGACGAAACGAATTCCGCTGAGTAGTCTTCAGCGACATCGGCGATCCGCGGATCGATCGAGGCCACGAAACCGTGCGGCACGTATTGCGAGATCAAGGTGCTCAGGATCTCCGACTGCAGTTCGACGTCCTCTTGGCCGTCTGCACGCGACGATCCGGCAGCGGCCATGACGATCTGGCCGTAACCATCCCACCCGGCTTCTTCGAGGCGGGTGCGTTGCAGCTTGGCCAGTTCAGCCGAGGGACCCAAGGCGCGAGCTATGCGGACGTTGCGCGCCGGGAAGGATTCGGCCGCCTTCTGCATGTCGACCTGGGTGTGGTACCCCGTCGACAGCAGAAGCGGCACCATCACGACCTCGTCCTCGGGGCCGAATTCAGCGGCGACCTGATCGAGGGAGGGTTCCTGCACATCCACGTAGGCTTCGTACACGGTGAACTCCCCCGCGTGCTCAGCTTCTAATTGCTGAGCCAACGATGCGCGGATGGAGTCGATGGTTGCGCGACCATCGTGGCTATCGGTGCCGTGGGCCACCGCAATGATGTGTTTCATCCTCAGTCCTTCGAGAGTTGCTTTTTCTGCCTCTCTTAAAGCTACCTACTCGAAGGGTCCGCATGTGGCATCCTCATAACAAAGTTGCCGGCTACTGATAGATCAGTCGATAATCAGCTCTTCGACCTCCGCCTTGCTGAGCAGTCGATCGTTGAGACCGCCGAAAGGATGTAGCTTTCCAAGCACCTCGATATCGGCGGCCCGGTCTACCCCGCCGACCTTGACGGCGTCCCAACCGCCAGTCTCGATGAGACGGGCGATCTTCTCCCCCGCTGCATCGTCATCGGTGGCGAAGAGGAGGGTTACTTTCTCACCGTCGGCAGTGCGCTCTTCACCCAGTTGGGCCGCGGCCATGGTGCCGAACGCCTTGACGTATGAGGCGCCCTCGGGAACCAAAGCCTGGATCTGCGATCCCGCCGATTCGCCCTCGGGGTTAGCGTTCACGGGTTTGCCGTCGTCGAATCGGAAATTGTTCGAGGGATCCACGACGATCTTTCCGACCAATTCGCTCGCGTGTTCCTTGAGCAAGGTTTGGATGACCGGGAACATCACCGCGAAGATCACCTGGTCTGCGCGATCAATCACATCTGAGACCGTGCCAGCTTCAATGCCGTGCCCCAGGCGCTGCGCCGACTCTTCAGCGGACTGAAGCGAGGACGCGGCGACGTAGACTTTTTCGCCCCCGGCGGCAAGACGGGTTGCGACCTGAGTTCCAATGTGACCGACACCAATAACAGCTGTAGTCATGTTAACCACCTTCCAGAAATACTTTACGTTACAACCATTACGGTACTCTGACACCAGGGTTTAGCAACCCCTTTAACTTAAAAGTTCACGCAAGACTCTGAAGGGAATAAAAACACTCACGCCCGAGTTCAAAAACATGCTCACCGCACGCAGAAATTACCGCGATTCTCTGCGGATGACCTTGAACTGGCTAGCCTGAGCGACCGGGCGTAGCGTGATGCGGTCGAGATTGACGTGATGCGCCACGTTCAGTGAGAACACCACGGTCTGGGCGACGTCCTCGGCGGTCAGCGGTTTCTCCACCCCGGCATACACCGCCTCGGCGGCCTCTTCACTACCCAGACGCACCCGGGAAAACTCCTCAGTCTTCACCATCCCCGGGCAGATCTCGATCACGCGCACATTGTGTTCGGCTTCCTCCAAACGCAGGGCCTCGGTCATGCCGCGCTCGCCGAACTTCGCGGCGTTGTATCCGGCGCCACCCTCATACCCGGCGTCCGCCGCGGTGGACGTCAGGTTCAGCACCGTGCCCTCACCGGAGGCTCGCACCGCGGGCAGGAAAGCACGGATCATCGCGAAGGTACCCAGCACGTTGGTGCGGAACATCCACTCCCAATCTTCGGCCTTGCCATCGAGAACACGATCGGCCCCGTGAGCGCCACCGGCAATATTTACCAGGGCGTTGATCATCCCGTCGGTCTCCCCCAGGATTCTCTCAGCAGCAGACTGCACCGATCGCTCGTCGCAAATGTCAACCGGCACCGCAACAGCCCCGGTCTGCTCCGCCAACAAGTCCAACCGTTCGGCGCGTCGAGCCAAGGCGTAGACGCGCCAACCGGTCGCACACAGCTGTTCCACGGTGGCGCGTCCGATACCCGACGACGCGCCGGTGACGACCGCAATCTTGCCGGCGCCAGCGCCGGAGTCGAAAGGGTGAGCAGATGACATGTGGTGCATGATGCCTCCTGAGAACGATGTTGTTTCAGTCTAAACACGAAGTCCCCGCCCCGGGTACTACCTGGGGCGGGGACTCACACACAACCGAGAAATACGAACGCTGAAACGAACTTAGATCGTATTCAACACGTGATCGTGGTAGCGGTAAATGAACGCCGCAATCGCGTCGCGCTTGATCGGGGCAAAGGGCTGATAGGTGCCGTCAGGCCACCCCTGGCTCATACCGCGAGACTGCATCCACGAGATCTCTTTGTAGAACACCTGGTTGGGATCAACGTCGGTGAACTGCGACTGACGCGGTGCCACGTAGTAGGGCTGACCGGCGAAGCGGTAGAAGAAGGCCGCCATCGCGTCGCGCTTCAACGGCTCGGAGGGGCGGAAGGTGCCATCATCCCAACCGGTGGTGATGCCCTGAGCGGCCATCCACTCGATCTCTTTGTAGAACACGTGGTCCTTCGGCACATCCGTGAAGGTCGGAGTCGCCGGAGCGGTGAACTCAGGTTCACCGGCCATGCGGTAGAAGTAGGCAGCGATCGCGCCACGGTCGATGTTCTCCAGGGGGCGGTAGGTGCCGTCCGCCCAACCATTCGAGATGCCGGTGTTACCCAACCAGGCGATTTCCTTCTCGAACGGGTTACCTGCGATGTCGGTGAATTCGACCTTCTTGCGGTCGGTCCAGGCCTCGTCCAGCAGCCAGTTAGCCACGGTGGTGTTATCGATAAAGTGACCGCGTATGGTGTCGCGACCCACCGAGCGAGCCTCGAGCACCTGCTCCGAACCACCACCACGGTAGAAGAACGGCGCGAGCTGGTTCGTGTGGTTGGTGGAGTTCCAGGTGTGGGTCGGCATGTTGCCCATACCCTGCGGCTTCATCGGATTAAAGGCGGCGCCGGGGTCACCGCTGAGGTAACCGGTCTCGTGATCGGCGGTAACAATCACCATGGTCTCGTCCCAGCTGGAATTGGTCTCAACCCACTGGGTGACGGCATCGACCGCCGCGAAGAAATCCTGAACCTCGGTCAGCGAGCGCTTGGACTGATTGGCGTGACCGGACCAATCGATCGCGCCGCCCTCGACCATGAGGAAGAAACCCTCTTGGTCGTTATCGAGCACGTTGAGCGCACCCTTGGTCATGGTGGGCAGATCCACCACGTCGTTGAGCTGCGCCTCATCGGTGCGGGACTGTTGCAGGGTGCTGGCGGTCTGGGCGATGCCGAAAACGCGGTCGGGAGTCTCCCCCGTGGTCAGCTGTTCGAATTCGCTGTTGTCGTCCACCAGGGAGAAGTTCGTCTGACCCGAGTCCAGAGCAGTGTAGTCATTCTGGGCGATGTACTTGTAATTGGGCGCGGCCAGCTTCTGATGGTTGTCATCGAACTGTGGGTGCCCGGCACCTATGACGACCTCCATATCGCCATAAACCTGCTCGTGGGCGATCTCGGTGTAGTTATTGCGTGAGACGTTGTGCGCCGAGAACGCAGCAGGTGTGGCGTGTGAGAACGGGACGCTGGAGACCACACCGGCCGACTTGCCCAGGGTGTGGGCGCGCTCGGAGAGGTTCTCGACCTTCTGTTCGTTGACATCTACGCCCAGGCCCGCGTTATAGGTTTTGACGCCGGTTGCCATGGCTGTGCCAGCGGCCGCTGAATCGGTGGGGTTCTCCTTGTTCCAATTGAAGTCGCCCCACGAGAGCTGTGAGTCATAAGGGTTGCCGTTGATCCAGTGGGTTTGCATGGCCAGGTGGTTCCAGCTCTGGAAACCCTCGGTGGGCCGGGGCGAGTTGATGCCGTCGGCGGTGTAGGCCTTATGATCGCCACCGGTTTGTACCTGATAGTGCACCTTGTTGGTGTGGTAGGCGTTGTAGAGGTCGAGGAAGTTGTACCCCATGCCGTCGCCGATGAGATAAATAACGTTCTTCGGCTGAGACTGGGTCTCGGGTGCCGCTGCCGCGGGCGTGATGCAGGTGCTGGCCAACAGGGCGGTGGCTACCAGACCGGTGCTCAACCGGGTGATTCGTGTGCGCTTCATGTGAATGAACTCGATTCTTCGATGAGTGATGAGTGTGAGTTACCTGAGGCAACACTGTTAACCCTAGTCAGAGCTTCTTTGAAAAGGAATACACCCAGTTGAGCATTGGGTTTCAGAAACGTTAAATGATGGTTCTCAGCGGGGCTCATGCCGGCTCCGCGCCATCGATACGCAACCACGGCCAGGGAGCGGGGAATCACCTCCCCTAGCGCCACGACCGCCCGGGGTGAGCATGCGATAATGGCCAGTATGGCTGAAAACAATCAGGGCACAGACACGCCCCGCAACATCAACGTACCCGACCGTCCTGCGCTCGAGGGCCTGGAGCAGAAGCTCGCCCAGCGCTGGGAAGCCGACAAAACCTACGCTTTCAACCGCGAAACCACCCGCGAGAATGTCTACTCCATCGACACCCCGCCGCCGACCGCGTCCGGATCGCTGCACGTGGGCCACATGTTCTCGTACACCCAGACCGACGTCATCGCCCGCTACCAGCGCATGACCGGCAAGAACGTCTTCTACCCGCTGGGCTGGGACGACAACGGCCTGCCCACCGAACGCCGCGTGCAGAACTACTACGGCGTACTCTGCGACCCCGCCGTTCCCTACGACCCCGACTTCACCGCACCCGAAAAGCCGGCGAAGAATCAGCGCGATTGGCCGCGCATTTCCCGCGGGAACTTCATCGAGCTCTGCGAAACTCTGGCCACCGAAGACGAGAAGGTTTTCGAGCAACTGTTCACCACCTTGGGTCTCTCCGTCGACTGGTCGCACACCTACCGCACCATCGACGCCCACTCCCGGAAGGTCTCGCAGCTGGCCTTTCTCAACGACCTGAAGTCCGGCGACGCCTACATGGCCGAAGCCCCGACCATGTGGGACGTCACCTTCCGCACCGCCGTCGCCCAGGCCGAGCTGGAAGACAAAGAGCTTCCCGGCGCCTACCACCGCGTGAGCTTCCACCGTGACAACGGTGAGAAGGTCTGGATCGAGACCACCCGCCCCGAACTGCTTCCCTCCTGTGTTGCGCTGGTGGCTCACCCCGACGACGAGCGTTACCAGCCGCTGTTCGGAACCACCGTCACCTCCCCGCTGTACGGCGTTGAGGTGGAGATCAAGGCACACCCGCTGGCACAACCCGACAAGGGCGCCGGCATCGCCATGATCTGTACCTTCGGCGACACCACCGACGTGACCTGGTGGCGTGAACTGAACCTGCCCACCCGCGCGCTCATTGGCCGCGACGGCCGCTTCTCCCGCGAAATCCCCGAGTGGATCACCAACGCAGAGGGCCGCGCCCGCTACGAGGAGCAGATCGCCGGCAAGACCGTCTTCTCAGCCCAGAAGAACACCGTCGAGATGCTCGCCGGCGAGGGCGAAATGGACGGCGAGCCGAAGAAGATCACCCACCCGGTGAAGTTCTACGAAAAGGGTGATAAGCCCCTCGAAATCGTCGCCTCGCGCCAGTGGTACATCCGCAACGGTGGCCGCGACGCATCCCGCCGCGAGGACCTCATCGCCCGCGGTCGCGAGATCGAGTGGCACCCCACCTTCATGCGCTCGCGCTACGAGAACTGGGTCGAAGGCCTCAACGGTGACTGGCTAATCTCCCGCCAGCGTTTCTTCGGAGTGCCCTTCCCCATCTGGTACAAGCTCGATGCCGAGGGTGAACCCGACTACGAGAACCCGATCCTCCCCGATGAATCCGAACTGCCCGTGGACCCCGCGTCTCAGGCGCCGAAGGGTTACACCGAGCAGCAGCGCGGCGTTGCCGGCGGATTCATCGCCGACCCGGACGTGCTCGACACCTGGGCAACCTCCTCGCTGACCCCGCAGATCGCCACCGGTTGGGCTGTGGACGAAGACCTGCACAAGGTCACCTACCCGATGGATCTGCGCCCGCAGGGTCACGACATCATCCGCACCTGGCTGTTCTCCACCGTGGTGCGCTCGAACTCGCTCGAGAACTCCGTGCCCTGGCGCCACACCGCGCTCTCGGGATGGATTCTCGACCCTGACCGCAAGAAGATGTCGAAGTCCAAGGGTAACGTGGTGGTTCCCAACGACGTGCTCGACAAGTACGGTTCGGACGCCGTGCGCTACTGGGCGGCCTCGGCTCGCCTGGGTGCCGACACCGCCTACGACGAAGGTCAGATGAAGATCGGCCGCCGCCTGGCGATTAAGTTGCTCAACGCGTCCAAGTTCGTGCTGAACCTCGGCGCCACCGAAGACTCGGTGGTTCGTAGCGAGGCCCAGGCCGCCGTGGTCACCAACGAACTCGACCGATCGCTGCTGGCGAAGTTGGCGCAGGTGGTCGAAGAAGCCACCGCAAGTTTCGAGAAGTACGAGTACGCTCGTGCGCTACAGCTGTGCGAGACCTTCTTCTGGTCTTTCACCGACGACTTCGTCGAGCTGATCAAAGACCGCGCCTACGGTTCCCGTGGTGAAGAAGAGCAGGCTTCGGTGCTGGCGGCATTAGCCACCACCCTCGATGCCCTCCTGCGTCTGTTCGCCCCCTTCCTGCCGTTTGCCACCGAAGAGGTCTGGAGCTGGTGGCGCGCCGGTTCGGTACACCGCGCCGAGTGGCCCACTTCTGAGGGCTACCGTGGCATCGCCGAGCAGGCGGACGTTGCCGTATTGCCGACCGTGGGTCTGGCCCTGGGCGGTCTGCGCAAGTCGAAGTCGGAGGCAAAGGTCAAGCAGCGTACCGAGGTCGCGTTCGCAACCATCACTGCCTCCGCCGAGGAAATTGCTCGGATCGAAGCCGGCCTAGCCGATCTAAAAGCCGCCGGTAACGTCCGCGAATTGAATCTCGTCTCCGGCGAGGGCGAACTGACCGTCTCTGACGTCGAACTCGTCACTGACGAGGCGCAATAGACCTCGACCCCGTAGTACCGTCGCCTTTGCCGCGCTCAGGGTTCTCCTGGGCGCGGCAAAAGCGTAACTCGCGCAGAAAGTATCACTCACCCTCATGAATACGCACCGGCCGCCCGGTTATCCCGTGTACCACGGAAGCACCCAAGCAAAACCCACCCAGAGCTATCTGCAGCAGCTGGGTGGCCGCCGCGCCTTCACCGGTTTGTTCGACAAGGTAGCCTTCGTACTCGCCGGTATCGCCTCTATCTGGCTTTCGGTCACCGCACTGATTGTCTCGGTACAGTACGCCTGGTGGGCGGCTCCCCTGGTGCTCATCATCTGGGGCATCTTCGCCTATCTGACCCTGCCGCGCCTGCATCGCATTCTCACCACGCTCTACGTACCCGCATACTTCATTGGACGTGCGCAAACCGCCGACGGCCTACTGGGAGACCCCATTAACCTCGGGTTGCGCGGTGAGTCGGTAGATATCCACCACGCGATGCAAAACGCCGGTTGGCATCTGGCCGAGGACGTCAACCTCTCCAGCTCGTGGAAGATCATCGTCAACACGTTACGCGGGCAACCCTACCCCACAGCACCGGTCTCTCCGCTCTTTCTCTTTGACCGCAAAGAAGACTTCGCCTACCAGCAAGAGGTGGACGGCTCGCCACAGAAACGCCACCACGTCCGGTTCTGGAAGACCCCCTTTGGCTGGCGGCTACCCGGTGGTATTCAGGTGGATTGGCTTGCGGCGGCCACCTTTGACCGCGCCGTGGGGCTCTCACTCTTCACCTTCCAGGTCACCCACAAGATTGACGCCGAGACCGATCTCGAACGCGACTACGTTGTGGACACTGTGACCTTCATGAATCCCACCGCCAAGGTCGAGGTGATCCACGACTTCTCCACCGGTTATCACTCCCGTAACGGCGGTGGCGACTCGATCATCACCGACGGTGACTTGCCTATTCTCGAACTCGACGACATCGTGGAAGAACAACTTGAGATCCCCGACAACGCGCCCGAGTCGAGTTATTCCCACCACCGGCGTCCGTGGGAGCTGGTGAAGAAAGCGCCGCTGTCCGTCATCATGGCCAGCTTCTTCATCTCCATTGTCGCCGTCATTCAGACAAGCATCGCCAGCTACCGGTTGTTTATGCAGCACGAAACCTCGGGCATGAGCTCCATTTCTCGAGAACTCAACGTTGGTCAGGCCGGTGCGTTTTTCTCTGAGTATTCGGACTACGGTTTGATCGGTCTCTTGCTCGGCGCCGCGCTCATCCAGGTGTTCCTGGCCGTTAACGTGGTGCGTGGCAAACGCTGGGCCCGGCACATTATCGTGGTGGTGCTGTTGATCGTTTTCGCATGGACGGCGTGGAGCACATTCTGGGGTGACTTTATGGAGAACGACCTCTACACAGTCTTTGTTCTCATGGCGGCCATGGTCTTCGCGATGTTGGAATTTACCTCAGACGGCGCGGTGAACTACACGCACAACTACAAAAAGGGGTCGATCCGTTCGGACGACTGGCCTGATTAGACGGCCGCACAGACTGATCGCGGGGCACGGGATTCTTCATCCCGTGTCCCGCGTTCTTCTCGTGTAGATCGCTCGGTCAACGCCCTAGTTGCGCCACAAACCGTAGGTCTTCGCCAGTTGCGAGACCTTCTTGGCGCGTGCCAAACGAGGCAGATACGAACCGTCCTTGGGCACAGTATCGGAGTCCAACAACTCGTGAGCCCAACGGATCTCGTCCTCACTCGGAGCCAACAGCCGGTTGATGTGTTCCGTCTGAGCCGGCTTGAGGGTGAGCTTGCCGGTCATGCCGTGCGAGGTCGTCGTGGCACACGCGGTCTCGAGATCGCCCAGATCGTCAGAGAGCGTCGGCCCGTCGATGGGGCCGGGCAACTCGCCCACGCGTGAGGCCAGGACCAGTTGCGAACGGGCATAGGCCAGTGCAATCGGGTCTGCCGAGACACCGGTATCGCGGCGGTAGTCCCCCATGCCAAATGCCAGGCGGAACGTTCCCGGAGCGCGGGCGATATCGACGACGTTCACCATACCCACCGCAGACTCGATAAGTGCGATCACGGGGGTACCGGCCGGCAACATCATGGCGGTGCGAGTCACGTGATCAGGGTGTTCACACATCGCCTGCATCACGCCCAGCAGACCGCTGGCGTTGTTCAGGGCCTCGACGTCCTTCTTCCAATGCTCGGTGTCGATCGCGTTGATGCGAACCCACGCCCGCAGGTTGCCGTTGAGCAGACGCACCAGCTTCTCGCGGGATTCGTCCTTGAGATCTTCGGGAGTGCCGTCCTCTAAATCTATAATGACGGAGTCGGCCTCAGACTCCAGTGCCGCCGCAATGTCGTCTTCACTGGTGGCCGCCGAAACGAGCAACCACGAACGGGAAACTCGTGAGGGCAGGGAGGCGGCGCGTTCGTTGCGATGGAAAGTGGGCATAGGGGTACCTCGGTGTGGGTGGATTAATGATTAGAGAAATTCGGGGCTGACGTCGTTGCGGGTACGCTTCAGTTCGTAAAAACCGGGGTACTTTGCCAACGCCACCGCGCCGTCGAAGACCTGTCCGGCTTCTTCTCCCGTCGGCGCTTTGGAAAGTACGGGGCCGAAGAACGCGGTGTCATCCAGCGATACGATCGGCACACCGACGTCGTCGCCCACCTTCTGCAGACCGGCATCGGTGGACGCCTGAAGCTTCTCATCGAGGTCGTCCGTCTCGGCGTTATCGATCAGGTCGGCAGGAAGACCGGTTTGATCCAAGGCACCCGCCAAAGCGTCGCGGTAGTCGTTATCTTTCTTCGACTCGTTATGAATCAGGCGACCCAGCGCGAAGTAAAACTCTTCGAGCTTCTCGGGGAACTGCTCGGCCACCGCCATGGTGACCCGAGGAACGCCTACGGTGCGGTTGATGTGTTCCCGATAGGAGGACGGCAGGTCTCGGCCATCGTTGAGCTGAAACAGCGAGAAGGGACGCCAGGCCACCTCGATATCGCGGACCTTGGTCACCTCTTTCATCCACTGGGCAGTTACCCAGGTCCAGGGGCAGGTGGCGTCGAACCAGAATTCAACCTGTGCTGTGGTGCTCATGAAATGCTCCTTAGTCGCGCGGCATTGTTGAGTTACAGCCATTGTAACGATGCACTTTTGGCATCTATTCCGCAGCCAACCGTTTAGGCGGTTTTCTTCTCAGATTCCTGTTCCGCCAAGACCAACACCGGTTCTTTCTCACCGCGGACGACGGCATCATCGATCACCACGGCGGCCACATCAGTGCGTGAAGGGATATCGAACATGACCGGTTGCAACAGTTCTTCCATGATGGAACGAAGACCGCGGGCACCGGTTTCTCGTTCCATCGCCAGATGGGCTATAGCCGAAAGAGCCGTGTCTTCAAAGACCAAGTCGACGTTGTCGATGGCAAACATCCGCTTATATTGCTTGACCAATGCGTTCTTCGGTTCGGTCAGCACGCGGGTGAGATCTTCGGCATCTAATTCATCGAGGGTCGCAAGCACAGGCAGACGGCCGATGAATTCGGGGATCAATCCGAACTTGAGGAGGTCCTCGGGCATGAGCTTTTGCAAAACGTGGTGATCACGCGAGACGTTTTCGATGCTGGCACCGAAACCAATACCCTTACGGCCCACGCGGGATCCGATGATTTCTTCTATACCCGCGAACGCACCGGCAACGATAAAGAGGATGTCTTTGGTGTCGATATGCAGGAAGTCTTGTTGCGGGTGTTTACGGCCGCCCTGCGGGGGCACGGCGGCCACGGTACCTTCGAGGATTTTCAGGAGCGCTTGTTGCACGCCCTCTCCCGAGACGTCTCGGGTGATGGAGGGGTTATCGGCCTTGCGCGAGATCTTGTCGATCTCGTCGATATAGATAATGCCCCGTTGCGCTTTGTGGATGTCACCATCGGCAGCTTGGATGAGTTTGAGCAGGATGTTCTCGACGTCCTCACCCACGTAACCGGCTTCGGTGAGGCTCGTAGCGTCGGCCACCGCAAAAGGCACGTTGAGTTTCTTGGCGAGGGTCTGCGCGAGATAGGTTTTACCGGAACCTGTGGGACCCACCAGCAAAATGTTCGATTTGGCGATCTCTACGTCTTCACCCTCGGCGGCGATGAGCTGATTCGCCTCGGTCACGGGAGACTCCATGGCCCGGATGCGCTTGTAGTGGTTGTAGACCGCCACGGCCAGCGCGCGTTTGGCATGATCCTGCCCTATCACGAATTGCTCGAGGTGGGCGTGGATCTCTACGGGGGTAGGTAACTCTTCTGTGACGTTGAGGTCTTTGACTTCAGCCAGTTCTTCGTCGAGGATCTCGTTGCACAGCTCAATACACTCATCACAAATGTAGATATTGGGGCCAGCGATGAGCTTGCGAACCTGTTTTTGATTCTTCCCGCAGAAAGAGCACTTGAGAAGCTCGGAGGTTTCTCCCATTCTCGCCATGCGATCCTACCCTTCTAGCGACCGGATACAAGCACTAGGCTACCCCGAGAACCCTGTGCAACCAATTATTGAGTCAACCGAAGAGAAATCTATGTCTAAATTCATCTGCGGTTCATATCGAGTGTAAGACGGAGCGAGCGCCGCCGGCGATGCTGGCTGCGCTCGCTCCCCCACACAAGAAATGTTCAGAGCAACTTCCGAGTGTTAGTCGGCCTTGTTGATCTTGGGCTTGTTGGCCTTGCGCGACTCCAGCACCTGATCGACCAATCCGAATTCCTTAGCGGCTTCGGCGGTGAGGATCTTGTCGCGCTCGATGACCTTGTCGACTTCCTCAAAGGTCTTGTTGGAGTGCAGGGCCAGGGTCTGAGCGGTCCACTCGCGCATGCGCATGACCTCGTTGGCGTGGATTTCAATATCCGATGCCTGGCCACCCTGTTGCCCGGCCAGTGCGGGCTGGTGGATGAGGACGCGCGCATTCGGCAACGCCAGACGCTTGCCGGGGGTGCCGGCTGCGAGCAGGACCGAAGCGGCGGAAGCTGCCTGGCCCAGGCACACGGTCTGGATCTCGGGGCGGATGTACTGCATGGTGTCGTAGATGGCAGTCATCGCGGTGAACGAACCGCCCGGCGAGTTGATGTAGAGGGTAATGTCGCGATCCGGATCCTGCGATTCGAGCACCAGCAGCTGGGCCATGATGTCGTCGGCGGAGGCGTCGTCGACCTGGGTGCCCAAGAAAATGATGCGGTCCTCGAAGAGCTTGGCGTAGGGATCCTGACGCTTGTAACCGTAGGGAGTGCGTTCCTCGAAGCTGGGTAGCACGTAGCGGTCGGTCGGCATCACCGGAGCGGTCGCATGGGGATTGAAGTTCATGGAATTAATTCCTCACGTAGAAGTCTGTGGTTCAGCTGCTTACTTTGACGATCCGACGTTCACACCGGCGGTGGTCGCAATGTGGTCGAAGAAGCCGTATTCCAGGCCCTCTTCAGCGGTGAACCAGTTGTCGCGGTCGTTGTCACGCAGGATGGTTTCCAGCGTCTGACCGGTGCGCTCTGCGGTGATCTCAGACAGGCGCTTCTTCATGTCTAGAATCAGCTCCGCCTGGGTGCGGATATCGGAGGCGGTGCCGCCGATACCGCCGGAAGGCTGATGCATCAGGATGCGTGCGTTCGGGGTGGCGTAGCGCTTGCCCGGTGCCCCTGCGGTCAGCAAGAACTGGCCCATGGAGGCGGCCATACCGGTTACCACGGTCACCACGTCATTGGGGATCAACTGCATAGTGTCGTAGATAGCCATGCCCGCGGTCACCGAACCACCGGGTGAGTTGATGTAGAGGTAGATATCCGCCTCGGGATCTTCTGCCGAGAGCAACAACATCTGAGAGCAGATGCGGTTGGCGTTTGAATCTCGCACCTCGGAGCCCAACCAAATGATGCGTTCCTTCAGCAGGCGGGTGTAGATGTAATCGTCTTGGCTACCCATCTGGGTTTCCATGGTCGGCTGACCCGATGCCGAGAACTGCGGGAGCGGCAGAGTGTTAGTCATCAGTACTTCTTCCTCTCGAGGTTGTGCGGAAAGTTCGCTTTCCACCTCAGAAATTTTCGGTTAGTAGAAGATTATCCAATCCAGCGTGGGCTCGGGGCAAAGTTCACGTACAACGAAAGCCGGTCACTTCACCGATCAGTGGTAGCAGGCCATCGGTCCCCGTGAAGTTTCGATGACTTCGATGGGAGTATTGAAGATTTCGGTGAGAATGCGCTCGTCCATCACTTGTGCGGTGGGACCATGCTCCACCACGCGGCCGTCTTTCATCGCGCAGATGTGATCCGCGTAGCGTGCGGCGAAATTGATGTCATGAAGTACCACGATAATTGTGCGATTAAATTCCTCCGCCGCGTGTGCCAGGTGCTGCATCATCTGCACCGAATGCGAAATATCGAGATTGTTCAGCGGCTCATCTAGGAGCACGTACTCGGTTTCTTGAGCCAGCACCATCGCGACGTAGGCACGTTGCCGCTGCCCTCCAGAAAGCTCATCGAGATAACGATGCTCCAGTGCCTTGAGATTAAAGAAGTCAATGTAGCGGGAGACGATGTCTTCGTCCTGCCGTGTGAGCCGTCCCTGTGAATAGGGGAAGCGGCCGAAGCCGACCAGCTGCCGCACGGTGAGCTTGGTGACGAAATGGTTCTCCTGTTTGAGGATCGAGATGATCTTGGCGAGATCCTTCGACTTGGTGGTCGCCACGTCATAACCGGCCACCTCGATCACGCCCTCGTCGATCTGCAAGAGGCGTCCGATCATGGTGAGCATCGTCGACTTTCCTGCACCGTTCGGGCCCACGAGCGCGGTGATGCCACCGCGGCTCAGTTGCAGATCAACCGGGCCGATGCGGGTTTCAGAACCGTAAGATTTCACAACGTTGTGCAGAGTGATCACAGGGATCCCTTTCGCAAGATGACGGCGAGGAAGACCACCGCGCCGACCAGTTCGATGATGACGCTCACCACGCCCTGGGCGTCGAAGACGTGGTACATGAGGAAGTAAGAGATGGTGAGCACCATATAGGCCATCAAGCCCGACATTGGCAACAAATAGCGGTGGTCATAGGTATCGGCGAACTGATACGTCAGCATCGCCACCAAGAACCCCAAAAAGATCATGGGGCCCACCAATGCAGTGGAGACAGCGGTGAGCAGCGAGACGATCACGAGCACCAGTATCGAAATGCGGCGGTGGTTGACGCCTAGATTTTCGGCGACGTCCCGCCCCAGGCTGAGCACATTGAGTTGTTTACTGAGCACGAACAACCCGATGGTTGCCAGGGCAACAATCGGTAACGCGATGGGATAGTATTCGGCGTCTGCATTATTGACCGATCCGAAGAGGCGCGCCGTCAACACGTCGAATTCAGACGGTGTGAGCATGCGTTGCATGAAGGTTGAGATAGAGCCCAGTCCCCCGCCGATGATGATGCCCACGAGAAGCATCACGTGCATATTGGCGTGTTTACCCGTCAGTAACCAGCTATAGAGCAAGAGCGAGAATCCAACCATCAAGGCCAGTTGAACGAGAAACATCGTGAGGTTGCGTGATTGCAAAATTCCTGCCACGCCAAAGAAATACACCGTACCGGTGTGCAGGGCGGTATAGAGGGATTGAAAGCCCATTACACCCGGGGTGAGGATCTTATTATTCGTCACGGTCTGAAAGGCAATCGTGGCCATAGCTTGGCAGACGGCCACCACCGCCATCGCGATGACGGCCTCACCACGGCGCTCAGCGATGAGCCAAAAACGGCGGGTACCGAAGGGCATGGGGTTGGCGTAGGCGAGCAACCCGAAGGTCGCCAATACCGCCAGCGCCACGAGCACGCCCATGACCAGCCAGTACCGACGGCGCGATCGGGTCGAACCGAAAGACCCGGCCCCACGCACATCGCGGACGCTGGCGACGTCTTCTCGAGCTGCCCCATGCGGAAGCCGAAAGATGTTAGCGGCTGACACGGTGGCGTCCTTTCAGCAGGAGGGTGATGAATACTATCGCGCCCACAATGCCCAGGATCACGGAAACAGGCATCTCGAACGGGGCAATGACGACGCGGGCCAACAGGTCACAGACCGTGACCACCGCGATACCGGCCAGGCACACCCAAGGCAGATTGGATCGCATGTCGTCACCGCGGAGCATGCTCACCAGGTTGGGAACGATGAGCCCGAGGAATGGCAACATACCCACCACGACCGTGACCACGCCGGTAGCGAGTGCAATGAGGGCCGTACCCACCAATACAATCTGCTGATAGTTGACCCCGAGGTTCGTGGCGTATTCCTCGCCCAAGCCGGCCAGCGTCAGACGGTCGGCAATCACGTAGACACCGGCGACAACCGCAAGCACGATCCAGAGCACCTCGTACTGACCCTGGTAGACGGAGGTGAAGCTGCCGGCGAACCACACGCTCAGGCTCTGCAACATGTTGGTGTAGAGCGCAAAAAAAGTGGAAATTGCGCTGACCACCGTACCGAGCATGATGCCGACGATGGGCACCACCAGCGAGGAGCGCAACGAGACGCGGCGGAGGAAGAGAAAGAAGATCATCGCGCCGATGAATGCGAACCCCACCGCCGCGATCATCTTGGACATGATCGAGGCTGAGGGAAAGAAGAACATCATCAGCATCAGACCCAGGCCGGCCCACTCGGTGGTGCCGGTGGTGGTGGGTTCCACGAAGCGATTCTGAGTCAAGAGTTGCATCACCAACCCCGACATCGCCATCGCGGCGCCGGAAAGCACCAGCGCCACCGTTCGCGGCACTCGACTGATGGCGAACATCTCCGCACCAAATTCGGAGGAAAAGATGTCGAACTCACCGGTCAGCAGGGATGCTGCCAACAGGGCCACGACGAGGGCGCTGGCACCCGCCAGCGCCCACCCATTGCGACGGGTTCTCATGGATTAAGCCTTTTCGAAAGCGTCTTTCATAGAGGTCAACACCTCGGTGTAGGTGATGATGTTTTCGTTGTAGTAGGTGTCTGCCGGAGCCACAACGATATTACCCTTCTTCACCGCAGTGACGTTTTTCAGCGCCTCGCTGTTCATAATGACCTCTTTGGCGGGAGTTACGTTGGGGTCCTTCGACACCGCAGCGTCACGGTCCAGCACCAAGATCCAATCGGGGTTTGCCTTGGCGATGGCCTCAACGCTGATGTCATCGCCTTCGTGATCGTCGCTGGCGTTCTCTACTTGCAGTGCCGGGGTGAGGTTCAGCTCGTCAAACAGCGGCCCGAAGAAACGGCCTTTGCCCGGGGCGATATAGCCCATTTCTCCGCCGGACACATTGATCGCGATGACTTTTTGCTGAGGATCGTAAGCTTTCTTGGCGGCCTCCGTGGCCTGATCGAGGTCTGAGACCAACTGCTTGGCGTCGTCCTGCTTACCGAAGACCTCGCCCAGAGCGGTGGTGTGGCGCTTCAGCTCGGGGAGCATCGGTTCGCCGTCACGGGGTTCGAACTCCAGGAGGGTGGCCTCGGGGTTGAGCTCTTGGATGTCTTTGTAGTGCTGGGAGAATCGTTGGCCGTTGAGGATGACGTCGGGTTCGGCGGAGGCGAGCGCTTCGAGGTCGGGTTCGCGGTGGGTTCCCAGATCAACGATGTTTTGATCGTTCTTAATACCGGGGATGGTGGTGGGCACGAGTTGCTTGGGTGCTGCCACCACGTCCACTCCCCACTTGTCGACAAGTTCGAAGGAGCGGTTATCGGTGACTGCCGCGGCCTTCACGGGCGCCTGCACGTCGTGGGTGCCGAAGTTGTCTTCGACGGATACGGTCTTGCTGTTCTCGGCCTGGGCCGCGCTCGAGGACGAGGCGTCACCGCCTTCGGTGTTGTTGGACGATGCGCCGCAACCGCTGAGGGTCAGGACGCCGATCACAGCGAGTGCGGAGAGTGTGTGAGGAATGCGCTTCATGGGGATTTCCGTCCGGTAGTTACGTGTTGCTTAGGTGTGATGAAGGTATACCTAAGTACAGGGTACTGAACGGGCACAGGTCTGACAAATTAGAACATATTTATTTTGCGTATTGATATTTGCGATTCTATCAGTGGATACAAAAACTCCCCCACGTCATGAGACGCAGGGGAGTTTTTAGTTGCTACTGGAGAGTAACCGAAGCTTACTCAGCAGACTTGTCCTCGGATTCCTCGGAAGCACCCAGGTACTTGGAGAGGTCAACGGTCTGACCGTTGGAGTCCTTGACTTCTGCCTTCTCGATCACGGCAGCAAGAGCCTTGGAACGACGAACCTCGCCGACCATCAGACCAGCCTGGCCGGAGCCGTCCAACATCTGTGCGAACTGGTTCGGGTCCATACCGTACTGCTGCGACATGGTGATGATGTAGTCGATCAGCTCAGACTGCTCAACGCCGATTTCTTCCTTCTCAGCGATGGCGTCGAGCACCATCTCGTTCTTGAACGCGGTCTCAGCCTGCTCGCGAACTTCGTTGCGGTGCTCGTCGGTGTCGTGGCCCTCTTCAGCGTTGGGGTTGTTGAAGTGCTGGTTGAGCTGCTCGTCGATAACCTTCTGCGGAACCTCGATCTCGACCATTTCAACAAGCTTCTCGAGAACCTTGTCGCGTGCCTCGGCACCCTGCTCGGCCACCTTGGACTCAGCAGCCTGCTTCTTCAGGTCTTCCTTGAGCTCGTCGATGGTGTCGAACTCAGATGCCAGCTGAGCGAAGTCGTCGTCAGCCTCGGGGAGCTCGCGCTCCTTGACAGCGGTCAGTTCAACCTTGACGGTTGCCTGCTCGCCGGAGTGCTCGCCGCCTGCCAGTTTGGTTTCGAAAGTAGCGTCCTCGCCAGCCGAAAGACCCTCGAGAGCCTCGTCCAGACCTTCCAGCATGGTGCCTGCGCCAACCTGGTACGACAGGTCGTTAGCGGCGTCTACCTCTTCGCCGTCGATCGAGGCGTTGAGGTTGATGGTCACGAAGTCGTCGGTCTTTGCCGGACGATCAACGGTCTTCAGGGTGCCGAAGCGCGAACGCAGGGCATCCAGAGCCTTCTGCTCGTCTTCTGCGGTCACCTCGGTAGCGGCGACCTCAACCTTGATGCCCTCGTAGTCGGGCAACTCGATCTCGGGGCGAACGGTGACCTCGATGGTCAGCTTGATGTCGTTCTCGCGAGCGTTTTCCTCAGGCTTCTGCTGGATGTCCAGTTCGGGCTGAGCCAGCGGGGTGAGGTCGTTCTCGGCCAGGGCCTGCTGGTAGTACTCGTTCAGGCCTTCGTTGAGGGCGTTCTCGACAATGAAGTCGAAACCGGCGCGCTGTTCGATCAGTGCGCGGGGAGTCTTGCCCTTGCGGAAGCCGGGTACCTGAATCTGCTCTGCCAGCTGCTTGTAGGTGCGGTCCAGGTAAGTCTTGAACTCTGCGAAAGGAATCTCGACATCAATCTTTGCGAGAGTCGGATTGAGCTTCTCGACGGCAGTCTTCACGTCCGTTGATCTCCTGATAAATAGTGTTGGTACTCCCCCGCCGAACACGGCGGAGAGTATTTCTAGGTCTCGGGCTTATGATAAAGCAAAACCCGCCGACTGATGCGGCGGGCTCTGCTTACTCATGTCGGGGTGACAGGATTCGAACCTGCGATCTCCTGCTCCCAAAGCAGGCGCGTTAGCCAAGCTACGCCACACCCCGCAGAATGCCGCGAACATCAGAAGTCTACCGGCTCAACGGTGATTTGCCCATTTTTAGGGCTATTTACCTCGCTACGGTGCGTCTTCTCACGCTTGCGGTCACTGAACCGATAAAGGCTCAGATACACGCATTCCCCGGTTGAAGAACCGGGGAATGGCGACAATGAGGGGATGACGGGAATCGAACCCGCGTAATCAGTTTGGAAGACTGAGGCTTTACCATTAAGCTACATCCCCAATGCTTTACGCATCGATGGCGTCCCAGCAACTTGGGACTTCTATAGTAAACACAACGGCGCCTGTGGTTGTCAAATCGACCCCAGACCACACCGCATCTCAGTGCTGGCAGCCTGGGCACCAATAGACTTTTCGCTGCGCCATCTCGCCCATTTGAATCTTTTCGCCACACCGTAGACAGTCGAAACCCTGGCGATGATAGACGTAGTGGGCGTGTTCAGGCCAAGCATTCTCCAGCGCAATTCCGGGCCGGTGAAGATCATCCGTGGTCACGATCTTGCCCAGCTGCACGCCGATTTCTAGAAGCCTGCGATTATCCACCCAGAGACTCTGCAGCTGATCCGCCGTCAGCGATGCCGAGGGGCGATGCGGGTCAATCCCCTGCCGGAAGAGTGACTCGGCGCGGAAAATATTGCCCACCCCGGAGATCACCTTCTGGTCCATCAGCACGACACCGATGGGCCGCCGCGTGCGCGAGGCAGCGTCATAGAACCGCTGAGGATCGGCGTCCTGATTCAGCGGATCCGGGCCCAACGTCGCGCGGACGTCGGCGACCTCGTTCTCGGCGAGCACGCGGCAGACCGTGGGACCGGTCAGGTCCGCCCACCCGTGCTCACCGACCACGCGCAGGCGCACGCTCGGTCGTGGGTCAGGCAATAGTCCCTCTGCGAGATCGACGGTCGTATGTGCACTATCCCGTTCGCGCTCGCCGATCGTGCGTGGCGCCCCGATGGAGGACGCCGCGGCGAAGGTTTCATCGCCGCCAAACGTCCAGGCCCCGTAGATGCCGAGATGAACGTTGAGGTGCAGGCCGTGTTCAAAACGCACAAAAAGATGCTTGCCGTGCGCGAAGGCCTCCTCGAGAATCAACCCGTCAATCAATTCTGCGCCCTCAGCGAAACGCCCCTGAGGGCTTCTCGCTGCCAAAGTTTGCCCGGCGAAAAGATCGTTGAACTGAATCGCCAGGCGGTGAATCGAGTGGCCCTCGGGCATGGCCTTAGTTCACACCGTCAATTTGCTTGCCGGCGATTGCCCCGGTGTTCTCGTATTCACCCATCTGAGCGATGCGGCGGGAATGGCGCTCTTCATCGCTGAAGGGAGTTTCGAGGAAAGTCTTGATGATGGTCAGCGCCTCTTCAAGGCTGTGCTGGCGGCCACCCACCGCGACCACCTGGGCGTCGTTATGCTCACGGGCCAGCGCGGCAGTCGACTCATTCCAGGCCAGGGCGGCGCGAATGCCCTTGACCTTATTGGCGGCCATCTGCTCGCCATTGCCCGAGCCGCCCAGCACAATACCGAGCGAGTCCATGCCCTTCTCTCGATCAGCCTTGACCGCCAGGGCCGCGTTGATGCAGAAGCTGGGGTAATCATCCACCGGGTCGTACTCGGCCGGGCCGTGATCTACCATCTCGTATCCGGCCTCGGTCAATTTCTCAATAAAAAAGCGGCTCATCTCAAGACCTGCGTGGTCGGTGGCAATGTGTACGCGCACGGGGCTCCCCCTCAACGGTTGATAACTTTAGACTCCCTCACCATTATCACGTAAAGACGCATCATGACTGAAGGCATTTTCGAATAGGCACTTCGGCTACTAATGTTTGTACCAATTACTATTGTCTGCATCACGTTGAATCGCGGCGAACAGTGGCGTTCCCACCGATAGTAGGCACCGTCTTCATGAAAGGAATCCCATGCCAGGGCTCAATCTCACCCGCCAAGAAGCCGAAGACCGCGTAGCAGAGATCAGCAGGGTACACTCCTACACGCTGCGCATCGACCTCACCGGTGACGAAAAAACTTTCCGCACCCACGCCGAGATCCGTTTCGATGGCACCGAGGGGGCCGAAACCTTCATCGACGCCATCACCGAGACGGTGCACAGTATCGAACTCAACGGCGAACAGCTCGACACCACCCTGGCCGATGGCGAACGCATCAAGTTGCCGAAACTGGCCAGCACCAACACGCTGGTGATCGACGCCGACTTCCGCTACACCAATACCGGTGAAGGCCTGCACCGCTTCGTCGATCCCGTCGATCACGAGGTATACCTCTATTCCCAATTCGAAGTTCCTGATTCCCGACGGGTCTACCCCGTCTTCGAACAACCCGACCTCAAAGCGGAATTCGAATTCATCGTCACGGCACCGGAACACTGGAACGTGATCTCCAATCAGCCGGAAACCTCGGTCGAAAAATCTGGGAACAGCGCAACCTGGCATTTCAAGCCCACCCCGCGCATCTCGTCCTACATCACCGCCCTCATCGCCGGCCCCTATGAAAAAGTCACCTCATCGCTGACCAACTCCGAAGGTCGCGACATCGCACTGGGTGTCTTCGCCCGCAAGTCACTCATGCAGTACCTCGATGCCGACGACATCTTCGAGCTGACCCGGCAGGGATTCGAATTCTACGAAGAGCAATTCCATACCCCCTACCCCTTCGAAAAGTATGACCAACTTTT
This sequence comes from Rothia sp. LK2588, assembly GCF_040946465.1. Classification (NCBI taxonomy): domain Bacteria; kingdom Bacillati; phylum Actinomycetota; class Actinomycetes; order Micrococcales; family Micrococcaceae; genus Rothia; species Rothia sp. LK2588. Next base: position 399,805 of record NZ_JAYWLS010000001.1, on the reverse strand, counting down.
CGTACCCGAGTTCAACGCCGGCGCCATGGAAAACGCCGGGGCCGTCACCTTCTTGGAAAACTACATCTTCCGCTCCAAAACCACCGAGGCGCTCATCGAACGCCGCGCGATCACCGTTCTGCACGAACTGGCCCACATGTGGTTCGGCGACCTGGTCACCATGAAATGGTGGAACGACCTCTGGCTCAACGAATCCTTCGCCGAGTTCATGTCTACCCTGGCAGCCGCCGAAAACACCCGCTTCGGCCCCCACGCCTGGGCCACCTTCTCCGCCTCCGAGAAATCCTGGGCCTACCGGCAAGACCAGCTCTCGTCGACCCACCCCATCGTCGCCGAAATCCGCGACCTCAACGACGTGCAAGTCAACTTCGACGGCATCACCTACGCCAAGGGAGCCTCCGTGCTACGCCAGATGGTCGCCTGGGTAGGCCAGGATAACTTCATGGCCGCGCTGAAGAAGTACTTCGACAAGCACTCCTGGGGCAACACGGTGCTCACCGACCTCATCACCGAGCTGGAAGAAACCTCGGGACGCGACGTCACGGCCTGGTCGGTGAAATGGCTGGAGACCGCCGGGGTGAACACCCTCACCACCGAGGTCACCGAACAAGACGGCGTCATCACCGAGCTCAACATCCGCCAGACCTACCCCGAGGGCTTCGAGACCCTCCGCCCGCACCGCCTCGTTGTCGGTTTCTACGACATGAAGGGAGAGCAGCTCACCCGCACCGCCCGCTACGAATTGGACGTCGACGGGGAGCTCACCACCGTCACCGAGGCAGCCGGCGCCAAGCGTCCTGACCTCATCTTGGTCAACGACGAAGACCTCGCCTTCGCCAAGATCCGCCTGGACGAAACCAGCCGCAACACCGTCATCGAGCACCTGGGTCAGCTCGACTCCCCCGTGGCCCGCGGAGTCGCCTGGGGATCCCTCTGGGACACCGTGCGCGACGCCGAGATGCCCGCACGCGACTATGTGGATCTCGTGCTCAACAACATCGGTGCCGAGACCAACTCCACCGCCGTCCGAGTACAGTTGGCACACCTGAAAACCACGTTGCACTCCTACATCGCCCGCGATGACGCCGAACGCATCCGCCTCGCCGCCGTCGATCGTCTCTGGGACATCGCCCGGCAAGCCGAGGCCAACTCAGACAACCAGTTGCAGTTCGTGCAGACCTTTGCGGCGCTCGCAGAGTCCCCTTCGCAGCTGGACGCGGTGCAGGGTCTCTACGAGGGCACCCAAACCCTCGACGGCCTCAAGATCGACACTGACCTGCGCTGGCAGCTGGTTGCCTCGCTGGCCGCCGGTGGGCGACTGAGCGCCGAAGACATCGCAGCCGAGTTGAAGAAAGACAATACGTCCAACGGCCAGCAAGCCGCCGCCCTGGCCACCGCGGCCATCCCCACCGAACAGGCCAAGCGGCAGGTGTGGGAAGACGTGGTGGTCAACGACTCGTTGTCGAACACGGTTCAGCGCGCGGCCATTACCGGGTTCTCCAACGGCCATAACGAGGCGCTACTTGAACCCTACGTCGAGAAATACTTCGAATCGATCGAGCAAATCTGGCGCGAGCGGAGCCACGAGATTTCCACGACCATCATCTCCGGCCTCTACCCCACCCAGCGCACCCAGCGCCTGCTGGAACGCACCGAGAAGTTCTTGGCAGCTCTGCCGGAGGACGCCGGCGCCCTCTATCGCCAGGTGGCCGAGGCTCGCGACGACCTGGCTCGCGCGCTCAAGGTACAGGCGGCGGACCGCTAAGAGAGCAATGTCAGATCAACCTCACACCCCGCAGTCGCCCAGCTCACCTGCTCCAAGTTTTTACGAGCAGGTGGGCGGGGCGCCCGTCTTCGAAAAATTGTGCCGGGTCTTCTACGAACAGGTCGCCGCTGACCCTGAGTTCTCGGCGATGTATCCCGAGGAAGACCTCGCGCCTGCCGAACGACGGCTACGGATGTTTCTCGAACAGTATTGGGGTGGTCCCGGTACTTATCAGGCCGAACGCGGCCACCCCCGCTTGCGCATGCGGCACGTCCCTTTCGCGATCGGGCCCAAGGAACGAGATACCTGGCTGAAGTACATGCGGGTTGCGCTGGACTCTTGTCAGTTGTCTCCCCTGCACGACGCCATGATGTGGGATTATTTCGAGAGGGCCGCCCACGCGATGCAAAACCGCAGTTCATAACCGCGGCTAGGTAACGCGTGATGAATCCTAATGCCCCCGCCCGGTTTTCACCAGAACATAACCGGCGGGGGCGTTGAGCCGTAGCCAGTTTTCGCTCTTGAGCACGCGGATCGGGCCCGCTATATCACGCGGCAAGAACCCGAAGATCTCACAGGCTAGCGCTACCGCTCGGGGAAGCTGTGCCGGTTCGGAGTCTGCGTTATTGAAGCCACCCATCGGTTCGGACCATACGCGGTTGCGCACGGTCGACACCACGGCCGCACCGGGGTTGTCTGGTAGGGCCCGGGCCACCTCGTCCATGCCTGAGCGCGCAACACCGCGAAGGTCCTCGGCGCCGATCTCGCCGCACGGCACCCATCCGGACGCCGGTGGTCGCGTGCCTGCCCAGGCCACGTTCATCAGCGGGCCGGGAAGGTGAATATCGAGTTTCTGCTGGTCAGCTACTGACTGAAGCGACAGCTCGAGGGCCCGCGCGTCCACCACCGTGTCTATTTCGGGCGAAGAACTGAGGGGTACGGCGCGCATCGCCAGAACGGTGGGTGCGGTATCGAGCAGGTTCTGTGGCGAAATCACATTGGCGAAGACGCCCAACGCTCCCGGCGCGGAACTCAACCGCAGCGCGGCTTGAGGATTGAAACTCCGGGCGCGACGGATAAAAATCATGACATCGCGTAGAGTTCGCTCGTTATCAAGCACTAACCGCTCCGCTGAAGGAGTTAACGCAGATTCATCTCGGGGCATAATTCACCTTTTCGTCGCGAAGTTACTACCAGCCTACCGCTTGTATGAGAAAGTAAAGTATGGCTGAAAATTTTGACCCTACCGATGAAGAAGCATGCGGTAAACAGGCCGTGGACGCCCTGAAACGGATGCTTTCGCTACAAGAACTCAGCGAAGAATCCGGCGAACAGCGCTTCACGGCCCAAACCCTCAATCGAGAATCTCCCCGTATTTACGGCGGGCAGGTCTTGGCTCAAGCCATCATGGCCGCCTCGCACGCGGCCCCCGTCGACCGCCCCATCCATTCCATTCACGGCTACTTTCTGCGCCCCGGTGACATCGATCAAGAGCTCACCCTGGGAGTTCAACATCTCAACGATGGTCGTTCGTTCTCGACCCGGCGGGTGCAGGCTTACCAGGATCAACAACCGATCTTTTCAGCTATCGCTTCGTTCCAAGAAGCGGCCAAGGGGCCTGAGCATTCCAGCCCCATGCCTCAGGGCCTACCGTCGCCGGAGTCTCTTCCCAAGGTCTCCGATCTCGTGGGGCACGTGCCGTTGCCGATTGCGCGCGCGATCTCCTATGAGCGTCCTTTCGACCTGCGGCACGTGGAGGAGCCGCTGTGGTTGAGCGCAGACCCTGACAAGTCACCCACCACTTCGGTGTGGTTCAAAACCTTCGACGCTCTACCGGACGACCCCACCCTGCACAAAGCCGCCATCGCCTACGCCTCGGATTACCTTCCCGTTGAACCTGGTCTTCGCGCGCATGGGAAGCATTGGTTGGAACAGGGAATGAAGGTCGCCTCGTTGGATCACGCGATGTGGTTCCACCGCCCCGCTCGCGCCGACGAGTGGTTGCTGTACGTGCTCGATTCCCCCAGCGCCCAGGACGCGCGGAGCTTGGCCACCGGAAAGATTTTCACCGCCGAGGGTGATCACGTGGCGACGGTCGCTCAGGAAACGATGTTGCGTTTACCGGAATATCGCGAGGTCATTCTTTAAAGTTCTTGTTGAAGCTCAAAGGGGGCGAAACCTTCAATCGAAGGTTTCGCCCCCTGTGCTATGCGAACCGAGTCAATGGACGGCGCAAGCGCCGACTGTCCCATTCGTCAGGCTCTTGTGCTCTCGCGCGCTCGAGCCCGCCTGGCTCATCGAGTCAGTTTGCGGTGATGGAGCGTGATTTTCCGAGCGAGCGAGGAACCTAAAATCACGCGGAATGGGAACCGCGAAACCGACGAGCGTTAGCGAGTCAGTTTGCGGTGAACCACACGGCGCGGCTTCGCGGCCTCGGGGCCGAGTCGCTCTACCTTGTTGGCTTCGTAGGATTCGAAGTTACCCTCGAACCAGTACCACTTGTCGGGCTGCTCGTCGGTACCCTCCCACGCGAGGATGTGGGTGGCGACTCTGTCGAGGAACCAGCGGTCGTGGGAGACCACGACGGCGCAACCGGGGAAGTCCAGGAGCGCATTCTCGAGCGAGGTCAGGGTTTCGACATCGAGGTCGTTAGTCGGTTCGTCGAGGAGCAGGAGGTTGCCACCCTGCTTCAAGGTCAACGCGAGGTTGAGACGGTTTCGCTCACCACCGGAGAGCACACCGGCCTTCTTCTGCTGGTCGGGCCCCTTGAATCCGAACGCCGAGACATATGCGCGTGAAGGCATTTCGACCTGGCCCACCTGGATATAGTCCAAACCGTCAGAGACGACTTCCCAGAGGTTTTTTTCGGGATCGATGTTGGTTCGGTTCTGGTCAACGTAGGAGATCTTGACGGTTTCGCCGATCTTCAGGTTGCCGCCGTCCAATTCTTCGAGACCGACGATGGTCTTAAACAGGGTAGACTTACCGACACCGTTGGGGCCGATCACACCCACGATGCCGTTGCGGGGCAGGGTGAAGGAAAGACCGTTGATGAGCGAGCGTCCATCGAAGCCCTTCTGCAAATTTTCGGCTTCGATGACCACGTTACCCAGGCGGGGCCCCGGCGGGATCTGGATTTCTTCGAAGTCCAGCTTGCGGGTCTTCTCCGCCTCAGCCGCCATCTCTTCGTAGCGGGCCAGACGGGCCTTCGACTTGGTCTGACGACCCTTGGAGTTCGAGCGCACCCAGTCGAGTTCCTCGGAGAGTCGCTTAGCCAGCTTGGCGTCTTTCTTACCCTGAACTTCGAGACGAGCGCGCTTCTTCTCGAGGTAGGTCGAGTAGTTACCCTCGTACGGGTAGAGGTTGCCGCGGTCGACTTCGGCGATCCATTCGGCCACGTGGTCGAGGAAGTAGCGGTCGTGGGTGATGGCGATGACCGCGCCTTCGTAGGACTGCAGGTGCTGCTCGAGCCAGAGCACAGACTCTGCGTCTAGGTGGTTGGTGGGCTCGTCGAGCAATAGCAGATCGGGTTTCTGCAGGAGGAGCTTACACAGCGCGACGCGGCGACGTTCACCACCGGAGAGGTGGGTGACGGGCATGTCTCCGGGAGGGCAGCGCAGGGCATCCATCGCCTGTTCCAGCTGGGAGTCGATGTCCCAGGCGTTGGCGTTGTCGATGACTTCCTGCAGCTTGCCCATTTCTTCCATGAGCGCATCGAAGTCCGCATCGGGGTTAGACATCTCTTCGGAGATCTCGTTGTAGCGAACGATCTTCGAGTAGATCTCGCCCACGCCTTCTTGGACGTTGCCGAGCACGGTTTTTTCTTCGTTCAGCGGCGGTTCCTGCAGGAGGATGCCCACGGTGTATCCATCAGAAAGACGGGCTTCGCCGTTGGAGGGGGTATCGAGGCCGGCCATGATTTTCAGGATGGTGGACTTACCGGCACCATTGGGGCCGACCATACCGATCTTTGCGCCGGGGAAGAACGACATCGAGACGTCGTTGAGGATGACTTTGTCGCCCACAGTTTTGCGAGCTTTGCTCATCGTGTAAATAAATTCAGCCATGTCTACTAGGCTACCGTCTTCCTGCACCAGCCCAAAGTGCATGAGATGCTGCAACGGGTGAACTTGAGCCCAATGATCAAGGTGTGTTCACGGAGTGATCGAGGTGAAGGACGGAGGGTGTCAATTCTCCCGCTTCTCCCCCTGCCGTGCAGTCGTCACTGATTGATATTCGACATTTACAGCTTACCTGTTGAATTTGTTCAAATCTCAAATTTCTTGTCAGCCAGATCACCCAGGTAACTGTAAGGAGGCTTTACGATATTCTTCGGCTCTCCACGAGCCATCCCCTACCCCCAACAAAGGACAGACAATGAAGTCGTCAAAGTTGCTCGCAGCGCTTGCCCTGATTCCATTTGCGCTGACGGCATGTGGATCTCAATCAACTTCGAGCCCATCCACCACATCCCCATCAGCATCTTCTACCACTTCGACTGTGGCCACTGAGTCACCGTCACCCACAGCCTCAGAGAGCTCGTCCCCTTCGCCCTCGGCGACGCCGTCGCATTCTCCCACCAGCGAAGAGGCCGTACCGCTGGAGAAGGAAAAGAACGCTGCAACGGTCGTCTCGAAAGATACGGCAGCATCTTCTGATTCCCAGGCTGCGATCGAAAAACTGAACAGCCTTGAAGTTAAGGGCCGTGCCCCGAAGACGGGTTACAACCGCTCGCAGTTTGGCCAGGCCTGGGCAGACGTTGACCACAATGGTTGCGACACCCGCAATGACATTCTTCGACGAGACCTCACGTCCATTACGGTCAAGCCGGGAACCCAAGGATGCAAAGTCATGTCCGGCGTGCTCGATGATCCCTACGTTCCGCATACGATTCAGTTCAAGCGCGGTAAGGACACCTCGGACGACGTTCAGATCGATCACGTGGTTTCGCTCTCGGACGCGTGGCAGACCGGCGCACAGGCCATCTCTGCAACAGATCGTGAGCAGTTCGCCAACGACCCCATGAACCTCTTGGCGGTCGATGGACCGGCCAACCAGGCGAAGGGCGACGGGGACGCGGCGACCTGGCTTCCCAATAACAAGGAGTTCCGTTGCACCTACGTCTCCAAGCAGATCGACGTTAAGGCCAAGTACCACCTGTGGGTGAAGGAAGCCGAAAAGCAGGCGATGATCGACACCCTGAAGAACTGCGGTGCCGTCTTGCCTGAGAAGACAGCTGCCCCCGCCCCAGTAGCACCCAAGCCGACCCAAGAGGCCCCCGCACCCACCCCTGCGCCTGTGAAGGAAGCTCCGGCTCCTGCTCCCGTTGAGCAGGCGCCTGCACCCGCTCCCATAGCACCCGCTCCGGTTCAGCAGGCACCGGTCGCCCCTGCACCGGCTCCCGTAGCACCCGCTCCGGTTCAGCAGGCTCCTGCCGCCAGCCCGTTCCCGAACTGTGCAGCAGCTCGCCAGGCAGGTGCCGCTCCGCTGTATGCAGGTCAGCCTGGGTATGCCCTCAAGCTTGATCGCGACCGTGACGGCGTAGCCTGCGAGTAAAAGGTTACCGATTCAGCGACCAGTAATGACCCCGGCCGTCTACCCGACCGGGGTCATCCGTTTAAAGACCGCCTATGTCAAATAAACAGACGCAGAGAAGCGATGAGTTTCCGCCTCTTCCTAAAACGGTGCCTGTGAACTGGACCGCCCACCGAACTCGGGATCCAGCTCCGGTTCGTCGGCATTAGCGTGGTCCTCGATCTCCTTCAGGTCACTATCGCTGACGGAGTCACCCTTCGATTCGTCGGTGGTGGCAGAATCCCTAAACGTAATGGGTGCGGACGCTGACTGCTCTTGCTGATTCTGTTGCCCCTCCAAAACCGAACCGGTTCTCTCATTCGCTCCACCGGTCTGCACTGCCCTATTGAACGAGGATGACCCGAGGTTTAGATCATGACCAATGGCAGTCGCGTCAATCTCAGCGGTTGTTCCTTTGCGACCGTCGTTGCTCTCCCACTGCTTGATATTCAGCCGGCCGGTGACGATGACGGGCTGCCCCACAAAAAGACTCTGTGCCGTGTGCTGAGCGAGGTTGCGATAGGCATTGACGGTAAACCAGTTCGTACTGGCCTCGCGCCACACGTTCTGGGCAGCGTCATACCAGCGCGGGGTCGATGCCAATCGAAAGTTGGTGGCCTGGGCCCCCGAGGGCAACGTGTTGAGGTGCGGGGAGGTCGCGACGAAACCTCGGACAGTGATCGGATCAGACATGGTGCTCTCCTTTTCGAGCTCAGAAATGATGTGCACCTTCAGCCTGACAAACCACATCTGCTCATGGGGGTTCAGGAGCCGAAATTGTGGATAAAGAAGAGCAAATTCCCCTGTCATGATCACCTGCGTACAGTGAGTCGGGGCATCCACAGCCCCCAATGTCCACAAACTGGCGCTATAAAGGGTAGGCAGGCTGCAATCTGGGCAGATTTCTCACGCATAAAAACGATGTCAGAAGTGCGTAATCCCGCCGGAACGTGTACATTAATTCCTGAACGCACACCTCACCATGAGGTGTTGACGCTTCGACCATCATCCCGCCCATGCGGGGTGCGCCGAGGGCCGGATCCTTGAGGGGATCCGGCCCTCGGTGTTTAACCCACGCTGACGTAATCTGACGCCGAGCCTGTCCCACCGTGCGTGATGGAATATTTCGGACAAGAAACTGATTCACATTCGGGAACCATTAGATGACTTGGGCGTTTTTTGGTGGGTATTGAGAAAGCCGGTCTGACTGTTTTTGCTTGTCAGACCGGCTTTTGTGCGCCCCAGGAGGGAGTCGAACCCCCGACCAAGAGATTACAGGGCATTATGTTCGCAGATGTTCGCAGGTGTTCAGAAAATGGTCTCTGACTTGGATAAACATTCAACAATGGGTGAAGTGGCTAGTCAGGATAGGGTCAAAAAGTGCTTCACATTAGATGACTATTAGATGACTTCCGGGGATAAAGCTACCCCCTCCCACCAGCCAGGTGAGAGGGGGTCTCGTATTGCTTCATCAAAGGATGAAGCCCTGACACTCAAGCTGGGTATCAGGGCTTCAGTTTTATCGCAAAAGTTTTTGCTAAAAGGTGTCAAAACCCTTTGATATATGCGTAAACCTTTTGCTATAATATTTATGTACCCACAAGGGATACATTTGGTAACTAAATAGAGAAAGGGATCAGATGACAGAATCTGATTACTACTCCTTGATGATCATGCTCTACATCATCTTCGAACTGATCAAACTGATCGACAAGGAGAAGTAAAACGTGAAGCCCCCTAGCTACTAGCACTAGCTAGGGGCTCACCCCTTTCTTTCCACCATACAGGAAAGGACACACCCATGAGAATGGTCCACTTCGCCACCCTCGTACTCATAGCCATCTGGGTGGCAGGAATATACGGCGCCGCACACGGCTACAACAGCGCCCTCATCGTCCCCATCATCGGCACCATCAGCTACGCCGGCTACATCAAGAAGAACCAACCATGACAACCACCGAATACCTCAACAAATCAGGAATAGCACACCACCTCGGGGTGAACCCCAGCTCCGTCACGCGCTACCACCTCCCAGCACCCGACGCCACCCTCAAAGGCTCTGGGGGCAAAACGCAAGACCTCTGGTTAACCACCACCATCGACGAATGGAACAGCGAACGTAACCCCAACATGCGAAAAACCAGCAAACAAACCACATAAAAATAGCCCCCGCTCTGCCATACGCAGAACGGGGGCTATTCACAAACATCTATCAATCAACCGAGGCACGGGCGCCAGGGTCCAGCACATCAGTACCCGACCCACCCGAAACCGGCGCTATCGGGGACGACCGCCAATCAGCCACCCTCTCAGCAACCTTCGACGCCACCTCATCAACAGACGGCACCTGAGCAGTCGGAGCGACCTGCGCGACCTCTTGGGCGACCTCAACAGCCGAAGGCACCTCCACCACCGGGGAGACCTCAACCACCTTGTCAGCCACTTCTGCAGCCGAAGGGATCCGCGCCTGCACACGAGTAGCGACCTCATTGGCCAACGCGTTCGAATGGGTATTCATCGCCGCGATAGGGAACCCCAAAGCGGCACCCGCGAAAGCGACCCACAACGGGGCCTTATCGGCGGTCACGATACCGTAGGCGACCAGCAACGGGATACCGGCGGCGGCCACCACGTAGCCCCACCGACGCACACCAGCCCAATCCACCTTCTTCATCACTTACCCCCGTTCAACTTGTCCAGGCGGGCCAGGATCTCCGACTGGTTCTTCTCCACCCGGGCCAGGGCCTGGATGATAGCCGTCGCCGAATTGAACAGGCGCTTGAAGTTATCCGCCAGGTAGGACACCTCAAGGCCGAGGGAGGTGGTCTCGCCCTTCGGCTGCGTCACGCCCTGCTTGAGGATCTTCTGGTTGAAGACCTCCAGGCGGATGTTGCTGATGCCCTCCATCAGACGCTGGAAGTTTTTCGGCAGCCAGCCGATCTCGGTGCGGGTGGTGGTCCACCCGCCGGTCAGTTCGTTCTTGATCTTCTCGTCTAACATTGCTGTCTCGCTTTCTGCGCTAGTAGCCTGCGCCGGGGCTGTCCCGGCCAGGATGTCATTGATCTCGTTACGGAAGGTGTCCATGTCCCAGTACGCGGGGTCGATCTTCCCCTCGTAGCTGTATTCCTTATGCCCGACCTGGTAGTAGATCCCGCCACCGGAATACGCCTCATCTAGGGCGGCACCGAGGTAGGGGGCCACGCGGCGTTGGGCCTCGGTCCAGTCGTCATAGGTCCCGGCGGATTCCATCTCGATGCCGATCAGGTAGTAGTTGCCCATGTTTTCGTAGGTGCCGTCGATGGATCCGCGGCCGGCGTGGTTGGCTTGGCCTGCTGCTACGATGTAGATTTCCCCGCCGCGGCCGAAGACGATGTTCGCCAGGGGGCCGGGGAGGTCGGAGCGGCCGTTCATGCACATGCTCAGGGTGGGGGCGCCGCTGGTCATGGTTGAGACGGAGGCGGTGGCGGTGTGGTGCCAGAGCACCCCGACGTTGCCGGCCATGCCGTTGCTGTCGTAGGTGCGGTTTTTCCACCCGTCGGTTTCGATCACGGTGAGTTTGGACCCGTCGGGGGCTGTGTAGGCGCGGAGGTTGTCCGCGAGGTCGGTGAGGTACAAGGGTTTCACTCCTCTGATGGTTGGTTCCCCGACCAGGTGTGGCCGGGGCAAAAAGAAAAGACCCCACAACGGGGTCTCAGTACTTAGGCCATGGTGGAAGCTCTTCTTCACACCCGACCTTCTCAATGAAAAGTCGCCGCAAAGCTGAATGCGCTTCCTCAAGAATGCGCAGACTGCGGGCCGTATCCTTTTCTTTCTCTCGGGCTTGATCTAGCTCATCGCGAAGATCCTCAACGTCTTCTTTGAGGCGAGCGACGTCATCGACCAGCCGGGAGATCACGGTCTCTTTATCCGCTACGGCCTCCCGGACTCGCTGACGTTCAGCCTCAGCGTGACCGGTATAGATAGATCGGATTCCGGTCCACATCTTCGCGCCAGACCCACCAAAGACGATGAAGGCTAGAAGGTACACCCACCAGGGGGTATTGGACGGTAGTTGGTCCAATGGTGGCAAAGGTGGCACCTCCTAACGTCCGGGGTCTAGCTGATAGTGCTCAATCTGGAAGTACCGTTTAGCCAGCAGCGTCCCGATGATGCACATGCGTAGCACCGTCTGCACTGGCACGTCACCGTTATGGTCGAGGTCTGCTACCGCCCAGTAAGCGTGCAAAACGTAGACGGTGCCGAGCATGACTATTGCAGGGCGCTCTACGACCCACCACCCTTTGGTGCAGGCAAGGGCCCCGGCGAGACCGGCGAAAACAAGGATTCCGCTGAGGATAGCTCGTGCGATCTCGTGGAATCCCTCAGTGTCTAATCCCGGCCAGATGTAGTTACTCACACCCTGTGTAATGAGGTAAAGATAAGCAATGATCATCATCGCTGTGGCTTTTCGGGGGACGGGGAGCCTGACCCACCAGGCGGGGGTGTATCGAAATGATCGTTTCATGGACACTCCTTATGCTGGGACGCCAGGTAATACTGACGGCCAAGGATCGTCTGTGGTGTACTCCAACCACGACCCTGCGTAGCTTTCAACGCCTGAGACGTTGATAGGCGAACCGATATTGATGTTGAGCCAGACAGTATTGTTGCCCGTGCCGTGCCGGGCGAATCTCGCTGAGATCGCGCTGCGGGTAATAGACGGGGATGATAACTGGGTGCGTTTGAAACCGGTTGGCGGATCATAGACAACTCCGGCCTTGAGCGAATTGCTATCTGAGACAGTGAAGATAACGCGACTATCTACACGGCGCAGGAGCACAGCATTGCCTGCTCCGCGTGTATCGAGGACTGTGGTGTCTACCAAGGATGTGACGTTCCGCCACCCTGTATCACCCTTCAGGATCTTCCACCCGGTGGCTGTCGTGCCTGACTCTTTCAGCCATTGTTTAGCGCCGCTGGTCATGGCGGTGTCGGTGTATATAGTTCCTACGGGTGCGGTGATGCTACCTTCTGGAGCACCGGTCCCGAAGACCATTCCTTGAGTGGTGACGGTGGCGGTGCCTGCGGGGCCTGGATCGCCTTTAGGTCCCTGCGGGCCAGTAGCTCCGGTTGGTCCTTGGGGGCCAACCGGTCCGGTAGCACCGGGCGGGCCAGGTTCACCCTGCACACCTTGGATACCAGGTGGCCCCACTGGGCCCTGCGGGCCAGACTCACCGGGGAGTCCTTGCGGTCCAGGAGCACCAATAGGTCCTTGGGGGCCAGGCGCCCCTTGCGATCCTTGGGGACCGGGTACACCCTGGGGGCCAGAAGGAAGACGTAGCTCATGGCTAGTGCCATCCGTAAAGGTAACCGTGGCGATGCCGTCACCGTCAGCGTCTGCGATCTCTTGGATACCACGGCCATCTTTGCCGATAGCACCCACGAGGGCGGTAGCCACCTGGTGAGCCTCCACCGGTACAACATCTTTAAGGTCGATCTGTTGCCCCGCAACCAAGTCCATATCAAAAGAATCGAACTCGACCGGAGCTCCGTTGTACTTGAGCACCGCGCTCACAGCCCATGACCACGAGGCGGGTGTGACTCCAGTACCGGGAGTGTCCAGGTCTACACCACGAGCACCCTCAAAGGTCAGATAACCTTCAGCATCCAGGGGGCACGCTACACGAGCCGGCAACTTCACGCCATCAGCGTCGCGGATAGCTGCGCGAGGGGTGAAATAAACCCGGCCCTGTAGAGGGACGGGTGTGTCTGCATTTGTTTCTGAGGCAGGTAGCAGGAACCTGCCCGTTACTTTTGCTTTGCCCATAGATTAAGCCTTTGCGTAGAGGGACGCTACAGTATCCGGTGTCCAGTGCGCTGCGGAGGTGTGAGCTTGGATCACCTTGTATACGGTGCCCTGGTAGGAGAGCTGGTCACCGACCTGGTAGGAATGCCCGTTCGGGTCCCACGCGGGGACGGTCTCAGCCTTCGGTGCCTCAGCCAGCTGGAAGCCCAGGGGGTAGTCTTCAGGTGATACCGACAGGAAAGCACCCGAGACATTCACGTATTCCTTGCCGCCATGGATGAGCTTCTCACCGGGGCCAACAACAAACCCAGGTGCAAACTCCTTAGCCGGTTCAGCCTTGACCGCCTCAGCGTACTGCTCAGCGATCTTCTCCTGCTGCTCTTTAGCGGTCTCAATGATGCGCCGGCGTTGGTACTCAGCCTCAATGGAGCGGGATAGCTCCACCAGCTCGTCAGTGGCGTAGGTGGTCAGGTCAATAGCAGTAGCCATCTTAGGACTCCTCCTCAGTGGTATCGGCCAGCTTGATGTCACCGGCCAGGATCCGGGCATCCAGCAGGGCTTCCCTGAGCTGATTGTTTTCTTGGGTGAGGTAGGCGACCTTCGCCTCGAGTTGTTCTTTATTCATGAGGGTTCCTTACTTATTGGTTATAGGCTTCACCGGTAACACGCGCCCAGACATACCCGGTACCACGTGTAGAGACGTTATTCACCAGGCGGATAGTCGCCCCGAAGCGATCCTGGGTCAACACGACCCAGGACATTTCGCATTTATTGGCGTTCGACGGTGAGACCGCAATGAAGGGCACAGTCCCGATGGGGAATGCCTCCGGCCAGGTAATGGTGAAATCAACGTACCCTCCGCCTGCGATGCCTGGATTCTCGTATTGGGTGAACTTCTTCGCTTGTCCATTACGCTCCAGGGAACCGCGTATATCCACTGACCCACGCCCGGGGTTGATGTAGAACCCTGGGGTGTCATTAGCCACCACGCTCCCGGGCACGCCGAGGATCTTTAGCGAACCGCCCGGTGAATAATCCGTGCCGACTTCGGAGTACCAGATCGCGCCGTGGGTGGTGACGTTGCCTTTATAGAGGTCGATTGAACCGGCCCCGTTCAAACCAATGACCACCCGTCCCACGTTTTCTTCGGTGGTGGAGGTCTGCAGCATGCCGGTGATGAGGTTCGTCTTCCCGTTCAAATCGACCGAGAGGCGGTTGTTCGAGTCGTAGGCTTTGTACCCGTTCGAGTCGATCTTCACCCCGGTGGACGCGGCCGATGAGGTTTGGATGACGCTTCCGGTCACTAGGGCTGAGTTCACGCGGGTGGCGACGATCTCTGGGGTAATGATCCCTTCGACCACAGTGGCGCGGTTCATGATCGTCTCATCGGTGACGACGAGCTTTTTCGCCGTTAGGTCCATGGCGTTGACGATCGCGGCGGACATTTCCCCGGTGACGTTTAGCTGGGCGACGTCGAGGGTGCCCGAGATGATAGCGTCCCGGCCCCGCAACAAGGTACGCACGTTGATCTGATCCGCAACCGTGGTGCCCAAGAACGTTGCATTGTTCATCAGGGCGTCTTCGGTGACAATAAGACGCTTCATGCTGGCGTCCATAGTGTTCACAACTTTGGTGGTAACGGTGTTCGCCTCGATCTTGTCACCGGTAATCGTCCCGTTGACGATTAAGGCGCCGTCTTTCATCTCCTGCAACCGGAAACCTGTGTACCAGACCCGCTTCGTGACGTCTTGAACCCCGTTAGGGTGTTGCGAGTAGACACCAATGTTCGCCTTCACCGTGCCCGCCGGTAGAGAAATCACACCGGTGTACGTCTGCCATGAACCGTTAGGGATATTCTGATTCAACACCGGGTACTGGCCACTAATACGTGACCCATCAAGCGCATAGCCGTTAACCTGGATGTAGAACTTGCCACCGTCATTTTCACCCTTGACGTCCACCGAACAGCGGTAGTTACCCGGGGCGGCAGGGAAAGGCGTAGTCGTCTTGGTTTGATATCCGGTGAGGTAGAACGAACCTGCGTACCCGTTGTTGTTCGTGGGCCCGGTGTTATCGAAACTGAAGGCCGCCCACCCATCAGGCGCCTGTCCACCGCCGTTGGGGACAATGTTGTCCCCGATACCGATAGTGAGCTTATCGGCGAAGATGGACCCGGCCTGGATTCTCTTTGCCACGTCGAGGTAACCCGAGGTGATATAACCGGCGTCGAGATTCACCAGCTGCGCTGATTCAATTTTGCGTCTCAACCACCCCGATCCGGACCATTGCCATGTTTCAATAATCCGGTTGTCCGAGCCAACATAGTAATAAGCGTCCCCCGCTTTGACACCGGGGTTAGGCGGCGGTGTGACCGTGCCATACTGTACGACGTTCTTACCGTCAGCTGATTTCTGCGCGTTACCCGCCGCTACATTCGCCTGTTGCGCGGTTGAAGCCGCCGCGGCCGCATCATTGATCGCCTTCGTAGCGTCAGCCTGGGCCTTATCCGCCGCAGACTGAGCACTAGTAGCTGCAGTCTGAGCCGCCGCCGCGGCCGAAGCCGCATCCTTAGCGGTCTGATCTGTGACCGGCACCCACTTAGCCGCCGCCGCATCATAGGTGAAAGGCGCATTATCAGACGACCGGATCCACAAGTTAGCGGCCGCCGCGTTAGCCCCGGTCGGAGCGGAGACCTGGTAGATGACCTTGCCCTTTGACCCGGCCAGTCCCGCAGCGTCTAAGGCCTTCTGATCGGCGGTAGCTGCAGCTGACTTCGCCGAATCCGCCGTAGACTGGGCGGTCGTTGCTTTCTGGTCGGCGGTGGCCGCCGCAGATGAGGCGTCCTGCGCGGCCTTACTTGCCGCGTCCGCTGAGGATTGTGCGGTGGTAGCTTTCTGGTCAGCAGCTGTCACAGCGGATTCTACGGCTGACACATCGGCCTGTACTTGGTTCAGGTCTTGTTGGGCCGCCGATAGATCGGCTTGGGCTTGTGTTACCCGGGTATCCAGAGCGGACAGGTCAGAGTTTGTGGTCTCGATGCGCCCGGATGCGGCAGTCAGGTCAGCTTCGGCTTTATCCAGGCGAGCCTTCGCGGCATCAACTTCCTGCTTGCCAGTTGCAATGCGAGTATCGAAATCCTGGATAGCCTGACCATCCCAACGGTATGCAGCGCCCGTGGGGGTGTAGTAGGTGGTGGACTCGGTCGAGGTAGCTACCTTGTTGCCATGAGCGACAGTCTTTGGATTGTCAATCCGCGCGATAAGACGGTCAAGATAGTCCCCTTCTCGTGGCCTTAAGTCGGTCTTTTTCACCATGAGTCCTCCTGGAAATCCAAAGTGATTTCATGACTTGTTGATCCAGCCATCTTGATGATCCGCATATCGCGGGTGCCGTCCGGTACGGAAAGCCAGCCGTCCAGAGTCACCCGTGCAAGGTCACCCACATAGAAAGAGCCGAGGGGGTTCTTGGTGGATGTGGTGGAGACCTTCAGCGTCACCTGGTCGAGCATCTCGGTAGAGGCGGTGAGGTCTCCCTGAGCCTTGGACTTCAGGACTGAAGCGTCCGCCTGGTCAGCGTCAGATTCGACTTTTTCCAGGAAGGGCGAGCCTTCCTCAACAGCTTTGAGATTCTCGGCGTAGTCGCGGGCCACTCCCTCACCTTCCCCGGCGCCTGTATACCAGACGCGGTTGACGAGATGTTTGCCGGTCGAGGTAATATCCACCCCAGCGATGTCTGATAAAGCTGTGGTGGTATCGAAGTCTGGTGTCCATGACTGAGCTATATAAGGGTCAAGATTGGTACCGTGGACAAAGTCCCAGACGATCTGTCGATGTGAGTCGTCTTTCCAGCGGGGTCTGAACATGATGTCAGGGCCATTGATGACCTCGCTCAGTTCAGTCAGCCTTTTCTCCACAGCGTTGTTGGCAAGATTCCACCGCTCATAAGTGCGCTGGTGGATCCCTGACTCATCAGGTGCGCCATGCACGATAGGGAGACCACCACCGGGCTTGTCCATACCGTGCTGGACGAGCCTCCAAGCGATAGATCCGAGTGACAGGCCTGTATAAGAGAGGTTCTCCCAGACGGTGCGCTTCTCAAAGATCGTGCGGATACCTGAGGCTGAGACCTGGAGCGAGTGCCCGTCTTCGGTGCCCCAATCGGTAATAGGTCCCGCTGCGAGGGGACGCTCAAAGCCTTGGTGATCGGTAAAGGTGACAAGCAGTCCACCTGACCACGGGTGCCACCAGAGCTTGTCTGTCTTGCGTAGCTTCTCCTTGGGGATAGTCGCGGAAATCGAGTCAGACTTATTCAGGGCTATACTCCAAGACAGCGACAGCGGGTCAACACGAGACCCCACCTCTCCCGTGGTGGTACGTATGAAGTAGAGAGCAAAGGTGCTCATGTGCCCTCCTTTAAAGGGGAGACCCCGCAAGACATGAGTCTCACGGGGTCTTGAAATATGCGGTTATTAGAGGGTTGCTACGCCACGATGCACGACGCGGAAATCGTCGCCTGAGAATTTGTTAGGCGTGCCGTAGCGCACCTTCCACTTGCCTGAGCTACCAGAGGGATACCAGCGCGTCTCAACCGTGTACTTCACCGTATGGCGACCAGCGTTCAAGGTGACCAGACGAGAGAATTCCTTGCTCTCCCAAACACGGTCATATCGACGCTCCCACGAGTACTGAAGCATGTCGTCTACGTAGATCTTGTAGATAACCGAGCCGTACTCGTCAGCGGTCACGCTCCCCACGTCGGTAGCTGAGACACACGAGGAGAGCTTTAGCTCCACATCTGAGTCAGTCCAGAGGTTGAAATCACCAGCTCCACGAGTCAGTACCTGACCAGGGGCGTGCTCTGACCCGTCAGTGTCTACAGCCGAGTGCAGTACACCGAACTGTGCACCCACCGGCCTGGTGTAAATGGGGTTTCCAATTGCGGTCGCTTGACGTGTCGAGGTAGCACCAGCAGGGACGGTGAATCGTGCAAGCTCAAGGGCGTTCGCAGGGAGCGACTGACCCACACCAAGGACAACCTGATTGTTGCCATCCACAGCAGGGGTGTTCTGCTTGACGTAGACGATGTCAGTACGAGAGCCGGTTACTGGTGCCGGGGTTGTAGGGATTGTCTGTCCATAGACCGGTACCTTGACCTTGTGGAAGTCGTCCAAGCGGATAACCGCTGCACCGGTGACGATCTGGTACTTCATCTCTGAGGTGGTCTTCACCTCACAGCCGGTCAGGATACCGCCCCAAATGTACTCACCTGAGGTGATCGCCTGAATGTCTTCCGGTGTGGTGCCGTTGCCTTGCTGGTCAGGGGCAATGCCGAAGCCTGTTGCCATTTTTACTCCTATATATAAGTGTCTGAGATTTGTACGTCAGCCCAACCCTGTGAGGGAGCAAGCGGCTCAAGTTTCGGCTGAATGGATTGACCGGCTGGTACGTCGAACCACTGGCGCGATGTGAGCCTGTAGGTCTGGTCAATACCGTCCACGAGCACCTCACCAGCTCGCATATCCACCACCACAGGAGCCGAGGGGAACACCGCTGAGGGATACTCGACGGTCTTGCAGTTCGAGGTGAGCCTGAATCCAGCAGGGAAAGAGCCATGCACCGTGATGACCGGGTAAGCGGTGGCGTTGCCCGCGTTGTGGAAAGCACCAGAGAGAGGGTTTGCTTCGCCCCAGTCCAGGACGGGTGTGCCGGAAGTGTCTTGCTTAGTGGTGAAAGCCGGGTACTTCAGCCCCACACCTGAGCCAGCTGTATAGGTCTGGTACAGGCGGGCCGGTGCGTACAGGAAGGGGTCTGGAGCTACGAGAGGTATCTGCACTTTCAAGGCACTAATACCCATGTATGAGTGACCGATTTCCCCGGCTAGCTTCACTGTCGCAGTGAGTGTCTCTGGGCCAGTCTGAACAGTCAGGTCACCGAATTCACCATCCCACAGCTGACCAGACAAAAACCGGTCAGCAATAGATCGGGTCTGTTCATCCTTGAAGACCATCGTGCCCTCAAGGGTGATTTCACGCCCGGTGCGGACACTAGGACGGGGGAATGACCCGTGTCCTAGTGTCCGCTGTGGGTTGTCACCACTGACGCCTACTCCCCCGTACCAACCTTTGAGGTCGGTGAGGTAGCCCTGGTAAGCGGCGGTGTCATCTTCGATATTCGAGAGCGTGAAGTTCAGACCCGCACCGCTTAATGTGGCGATACGGATTACTTTCATCAGATACCTGCCTCCATTAATCGGAATGAGAGAGCCTCACCCATACGACGGCCCATCGTGGCCGGGTCGATGCCCTCTCGCTCTGGGACGGTGATGTTGATCTTCGTGCCTTGCGACTGTCGTTGATTGGCGTTTTCCGCAATCTTTCGCATGGTCTGCCAATCGTTATTCGACAACACAGCATCAGGCTTGCGGGGGTTGTGCTCGATGATGTGGCGGCCTTGTGGGAGCCAGCCTCCACCGTCGAATCGGAGAGCGGGCTTGTCCCCCACGATGCCGCCGAGCGCGTAACCGCCGGCTCGGTCCCAACCAGCACGCAGTGAACCGTAGGTTTTCAGCGTGTAATTGATAGAAGCCAGGATGTTGTCCACCGGGTTCCAGATGTCCCCATGGCCAGGTTCCTTGAACGCTTGAAAGGTCGTAGGGACAACCTGCATCACGCCTCGAGATTGATTACCAACAAGGGCGTTCACGTCCCAGTTGTTGATAGCCCTGGCGTTACCACCAGATTCCTGCATCAATCGGCGCACACCAGACTCCAGGTTGGAATCAGAGAGAAGACCCTTCATCTTCAGAGCCTTCGTCATCCATTCCTTAGCTGAACCCGAAACGTCACCGCTGGATTCCTCGCCACCATCTCCAAAACTGGTGATGAAGTTGATCGCATCATCAATAGTCTTCTGCACGGCAGCGGTCCCGATCTGCACAAAATGATTGTTTGGGAACGCCAATCGGAACCCACCAAGGGCGGCATCAACAGGAACATTGACGATAGCCTTGAACGCTGCCTTTACAGCTTCTGCGATACTCAGGACGTCGTCACCGTTACCGGTGTAACCCTGGCCAGACCCGCCAGGATAAATTGCCTGTAGCGCCTTAGCGTCAGCATTGGACGGTCCGTTCAGGGTATACATCGAGCCATAATCCATGATGGATTTAATGCCCAGTCCCATAGTGTGGCCTAGGCCTAGCGCGTGCCCGATCTCGTGGATGGTTACTAGTCGGTTTGACTTGGCCGAGGCGAATCCTTGACTCTCATTCAGTTGAATGTCGTTACCGCCGTTGTAGTAACCAGCCCACCAGACGTTGCTTGCAGGAAGAGCTGTTAGGTGCGGTACGCCAGGTTGGCGGTTCTTCGTGAGCTTGACACCTGACATCCCGTTCCAGGCGGCCGCCGCTGAATCCAACTTCCATTTTCCAGATACTCCACCGTTGCCGATGGATAGCTGGCCCATACGTGCGATCTGGTGTTGGAGTGGGTTACTGAATGAGTGCATGGCGCCCCCGTAGATGGAGGTGCCAGGACCGGCAGCAATACCCTTTTCCCGAGGGCGTCTTATCAACCCTTGGGATTCAGCCCATGAACGTGCTCGTTGGATACCACCGCTGTTTGCAGCTCCATTCACACCGTGGATGAAGTCAGCACCCAGTGCCCGCACAGCCTCGGGAACAAGAACGCCCTCACCCTTACGCATCGGGGTGAGGAGCTCATCCTTCTTCTTCGACTGGTAACCAGGCAGAATGCCGCCACGAGCGTATCCGGGGATGATGCCACCGGTAGCGAAGCCAGGCGGTAGCTTCACATCCGGGAGCGGGGAGACATTGAATTTCTCCGCGATCCTGTTGTAATTCTTAATGAAACCACCGTTAATGACAGTTTCCACTACAACTCGTACAGGCTCTTTAACCTTCTCCTGGATCTTCGCCCACACATCGCCGATGCCGTCCTTAGCTTTCGCGAAAGCGTTGACGACATCTTTCTGAAGGAAATCGCGCATGGGGTTCAGGACAACATCACGTATCCAGTTCCAGGTTCGTGAGATTTTGTCACCGATCCAGTCCCAGACTTTCCCGATCTTTCCAGACACCCAGTCCCAGGCTGGGCCAAGCACGGACTTCAGCCAATTGATCGCCGGTGCGAGTACGACATCGCGAACCCAGTTCCAGGTTCTTGAAATCTTGTCGCTAATCCACGACCAGACAGCCGAAACCTTGTCCCAGAGCCACTGGAACTCGGCCTTGACGTTGTTGATTACTCGCGCGATGAACGGTGCGATATAGGTGTTGAACCACACCACGAAGGTGTTTATCTTGTTCGAAACCCACGTGAAGACAGCCGAAACCTTGTCCCAAAGCCACTGGAACTCGGCCTTTACATTGTCGATTACTCGCCCGATGAACGGAGCAATATACGTGTTGAACCAGACAGCGAACGCATTGATCTTGCCTGAAATCCAACTAAAAACAGCTGAGACCTTGTCCCACAGCCAGTGGAAGACAGCCTTCACAATATCGATCGAAGCACTAATATACGGCGTCAGGGTCAGAGCCAACCATTGGCCGAATGCGTAGCCCTTATTCCATATCCACGTGAAGACCGCTGAGACTTTGTCCCACAACCAGTGAAAGGCGTTCTTCAGCCAATCAATGGCCCCGGTGATCATCGGCAACGCCACAGTGGAGAACCAAGTACCGAACGCTCCGATCTTCTGGGAAATCCATGTGAAGACCGGGTTGATAACGTTCTCCCAAAGCCAGCGGAAAGGCGGCGCGAGGACGTTAGTCACCAGCCAAGAAAGTCCCTGGAAGATCGTCATCAGAATCGCCACGGTGGCGGCGGCCATGATACGAATCGACAGCCAGACCGGCTGAATGATGGTGTCATTCAGCCAAGAGAACCAGCCGCCCAGAGTCTGTAGAGCATTGGATACCCATGGGATCGCAACTGTCGTCAGCCAGTTGACGAAGCCGGATATGACGTCGCTAATCCACGTCCACACTGGCTGGATGATGTTCTGGTACAGCCAGACGAATTTATCCCCTAGCCATTCCAGGCCGCTCTGCATACCTGGCCAGGCGACTTGAGTCCACCAGTCCACGAATCCTGCGATCACGCCCTTGATCCAGTCCCACACAGCATTCACGCCGTTGCGGAACCACTCAAAGTTCTTGTATGCGTAGATCACCGCGCCGACTAGAAGACCAATAGCGACGATGGTCCATGTAATCGGTGAAGTCAGCACTGCGATGGCACCCTTGAGGAGCCATGTCGCGGCGGCCGCAATAGTCGCTTTGGCAGCCCACAGACCGGCGGCGGCCGACACGATGCCAAGACCAGCGGCGAAGGGCCCCCACTTATCCGATGTATCAATCAAGAATTGACGGACCGGGGCCACCGCTTCAGCGACGGTGACCATCGCCGAGACCAAGCCACCAACCGCGTCAGCCCAACCCTGCGAAATCGTCCGTTTGAAGGACTCCAACTTGTTCGCATCCGACCCCTGCAGCTGGTCAGTCATCTTCTGGGCAGTGCCCTGAAAATCACCCAAGCCGCCCTCAGCGTTCTGCATACTCCGCAAGAACTGAGGTATCTGAGTGACGTTCATATCCTCAAGCGGAGTACCAAACAACGCGAGCGCTGCTTGTGCTTGTTGTGAGGGGTCTTTGACGCCGAGCAGTGCGTTGACGATTTGGTTGCGTGCGTCTTTTGCTGAGTCTCCGCCGGCGAGGATTTTGTTGGACATGTCGGTGGCGTTGAGGCCTATGGTGCTGAATGCGTCGGCGGTGGTTTTTGATCCGTCTGTGGCGCGGATTTGGAATTCTTTGATGGAGTCGCCGGTTTTGTCGATTCCGTATTGGCCTTTTTGGGCGCCGCGGACGAGCATGGTCATGGCTTCGTCGCCGGTGTAGCCGAGTGCGACGAATTCGTCGGAGTATTCGACGAGTGCGTCGATGGCTTCGCCTCGGAATTGTTCGGGGATGTGTTGGAGGCCAGTCATGAGCATTTGGCTGGCTTCGGTTCCGTTTTTGGCGAGGCCTGAGGAGAGCATGGTGGTGAGGGCGCCGGCTGATTCGACGGCGTCGATGCCCATGGCGTCGGACATGCTCAGGATGTTTTTGGTGATGCCTTGGAGTTCTTTTTCGTTGGCTATTCCGGGGATTGATGAGATGACGGCTGAGACGCTGTGGGCGACGTCGTCGTAGGATTGTCCGAATCCTTGTTTGAAGAGTTCGCCGGTGACTTTGCCGGCGTTGGCGGCGGAGTCTCCTGCGATGCCGAGGGAGGCGCCCATTTTGGCTTTGATGTCGCCTTGGGCGAGGTTGTCGGTGATTCCTTTGGTGAGGGATGCGCCGATGCTTGCTCCGGCGCCGGCGGCTACTCCGATGAGTCCTTTGAAGGCGAAAGAGAATTTGTCTCCGAAGCCTTTGGAGGATTTGTCGGCGGATTTTTCGAATTCGGTGGCTACGCCTTTTGCGGCGTTTCGTCCTTCTGTTTCTGCTTTGGTGAAGGCGCCGCCGAAGGAGCCTTTCATGGCGTTGCGGGCTTCGTCCATTGCTTTGCGAACGGCGCCGCCGAAGCCTTTGTATTTGTTTTCGGCTTCTTCGATGGATTTGGCGAGTCGGCGGTTGTGTTGTTCCGCTTGGAAGAGTTCTTCTTTGGAGTCTGAGACGGCGCGGGCGTAGAGCTCTTGTTGGGCGCGGGCTTGTGATGCGACGTCCTTGGAGCGGTTGATTGCTTGCCGGAATTGCTCTTCGGCGCGCATGACTTGGGAGGTGGTGGAGGTGGATTTCTCGCGTACCTCTTTTAGGCGCTGGTGAGCGATCTCGACTTTGCGGGTGGCGTCTTCCTGTTTGCGGGAGTACACCTCTACGGAGGCGGCGAGTCGCTTCTGGTCTGCTTCGACTTTTTGGGTGAGTTTCTCGGTGTCCAGCGGCTTCGACGCGTCGATGCCTTCTCGGATGTTCTGACCCATGCGCTTGCCGGATTTGGCGGCGAGTTGTTCGCCTTTGGCGAGGGATTTACCGAGGTCGCTGAGGAGGCTGGATGTTTCGGCTGCCAGAGTGAGGTAGGCGGTGCCGAGTTCTACGCCGCTACGGGATGCCATGTGAGCACCACTCCTTAAAAGTAGGAGGCCCCCGCATAATTGCGGGGGCCTCATCGGGGCTAGGTTTGTGAGAGTTTGGCGAATTCAGCTAGTTCGTCCAAAGACAGCACGTCACCCTTTAACGTGGTCTCCTCATCGGTCGGTTCATCCCAAGGCCGCTCTGCACGGTGCGGTAGGTCCCTGGCTTTAGCGCCACTTTGATTACCGGTGAACGTGATGAGTGTGGCTAGCTCCTCAGCGATCGTCTGTAGCTGGTTGTAGTGGAGCGTGTGCCAGTGCCAGGAGTCAGGGCGGCGTGCCCGGTGGATTGGTCCGTCTTCTGGCTCGGTCTCGATGACGGCCAGAATGTCGCCCCAGGTGGTGCGCTTTGTGCCCGCCTCATCCCAGCGCAAACCGCATTGGATCAGGCGGGCCTCGACCGCGTAGGGGTACTCCTCATGGAGCTCGTAGACCCCTAGGATTTTGGGGTGGTGATGTGACCGTCCTGCCAAGCCTTCATGAAGATTTCCAGCTCTTCACCGTCAAGGTCGGTGAACGCCTCGATCTCATGTTCAGCAACACCGGCGGCCTTCAGCCATTCGACGATGGCATCTACGTCTGCACGGGTGAGTCCGCGCAAAACCTTCAGGGGCATCTGCTTGGGTGAGGGGAAGGTGAATTCACCTTCGAAGATCGGGGTTTCGAAAGTGACCATCTTGTACCGCTTAGTGGTCTTGCGGACGATCTGCTTCTTCTTGTTGTTGGCCATGGGTTAGCTCCTGTTCTTCTGGGATTTCAGGTGTGGCTAGCTCCTTGATAGTGAGAACCCCGCCTGGTGGGAGCTAACCGAAGCACCAGGCGGGGAAATGTGTAGGAAGGCTTAGACCATGACGTCCTGGTAGGAGTAGGCGTTATTGCCCTTGTCATCGGAGAGCGCTTCGATGGTCACCGAGTAGCGAATGACGTCGTTGTGCACGAACTGGACGTCACCCGATACTGAAATCTGGCCGACGGGGACTACCTCGCGGAGGCGGGTCTTTCCGGACTTCATGTCCATCACGAACGGGGAGGTCGGGGGCAGAGATGCGTTGTGCGTGATCTTTACCTTGCCGCCGTGTACACCTTCTTCAGGAGGAGTGATAGAGACGTTCTCTTCACCGAAGATTGTCTTGAGGGTGGTGCCGTTGCCGGATTCGAGGAATTCGAATTCGTAGGAGACCTCGTTGCCGTTCACGAGCGAGGCCACGGTGTAGTCGCCGTAAGCCTTGATCTTCTCGATCTTCTTGTCGACCTTGCGCTTGATGCCGTCCTCGCCCACGTATCCGTTGGAGAGGAACGCGACGTTCAGGGTCTCGAGCGCGTCAGGAGGAAGGGTGGTCCCCTTCGGTGCTGAGAAGACGACGCCGGTGCCGGAGGCCGGCTTCGCGGAAAGTACCGCGTCAGTGCCAGTGGTTGCTACTGCCATTGCTTTTTCTCCTTAAAGAAAAAAGACCCCGCGTCAGCAGGGTCAGAAAGTTCTTGTTTAGTTAGTTGCCGTGAGAGCTTCTACTGAGGTCTTTGTGCCTCGTATGTAATGCTCTTGGGTGAATGAATAGGCGGGGACGTTCAGCTCAAGGTCCGGGTCATAGGTAGGAGCGTTGAGTGATCCCACATAGGACATGTCGTCCTTTAGTTCCGCTCTGAGTAAGGCATCCACTGTGTCAGCTACCTTTTTCGCCTCAGACCTGGATCCATGCCGCACCTCAATCGTGGTCATGCACGACCAGTAGGTATGTGCTGCAGGCTTTGACGATCCGCCGTCTTTGACCAGGATGAGCAGACTCTTCGTGTCATACGTGGAGCTATCTGGTTCTTCGGCCCGCACTGTGCCTTTCGGGAAGTACTGAGATAGGAGTCGAATTACCTCGGCTACATGATTCGGTGGGAGAACGATCTCTGTCATTCCTTCACCCGATTCAGCGCCTTGATCAGCGAGTTGTGCTTACGGTTGCTGTTATAGGCGTGCCCGTAGGCATACACCGATGAGGCACCACGTGGATCTTCCAGAACGAGGTCTGTCACCACGTACCCCTCCACCTCGCCACCGCGAGACGCTATGTCAGCGATCTGTTGGGCTTTGTGCTTGAGGTGCTTTCGCACTTCAGGAAGATTACGGATCTTTCGGAAAGCCTCGTTGTTGACTTTGAGCTTGATCTTTTGCGGGCTCATCCAGTCACCGCCTCGAGTAGAATCTCCTGGCCGAATGCACGTCGTGAGTAGAGCCCGTACCAACCGGGTGACTCCCCCACCGCACGATATGTCTTCCCGTCGATGAGGAATTCATCTCGTGCGGTGTAATCAATGGGGGTCTTGAGATAGAGCTTGGCCTGAGAGATGACACGCTGGGCAAGACCTGACTGGCTGGATTCAGCCGTGGACTCCGGGGCGAACGCCGCCTGGATTTCGACCGGATCAGCAAATCCAGAAACTTCCTCTCCCCACTCGTCTGTCTCAGTAGACTCCTGGAATCGCTTCCATTGGACTACTGGATATGCCATAGCTCCTCTTCTTCCACTCGGGGCATGCGGTTCAGCTGGATGATCTCCTCTGGTGCCGGGGTTCGGTATGAGCGGGTCCCTGAACGTCCGAGCACACGGTCAAGGTCGGCTTTCTCCTCTGGCAGGAAAAATCCACCTCGTGCGAAATGCTCCGAATACCCGACGGAAAAAGGGCCGGCACCTTCTCGAATCACGCTTGGGTTAGGGTTGCTCAGACGCCGCTTCAGCGCGTCGATGACGTACCCCGTGACAAATGATTCGAGGCGGTCTAGCTTTTCTATCGGGTAAGTCGCAGCTAGGAATTCCTCGACACCTTTGACCCAGAGATCGCAGGTCGCTTCTTCTTGCTTACTTAGAGGTGGAAGAAGATCCTTCATTTTTTGCAGATCCAGATGCACGCTTGGGCTCCTTCTCCTCGGCCTTCTCCCAGCCGAGATCTGTGAAATATCCGGCCTGATCGTCCGGGGTTACAATCTCAGCCTTAGAGGTGGGGTGGATCAGTTTCACGCTCATGGTCTACTCCTTACAAAGCGGCGGCGGGGGTAACAGCAGAGACAGGCGCCAAACGGACACCGTCAGTTCCTACGATGTCGGCCAAGGTGTAACCGAAACGTGCTCGGAAGCGGAGAGCGACCTGGTCGTTCTCGGCCAGGTTGACGCCGCCAACAGTGGCCTGGTCTAGGAACTTCACGCTGATGTCCGAGCGGACACCGATCAGCACGGCGGAGGGGTCCACGACGAGACCTTCGGCCTTCTTACGGTCGAAAGCTCCGTTGCGGTTCCAATAGGCATCAAGTCCTGCCACATTGTCCACAGAGCCGGGTGCCTGAGACAGGGAGGGCATGTAGATCGGCGCGTTGTCAGTGCCACGCAGGTTAGCCAGACGGAACTTGAAACCCTGACGGGAGATGAAAGCGGTGGGGTTACCCCCGGCAACGTCAACGTCTTCGGCTGCCTGGAAGATGGAACCAACGAGGTCGTTCTCACCGGTTGCTACCTGGTGGATCGCACCCGCCGCGGTGGCAGCGGCGAACAGGTCGTTGCTGGTCCATGCGGCGGGCTTGTTCACACCGAATAGAACTGCCTCGTCGAGGGCGCGGCCGATTGCTTCACCACCGAGGTTGGAGGCGGTGGTCAGTAAGTCCTCGGTAGCGTCCTCGATGTCTTCCTCGTTCAGAGTGATGATGACAGCTACCTCAGCTGCGGTGAGGACTTTGTTCTCGAAGGAGAACTTGGAGGTAGGCTTGGTGCGCTCACCGGCGGCCTCGCCCACCCACTTAGCGGTGGGGCGGGTAGCCAGCGCGGGCATGTTCTGTACCTTGGCGCCCATGTTGACGGTGTTGAAAGCGGTCAGCGCAGTAGATGTCGCGGTGGCCTGGTTGAGGAGGGAATGGTTGTATTCCTCTTCGATGAGAGATTCGATGTCGGAGCGGGTGATACCTGCCATTTATGATTTCCTTACTTGTTTCGGGCGTAGCTACGTAGAGCGTCAGCGGCGCGAGTCTTCTGTGGGGTTTTGTCCCCCTCAGATTCCGCGCGGTGGATACGACGAGCGCGCAGTCGCGCGTCGTCTTCGATCTTCTGGATCAGATAGGGGCGATCTTTAGCCAGATCAGTGAGCTTCTCCTCTAGCGCCTTCGTATTCACATCACCGTCCGACATGACGTCGGTGAGGTCGAGGAATCGGGTAGCGTCGGAGGGATCCGCGAATCCCAGCTTGGAAGCCAGCAGCTCAACGGACTGCGCGGCGAGCTTCTTGCCCCACTGGGCGTTGAGCTCGTGTTCACGCTGTTTGAGCTGGTCCTCGAAGTGCTTCGCGGCGTTGGTGAGCTGATCTACCTGTTCGACGAGTCGTCGGTTCTCGGACTCGTGCTTGCGGGAGTAGCTTTTCCAGTAGTCTGCGGCTTCAGCCGGGGACATCTCAGAGAGTGGCTTCTTGGCGGGAGAATCGGTAGCTGTGTCAGCTGCGCTGTTCTCGTGGCTCGTATCGGGATTCTGATGATCGCTCATGGTGTTACCTCTGTCAGGTGGTTTGATGACCTCATCTCGTGATGAGGGGCTGTACTTCTCCCACCACTGATCAATGTATTGGGCGTGGGAGGTGTCCCCGTCGCGGGATATTGCACGCTGACGGGAAGTCTCTTTGGGGGTCTCGAGGACGTAGGACTTGGTGACGCCGATCCGGTCTGAGAACTCTTCGCGGTCGGCAGCCGCCGGCAGTGACCGGGTTATCCACACGTCCCCGCCGTTGTAGTCCTTGGCTTGGTCTTCAAGGTCAAGGCGGCGAGCCCGGGCGACACGCTCGGAATCTGACTCGTTCTTAATGAGATCGAAGTCGATGAGCTGGTCACCCGGTCGCATATGCTCTTGGGCGTAGGTGGTTTTGCCAGCTCCGGGTGGGCCGGTGACGAGATAAATCGCCATGGTCTCCTCCTACACTTCGGGACTGGGCGTAGGTTCTTGCACCGGTTGGGATACAGAATCTTGGAGTAGCACTGGATCCGGGGCCGCGGTGGAAGCCGCATTGACGACGTCCTGACGTGACCATCCCGGAACCAGCTGCAGGGTCATATCCTTCGGCGCACCGACCGCGTCCAACTTCTGAATGGCGTCAACCGACGCGGCCAAGGTACGGACGGTGACGTCCTGCCAGTGCACCTCAGTGGTGTAATCCATCGCGCCATTGAGGTCATCTAGGAAGAAGGCCGCCTTACGCAGAGCCGACTCGTACCCCTCAGAGAGAGGTTCCTGGATAGTCCCCAGCTTGCGGATAAACCCGGTCTCAGTCGCGGCGAGCGCTTCAGCTGATAGGTTGACGACTTTGCCGAGGAGGTAGTGGGGTGGGATGTGGAGTATGGCGGCGAGTTGTTGGAGGTGCTCGTCGACGGCGGTGGTTGCTTTGTCGATGTCGGCTGCGGGGAAGGATCCGAATTTTACGAGTTCGTCTTCGTTGTGGATGAGGGAGTCTACGGAGGGGCGGACGAGGGCGGCGCCGTTTTCGTCGACCCCCATGACGCCTCCGGCTTGCCATTTCTGGGGGAAGGCGCCGTAGCGTTGGATCATTTGCAGAGTGAAGGTGGCGTCCACGACGCGTTTGTAGGCGGGTTCGCCGTGGGCTACGACCGATTCTGGCATTTCGCCATTGGTGGGGTACTGGGCTTGGATTATGGTGACCGGGTTGATGCCGAGGCCGTGGTTGGTTTGGGTGACGGTGCCGCGTTGTAGATCGCCCTTGATTTCGTACATGTTCTCGGAGTCGAAGAATCGCCAGAGGTCATCACGTACGCGGTGCAGGACGTATTCCGGTTCTTCGTCCCAGGGGTCGGCTTTGACGGCGTAGGTGTCCCGGGCGGGGAGGTGGCGGAGCATCACTCCCCCGTCGCTGTCGGGGAAGGCCAGGAGGTAGGAGTACCCGTAGGCGACGGCCTCACGGTTGATGGCGTGTTGACGGCCGGACATGCCGGATCGCTCCCAGGCTTCGTCCCAGATGGTCTGATCGGTATACCCGTCGATGATGAGGGCGTCCGAGAAGCAGTCCGCGGCGAACATCAGCCAGGGGGACTGGGCTTTGCGCATGAGGTCTCGGTATTCGAAGTCGGCGTTCTTCGGCATCCAAGACTTTGAGAGTTTCCCGTCGAGTCGGAGGCGGTCGCGTCGGAGGCGGGCCCACTCCTGCTTTGCGGGTTTGAGTACCTCGTCTTGGATGATGTCGAGAACGCTCATTCTGCCTCCTAGGCGATGCCCCGCGAAGGTGTCTTTGGTTTCGCGGTAGCTTCGAAATTCTTCACTCCCCATAGCGCTTCAGTGACGGTTTGTGCGGGGGTGACGGGTTCGGTCGGGTCGGATTGCTCCCAGGTGTAGCCGTATTGGCCGATTGCCCGGGGTTGGGCAAGAAGGAGGGAGTCAGTAAGTTCTGGCTGGCCGCGGTGGACGACAGTCCCGGCGGCGACGGATTCGGCAAAGAGTGAGTGCGCCCCGGCCAGTTCACCGGGGCGGATGGAGACGTACTTGATGCGTTCCCGCTTGAGGTCTTGGAGGATTCCGGCGCACTTTTTTTCATCCAGCACGACGGAGTCAGCACCCATCTCCTCTTTGAGTGCTTTGAGTTTCTTTGGTGCCCAGAGGGTCTGCGCGGCACTGTACTTGTGCTCCACGTAGATTCGCCCGTCAGCCAGGAGGGACGCGGCGGAGATCGTTGCGTAACCACCGTTGTCGGCGACTCTCACGGAGAGCACTAGGGGCTTGCCGTGGGCGGCTTTAACGTCCAGGCCGCGTTCCCAGGCGTCCATGTCCAAGTCATTGACCCGAACTTCTTCCTCTGGGCGCCGATTCGGCCACACCGACAGACGCTCACGCTTGAAAGACTCCTTAGCAGCGGAGGTGTCCTGCTCGAATTGCTTGAGCACCTTGGACTCATCGAAACCAGGCAGATAACCCATGGTCGGGTTAGCCTTCGCCCACCCCTCACGCTCCGCTGGGTCGAGCTTATCGGCTACATCTGGATCCTCAGACCCAGCCGGCGACCACTCAGCCCACAACGTGTTCTCGTTACCTTCCAGCGAGCGCCCACGATCTCGGACGCCCTCGAAGACTTCGAAGGCGTTCTCTGCTTCGTCGGGGACGGTGCCGACGAAAAGTTCCTGTCCGTTGGGGACGGTGGTGGCGGTGTAGGACAATGCGTCTCGTGCAGTGACTGCGAGTTCCTGCGCCTCGTCGTAGATCAGGGTGTCGGCTGAGAAGCCGCGGCCTGAGGACTTGGAGCGGGCCACGAACTTGATGCGGTCGCCGAGGGCGTTCTGACCACGTCGGCGTTTGAGGATGATCTGCTGCTGACCGGCGCCGGTGTAGATGTGTTCTACCCGGTCCATAAGTTCCGGGTTCGCTTCGATCACACCTCGGAGACGGTCGAACCCGTCCACAGCTGTCTTGAATTCGTGGGCGCTGTGGAGGATGGTTTTTCGTTTGTTATCCGGCCGCGGGAAGAGGAAGAGGTGCGCGAGGTCGTAGAGGACCAACACCTCTCCTTTGCCGTTCTGCCGGGCCACGAGGAAACCTGCCTCAGCGGCCGCCCACTTACCCTGCTCGTTGTACGCGAAGAGGTCGCGGATAAGTCCCTGCTGCCATGGGAAGAGGTTCACTCCGACGGCTTCACCGAATTGGATGACCATATCGCCGTGGGTACCTATGGAGTGGGGGCGTTTAACCAGCCTGGGTTCCTGGGAACCCAACAACGTTGTTGGTGAAGAAGTGGTCAAGTGCTGACTCCTCCTTTACCTCTGTCTCTTCCTCGGTGGTGAGACGTTCAAGTTCGGCGGTCATCGCTCGTATCTCTCGGGAGATCGGGCCGACCTTGTCAGGGGTGGCAATCAGAACATCGGACAGCGCCTGAGTGAGCTGGTCCAGGGTGGAGCGGATGATCCTGATGTGTTCGTCCTTGGTGTACTCCTGCGGCTGCGGTTCGGGCTTCGGAGGTTTAGGTGGGGATGCTTTGGGTTTCACCGGGGGTGACTCCCTAGCTTTTACCCGGTACTCAGTCTCCGGCAGCTTCTCAGTGATGCGTCGCCGCTTACGCTCCCGGGCAGTATCGGCGTGAGCCTTACGGCAAGCATCATCTACCGGCTCTTTCTCTCGGAGGTGCCGGCGGTAGGCGGCTTCAGTGCCGCATTTAGCACGCGGTCGCGCCATTTAACCCACCTCAATTCGCCTAAAAGCACACCCGGGGTCCGCGAACGAAAATTTGCCAGGGGCGGCCCGGGACCTGGCTTGACAGAGGGTGAGGGGTAGCCCCCCCACCCTCTCAAAAAATTCAAGAAGCCTGACGGATACGTACAGGCATAGAGGATCCCTTTTTCGCATTGCACATCCGGTGCATCGGCTGCAGCTCCCCCTTATGCAGGGATCCACCGCCAGCGATCGGTATGACGTGGTCAGCGGTGAAAGCCAACGGGTCATTCGGCGGGGCACTGTAGTCAATGGGCTTACCGCACCAAGCACACGGCAGTCCACGCCTCTTGAGTATCTCTCGTTGACGTCTGAAGGATCGATGACCACGGCCATTCCTAATGCGCTCACTACCCATCAGGTCACCGCCTTAGTGTTCTTGGTCTTCCTCGCCTGCCCATACCTTGACTCTGCCTTCGTCAGTCATGTTGTAGTACAAGGGGACGCCCTGTATAAATCCAAGGATGTCAGCCATAGCTTCTCTCTTCCTGCCCGGTTCATCGCTCAACGATGACTCATGAGTTGAAGGTGAACCCGGCGCTCGTCGTTGTCCATAC
This sequence comes from Rothia sp. LK2588, assembly GCF_040946465.1. Lineage (NCBI taxonomy): Bacteria > Bacillati > Actinomycetota > Actinomycetes > Micrococcales > Micrococcaceae > Rothia > Rothia sp. LK2588. Next base: position 366,773 of record NZ_JAYWLS010000001.1, on the reverse strand, counting down.
GCACCGGGTTCACCTGGTGGCCGTTTATACCCTCACACCACCATCGAGGGAACCTACAGAGGGACGAGGTCGAGTCAGGTCATCAGGGTCAGTCACGAACCCGTCCTGCTCAATCTCACGCCCTATATCGTCGCGCTCGACCATCGCCACTCCTCATCAGATTGCTAATGGCCTCATTCGCAGTCGGGTCACTATACACACGCCGACCACGACCACCCGACCGGCTATTACCTTGCTGAGTCAGATGACGCCGCACCACACGCAGAGCCCGATCAGCTCCCAGCGCTCGCACGCTCTCATCCTCGTGATTCTCGATGACGTGCAGAGCGATCATGCTCGCTTCAAGCTCATCCACGGCACGCACCCCTTAAACGCAGCAGGGGCGCCACAGCCTAAGCTGCAGCGCCCCTCCTCAACAAAATCATCATCTACACACAATGAGGCCCACCGTGCAGGTGAGCTATAGGGTACATCCAGTAAGTAGACACACTAAACCGAACGTGCCAGCATACTATCACACATGCCGGTTGATAACACCAGCCAACTCCTTCATCTCATCAAACCCAACCCAACTAGCCAAACAAGCCCGACAAAACGCCCGCTCCACCGTCCACACCAAAGCCGGCTTATACACCCGACCATCAGGATCACCCTCATCGACCTCATACACTGTATCCACGCCACACTCAGGGCAAGCAGCATCCAAAGCATGCACGCGATAACGCAAACCCTTGATCTGCCCACACCAAACCGCACACACCTCCTCCACATAATCCGGATCACCCTGAGCCCACGCATGAATCTTCTGCCCAACACTCAACCTTTGAAGCGCTCGCTGATTACGGCCGGGCCATTGTTCGTTGACGGTTTTGGTGATGCGTTCCCAGAGAGCGAGGGCGCTCATGCTGAGGGGTACTTTGGGTCCGCCGTTGGTTGCTTCACCGGTGCCTGTTGATTCTCCTTTGACGGCTGACTCGAGTTCCCAGATGAGGGGTTCTTGTTGGGCGAGGCGGATTGGTTGGCCTGGGGCGGCGATGTTGGTCTTTTTGCCAATGATGAGTTCGTGGACGCTTGGGGGAAGTGGTGCGTGCCCGGTCATCATTTTCCCTTCTGTTGGAGGTAGCTACCGAAGATCAGGATCTCTGCGATGAATACTCCGAGGGCGGCAAGAAAGCCACCCAAGGACGCTTCTTGTCGACTGATGTCATAGAACCACGCGAATACGAGAGTTCCAATGAAGAAGGCGCCCGCGATAGCCGCGAGCGCCAGGATGATTAGTAATGCTTGTTTCATAGTGTCTCCCAGTCTTTGAAGGTGAGCCATACGCCCAAGGCCCCGTCACCGTGGTGTCGGTGGTCGGGGCCTTGGAGTACATGGAGGTTGTCTTCGATGAGTGCGCCGGTTTTCACGAGGGCGTCAATCATCGCTTTGGTGGTTGGAGCCCAATTGTTGGGGTCGTAGCGTTTGTTGTCTGGTCGTTGGATGGACGCGATGCACCGGACAGGTGTCGGGATTGTAGGTTCCCCTGTTCGCCGCCATGCGCTGATGGTGGCAAGCTGGATCGCGTTGATCTTCGCTATCTTGTGCCCGATGTTCCGGGGCATGCGGTTGGCTTGAATGGGCATGTCTTTAAGGAGGGGTACGAAGAACTGGAAGCGAGTCATTCCCGACGCCCCCACAACAGCCATTCGATGGCCTTGGTAAGACCCAGCAGGACATTCAGGAGAACTAGAACACCTGTCGCGAGACCAAGAGCGGGTAGCAATACGAGGATCATGTGTTCTCCTAGATCGTGTAGTTACCGGTAGTGACTAGCTGCTGGTAAGTGTGGTCTGCGTGGCGGGCCATCTGCTGCACTTGGCGAACAACGGATTCTGGGGTACGCCACTTATCCCTAGGGTACTTGGAGGCGAGGGGAAGTTCGCCCTCCCAGACATAGGCGGCGGGCCAAGCGTCGTTGAAGTGTTGGGTGCCGAACCCGTGCCAGCGGCCATCGTGGAATGTTTCCTCGCCCCATTCCCAGCATTCTGCGTCGTCGTCGAATGAGTCCTGGTCACAGATGTAATCCCCTTCCTCCTGCCACGGATGATTAGTGTGAGCATCTGGGATGCGGATGTAACCGTTGATGCCATAGAACGGGGCTTTGGCGGTGACCCAGATGTACCCGTTGATCTCCCCGGTCTCTAAGACGTCGTCTTTGTTGAGTGGGTAATCTTTGAGATGCCATGGGGTGATGGTCATCTGATCTCCTTCGCACGGTAAAGGTCGATGTATTGCGCCGCGAGCGCGGTGAGGGCGTTGATGCGTTGGGTTTGTGAGTCTTTTGCTTGTTGGTCGAAGGCTAGTTGGCCTGCGACTCGTTTTGCTTCGGCGAGGATTATTTCGGCTTCGGTGAGTAGGTCGGTGGTTTCCATGTTGGTTTGTCCTTAGCTGTTTTGGTGGTTGGTTAGTGAGTCGAGGTAGTTGAGGCAGTCTTGGATGAAGGTTGTTAGTTCTGAGGCGTTTATTCGGGTTTTGAGTTTGTCGATTTCGTGGTGGTTGATGGTTTTGAGTTCGATTGAGGCTCTGTGTTTTTCTTTTTCTCCGCGGAATATGCCGTTGCCTGAGAGGACTACTTTTGTGTTGTAAATGGTTTCTACGTGGATGGTGAATGGTCTTTCGAAGAAGCCTGGGTAGGCGCGGAGTAATCGGCGGAATGTTTCGTTCATGGGTAGTTTCCATATCGGTTGTGGTCGTGGGCGATGTGTATTCCGGCGTCGTTGAGTTCCTTGACGATGCGGTCGATGCTTTCCCGGATAGCCTCAGCGTTCTTGAGCTGCTGGTAGTAGCGGGGTTGGGAGAAATCATGGGTCGAGACGCATGTCTTGAACCTGCCCGTGGCCTTTTCGATCTTCACACTGAAAATCAGCCAAGGCCGGTGAGCGGGGCACCAGAAGTACCAGACCCCTGGGCGGTGGTCAGTGAACCCGGCCGCCCGCATAACCTCATCTGAAGGCATAGAATCGAGGGCGCCATTCGCATCATGGATAAGGCCGCTCATGACGCCAGTGGCCTGTAACAGGGGTGGCAAAAGGCGGGCCTACTCATCGTCGCCTGCCTTGACCGTGCCGATGCCGTATTCCTTGATGACCTCTAATTGGGACGGTTCAGTAAACATAGACATGGGCCAAAGGTCTTTCCTGTATGCGATTACTCGGGTTTCGGCGTTGTCTTGGGCGAGAACTTGGCAACGAGGGTAGTCCGCATCTTCACCTTCAATGGGGTCTTTGACAACGCCACGGAAACACATCCCAAGGGGTAGTTGGTCTGCGGTTTTGCGCTTGAGCGGTATGGGGCCGTCGATGTAGAGCGTCCAGCCCTCTCTGCCTTTCCACGCTCTGGAAAGCGCGTCCCACCAAACACGGCTAGACCGCGCTGAGCACCATGCGGCGGCGTAAGTGGGGGTGCTGTGTGCCTTGAATCGTTCGAGTTCGTAGACAAGCTCGCCCATTGTCTCGTGGACGCACTTCGCTTTGCGCCCGTCCAGTGCCTCCCAGTCGATGGGTTCACCGGCCTTGATAGCGGCGGTCAGGCCATGCCAGTCGGTGGTTTCTTCAGCGGTGTAAGTTTCCTCAAAGAGTTCTGAAGTCATCACAGAAAATTCAGCGCCGCCGTGGTGAATGATGTAGTCCCCTAGATCAGCAATATAGAGATAATTATCAACGGTGCTGAAGTGGATTTCGTTCATCGTGAATGACGCAGAACAGCCCCGGCTCTCAAGCCATTCAATGTACGGATCAGCCGAACCCGGTTCAACGCGGATAGCTTCAACAGTCGTGGTCGAGGTGTACTTAGTCATTGGTGTTCTCCTGTTCGGGACGTGAGGTGATGGTGCGTTCGTAGTGGGTTTCGCCTGAGTCGAGTACCTGAATGAGCTGTTGCATCATCATGGTCGCGATCTGCTGGGCTACGTAGGGGATCTTTTCCGGGGCGTTCTGAAGGTCTGTCTCACAGGACAATTCGACGTTTCCGATGTTTTCGAGTTCGAGGGTGATGGTCATTTTGTCGGTCATTGTTAGCTCTCCTTTGTGGTTTTCCCGAATGATGATCCGGGTAGGGTGACCCGTTGGGGTGGGAGTTTGTGGGCTTTGCGGAAGTCTTTTTTGATCTCGTCGGGGGTTTGTCCGGTGGCGTCGACTGCTTTGCGGAATAGGCGCATGAGCTCGCTGGTGGCGATCTTTCGTGGCATCCTGACTTCGTAGGTGGGGCCGTCCTTTGGGGTGATCTCCCATTGGATTCCACCGTCGCCGGTGGGGACGACTTCGAGGGTGTCGCCGTAGGGGTCGGTGTAGGTGTAGATGTTCGCCCGGGTTGGTTTAGGCGCTCTAGCACGGTTAGCCCTCACCGCACCCACCCCCTCAAAACGCCGAGCGCGCCGACCCAGGACGGGATGCGGCGCGCTCGTTCGATTGCTCTTTGTCTCCAATAGTCCCTCTGGTGGGATACCTCCGTGAGAAGCCCTTCCAGGTGGTCTATCTCATCCAGGAGCTGTCGGAGCTCTTCGGGTTCGACGTCGATAGGTGTGCCGTCGTTGATGTATTCGGCGTAGGCGTCCTCGAGTGCTGTTTTGAGGGGTAGTGGTGGGATGCGGTCCATGATGCGTGTCCTGTGGTTTAGAAGGGTGGCTCTATCCCAGAGCCCTGTTGATGCGGCGTTCCATTGCCCTGGGTAGGTGCCTGGTTGGGTTGAAACCCGGCATCATCCCAAGGCTGACCGGTGCCGTAGGTGTTACCACCGCGCTGGTTACGCTGCACACTAGCGGTCGCATGCCGCAGAGACGGGCCGATCTCATCGAGTTCCAACTCCATACTGGTGCGGCGCTCGCCTTCCTGGGTTTCATAGGTGCGTGACTTCAGCCGACCCTGGGCGATGACCCGCATACCCTTACGGAGTGACTCGGCAGTGTTCTCGGCGAGGTCCTTCCAGGCTGACGCGCGGAGGAAAAGAGTCTCCCCGTCACGCCACTCCCCTGCCTGCTTGTCGAAAGTTCGAGGTGTGGATGCAATGGTAAAGTTCGCGACGGCCACACCGTTCGGGGTGAATCGAAGCTCTGGGTCACCGGTGAGGTTGCCGACGATGGTGATAGTGGTTTCTCCAGCCATTTACTTTCCTGCCCTTCCACCGCTGACACGGCCACCCGTGGTTCCGCCCTTAGAACCAGAGCTTCCCTTGTACCCTGAGCGAGAAGACCCGCCCGATGTGGAACCACCGACCTTCGTGGAGGAAGACTTCACGTTCGACACCTCACCGCCACGGGCCGGGGTCTTACTGTAGATAGAGCCGCGAGAGGGGTAGTCGTAAGTTGTTCTCACATGGGCTGGCAGGCGCGACCCTACCGCTGGCAACTGAGCATGGTTCTGATTCATGCTGGACATGTACAACCAAGCCCACATCATGTTCGAGCCGCCGTCGTTGTCCTCACGGTCGATGTCCCTGCAGCGGTCATCACTGACGCGGGTGTTAGTGGACCGGTCTACGCAGACCTCGGCGTATTCGTCCGAGTCTTTCCCGCAACCGGTGAGGCAGACAGCGAGCGTGAGGGCGGCGAGGAGGGTGATGGTTTTGTTGGTCATTTACTCGTTGTCCTTTCGCTGTGCGCTCTCCGCCGCTTCGTAGAGTGTTTTCGCGGTTTTAGCTGCGGCTTGCCAGGCCTTGCGCTTGTGCCATTGGGCTCGGAGCCATTCCTCTACGCCGACGACTACGAAGAAGCCGAAGAAGGCGGCTAGGACGACGGAGAAAGTGTTGATGACGGTGGGGATGAGATCGTTCATTAGTTGTTCTCCTCGTTTGGTTCTGCCACTGCGGCTACTTGGTTGTCTTTGATGTATCGGATGGTCTTGCAGTTAGTGAGGAGGATTTCGTAGGTGTAAAGCCCCATCTGGGCGTCTTCAACCAGCCGGTAGCCGGTGACTTTGCCGAATTGGGAGCAGATGTGGAAGTCGAAGGCGTTCAATTCTGGTGGCATGGAGCGGTTGGTTACGTCGTTCATTAGTTGATCTCCGTTTCGTTTTCGAGGGTGGAGCGGATCTTCTCAGCCATCCGTTCCGTGATTGATTCCTGATACCGGGCAAGGTCGTCGGCGAGGTCGCTGAATACCGGGTCGCGGGTGATCTCCCCGACCTTCCTCAGCTGCGTGATGGGTTCCTGCAGCCCGACCATGAAGGAACCGAGGTTGTGGTACGCGGCGGCGGTCTTCCTATCAGGTGCCCGGTCGGCGAATTCGTCGAAGTGCTTCTGTACGTAGTCGATAGGTTCCATTAGATGGCTCCCAGGGCGGTCAGGGAGGCGTGGGCTATGCCGAGGATGGCCAGGGCGCAGATGACGCTGTAGGCGATGCTCTCGGCTCGTAGGGATGGTGCCTGGTCGGCGGCTACCCGGTCGCCGATGTTCTTCATGCTGATGGCTAGGAGGCCGCCGATGCCTATGACAGCGAGCAGGCCGATGATCTGTTCGGTGGTCATGCGCGGTTCTTTCTGGTTTCGAAGTGGTCAAGCCACTGGATGAATTCATGAGCTGCCCGAGTACCGTCGTTGTGAGCGTTCTTGGAGATGTTCAACAGGGTGGCTCGGTCTAGTTCGGTGAAGTGCTCAGCGTTCTTCTTGAGGTATCGGTTGAAAGCAATTCGCATTACCAACCCGACGGGCATGAGAATGGTTCGAGCTAGGAGCCTGCCGGTGAGTCTTGCCAGCGCTTCGGAGGTGTCTTGGTTGTGGGTGGTCATGAGAGGTCTTCCTTCCTGCGTTTTTCAATGTGATCTACCCATTGCATGATGGCGAGGGCTGATTCGGGGTTCTTGTTGAGGGTGACTAAGAGGCGTTTGACGTCTTGGACGTCTCCGACGGTGAGGTAGTCTTCCCGCTTGTCGATGTAGACCCTGATGGCGATGACGATGATGCGGTTGAGTCTGCGGCGGAAGCGTTCTCTTAGGTTCATGGTTAGGCTCCTTGGGTTGTGGGTTGTTGGTTGGATTGCCAGGTGCGGGCGATGGGTAGCAGGAAGGCGATGTGGCTTTCGATGATGTGGCGGTGGGTAGCTTCGGTTCGTTTGTTGGTGGTGTCGGCGAGCGCTTGGAGTGAGTGGTGTAGTGATGCGTGTTTGATGACGTGGGTTGAGGTTCGGTTGCCTGCTGCCATGTAGGTGTCGATGGTTTGGATGGATTGTGTATAGGGCATGGGTTTGTTCCTAGTTGTTGGTGGTGGTTGCTTTGTGGAGTGCGTAGGCGATTTCTTCGGGGGTGGTGTTGGGGTTGGTGGGTGTGACGGTGATGTGGGTGGTGGTTGGTTTGTTGTGGTGGGTGATGGTGTGGATGAGTCGTTTGATGGTGTTGAGCATGGGTGTTCCTTTTCGCGCGTTTAGGTACTAGTCGTTTTAGAAGAGCTCTCCCCGGGTTTTGTTGTGGCTTTTGTGGTGCTCTTCTGTTGTGTCTTTTATGTAGTGTCTTTAGCCGGGAAGGATTCCCGTGACACGTACGGTAAGAATTCCCGTGACATACCGGTAAGAATTCCCGTTACGTTACGGGAGCTGTTACCGGTACGGGGGTTAGAGTCGGTCACGTTCAGACCGTTGCCGGTTCCGCTCCTGCTCCCGCCTGAGCATCTCCTCGATACTCTTCATCGCGGCCTTGCGAGCGCGGTATTCGCGTTGGCGTTCGGCTGCTTTCTCTCGCTTGATGCGGTCGGCGGCGTCTGTCTCGGCGACTCCGAGCTTGTACTGTTCTTCGAGTACTGCCTCGTTGATGTAGTACTGGTGGCGGCCTCCGTATCCGGCGCCGGATCGGTCGACGATGATGAGTTTGCGGTCTTCGAGTTCTTTGATGCCGGCGCGGACGGTTTTCTCGGTGAATCCTGTGCGGGTGATGAGTTGTTGTTGAGATAGCCAGGATTTTCGGTTGAGATCTGGGTCGTCTCGGTCAATCTTGGCGAGGTCGGCTAGTTGCCAGAGGACCAGCCATGCTTTGGGGGTTAGTCCCCGGACTCGGGCCGCCATCCTGTTGTACTTGTCGCTCACTGTCTTCCTCCTTCCTGGGTATCTCTTCGAGTGGGATGTCCACGTGGATGCCTTGCTCGGCTAGTGCGGCCATGCGAGCCAGGCGTCCTTTGTTGACCAGTTGTTTCCAGAGCGGGCTTCCTACGCGCCCCATCGTGACCACCTCACCGGCCCGGATTCCCCGTTGGCCATGTCTGGGACGGGCCCCTGCCAGGGGGTGCGGGTGCCGTCCGGTTTGAGCCTGTACCAACCGTCCACATAGAGCACGGGGCAGTCGGCGGGTGTCATGTACGAGTAGAGCTTGAAGCCCTTCGCCCGCCCATCCAGCGCGAAGAGCGCGTTCGACTCGAGGGCGGTGTTCTCGTGGTGGCAGAGGGTGATGAGGTTATCCGGGGTGTCCAAGTACTTAGAGCCGCCCATGCCCCGGTTAATGCGGTGCTGCAGGGTCAGCCCGGTGGTGCTTCCACAGGCCACGCACTGGTTGTGATCGCGGGTATAGACCGCGTTGCGAATCTTCCGGGGTACGTCAGGCATGGGTGAGTCCCATCATCTTCAACACGTCTTCTTTGGCTTCGATCGGCTGGCCGCCCATGCCGTAGACGATGGCCAGGGCCGCGCGGCGTCGCTCCACCTCGGTGGTGGTCGCCGGTTGCATCAGTACCGCGTCGTCCTGGCCGCACAGCTTGAGCTTCTTCACGTCATCCCCAGGCGGGGTAATGGGCATATCCTTAGCCCTGTCGGCCATCGTCACGAAGCGGGGTGGGGTCTTGCTCATGCCGCCACCGCCCCGTTGCGTTGAGCACGGATCCAAGCGTCGACGGTCTCGGAGTCCCAGCGCGGTGAAGCACCGATATATATGGTGGGCGGCGGGAATTGCCTGTCCTTACGCATCTGGAAGAAAGTAGACCTACCGACTGCCAGGACTTCCATCACGTCCTTGATGGTCATCATCCGGATCATTGGTCATCCTCCTTCAGGGTGACGCGGTCGGCGGCGTAGGTACGGGTGTTGATGATGTCCAACGCCCAGCGACGGCCCTTGTCGTCGGTGCGGTTGTAAAAGATTGAAATTTTCTCTGTACCGGGGATATATGCCTCGTAGCGCTGCTGATCGGGCATGGTGTCGGCGGTAGGGAGCATCGTCATCGTTGTAGTCTTTCGGGTAGCAAGAAGGCCCCGACAGCTGTGCCGGGGCCTTCACGGTGATGGTGTTTAGGCTGCGTCTTCCAGGGGTGCCAGCTCTTCAAGGAGCCAGTCGACCGTCTTCTGCGTGAAGCGGGGCTGAAAGCGTTCTTTGTTGCCCCACTTCCCTGCCGGGCGGCGCACCGCCCAGCCTTGGTCTACGGCGTGAGAGTAAACATCCATACGGAACGAGTTGGAGGTGAGGATCTTCTTCTCCCGTAGCAGGCGCTTCACGTCGGCCTCATTCACGGGGAAGTGCTCACGGATAGCCTTGCAGAGGTCACGGAAACCGAAGGTGTGATCGCGGGTGAGGATCTTGTCGTAAGTCTGCACCTTCGGACGGGCGGCTTCGAGTTCTCGGCGCTGGTCTTCAACGCGAGCGCTGAGCTCGCCGATGAGTTCGAGGGAGCGTTCTTCGAGGGTCCTTGGTTTCTCGTAGGATCCGGTTTTGCGGATGGAGGGTAGAACCTCGGAGGTGACCCAGAGGCGGAAGTCCACCGCTTCGGGTTTGTTGGAGCGCATGATGATCGCGTAGAGGCCGGACTCATTGACGAGTTTCACGCCGCGGTTTCCAAAACCGGCGATCTGCAGGTTTTGAGCTTCGCTGTCTAGGACATGTTTAGAAGCCTCGTATGCGTCGGAGTAACCGAGTGCTGCAGCGAGGTCAGCGGCTACGAACCATGGTTCGCCGTCGATTAGCTTGGCTCGTAGTGCGATGCCGTTGAAGTTGAACGACTGAAGATCAGAGCCGCCTGGTAGAATTGACATTGGATATATCCCCTTTCATGGGAAATCAAGAGCCCCCGGCATGCGCGCCGGGGGCTTCACTTATAAATGAAACAAGATGAATGCAATAGAAATAATCACGATCATCGGTGTAATCGCTTCGGTTCTGGCTGCCCTATTTGGGTGGTGGCAAATACTCATCACCAGGGAACGCTCAGACGTTGAGTGGACCATCTACAAGAAGTCATCTGGACTTTTCTTAGTAACGAATACTGGAACTGACATTGCATATAAGGTGACAGTTGAGGCATGGACAGCATCCGAAAAACCACAAACTTCTAAGAAGAAAAAAGTGACTCCCAAGAGCTATGTCAAAGTTTTCTTGCCATATAGGGAGGAGCATGGCCCAGCTCCAGTAAAAGTGCCGCCACTAATCACTCCTATGGTTGACGACACCCCGCCAAGCGCGAAACCGTCAACCATTTTCAGCACTCCAGATTTGGACGTCGGTTGGCAATTCCGACGTTCATTAAGAGAGATTGCGGAAGCAAGCGTTAAAGACAGAATAGAAAGCGAGCAAAGCACTCAGGTATCAATCAAGGTTGTTTGGAGAACCAGGCTCGGTGTCTGGAAAACCCGAGAGATGACCACTGGATGACCAAGAATCCCACAGAACATGCCTAAACATCTCTGCGTTCATGTTGAAGGATTCCTTCTCGAAAGCGATGAGGGCATCAAGACGGCGCCTTGCTCGGCGGGATTCAAACATGATGTATCCAAGCGCCCCCAGGACGACTAGGTTCATGAAGAACACTCGATGCCCTCCTCTATCAGCATGCGAGCGCTCGAACGGGGTGACTGTCACTTTGGTAAACTCCTATATGGATATGCGAAAGCCCCTTGACGACCACCGTCAGGGGGCTTATTACTTTCTGGATAGCTAGGTATCCCTTACTTTTAAAGATGACGCGCCCAGTACCAGTGGGCCGTCACCATCTATCGATTTAGAAACAGAAAGGGGTGCAGCTATGTCCGCTACACCATCTCTTGATAAAGCTCGGAAGAACCTCGAAGCACTCAAGCAGGATTACTCCGAGCAGGTGCCTACTCCTCTGTTGGAGCTTCTGGGACAACTGATTGACGCAACGGAGCAAGCAGGTTCTCAAGAGAATCACGATGCTCGCTTAGCTCAGGCATTAATAGGTCGAGTTTAGTGAGCAGGTTCAAGGCCGCTAGCGTCTTCTGATGGTCTGTGGCGTCGGGGGCGTACGTGTTGACGAAGTAGGTGACGCGTGCGTCCCCGAGTTCTTTGAGGACGGCAGAGATGGCCTTCTCGATGGGTCGAGTCTCGGTGAGGATTTCTTCGGTGGTTTTCACGGGTGGTGGCCTTTCATTGTTAATAGTGAGTTGGGTGCCCCCGGTCTGGTAGCCGGTGGGGGGTGCTTTATCAGCAGTGCCAGCCGGGGGAATCGAACCCCCGCGAGCGCTTCCATGCGCCGGCTCATCTGTTCAGGTGCAGTCGTTACCTCCCGTGTGCCTACCCGTCTTACCTCTTCAGCTCGAGGGGTAGCTTTGCCGTCCACTTGCCGGGGTACTTGTCGTCCTCCACACCTGGGTCATGTCACGCTTTGTCTCCGAAACAGCCCTCCCGGGCCAGCGCGAGAGTCCTGTCTCTCACAGATATGGGGTAAATATCCCTGCACCTTGCAGGTCTTGCTTCGCGGTTGCCCGCGTTTTCTTTTTCAAACAGCTACCGGTGTTTCCGGTCTTGGTTTCCGCAATTGCGGAAGTCTTGGGTAAAAAAATTAGGCGGCCAAAGCGGTCACATCGGACTCGCTATGAGTGAGCACCGAGATGCTCACGCCGAGAACAGGGGCGATCTTGGAAAGTTCCGAAAGTCGCCACTCCTTCTCACCGCTCCATCGGTAGTGGATCGCAGAGGATCCCAGACCAACGGCTTTCGCCAATTCATCCTTGCCGATATTGCGACGAGAGGCCTCAGCCCGAACGTTGCCAGCAACTTCCTGCTGATAGTTCATGGTCTGTCTCCTTTCGACAACAACTACTGTTCCACAATTGTGGAGACATTGCAAACGTTTCCCGAAAAATTTTCCGAAAATGCGGAATATCTACCGAATATACACTAGAATCAAACACATGGGAACCAACAAAAGCACCAGCCCAGACGCCTTCGCGCTAGCCGTCAGATCAGAAGTACTAGCCGAACTAGGCCGCCGACAAATAACCATCCCCAAACTCGCAGAACTCATACCCAGAAAGAAGTCCTACCTATACGACCGACTATCCCAAGCCAACCGAGAACTAACCCTCACCGACATCGAATACATATGCGCCGCCCTCGGCATCCCCATCACCCCACTCATGGAACGTGCCGAAGACGCCATGCACATCTACCGACGCGACTACGCGCTCGCCGCCGAGAGCGATGACCAGATCGACCTCGACGAAGGAGACATGTACGCATAATGTACGACCCTCAACACCACGCAGATAAGCTAGGTCTGAAGGTGATTGAGGGGAACCCCGGCCACGGACTACGCGGACGCTGGATAGGGAACCAAACCATCATCCTCCGCCCGGGGCTCACCTGGATCCAGCACAGGTGCACACTCGCCCACGAGATAGTCCACGCCGAGTACGATCCCCCGCTGATCCCCCACCACCTATCAGCCAAAGCAGAGGCAAGAGCCGACCGAATCGCGGCCCTACGACTCATAGACCATCAAGACTTCATAGACGTAGCGCGCATCTATGATTCACTTCCACAGCTCGCATATGAGCTCGGAGTGACCCCCAAAATACTGACCACATACCTAGAAACATCACACGAGGAAAACCATGGCCAAAGTTGAAACACCACGCGAAACCCATTGGCTGGGATCCAGCCAAAACATCCAAGTAGTAGGAACCAGCTACCGAGCCGACAAGATCAAACTAATGGGAAACCTCCGTGGGAAGCGCGTGTCTCTCATCCCTGAACCAAACAACCCATACGACCCCAATGCAATCAGTGTCCGCCGGGCAGGGATCAAGATAGGATACCTATCTCAATATTGGGCAAAGAGATACTCTCCTAAAATCCGGACAATTTTCATAGCCGGATACCTACCAACCGCGACGGTAAGCAAAGCTGACGGGCTGGACATAAAGATCTCCATTGATAAGCCTCACGAAATCAACTTGCCGTTCTGGATTACTCGCCCAAAGAAGCACTATAAGATCCCCAAGACTTACGAAGTGAGCGGCGAGTTCCCCATTCTTACTAAGGCTCCGAAACAGAAAAAGGAAAAGGGTAAGGGTAAGGAACGTAAGTTCTTTAGATTCTTCAGAGGCCGGACCAAGAAAAAGACAGAAGACTTACAGGTAAAGTCTCCATCTGAATAAAGATGAGACCACACCACTTTAATAAAGGCGCCCCACGCTTGCTCGTGCGTCCAAACAGTAAGCAAGCGCGGGGCTTATTCAGTCAGCAATGCTGACCGGGATTAAGGGTATCAGGGATGAGACGTATTCCCGTTGGGTCCTATGGGTCCATCACGGCGTGGAAAGTCGCGACGAAGCGCTGGGTAGCGCGTGCGCGGTTTAGGGATATGGATGGTCGTTTGCGGTTGGTGCAGGCCACAGGCAGGACTCGAGCTGCAGCTGAAGAGGAGTTGCGAGCGCGGCTGGTTGATCGGTCGTATCAGGCGACGAGTGCGGAGCTGGGGCGTACGTCTACGGTGGGTGCAGCGGCACGGTTGTGGCGTGAGGGCCTGGCTGAGAAGAAGCTCTCCCCTACGACGCTGGATCGGTATGAATACGTCACGGATAGGTTCATCCTGCCACGCATGGGTGACTTGTCCCTGGTGGAGGTGACGCCGGGGCGTGTGGGGACTTTCCTCACCGGGCTCAAGGCTGATGCGGGGGCGACGAACGCGAAGCATGCTCGGACTATCCTGAAACAGGTCTTTGCTTTGGCTGTCAGTTTCGACGCTGTAACCACGAACCCGGTTGACTCCGCCCCCACCGTACATGTGGAGCGCGTCAAAGAGACCACCGCACTCACCGTCGAGCAGGTGCAGGGCATGCGCGCCCACCTCACCGGCGACGTCCGCGACGTGTACGACTTCATGCTGGGCACCGGGTGCCGCATCAGTGAGGTGCTCGGCCTCCGCTGGCAGGACGTCCACTTAGACGAGGAATATGTGCAGATCGTCGGCGCCGTGAAGCTGGACAAGCACAAACCCGTCTGGGCGGCGCGGCCTAAATCGGACGGGTCGGCGCAGAAGATCCATCTGCCCAGGTTCGCGCTCGAGGCACTCGCCCACCGGGCCCCGGTGACGCCAATCGTCTTCCCCTCGGCTGCAGGGACGCTGTACAACCCGCATAACTTCCGCAAGCAGTGGCGCAAGCAGGTCGCCGGCACCGACTACGCCCACGTCCACCCTCACATGATCCGCGCAACCGTGGCGACCCACGTCGCCCGGGTGGATTCCGTGGCGCATGCGAGCGCTCTGTTGGGCCACTCGGATGAGAACATCACGCTCCGGCATTATGTGGCTCAGCAGAAGGAGTCGCCGAATCTTGTGCGGGTGTTGGAGGCGTTTGGGGAATAAGTAAAGGGGCCCCTCACCATTGGTTGGTGAGGGGCTGTGTTGTGTGCGCTAGGCCATCTCATAGCTTTGCTTTCCGATGAGATCGAAGTCTACTTCGAACTCGTTTCCGTTAGCTGTGAAGTGGCGTGCCTTCCCTTGAGCTTCGTCTCTTTGTGCTAGTTGGATCCATTCAAGGGTGGTCAGGTCACCGGTAAGATCGTATGTTTCCGTTTTCGGGGTGCCGGGTGTGGTTTCGTCACGGGAGACGCGCAGGAGTATAGCGATACCGGTTTTTGAGTCTTGGCGGGTGGCCAAGATGATTTTTTCGGCTTCGGCCTGTTCCATCCGGTGATAGGTGATGACAGCTGATTCTTCGGGGGCCGCGGGTACTACTACGACTTCACCGGTTTCTGGGTTAGTTGCGACGTTGGCAAGGCGACGGCCGGCTTCGACCGTGCGCAGGAACATGTTTGTTCCTGCTGCGATCATCGCGCGCTCTTGTAGGGTGCGTATCTGCGCCATTTGTCCCACCAAATCTGGACGCCGTCTCCGGCTACCGTCTTAAGGGCTGTCTTGTAAGCCTCGTTCGCTTCTTCTGCTGAGTTGATTGTGTGATGCTCTTCTACCATCTCATATTTTTTCATCCCCGGGTGGAGGGGGTCCATATGATGGGTGTGAAAATTTCTATGTTCACTGCAGCATCTTATGACATAGAACCTCTCGGCCGTCTGAGCGTATCCGCACTCTAAGCCTACGCTGAAGTCGATTACGTGCTCATTACATTCCGCATGCCGGTCGACTATCTCAAGCTTGTTTTCGTGGTCGATCATCGAACGTACGGCAGGTTCCTGTTCCTCACAGAGTTCGCATCGACCGGGTCGATGGAAGGCGCGACCTTCGATGAGTCTGCGCTTCTTTTTCTTCTTCGCCACAGGATTTTCTCTCGCACATTAGATGACTATTAGATGACTTCGACCGTTTTTTGGCTTTTTCGCTAAAACCGGTCTGACTGTTTGCGCTTGTCAGACCGGCTTTTCTGCGCCCCAGGAGGGAGTCGAACCCCCGACCAAGAGATTAGAAGGCTCCTGCTCTATCCACTGAGCTACTGAGGCTGGGATCGGCAATCGATCCTGAACTATCCTACTCTCGCCCCAGACGCGGGGCAAAACCCCTCCCTAGATGACCATCTGGAAAACCGACGAGCGGCGGTTGCGGCGCAATACCCGGCGCGTTGCGGGGTCGATAAACACCAAATACGCGGCGTAGGCCACCGTAATCACAACCGCCAGCAAGCGTCCCATATTGATGTCGAAATCTTGCAGGTACGGCGAAACGTCCAACTGGTCGCAGATGGCGTACATCATGAAGAACAACGTGGTGATGAAGTAGAAATCTAGTTGCCAGTCCGTACGAATACCGGAGGCCGCAATGAATGGAATGATCCACAGCAGGTACCACGACTGAATCATCGGCGAGAGCACCACCACGAAAGCCAAGGCATAACCGATGCGTCGAATGAGCCGTTCGTCGCGGCCAACAAACATCACCACGACCGCCCCGATCATGCCGACGAGCTTACCCACCGAACCGATCAGCTCCCGCACCTTCGTCTCAATACCGCCGTCGTCCACCAGCGACCCGGCGATCATTCCGGCTCCCCAGGAGATGAAACCGGTGGGGGCGTACCAGATGTACTGCCCGCCGGTGGTCGACAACGCATCAATCCAACCGAATCCGAAACCGTTGATGTAACCCATGATGGCCATCTCCCCCATGGAGATCGCCAGCGTCAGTGCCCAAAAAGCGAACTTGCGCACCCACCCGGCGCCGCGGCCGGCCCACAACAACCCGATGAATGGAAGCGCCACCAAGGCGATGGGCTTGATCGCGATCGCCGCGGTCATCAGGGTGATGCCGAGCAATCCGCCCTTCCAGTTACGTTGGACCGCCGCGTGATAGGTTGCGGCCACGGCCAGGCCGGTCATCAAAGCGTCGTTGTGGCCTGCGGAAACGAACTGGGCGATAAAGAGCGGGTTAGCGACTACCAACCACAACGCACGAGTTTCGTTGATGCCGTGCAAACGCGCCAGTTTGGGCACATAGATAGCGATGAGACCAACGCCGATCAGGGCTACACCTCGAAAGAGATAAACCCCGGCGTCAACATTATTACCGGCGATCCACGCCACCAACTGTTCAATCCACAGAAAGACTGGCCCGTACGGGGGCGGCGACTGAGCCCACAACGGGTCGGCCCCAAACTGAAAGAAGTTATTGACGTACGAGACGCCCACTTCATAAGGGTTCAGCCCCGAAAGCATCACCCGGCCCTGGGCGAAGTACGAGAAGATGTCTCGGCTGAATAGCGGGAAGGCGAAACACTGCGGGAGCGTCCAGCAGACGATCGCCAGCCACGTCCACCGCCGCGCGTTCCCCCGCCAGACCACCAACTTCTGCGAAAGCCGCAACCATTCGCGGCACATCATCATTCCGCCCACGGCCAGCAAGCCAATGCAGATCACGATGTTGGTGACGTTGAAACGCAGTTCAATGATCGGGCGCAAACGGTACAACGAAGACGCATCAGCCAGCCACCCCACGCCGAATGAGCCCACCATCACCAGCAGGGAGCCGATGGTGCCGAAGATAATCGTGCGCAGCGGAGAACCGTAGATGTATTTGCCCCGACGTTGCACGGCCCGAGAGGCGGCAGAGTTACCGGTCATGGATACAGACATGTGGCTCCTGGGGCTCTGGGGTCAATTCAATGAGATCGATTTTACCTGGTGGTAACCGTCCAAAGTTGTACCCGCGAGTACAGGTCGGGGGAATACAGGCCGACCGCTATGCCCGAAACAACTCAGAGAAGCGGTAGATTAGAAAATGTGTCTACTTCAAATGAACGAATAGTATGGATCGACTGCGAAATGACGGGTCTCTCCCTAGAGAAAGACGCGTTGATAGAGGTCGCAGTGTTGGTGACGGACGCCGAGCTCAACATCCTCGGTGACGGCGTGGACGTCGTTATCAAGCCTCCCCAGGAGGCCCTGGACAACATGAACGACTTCGTCACCAACATGCATAAAACCTCCGGCTTACTCCCCGAGCTTGCTGAAGGCACCACCATGCAGGACGCCCAGGAGCAGGTGCTCGCCTATATCAAGGAGCACGTGCCCGCCGCTGGAAAGGCCCAGTTGGCCGGAAACTCGATCGGCACTGATAAGACGTTCCTCGTCCGAGACATGCCGGAACTCATCGACTACCTGCACTACCGGGTCATCGACGTCTCGACCATCAAGGAATTGGCGCGCCGCTGGTACCCCAAGGCCTATTACAACGCCCCGGCCAAGACCGGAAACCACCGCGCGCTAGGTGATATCCGGGACTCCATCGACGAGCTCCGCTACTACCGTGATGCAGTCTTCGTCCCGGCGCCTGGCCCTGACTCCGATGAATCTCAGAAGATCGCCGAAAACATCAAGAACACCCGGCAGGAGATCAACCCCGCCTAGGGTAATTCTGGATGTGTGCACCATCACCGGTTGAGTGGCTCCTCGGATTTTGCATTTCTGCGAAACTCCTATAAAGTATTCTCTGTTGCCAAACGCGGCAAGGGAAACCTTTCAGCCGTATTTGATGCACATGGTGGTCGTAGCTCAGTTGGCAGAGCGCCTGGTTGTGGTCCAGGAGGTCGCGGGTTCAACCCCCGTCGATCACCCCATAAGATAAGGGTCGTTACGTAATCTACGTAGCGGCCCTTTTTGTTACCTGACCGCAACCGAGCACACCCAGCGAGAGGATCCTTTCATGGCCATTCTTCCCATCGTCGTTCACGGCAACCCCGTGCTGCACCGGCCAGCTGCCCCGGTGACTACCTTCGATGAGGAGCTGCAGAAGCTCATCGCCGATATGGAAGAAACCCTGGACGCCTCTAACGGAGTTGGCCTGGCGGCACCCCAGGTGGGTGTGGGTCTGCGCCTGTTCAACTACCACTTCCCCAACACGGACGGAGTGCCCGAACGCGGTGTCATCATCAATCCCGTCTTGACCCTGGGCAAAATCTCCACCCAAGACCCCGACCCGGATACCGAGGAAGAAGGCTGCCTCTCGTTCCCCGGATACGGGTTTCCCCTCAAGCGCGCAGACTGGGTCTCAGTCTCGGGTTTGAACGAGAAGGGTGAACCGCTCAAATTTGAGGCCACCGGATGGTTTGCTCGCGTAATGCAACACGAGACCGACCACCTTGACGGCAAGCTCTACGTGAACCGCCTCAACAAGAAGTGGACGGCGCGGTCGAAGAAGGTCATCATGCGCGAGGGATGGACCGTGGACGGAAATTCATGGTTGCCCGGCACAGACCCGGACCCCTTTGGCCACGACATGGTCGACTAAGACGAGAAGAGAACAGGGCACCCGATAAGCCGGGTTTTGTGCCGTCCGCGGCTTTCGTCGGCGGACGGTGGCAATCATCCATCTAGGCGCTCCCTCGCGGGGCGCTCCAGCAACCTACCCGAACACATCGGGCGCACAACCCTCGAGCGTGTTCATATTTGGTCTTGCTCCGGATGGGGTTTACCGAGCTTTCTTCGTCACCGAAGAAACTGGTGGTCTCTTACACCACCTTTTCACCCTTACCCCGCATGGGGGCGGTCTGTTTTCTGTGGCACTAGCCCGCACGTTACCGTGGGTAGAGGTTATCTACCACCCTGTGCTGTGGAGCCCGGACTTTCCTCGAGAAGAATCCTCGCGATTGCCTGGGTGCCCTGCTCAGCACTCTACTGTACACCAGAGCCAAGCCCCTTCAGGATTGACCGATGATCATCTTGCTCCCACCCTCAGAAACCAAAACTCCGGCCCCTGCGGGTGATCCCGTCGATCTGGGAGAACTCTCCTTCCCGGAGCTCTCCGAGGCACGGGAAACCGTAGTGGATCAATTGCAGAAGGTCAGCGCGTCCCCCGATGCGCTGGAACAGCTGAAGGTGGGTAAAACTCTGGCCGCTGAGGTGCAACGCAACACCCGCTTGTACGAAGAACCCGCCCACGCGGCGTCGCAGGTGTACACCGGCGTGTTGTTCGACGCCCTCGACCTTGCCGGTTTCTCCGGGGAAGAACGAGGACGAGCCCACCGGCACCTGCTCGTCATTTCGGCGCTGTGGGGCGCGGTGCGTCCGGGCGACCTCATACCCGCCTACCGGCTCTCTATGGGCACCTCGCTGGGTGAGATCGGTTCCCTCAAGAAATTCTGGCGAGGCGAGCTGGCCGGCCCCCTCGACGCCGCCATCGGTGATCAGTTGGTGCTCGACTGCCGCTCCGCAGACTACGCGCAGGCATATCGACCACGACCTGCCCAAACGCTGGCCGTGCGCGTCGAGAAGGAAAATGCCGCGGGTCAGCGCACCGTCGTCTCTCACATGGCCAAGCACTATAGGGGGTTGTTAGCACGCACCGTGATCAGCCAACAGCTCACCGATATCGATGACGCTGCCGAACTTGCAGAGCGCCTCTCCCCCGCATGGAAGGTGGAACTGACCGCGCCCACCGAGAAAAAAGCCGGTGTGCTGACGGTGGTCGTCACCGAGGAGCCGAAGAGCCTCTAGACTAAACCGGTCGTGCTGACCGACCCGGAAACCGAACCGGTGGAAACATGAAAATCCCAAGGATCGGTGTTAAGGGTGGAGACCTCGCATTCCACCTGGAAGCCACGCTCCGCTAGTGCCTGCTGCAGGGTCTGCGCGCCGCGGTTGAGCCACAGCCACTCGCTGGCGAAGTGTGAGCAGTCAATAAGCGCCGGGCGTCCGGTGCCTTCCACCAGCGCGCGCTCGCGTAGCTCCGAAGCGGGGTGGTGTCGCAGATCGGCTGTGACGTAGACGTCGGCGTCGCTTGCGCGCAGCTCGTCGAAGAGCGAGTCCCCGGCACCGCCACACAGGGCCACTCGCTCTACCTTCATCTCGGGGTCGCCAGCGATCCGGAGGCCACCGGTGGTAGCCGGGAGGATCTCAGCCAGCGACTGGGCGAGTTCTCGAAGGCTCAGCGGCTGCTCCAGCCGTCCGACGCGCCCCAACCCCACGGTGTGCTGACTTCCGTCTCTCTCTTGGATCTGCTCGTCCGCAAGAATCTGGACGTCGCGCAACCGCAATAGGTCGGCGATGGCCTCGTTCACGCCGTCAACTGCGCTGTCAGCGTTGGTGTGCGCGGCCAGGAGCCCCACCTTGTTCTCGATCAAGGTATGCAGAACAGCCCCCTTGTACTCCTGGGCAGGGATGAAGTTCGCGCCCTTCAGGAGCAGAGGGTGGTGAGTGATGAGAAGCTGGGCCTCTTCTCGGACGGCTTCCTCGGCGGTTGCGCTAACCGCATCCACCGCGAACAGAATTTTCTGCACGGTACGTTCCCCTCGCCCGGCAATCAGGCCGGACGCGTCCCAACTCTCCGCTAAATGCGGCGGATAGAGCGAGTGAAAGGTGTCGACGACGTCGTTCAGCGTGGGGTGATGTTGAGTCATAAAACTATATTCTCATGGAATAAATAGCGAGCCTCAGTAGTCTTAGTGTGTGTGGCATCTATAACCTCCCGCTACCTAAGGAGCCAACGCCCATGCAGGAATTCATCGTCGGAAGTGGTTGCTTCTGGTGTATCGATACCGTCTTCCGCCAGCTCAAAGGCATTTCGGCCTCCGTCTGCGGATACGCCGGCGGAGACACTGAGAATCCCACCTACAGAGAGGTGTGTTCCGGCACGACCGGTCACATCGAAGTGGTCAAGGTGACCTTCGACGAAAACATTATCCCCGCCGAGACCGTTCTGGATGTATTTTTCACCTCGCACAATCCCACGACTTGGGACCGTCAGGGCGCAGACGTCGGCAGCCAGTACCGTTCGGTGCTCTTCTACCAGAATGAAGAACAGCGCGAGTTGTTCGAAGCTGCGAAAGAACGCGCCCAGCAGTGGTGGGACGACCCGATCGTCACGGTGATTGAACCCGCCCCTCGCTTCTGGGAGGCGGAACCGATCCACCAGGATTTTTACGCCAACAACCCCTTCTCGGGGTACTGTCAGGCGATCATCAACCCCAAGCTTTCTCACGCACGTCGGCAATATAGCCAATATCTCCGCTAAGTGACGAGCGTTTATGACGTTACGTGTCAGACCCCCCAAATTTTCACATCAAATCTCGTAAAGTTGACTGTGGAAACACGAATTTATACTTTCGCTCGAAAGGAATGTCATGTCTAAGATGTACAACAACATCACCGAAGTCATCGGTGGCACCCCGATCGTTCGTTTGAACACTCTCGACAAAGACCTCCCCGGCAACGTCGCCGTGAAGCTCGAGTTCTACAACCCCGCGAACTCCGTCAAGGATCGCATCGGTAAGGCAATCGTCGACGCTGCCGAGAAGTCGGGTCAGCTCAAGCCCGGCGGCACCATCGTTGAAGGCACCTCCGGTAACACCGGAATCGCACTGGCTATGGTGGGTGCCGCTCGCGGTTACAACGTCGTGCTCACTATGCCGGAAACCATGTCGAGCGAGCGCCGCGTCATGTTGCGTGCCTATGGCGCCGAGATCGTGCTGACCCCCGGTTCCGAGGGTATGCGCGGCGCCGTTGAGAAGGCCCAGGAGATCGTGGACACCACCGATAACGCCATCTTGGCTTCGCAGTTCACCAATACCGCCAACCCCGAGATTCACTACAACACCACCGGCCCTGAGATCTGGGAATCCACCGAGGGTGAGATCGACATTCTCGTGGCAGGCGTTGGTACCGGTGGCACCGTCTCGGGTGCGGGCAAGTACCTGAAGGAGAAGAACCCCTCGGTGAAGGTTGTTGCCGTCGAGCCGAAGGACTCCCCCTTGCTCTCCGGTGGTAAGGCTGGCCCCCACAAGATCCAGGGTCTCGGTGCGAACTTCATTCCCGAAACCCTTGATCGCGAAATCTACGATTCGGTGGTCCCCGTCTCTGTAGAAGACTCGGTTGCTACTTCTCGTCAGCTCGGTTCCGAAGAGGGCATCCTCGGCGGCATCTCGGCAGGCGCAGCCGTGTGGGCGGCTATCGAAGAAGCAAAGAAGTCTGAGAACAAGGACAAGCTGATTGTGGCTATCGTCCCCGACTTCGGTGAGCGTTACATCTCTACCGTTCTGTACGAAGACATTCGTGGCTAATCCCTGCTGAATCTTCACTGGTTCGGGCTCTCCTTTCGCGGGAGAGCCCGTTCAGTTTAAATTCTTGAAAAAAGGTTCCCTGCGGTGGAATTGATTTAGCTCACACGGTGTTGATTATGATTGATAAGTATCAAAATTTCTCTTTGAAGGACGGCGATGAGCTTCTCCCAGCGTCTGCGTGAAGACCTCCACACGGCACGACTCAACGACCCCGCTGTGCGCAGCGACCTCGAGATCATCCTCAATTACTCGGGCTTGCACGCGATTTGGATTCATCGTCTCTCCCATCGCCTCTGGCAGAACGACAGCACTAAACTAGCTGCCCGCACGCTCTCGCAGATCTCTCGATTCCTGACGGGCATTGAGATTCACCCCGGTGCGCAGATCGGTCGGCGGTTCTTTATCGACCACGGTATGGGCGTGGTGATCGGTGAAACCACAGAAATCGGTGACGACGTCATGCTGTACCACCAGGTGACCCTGGGCGGGCGGTCGCTCGCCAAGACCAAGCGTCACCCCACCATCGGCAACCGCGTGACGATCGGTGCCGGTGCGAAGGTACTGGGCCCGGTGGTCATTGGGGACGATTCGGCGATCGGTGGCAACGCTGTGGTGGTGCATGACCACCCCGCCGAGTCCATCATCACCGGCATCCCCGCTAAATCGCGGCCCCGCACGCCAGAGAAACAGAAACCGTTGGTGGATCCGGTCTCTTACATTGACCCGGCGATGTGGATCTAAATGGATCCCAGCTCTAGACAGAACGCCCCGTGGCCAGTGAGCCACGGGGCGTTCTGTATTTATGGTCGATGAGGGGTTCTTCCCCTGTTCAACGGCCTAGTGAGTGTGCGAACTTGCTGCATCGATCTCGGAACGGTCGCCGCTCCAGTTGGTGTGCCACATGCCGTCCGCATCGATGCGGGCGTAGGTGTGCGCGCCGAAGAAGTCGCGCTGGCCCTGGATGAGAGCCGCGGGCAGGCGGTCGCGACGCAGACCGTCGTAGTACGACAGCGAAGAGGCGAACACGGGCACGGGGATTCCCAGTTCGGTGGCCTTGACGATCACGCGACGCCACGAGGGAAGCAGGTCTTCCATCAGCTTCTTGAAGCCCGGAGCCAGGAGCATGTTGACCGGTCGGGAATCGCCCTTGTAGGCGTCCATGATCTCGCCGAGCAGTTCCGCGCGAATGATGCAGCCGGCGCGCCACAGACCTGCGATTTCGTCGAGGTGCAGCTCCCAGTCGTACTCTTCACCGGCGGCGATGATCTGGTCGAGGCCCTGAGCGTACGAAACCAGCTTCGAGGCAAACAACGCCTTGCGGACGTCCTCAACGAACGCCTCATCGTGCTCGGCGGCGGTCTCGGAGAGGACGCCGGCGGGCAGCTCCTGTTGCGCCTGCTTACGGGCTTCGGGGCGGGAGGACGAGAGTGCGCGTGCGAACACGGACTCGGCGATGCCGGTCACCGGCGAACCGAGGTCCAACGCGGCCTGTACGGTCCAGCGTCCGGTGCCCTTCTGACCGGCTTGGTCAACAATCACGTCGACCAGCGGCTTGCCAGTCTTGGCGTCGATGTGACCGAGCACCTCGGAGGTGATCTCGATCAGGTAAGAGTTCAACTCGGTGGTGTTCCACTGCTTGAAGATCTCAGCCTGTTCCTGCGGTTCCAAACCAGCTACGGAACGGAGCAGATCGTAGGCCTCGCCAATCACCTGCATATCGGCGTATTCGATACCGTTGTGCACCATCTTCACGAAGTGGCCGGCGCCGTCGGTGGAAATCCACGAGCAGCAGGGGGTGCCATCGGCAGCTTTCGCCGCGATCTTCTCCAGCATGGGGCCCACAGAGTCATAGGACTTCTTCGAGCCACCGGGCATGATCGACGGTCCCAGGAGGGCGCCCTCCTCACCGCCGGAGACACCCACGCCAACGAAGTGCAGACCCTTGGCGGCCAGGTCTCGCTCGCGGCGAATGGTATCGGGGAAGTGAGAATTACCACCGTCGATGATGATGTCGTCTTCGTCGAGCAGGGGCACCAGCTGATCGATCACGGCGTCCACCGGAGCGCCGGCCTTGACCATGATCAGGATGCGGCGGGGAGACTCGAGCGAGTCCACCAGCTCCTGCAGGGTTTCGGTGCGAATAAAGTTTCCCTCGTCGCCGTGCTGGGAAATGAGGGCGTCAGTTTTTTCCACGGAACGGTTATGCAACGCCACGGTGTAACCGTTGCGGGCGAGATTGCGTGCCAGATTAGCACCCATGACGGCCAGACCGGTAACCCCGATCTGAGCTTTGGGGTTCGAATTGTTTTCACTCATGTAACAACTGTACGTGTACCGCGGAGAACCGACAGAATTTTTTTCTGAGGATTCGACGAGGGTGAACTTCTGTTCATCGTCGAATTGGAAATACTCGGGGTGCCGGGCAACTAAAAACCCCGGCGCAAGGCCGGGGTTGGTGGTGGGTCCTACCGGGATCGAACCGATGACATCCACGGTGTAAACGTGGCGCTCTACCAGCTGAGCTAAAGACCCATTGCCGTTCTGCGAAACCTACCGGCGTCGCAACGACAAGAAAAGACTATACACACACTTTCAGGCGGGTGCAAATCTACGGTTGAAGCACGCTCCTACTGAACCTGCTTCATCACCAAGCGGGTCGCCGCCCACTCGGGACC
This sequence comes from Rothia sp. LK2588, assembly GCF_040946465.1. Lineage (NCBI taxonomy): Bacteria > Bacillati > Actinomycetota > Actinomycetes > Micrococcales > Micrococcaceae > Rothia > Rothia sp. LK2588. The sequence continues at coordinate 341,413 of NZ_JAYWLS010000001.1, read as the reverse complement.
GGCCGATTCGGTGGTGGTCATGTGTAAACCGGCGGTCGGCGCGGCTTCCTGCACCTCGGCGGGAGAAACGTACCCGTCGCGTCCTGACTTCGGGGTCAGCAACCAAATCACGCCGCCTTCGTCCAGCCCAGACAGGACATCCATCAGGCCGTCCACCAGGTCGCCGTCCTCTTCGCGCCACCACAACAGGACGCCGTCGACGACTTCCTGATCATCCTCGTCCAACAGGTCTGATCCCACCACGTCGGCCAACGCATCGCGCAAGTCAAAATCGACATCGTCGTCGTAGCCAAATTCCTGGATGACATCGCCATCCTTGAAACCAAATTGGACTGCACGCTTCTGAGCTGCGGTCTCGGTTTCGGTCACTGAAAGTCCTCCTGTTAAACGTTGAGATGATGAAAGTCACGCCCGGCTCACAGTAGCTGATGACCGCGTGCAGACCAACCTTCTATAGACAACTGAACACTTAGAACGTGCTCAACGCAACTAAACACGACATGAATCATGCAAGTTTCTTGGGGGTTAGAAATTTTGTGACCTAAAGTACCCCACCGATTGGGTGTGAAGGCCTTCTCTTGAGTACCCGATTGCAGGGCGTATGTGCAAACATAGAAGATGAATGCGTATCAGCAATTTAATGATTTACAACGCAGGTGAGGCTCACGCCGTTTCCTCGGTCAGTCTCACAACACCTATTTCCCAAAACAGAGAGGTTGGCTGATGGGACCCTCAGAAACCAACGACCACATCTTGAGCGCGTTGACTAACGGCATCAAAGACAACGATGTAGAAGAGACCGCTGAATGGCTCGAGTCGTTTGACGAACTGGTGGAAGCAAAGGGTAGCGAACGTGCTCAGTTCATCGTTCGCTCGCTGATGCAGCGCGCAGGCAACAAGAGCATCTCCATGCCCATGGTGACCACCACGGACTACGTGAACACCATTCCTGTGGACCAGGAGCCCGAGTACCCCGGCGACGAAAAGATCGAGCGTCGCTACCGCGCCATCATGCGCTGGAACGCTGCTGTAATGGTGCAGCGCGCCCAGAAGTCCACCATTGGCGTGGGCGGACATATCTCGTCCTTCGCTGGCATCGCGACCCTCTACGAAGTGGGCCAGAACCACTTCTTCCGCGGTCGTAACCACCCCGGTGGCGGTGACCAGATCTTCTGGCAGGGTCACTCCTCCCCCGGTAACTACGCACGTGCCTACCTTGAAGGACGCCTCACCGAGGAGCAGCTGGACGGCTTCCGCCAGGAGAAGACCAAGGCTCCGCACGGTATGCCCTCGTACCCGCACCCGCGTTGCATGCCCGAGTTCTGGCAGTTCCCGACCGTTTCCATGGGTATCGGCCCGCTGAACGCAATTCACCAGGCTCAGTTCAACAAGTACCTGCACAACCGCGGCATCAAGGACACCTCGCAGCAGCACGTCTGGGCATTCCTGGGCGACGGTGAAATGGACGAGCCCGAGTCGCGCGGTGCACTGCAGCTGGCTGCCAACGACAAGCTGGACAACCTGACCTTCGTGATCAACTGCAACCTGCAGCGTCTCGACGGCCCGGTGCGCGGTAACGGCAAGATCATTCAGGAGCTCGAGGCCTTCTTCCGCGGTGCCGGTTGGCACGTCATCAAGGTCATCTGGGGCCGTGAGTGGGATTCCCTGCTCGAGAAGGATAAGTCCGGCGAGCTCGTTCGCATCATGAACGAAACCCTCGACGGTGACTACCAGACCATCAAGGCAGAAGACGGCGGATTCGTGCGCGAATTCTTCTTCGGCCGCTCCCCGGAGACCAAGGAACTCGTCAAGGACATGACCGACGACGAGATCTGGAGCCTCAAGCGTGGCGCTCACGATTACCATAAGGTTTACGCCGCATACAAGGCTGCCATGGAAGTCAAGGGCAAGCCGACCGTTATCTTGGCACAGTCCATTAAGGGCTACGGCCTGGGCACTCACTTCGAGGGCCGTAATTCCACCCACCAGATGAAGAAGCTGACTCTGGAGGATCTGAAGAACTTCCGCGACCACCTGAACATCCCGATCTCTGATGAAGAGCTCGAGAAGGATCTCTACAACCCGCCCTACTACCACCCCGGTATGGACGCGCCCGAGATCAAGTACATGATGCAGCGTCGTGAAGAACTGGGCGGCTTCGTGCCCTCGCGTGCGAACACTCAGCCCGAGATCAAGTTGCCCGACGACAAGGCCTACAAGGGCGCGAAGAAGGGCACCGGTAAGCAGATGGCCGCCACCACAATGGCCTTCGTGCGTCTGCTCAAGGACCTCATGCGTGAGAAGGACTTCGGAGATCGCATCGTTCCGATCATCCCCGACGAAGCCCGTACCTTCGGTATGGACTCGTACTTCCCCAACGCTAAGATCTACAACCCCAACGGTCAGAACTACCTGGCAGTGGACCGCGAGCTCATGCTCGCCTACAAGGAATCCCCTGCCGGCAAGATTCTGCACGTGGGCATCAACGAGGCCGGTGGCACCGCGGCGCTGACCGCTGTGGGTTCGTCTTACGACACCCACGGTGTGCCTATGGTTCCCGTCTACATCTACTACTCGATGTTCGGCTTCCAGCGCACCGGTGACGCTTCGTGGGCTGCCGCCGACCAGCTGGTGCGCGGTTTCATCATCGGTGGTACCGCGGGACGCACCACCCTGACCGGTGAGGGTCTGCAGCACATGGACGGTCACTCCCCCGTCCTGGCCGCAACCAACCCGGCAATCATCCACTACGACCCGGCCTACGGTTACGAGATCGCGCACATCGTCAAGCGCGGTATCGAGCACATGTACGGCACCGGCGATGAGGATCACAATGTGATGTACTACCTCACCGTCTACAACGAGCCGATCCTGCACCCGGCAGAGCCCGAGGACGTCGACGTGGACGGCATCATCGGTGGTATCTACCGCGTCAAGGAAGCCCAGAACGACGGCCCCCGCGCCCAGATCCTGGCATCCGGCATCGGCGTGACCTGGGCACAGGAAGCATCGAACATCCTCGAAAAGGATTACGGTGTTTCGGCTGACGTCTGGTCGGTGACCTCGTGGACCAACCTGCGCCGCGACGGCCTGGAGGCTGAGCGTGAGTACTTCCTCTCCTCCGGTAAGGAAGAGCGCAAGCCCTTCATCGCTCAGCAGATGGAAGGCGCAACCGGCCCCGTGGTTGCTGTGTCTGACTACATGTCCGACCTCATGGACGGCGTTCGCCAGTACGTGCCTAATGAGTTCGCAACCCTCGGTGCAGACGGTTTCGGTTTCTCCGACACCCGTCCGGGCGCCCGCCGCTTCTTCAACATCGACGCCCCCTCCATCGTGGTTCGCGTACTGCAGATGTTGGCTAAGCGCGGCGAGGTCGACGCCGATGTACCCGCCAAGGCGTTCAAGAAGTACCGCCTCGACGAGTCCACTGTGGATGCCGTTGGCGAGGCAGTAGCCGACGACTAATCCCCGTGCCTCATGCGACGGCCCGGTTCCTTGTTCAGGAGCCGGGCCGTCGGCTTTTTTGCGTCTCTCGACGGTGCCGATCTATCCGGAACCTGCGGTGCAATTTAGGGGTGTGCTGAGTGAGCGGATCCCGGATTTTCTCTGAGCTGCGTGCCGATCAGCTACAGATGCATGGAAAAGTGTGGGTAATATTTTGACAGTGGCCTTTACAGGCTTGAGACTTCATCCTTACCAACGTCAGAAAGCTGAAGAGAATGATCGCAGTTGTGTGCCCAGGACAAGGTTCGCAGAAGCCAGGCTTTTTGCAGCCGTGGTTGGAAGACTCAGAGTCTAAGGCTCACTTTCAGCGTCTCTCCGAAGCAGTCGAGCTCGACCTCATCTCATACGGCACCGAGGCCGACGAGGAGACCATCAAAGACACCGCCATTGCCCAGCCGTTGATCGTGGCGGCCGGTATCGTGGCGGGTCGGGCACTGCAGCGTACCTCCGGCTTCGATATGTCATCGGCAATCTTTGCCGGCCACAGCGTCGGTGAAATCACCGCGGCGGCGCTGACCAACGTCCTGAGCGAGGAAGACGCGATGCGTTTCATCCGCGTTCGAGCCACCGGTATGGCTGAGGCCGCCGCGCAGGCCCCCTCAGGTATGGCGGCTGTACTCGGCGGTACAGAGGACGAGGTGCGGCAGCACATTGCCGACGCCGGCTTGACTGCGGCCAACTCTAACGGTGGCGGTCAGATCGTTGCCGCCGGATCGCTGGAGAACCTGCGAGAATTCGCCGCGAACCCGCCGGCTCGCGCCCGCGTGATCCCCTTGAAGGTCGCTGGAGCCTTCCACACCGAGTTCATGAGCGACGCGGTCCAGCCCCTGCAGGAATTCGCTCAGGGGCTGTCGACGGCTGACCCCGTAGCTACGTTGTTGTCTAACTACGATGGTCAACCCGTCGCCTCGGGTGAGGAGATGCTTGAGTCACTCATGCAGCAGGTCACCCGGCCCGTGCGCTGGGATCTGTGCATGGCGACTCTGCTGGAACGCGAGGTAGCGGGACTCATTGAGTTGCCGCCGGCTGGCACCTTGGTGGGCTTGGCAAAGCGCGGTATGAAGGGCGTGCCCGGCACCGCTATCAACGCACCCGAAGATGTAGCTGCAGCGCAATCTCTGCTGAACGCCTAAGTTTTATTGTTACTGGTTTAAGGAAACCGATGCCTACTCTCAAGCAAGCTACCCCGTCCGTTTATTCGCGCATTGCCAGCTATGGAGCAGCACGCGGTGATGTGACGGTGACCAATGATGACATCGTCGACCCCATCAATTCCTCCGACGAATGGATTCGTCAGCGCACCGGTATTGTGACCCGACATCGCGCGAGTGAGAACATCTCCGCCACCGATCTGGCGATCACCGCGGCCAAGGAGGCCGTGGAGAAGGCTGGGGTGGGCGCTGAAGAGATCGACGCCGTCATCATCGCCACCATTTCGCACCCCTACGCCACTCCGTCGATGGCGACTCTGGTGGCCGATGCTCTGGGTTCCAAGTGCCCGGCATACGATATCTCGGCCGCTTGCGCTGGGTTCTGCTACGGCATCGCCCAGGCCGATGCCCTCGTCCGGTCAGGGTTGGCGCGTAACGTAGTGGTGGTAGGCGTCGAGAAGCTCTCCGATCTGATCGATGAAACCGACCGCACGATCTCATTCCTGCTGGGTGACGGAGCCGGTGCTGCGGTGGTATCCCGCGCGGACGAGCCCGGAATCGCCCCGACCGTATGGGGTTCGGACGGCGCCCGTTGGGAAACCGTGGGAATGACCCACTCGTTGCTGGACATCCGCAACCGCGATTTCGTCGCCAACCCCGTGCAGGAAGGCGAGAAGATCTGGCCGACCCTGCGCCAAGAAGGCCCCTCGGTGTTTCGCTGGGCCGTCTGGGAGATGGCGAAGGTAGCCCAGGAGGCTTTGGAAGTCGCGGGTATCACCGCAGACGATCTCGGCGCGTTGATTCCGCATCAGGCCAACGAACGCATCATCGATCAGATGGTCAAGACGCTCAAGCTTCCCGAGACCGTCAAGGTCGGTCGAGACATTGTGGACGCCGGCAACACCTCGGCTGCCTCCGTACCGTTGGCCGCGCACCGATTGCTGGAAGAGAACCCCGACCTGTCGGGTCAGTTTGCTCTGCAGATCGGGTTCGGCGCGGGCCTGGCCTTTGCGGCTCAGGTGGTTGTACTCCCCTAAATTTGAAATTTTCTTGCTTTTTTCTCAAATGGGTGAAACAGGTAAGATCAACTATAAGCCTTGTGACCTCGGCGCTTATTTCGAAGTCACACTGCGTCTCAAGCAGAGACAACGATAAAGCGGCCCCGTGTCGCATTGCAGAAAAAGAAAGGAGCCATCGTGGCTAATAAAGAAGAGATCCTCGCAGGCCTGGCTGAAATCGTGAACGAAGAGACCGGCGTCGAGGTTGCAGACGTGCAGCCCGAGAAGTCCTTCACCGAAGACCTGGACATCGACTCGATCTCGATGATGACCATCGTCGTCAACGCAGAAGAGAAGTTCGACGTGACCATCCCCGACGAAGAGGTCAAGAACCTCAAGACCGTCGGTGACGCAGTGAACTTCATCGAGAACGCTAAGTAATACAACTGCAGATGGGCGCGGTAGTGATCATGCTGACCGCGCCCATTTCTGTTTCAAAACCCCTCCCCGTACTGTGAAGAAAGCGTGAACATGTCGCATAAAGTTGTTGTGACCGGGCTTGGAGCCACTACCCCTATCGGTGCAGACGTGGAGTCCACGTGGACTTCCGCCATTACCGGGGTTTCTGGCATCCGTACTATTGAGGAGCCCTGGGTAGAGGAATACGAGTTGCCGGTACGCATCGCTGGCACTCTTGCGCAGGATCCGCTGGAATCCGGACGCCTGACGAAGGTTGAAGTCAAGCGACAGGATCCCTCAGCTCAGTACGCATTGGTGGCAGCTCGTGAGGCGTGGGCCGATGCAGGTTTCGATGGGGACAACGCAGAAGAGGCTGCGCAGACTGATCCCATGCGCACGGGTGTAGCTTTCGGTACGGGTATCGGCGGTGTCTGGACCCTCCTCGATGCTTGGGACACTCTCCGCGAGAAGGGCCCCCGCCGCGTCATGCCTCTGACTGTGCCCATGCTGATGCCCAATAGCTGTGCGGCTGCGGTCTCGATGACTCTGAAAGCCCGTGCTGCGGCTCAGACCGTGGTTTCGGCCTGTGCGTCTTCCACTGAGGCTATGCAGTTGGGTATCGAGATGATCCGCAGCGGCAAGGCCGATGTGGTGATCGTCGGTGGCGCCGAGGCAGCGATCCATCCCATGCCCTTGGCTGCCTTTGCGAAGATGCAGGCTTTGTCGACCCGCAATGACGACCCGCAGGGTGCATCGCGCCCCTATGACACCGAGCGTGATGGATTCGTCATGGGTGAAGGCGCGGCAGCTCTTGTTCTCGAGTCTGAGGAGCACGCGAAGGCCCGTCAGGCGAGAATTTATGCTGAGCTGGCAGGCACTGGTGTCTCCGCTGACTCCTACCACATCACCGCGCCGGATCCCGAGGCCATGGGTGCGACCCGCGCTTTAAAGGAAGCCCTGGCCGACGGTGGAATCCGCCCCGAAGAGGTCGTTCACGTCAACGCGCATGCTACCTCTACCCCGGTGGGTGACATCCCCGAGTCGCACGCTTTACACCAGACCTTCGGTGAGCACACCAAGAACATTGCGGTCTCGGCAACCAAGTCGATGACCGGTCACCTCTTGGGTGGCGCGGGCGCTCTGGAAGCCCTGCTGACTGTGAAGGCGATCTACGAACGCAAGGCTCCGTGCACGATCAATCTTGAAAACCAGGATCCCCAGATCGACCTGGATGTCGTCACCGAGGCTCGCGATCTGCCCTCGGGTGAGATCGTGGCGGTCTCCAATTCGTTCGGTTTCGGAGGGCACAACGCTGTGGTAGCGTTCCGTAGCGTCTAAACCGCGGTCTGGCTTTCTCTCGGTTGAGGATCCCGCCGTCGGGTCATCAGGATGCAGGGTGAGTAGTTCTCACCGCGATCGATGATCCAACGGCGGGATTCTCGTATCGAATCAACAACATGGAGTTGTCATCGGCCCTGCCATCCCCAGAATTTATAACGATGGAACGATTTAGGCGCGGGGATGTGCGTTGTTGTAAGAATCTTTGAGCCGATCGACCGACACATGGGTATAAATCTGGGTCGTCGCCAAAGAACTGTGGCCCAGCAATTCTTGGATGGAGCGGATGTCTGCTCCCCCATCTACCATGTGGGTTGCCGCCGTGTGTCGGAAGATATGGGCGCCTGAGAGCTGCGAGTCTGGAATGGCAGCGAGCGCTTTAGTCAGGTCTTCTCGAATCTGACGCGGATTGACCCTTTTTCCGCGGGGGCCGATGAACAGTGCCTCTTCCACCGCCTGTTGGTTTGCGGAAAACCATTGTCGGCGCCCTTGGGTGACCCACCGGTTCAATGCGCGCATGGCCGGTTGGCCAAAGGGCACCACGCGCTCTTTATTGCCTTTACCCACCACGCGTAATGTGCGGTTCTCCCGGTCGATGCTCGATAGGTTGAGGCTGCATAATTCTGAGATTCGGATGCCCGTCGCGTAGAGCAGTTCAATACTGGCCAACAGCCTCATTGTGTGCGGGTCTTGAGGATCCGCCTGCAGTTGCTTCTCTACGCGGTCGATCAGAAACAAAATCTGCTGTTGGTTCAGTACCTGTGGTAGGTGACCGGTTTTCTTCGGGGTAGCGAGGGTCAGCGTGGGATTGTCGGTAATCAGCGATTCCTCTTCGGCCCAGGCGAAAAAGGTTCGCAACGAGGAGGTGCGGCGGGCCGTGGAGGTTCGCGCTATGTTAGCTCGATGCATATGGGCAAGCCACGATCGGATCATTTCAAGATCGATGTCGGCCAGCTCCTGCGCCCCATGGCGTAGGCAATATTCGAAGAATGCACTCAGGTCTGATTCATAGGCCTTGATGGTCTGCGGAGAACGAAACTTCTCATAGGTGAGATACCGCCAAAAGCTTTCCAAGGCCCGGGCGAAGACTCGGTTCACGTCCAGCGTCTGCGCACCCAGGGGAAGAGTGGGTGGAAGGTTTTCGTCCGGCGCCGTCCGTGATTGAGCTTTTCTCATAGTAATCTCCAGGCTATCAGGGGCAGGATTGTTGCAGGTACTTCTTTGACTTGTGCCAGCCGTTGCTGTCTTTTTCAGCCATGCCCATCCCCTGCAGTTGGCTGAGGATCACCATGGCGGCAGGCCCGGCAGCGCCGGTCATCGAACAGATCGTGGTCACGTCCATGGGTTCCCTCAACGGCAGGGCGTCCCAGACCCGCATCTGGTCTTGGGTGAGCTGCGGTGAGGCGTGGGTCTCCGTTGAATCTGCAAAGAGACTCATCTGGGTCTGTTCAGGGTTCAGGCGGGAGCTCATCGCCTCCTCAATGCTGTCGGCTGAGAGAGCCAACCCGGCATAGCCTTGTTGAATCAATCGGTGGCACCCTTCGGAGCTGGGTGAGAAAATTTGACCGGGAACGGTTCGTAGTTCCCGTCCGATCTCCAAAGCGTGGTGTGCGGTGTTGAGCGCTCCGGAACGCCATCTCGCTTCCACGACAACGACCACCGATGACAATGCTGCGATGATGCGGTTGCGTTGAAGAAACCGCCATCGCGTTGGTGACTGCCCCAACGGAACTTCGCTCAGCAAGAGTCCGCGATCGATGATCGCCTGAAGCAGGTTTTCGTTATGTTTGGGGTAAGGGCGGTCAACCCCGCAGGCCATGAGCGCCACCGTGGGCAACTGCGCCGTAGAGGTCGCTAGTGCCGAGCGGTGAGCGACGGCGTCTATTCCAAAGGCTCCTCCGGAGAGCACCACCCGGCCTCGAGCGGCGAGATCCCCGGCAAGGTGCGTTGTGGCCGATGCACCGTATGAGCTGGCGTCCCGGGAACCGACGACCGCCAGGCTGTTCTCTAAGGTAATCTGGCTCAGCAGTTCCCGATCGCCCCTACCCCACAGCGCGAACGGTGCGCTCGAGCCGAGATCAGACAGTTGCTGAGGCCAGTCATCGTCTTCGGGAATCGCGACCCAGGCGTTGAGGTGCTCGGCTGTAGTGAGTTCTTGGGTGAGCGGAAATTTCGGTACGCGGCGTGACCACCGTGTAATGCGTTGTTGTAGTGCCTGGGTGAGTTGCCGTTGTGCAATTGCATCTAATCCGTGCTCTTCGAGGAGCCGGAATATTTTGGACCCGATAGGTTCTCTGCCGCTGAGCAACTCAGCGGTGAGCTCGGGGCCCAGAAGATGAATCGAGAGGTGAACATATTGGTCGGTTGGTTCTGCGATGTGCAATATTTCGGCACGGGCACGCCGCTGAGCGTGGAAAGGATCATTGGTCATGGGAATCTCTGTTGGGTCGGGCGAAATTATGTACGGCTCATGTTGCGGAAGTACAACGCGAGGTCAAGATGATCGGAGCGAGGCGATTCGGCCCCTTCGAGGTCGGCTATGGTCCAGGCGGTACGCAAAACCCTGTCGTAACCGCGGGCAGTCAGTGCACCCCGGTCGACGGCCCTGCTCAGTGATTGGGTCATCGTGGCAGGCAATTTGAGTTTGCCGCGCAGAATCTTTCCGTTGGTCTCTGCGTTGGTTAAAACGCCGAAGTCGGCGAGCCTCTCACGCTGCTTTTCGCGGGCCTGAACCACCCTCTCCCGGATGGGCTGACTGGGCTCGTGGCTGCCTGTGGATGTCAGTTCTGCCGCTGATACCTGAGGCACGGTGATGTGTAAGTCGATACGGTCTAGTAATGGCCCCGAGAGACGGCTGAAATAAGTACGACGCTCTTTACTGGTGCAGGTGCACTCCAGACCACGTCCCGAATTCTTACCGCAGGGGCAAGGGTTTGCAGCCAAGACCAGTTGAAACCGTGCCGGGTAGGTGGCGGAAGCGGTGGACCTATCGAGGGTGACGCTACCGCTTTCCAACGGCTGGCGCAGTGAGTCCAACACATTGCGGTGAAATTCCGGGGCTTCATCAAGAAACAACACCCCACGGTGCGCCCGTGATACACACCCCGGCTGTGGGATGCCCGAGCCCCCACCCATGAGTGCCGCGGCCGAAGCTGTATGATGGGGAGCCTCAAAGGGAGCGTACCGCATCAGCTGGGTACGGGGTGCCCCGCGTGAGGAAATAGAATGAATCGCTGTCACCTCAAGCGCTTGATCGGTGGACAGCGGTGGAAGAATACCCGGCAATCTTTCGGCCAGCATGGTCTTACCCGACCCAGGTGGGCCGTTGAACAGCAGGTGATGAGCCCCCGCGGCGGCAATCTCCAGGGCCAGTCGCCCTTCTTCCTGCCCGGCAACGTCCGCCATATCTGCGGGCATTAAGGGAACAGCTTCGTCCTCGCTGCCGGGCCGGGTAGAACTGGATGAAGGGAAGCGCAGCTGCTCAGTATCAGCTCCCAACAAAGTCAGCACTTCGGCCAAACACGAGACTCCCCTCACCTCTAATCCAGAGATGAGTCGAGCTTCGTTCGCGTTATGCTCCGGCACCACCACCGACTCGAAACCGGCCTCCCACGCGGCGCGGGCGGCAGGTAACACCCCAGGAATCGGGCGGACGCTGCCGTCCAGACCCAGTTCGCCCAAGAAAACCGTTCGGCCACTCGGTTGCAACAACTTCGCAGCCTGCAACGCGGCGACCACGATAGCGAGGTCAAACCCGGTACCTCGTTTCGGTAACCGGGCCGGGGTGAGATTAATCGTCAGCTTCTGCGGCGGCAGAGGTTTACCGGAGTTCTTGGCGGCGGACCGAACGCGGTCTTTCGCCTCATTCAAGGCGGTGTCGGGCAACCCCAGCAACACAAAACCTGGAAGGGCCTGAGAAATATCAGCCTCTACCTCGATCACATGCCCGCTGATACCCACCAAGGCAACCGCATAGGTTTTTGCGTAACCCATATCAGACCACCGCCTGGCGATGTTCAAAGGCGAAGTGATCAGCAGTGCCGATAATGCTAACCACATCGATGTGGTAACTGTGGCGTTGAAACTCCTGGTGAGATAATCTCCATGCGCCCACGAGTTCACGCAATTTACGTCTTTTCTCGGGGGTCAGCGCTTCAACCGGCAGACCGTAGTCAGCGGTGGTTCGTGTCTTGACCTCCACGAACGCGATGTGGTCTTTCGGCGTGAGATACACGGCATCGATCTCTCCCCGTAGGGTGAGACCGGCCTGAGATCTCTGTGGCCGCCAATTCTTGTCGATCAGTCGATAACCTGATCCGCTCAGCACGGCTACGGCGAGATCTTCACCCCAGCGTCCAACCTGAGTCTGATGTGTGTGCATGTGGGTACCCCCGTCTTGGTGAATGGGATTTCACCAGCAGGTTGTCACACAGTTCCCAGCAAAAATAGATCGTGGGAAAACTGTGGAAAACCCAGACCGAGAGTTCCCCTCTAATGCAAGGATATTGATTTAGTTAGATTGTTATCCAACGGTTTACTTTTAGAGTGATGTCAGATTTTCGCGCTTGTGGACACAGTCTCGAATGGCATCTTCACTCACGCCGAGGTTCCAGCTCAATCGGTGATGTACCGTAGGACCATGAGTCTCCACGGCCTCGCGGTGTGCCGCAGAACCATAACCCATGTTCTTTTCCCACCCATAGGCTGGGTACTCCTGCGCCAGGCGAGTCATCAACTCGTCACGGTGCACTTTAGCCACCACAGACGCAGCCGATATAGACGCGCAGCTTAGGTCACCCTTGATCACGGTGTGCACGGGACCCGACCACACGACCCCGTTGCCCCAGACCCGGTTCAATGCAGTGTTGAACGCTAGCTGAGTCGGGTCCACCATGCTGAGTAGGTCGTCCGCAGGCGAAGTGAACCAGTCGTGTTTGCCGTCCAATAAGACCATGTCCGGAGCCTGCCCCGCGGTGGATACTGCTTGAGCTAAGGCCCGGTGACCCGCCACGCGCAATGCCGCGGTCATCCCCCATTCATCGATCTCCTGAGGAGTGGCGGATCCTACCGCGGTGGTACACCACGTCTCGATGTCGGAGACCATGGATTCGCGCCGGAGCTTACTGAGCGCCTTCGAATCGGTCAGCCCCTCCACGCTCAGTACCGTGCCGGCAGGTACCAGCGCTACCCCAACGCTTACCGGGCCGGCCAGCGAACCGCGACCCACCTCGTCCATACCCGCAATGAGGTCAACCCCCGAGGCGAAGAAGGTCTCTTCCGTCTCGAGGGTTGCCTGTGTTTGTGATGAAACCATTACTTGCTCGGTGCCGTATCGGGCACATTCGCGAAGGTCTCCTCCGCGCCGTTGAGCCACTTGAAGTGGTTGAGCGGCCACGCGATCACGAAGACCTCACCCTCAACATCTGCTTCACTGATGAATTCCGTGCCGCGTTCGATGTGGTAGCGGGAATCTGCGGAATTATTGCGGTGATCGCCCATTACGAAGTAAGAGTTTTCGGGGACCACCACGTCAAACTTGATATCGGAGGGATTTGCCCCGGGGTAGATGTAATCTTCCGTGATCTCCTGGCCGTTCACGTATAGCTTGCCGTTCGGTGAACAACAGCTCACGTGGTCGCCGCCCTTACCTATCACGCGCTTGACCAAGTAGTTGTTCGAAGAATCCGGCATCACGCCCACGAACGACAAAGCCTGACGAATCGCATTGGGCCGCTGAGCAGACGAATCAATCCAACCCTGAGTATCTTTGAAGACGATAATGTCACCGCGTTCAGCGTCACCGAAAGTGGATCCAGCGACGTTCACGAAGACACGATCGTTGATAGCCAGGGTGTTCTCCATCGACCCCGAAGGGATATAAAACCCGCGCAACACAAAGGTCTTCAACAAGAATGCGATCAGCAGGGCGTAAAAAATAACGAGCAAAAACTCTTTGATCTGTGCCCAGGCGCCGCTCTTTTCGCTTTCACGGATCTCTCGACGAGAGCTTGCGCGCTGATTCCGTTTACCGCGCTTACGCGAACTATCGGAAGAGGCCTCGTCGAGCGGCTTGTCATCGGCTGAAGGAGTCTGATCAGTCATGGAAGTCTTTCACTTGTGGGGTACTGGAAGTAGTTTAACCCTCGCAACATGGTCAATGTGGGCGGGCAGGCGCAAACTGAACTTAAATTTAGCTGGCAAAACCGTCCTAGTGTTGCCGGTATTAAGGGGTTAGTTGCCCGAACCGATCGGGCGGCCACAGGCGCAATATGGGTTCACCCAGAACACTATCCTCGGCGATAAAACCGCCTCCCGGCTGCCCCAAGAGCGCGCGAGAGTCGCGAGAATGCGCACGGTTGTCACCCATGAGCCATAACTTGCCCTCCGGAACGGTCACCTTAAACTTCTGCTCGGAAGCGAAGTTGTCGTCGAGAAGATAGGGTTCCTCCACCGGGTGACCGTTGACCAGCAGACGGTTATTCTCGCAACACTCCACAGTGTCTTCCCCTACGCCAATCACGCGCTTGATGTACACGTTGTCGTCCCCTTTGAGGGCGAAGAAACGCAGGGTCGTGTCAATAGGGTGCGACCAGGCGTAGGAAGCTGGACGGTAGGGAGCAAAGCTTCCTTCACCGTTGACCACCACGACGTCCCCTCGCGAAATATCGTGCTGAGTTTTGGACACCACGATGCGATCTCCCGGTTCGTAAGCCGGTTGCATGGATTCGGAGGGGATGTAGTACACATCGATGAAGAAATGGCGAATCACCGTCATGATGAGAAGCGCCACCACAATTGCAACAGCAAACAGGCGCCCTCCCCCATGCCGGGGGTGGCGCCTGTCTGCTGAGTCAAGCCTCACGGCTTTCGTCATTGGTTCCTCGAACTTAAGCGTTGTTCTCGCGCTTTTCGCGGATACGTGCTGCCTTACCGTGGCGATCACGCATGTAGTACAGCTTCGCACGACGAACGTCACCGCGGGTCAGCACCTCGATCTTGTCGATCACGGGCGAGTGAACCGGGAAGGTACGCTCAACGCCAACGCCGAAGGAAACCTTGCGAACGGTGAAGGTTTCGCGAACGCCTGCGCCCTGACGACCCACGACGAAGCCCTTGAAGACCTGAACGCGGGAGCGGTTGCCTTCAACGATGTTGACGTGCACGTTCAGGGTGTCGCCAGCGCTGAATTCGGGGATGTCGTCACGAAGCGACTTGTTGTCAATGAAGTCAAGAGTCTGCATTGATTTCTCCACAAGGTATCGGCCGCAGGTCCAATACACTCGTTAACACATCGCGCACAGTGTCTCAGGCCGACCGAAGCCGGCAGACTGGTGCTGCCGCGAAGAAACGTAGATTACACGAGCACCGATTGCGCCGCTCGCGGCTCATGTTGTTGAGGTCGCTCTTCCCCCTGCGGCAGGGGCGTACCCAACACGAACACAAGTATCTATTATGACACCGATGAGGCAAGTTTCCAAGGTTCACCCGGTGTTAGCTATCTTGCTCCGGTGAACCGGCCGCCTGTTCGCCACTTCCCTCTTCTCGCGCGGCCTTGAGCCGCCGTTTGCGTTCGGTGCGTAGCTCGATAAGTAATGTGCGGTCTTTCTTATCCCAGGCGTCCTGACCGGCGGATGAAATCATGTCATAGCGCCGATCAAATGTACGCCTGATCTGCTCATCGCGCCGCCACCGAGCGATTGCGGCGTGATTGCCCGAGAGCAGGACGTCCGGCACGGCGCGTTCTCGCCAGACAGCGGGCTTGGTGTAGACGGGATATTCCAGCAGTCCCCCAGTGTGGGACTCTTCGGCGAGCGACTCCGGGTTACCCATCGCACCAGGAATGAGACGGATGATGGCCTCCATCATGACCATGACCGCAACCTCTCCCCCGTAGAGCACGTAATCTCCGATAGAAACCGGCATCACCCTAAAGTGCTCCTCGGCCCAGTCGAGGACTCGCTCGTCGATGCCCTCGTAGCGAGCCGGCGCGAAAACCACGTGCTGTTCTTCTGCCAGCTCGTAGGCCAGCGCCTGGTTGAAAACTTCTCCGGCTGGTGAGGGAACGATCAGCACCGGCTGAGCCGCAGAGATACCAGCGGTAGCCGCTACCCCGTCGCTCTGCGGCTGTGGCTGCAGATCTGGCTGAGGCTGTGGCTGCGGAGACGCTGCAGTGAGCACGTGATCCAGAGCCAGCCCCCAGGGTTCGGGCTTCATCACCATTCCGGCGCCGCCCCCGTAGGGGGTGTCGTCGACGGTCTTGTGACGGTCGAAGGCAAAGTCGCGAAGATTGTGAATCTGCACGTCCACGAGGCCATCCTTGCGGGCCTTGCCCAGCAACGATAACTCCAGCGGGGCTAGATACTCGGGAAAGATGGTGATCACGTCGAGGCGCACGGGTTAGCCTTCCTCGCTCTCGTCGAGCTCCAGCAGACCGGCAGGAGGGTCGATGAGTACGAACTTTTCATCGAGATCGAGCTCGGGAACGAGCTCTTCAACGAACGGGATCATAGCTTCTCCACCGTTGTGTAGGTCGATCAACAGCAGATCCTGGGTAGGCATGGTCTGCAGCCCGCTCACCGTACCGATGCCCTTGCCTTGCGGCAGTTCTTCTTCGGGGACGTCGGCGAGCAGGTACACCGGTAGCCCCAGCACGTCGTGTTCATAGACGCCCTCGTCGTCGTCAACCTCGGCGGAATCAAAGACGAGACGGGTATTACGCAACACCTCGGCATCATTGCGAGAGGTGACTTCTTCAAACCGCACCACGAGGATCTTCTTGTTCCACCGGGAACCTGCCACTGTCAGCTGACCGCGGGGTGCGATGCGCGCAACGGGACTTGTCGTGGAAAATTCCTCGATGTCGAGGGTTTCACCGCGGGCAAATCGAGCTTCGGGTTGATCGGTGAACAGCTCAACGGTTACCTCACCCCGAATTCCGTGTGGTTTGCCAATACGCGCAACCTGTACCTGCAATGGAGTCTCCCTCTCGTTGTGGTGAGTATGGTTCGGCTTGAGAACCACTTCTATCATAAGAAAACCCCGCACCGTGCCACTGGCATACGGTGCGGGGTTATGAAGCTGATCAGCGTCGATTATTTATCGGCTACCGCTTGCGATCGGTATCCACCACGTCCACGCGGACGGGGTCGGAATGGTTGATCGCGTCGATCACCGTACGAACGCTGTTGGCGGTACGACCCTGGCGACCGATCACTCGGCCGAGGTCGTCTGGGTTAACCCGAACTTCAAGGGTGTCCCCACGACGTCCGCTCCGGGAGCGAACCTCAACGTCGTCCGGGTTGTTAACGATTCCTCGAACCAGGTGTTCGAGTGCATCAGCCAACATGATTACTCAGCTGCTTCCTCAGCTGCGGGCTCAGATGCCTCGTCAGCCTCGGGTGCCTCTGCCGACTCGGTCTCAGCGGTTTCTTCTTCGGAGGCCTTCGGAGTGATAGCCTCGGGCAGGATAACCGAACCGTTGTCGGGAGCAACGAACTCAGGCTTTGCTTCGACGGGCTTGACAGTGTTCTCTGCCTTCTCGCCCTTGAAGGTTGCCCAGTCGCCGGTCAGAGTCAGAAGCTTGCGTACCTGCTCCGAAGGCTGTGCGCCAACGGACAACCAGTACTGAGCACGCTCAGAATCGATCTGGATCAGTGAAGGGTTTTCGGTCGGCTGGTAGATGCCGATTTCTTCGATCGCGCGACCGTCACGCTTAGTGCGGGAATCCATCACTACAACGCGGTAGCGAGGATCGCGGATCTTACCCATACGCTTCAGACGAATTTTTACAGCCACTGTTGTGGACTCTCCTGTTTCTATATGTGGGCGAGGCTATAGTTCAGCGCTCGTGGGGCGAGCCGTCCCTATTGCCTCTATTGAACGCAATGCCACGCGAGTGAGAGGGATCGCGTGCATCGAGTACCTGGAAAATTATGCCAAACCGTGCCGTGTTTTTCCAGACCTGTGACGCAAAGTTCGTTGTGTTTTAGGCAATGTCCATGGTCTAGAAAGATAATGACCGCGCGGTATGTCTTCCGCATGCCGCGCGGTCATCACGTTGAGTTCATACCCGATTAGTCAGCGTAAGAGGTTTTCGATCGGTTCAGCCACGCATACAGCGCACCGATCAGCAGACCACCACCGATGAAGTTACCGATAAACACGATCAGCCAATTCAGCAAGACCGTACCGAGGGTGAACCCCTCGGGCCAGGGGTTGACCGAAAACATCGTCATGCTCATCAGCGAGAAATTGGCGATGACGTGCTCGAAGCTCAAACCCACGAAGATAGCCAAGATGAAAACGATGGTGAAGAATTTCGAAATGTAGTCTTGAGCCTTGGCCGCCCCCAGCAAGGCCATGTTGACCACGAAGTTCGCCAGGATGCCTTCGCAGAGCAGACCCCAGGGCGCCTTCGCAACCTTCGCCGCGGCCGTCGTGGCCATAAAGTGGGTGGGCGGAACGTGTCCGAGCTTCGCAGATTGGCTCATCAACCACGCCACCGCCACGGCACCGACGAGGTTGAAGAAGGTGGTCACCGCAACGAGCGTGATTGCCTTGCCCCAGGAAACCCTACGGTTGGTGGCGCTGTACGAGAGGAACATCATGTTTCCGGTAGCCAGTTCGGCCCCGAGAATGACGATTGCGAACAGTCCGATTCCAAAGAACAGCGCGAAAACGATGGCGCCCATGCCGGGTGCGACACCGTTGACAATCTGCCCCGCGACCGCTGCGAATGCCGTAGCAAGCGTCAGGTAAACGCCCGCTAATATGGCGCGCACGGCAAAACGGGGTACGTCATGGTCGAGAAGATCTAGCTTTTTTGCCGTGGCGGCTTCGATAACCTCGGTGGTGGTGGCCAAAGGTATCCTCCAATAAATGTTCTAGTGATTCTTTCGGTTACGCGAACCCAGTTTTTTCATGAATTCGGTAGCCCGTTTGAACGCCCGCTTCTCGGAAGAATCCGCACGGTGTTTGAGGCCGCCGTTGGGTTTCTCAGGAGAGGCGAGCTCGTCCATGAGTGATCCATCGCGTGAAGTATTGTGTGCCGGCTCATTGCGCTGTTTACCCAGCGCCTCCTGCACTTTGATATACGTCCGCGACAGCGCTAGCTCGGCCAGACCGGTGCCCAGCAACGCGGCGGCTCCCACTGTGGCGGGACGCGCCGAAAGCCCCTGAGCGCGACGGCGAGCCGCAAAAATGGCCAGCGCGCCGGAGACAGAAAGCTGCGCAACTCCGTCGAGGGTCATCAGCCACGGACGACGCTGAACCTGCTGGCGTACGGCTTGCAATGCGTGGGGCGGTATCTCCCCGAGACCTTCGAGGGGATCCTCGTATGTTGCCGCTGCAGGATACAAAACTTCGTGGTTCTCTAAAGATTCTATCTCAATAGTTTCAGACGAAAGTTTCGCCAGCTCCCCCGGCATGTCCAGGAGCTGTAGCACCGATTCCATGCCCAATTCTGAGGCGGAATCTTCTACGTAGTTGTGTAACCGTTTCGTAGCGCTGTCGTTGAGCCCAAAGACCCAGGAAAGATTTTCCAACTCATCCGTCATCCGCACGAAATTCAGCGGTTCGGGAAGATTACCGGGTAACAACCAGAGGGTGTCCACGGCATAGGAGTTCTGCGGCAGGTAGCGCGTCAAGGTCTTGGGTGCTCCCCAGGTCAAGTCGATCACAGTACCGGCGGCCGAAGGTTCGGGATCGGGGCTTCCAATCCCTTCAATCGCGACCTGCTCGGTGATGTGATCGAATGAATCGGGTACCACGAAAGCCAGATGTTGATTGAACTCGGTGACCTCGGTAACCACCGCCGCGCAACGCAGCTCCGAAAGCAAGGGCAGGAGAATCGCGGCTGGTGCTGTCAGCAAAACGGCGTTGTCGTCCACCGGGGCGGCATCGACTGGCCCCATCAAATCCGAGGTGTGAACCGCCTGCCGGAGCTGCTCGAAGGGCACCTGAAGGTAGGCGGCGACGTAGGCATCGGCGTCCAAGACCAATTCCTCACCCAGCGCAGTGACGGGTGCGGAGAGCAGATATGAGTCTTCGTTGGCGCACAGACCGCCGCGCACGGGAAGTTGACCCATCAATTCGGCGGCGAACTCTTCGAAGGCATCCCCGGGGTGTAGTTTGCCATTCTCCCCTAGGTGCGCGGTCAGCACCTCATCGTGGTGGTTCACGCACAGCACGAACACATCGACGTGATGATCGTCTGCCTCGTAGACCAGCACCTCGGGAAGCTTGACCGCCGCAAGCATCAGCGCTTCGACCACATCGTTCGAGGTGGCTTCACGTGCCCGACGGTCCAGATCTGCCTGTTCGTCCTGATCGTCGTGGTCGTCTTCGTCGGTGGCGTGTGTATCAGTTGAGGAATTGTCATCGTCGTCCCCGGCGTCTTGATTGAGCAGGGGCGAGGTGGCTAAATCCACGACCATGGTGTCGTCTTCTAAGCGCGGCTTCAGCACCGCGTCGCCCTCTAACGGACCTTCGTCGGAGCCTCGCTCGGAGTCGGGAACCGAGTCATCGTCGGCAACCCGCTGGCCCAGCATCTTTTCCAGTTGCTCGGCGGTGACGTCGAGATCGGCCAGACCTCTTCCGTTGTTCTCTCGATCCCCGGACTCTTCGGCGGCGCGTTTGATCGCGTTGATCATGTTCTCGATCTCCACGCGAACCACCGACTGGGTGGAATCTTCGGCGGGCTCACCAGCTTCGTCGTCTGCGGTGAAACCGTCGGGGCCGAAGTCCAGAGAAATGCGAGACCAGCTCGTGGCAAGCTGGTCATCTACGGCTGACGATTCTTCATGGGGATTCATAGGTGAATCTGTCATATTGGTTTTGAGTTTTACCTTTGGTCACGTGATAGCCGTTAACTCAACGGCGAATGAATGAAGAGAGATTATTTCTGGTGGAGGTTCTCTGATGAGCTGAGCTCCAAGACCTCACCGGTTTCCAGCGCCCGGAGTGAGGCAGCCAGGCGCGCCGCGAAAGCTCGGCCGAAGTGCTCCTCGAGTTGGTTCTCACTGAGCCAGGCGTATTCGGTCAGTTCCTCCTCCTGCAATGTGATGGGAGTATCCGCTGCAATGACGCCACCGTCGTAGAGGTAGTAGGTGGAGTCACCCCATACCCCCATATCGAGTCCGTGATAGATCATGACTACACGGCCCGGTTCCAGGTGCAACCCGACCTCTTCGAGCACCTCGCGGAAACAACCGTCCTGAGGCGCTTCGTGAGCCTCGACGGTGCCACCGGGCAGGGCCCAGCCGTCGCGGTAGTTCGGCTTGACAGCGAGGATCCTGCCGGATTCATCGCGGATAAGTGCGGAGGCGGCAAGGCGGCGAGTAGGAAGCGTGGCGATGAACGCCACCAGTTCGTCATGCATCAAATACGTATCTGCCATAGCTGACCTCCACAACCTGAGTTTGGGCGAAGATGACGTTGTACTCAGCCTACCGAATCTCCCGCAGGAAAACAGCGAAGGCGCGTACCCCCTCGCGCAGATGACCCCGTGTCGCGCCGAAAAGAGGATGACATGAGGCGCCCGGCAGAGAACTTTCCACCGGGCGCCTCACACGGCACATTTTTACTTGTCGCCTAGGAACTTTTCGAAGCCCTTGGGCAGGTTCATATCTTCAAGGTTGAAATCCTTGTTACCCTGCTGGCCGAAGGACGAACCGGGTACGGCCTTCTGCTGAGCCTGTTGCATCTGCTGAGCGCGCTTGGCCGGGTTACCCGAACGCGCTTTTTTATTGTTCTTCTTAGCGTTCTTCTTGTTGGCCTTCTTCATGGCACCGGACGCGGCTGCCATTCCGGGCATCTGCATGCCACCGGGAAGTCCAGACATATTTCCAGAGGCCAATTTCTTCATCATTTTCTGGGCCTGGGCGAAGCGCTCCATGAGCTGGTTCACCTCAGAGACTGTCACACCGGAACCGCGGGCGATGCGGGCACGCCGCGAACCGTTGATGATCTTCGGCGCCACTCGTTCGTGAGGGGTCATCGAACGTACGATTGCCTCAACGCGATCAATTTCGCGCTCGTCGAATTGTTCGAGCTGCTGACGAATCTGCGCCGCGCCGGGCATCATCATCAACATCTTCTTCATGGACCCCATCTTGCGGATCTGCTGCATCTGAGCCAAGAAGTCGTCGAAGGTGAAGTCTTCCTGGTCGGCGAACTTCTGCGCCATGCGGTCGGCCTCGGCCTTATCCCAGCTGGCCTCGGCCTGTTCGATCAGGGTCAGCACGTCACCCATGTCGAGGATGCGCGATGCCATGCGATCCGGGTGGAACTGCTCAAAGTCGTCCACGTTCTCACCCGTGGAGGCGAACATGATCGGTTTACCCGTGACCGATGCCACCGACAGGGCCGCACCACCACGAGCGTCACCGTCAAGCTTCGAGAGGACGACACCGGTAAAGTCCACACCCTCGTTGAACGCCAGCGCGGTGTTGACGGCGTCTTGACCGATCATCGCATCAATCACGAACAGAACCTCGTTGGGTTCGATGGCATCGCGGATGTCGCGCGCCTGCTGCATCAGCTCGGCGTCCACGCCCAGGCGGCCGGCGGTATCGACGATGACGACGTCGTGGAGCTTCGCACGAGCTTCCGCCACACCGTCGCGGGCCACCTGCACCGGATCGCCGGTGGGGGTGTCGAACTCGCTGGTGACGCCGGGGTGCGGCGCGTAGACCTTGACACCGGCGCGTTCGCCCACGACCTTCAGCTGGTTCACCGCGTTGGGGCGCTGCAGGTCGGAGGCGATCAGCATGGGGGTGTGCCCCTGCTTCTTCAGCCACTTCGCCATCTTGCCCGCCAAGGTGGTCTTACCGGCACCCTGTAGACCGGCCAGCATGATGATGGTCGGCCCGGTCTTGGACATGTTGATGCGGCGAGTCTCGCCACCGAGGATGGTCTGCAGTTCGTCATTGACGATCTTGACGATCTGCTGAGAGGGGTTCAGCGCCTCCGACACCTCGGCGCCGAGCGCGCGTTCCTTGATGTGCGCGGTGAACTCGCGCACCACGGGCACAGCGACGTCGGCGTCTAACAGTGCGCGGCGGATCTCGCGAACTGTGGCGTCAATATCGGCCTCAGTCAGGCGGCCTTTACCGCGCAGATTCTTGAACGTATTCGCTAGCCGGTCAGAAAGTGAATTAAACACGAGCCGTGTACTGCTTTCGGTTGGTTGGTGAGGCTACCCCTCAAGGTTTTTCATCAATCTCCAAGCATAACGTATAGCTTCAGGGGCACGAAAAGCCCGCCGGGCGAGCCGCCAGAAGACAACACGAGGGCCGTTCCACCCCCGTGGGGATAGAACGGCCCTCTGTATTCTAGGTTGGTCTTTAGTCCAGCAACGCGTCGACGAATGCCTGCGCCTCAAAGGGTGCAAGGTCGTCGGGGCCTTCACCCAGTCCCACCAGTTTGACGGGAACGCCGAGCTCCTCCTGGATGGCAACCACGATGCCGCCCTTGGCGGACCCATCGAGCTTCGTCAGCACGATACCGGTGATGTTTACAACCTCAGCGAATACCTTCGCCTGGATCATGCCATTCTGGCCGGTGGTGGCGTCGATGACGAGCAACACCTCGGTGACCGGGGCTTCCTTCTCGACGACTCGCTTGATCTTGCCCAGCTGATCCATGAGGCCAGCCTTGTTCTGCAGGCGTCCTGCGGTATCGATCATCACGGTGTCGACGCCGCGTTCCTTACCCTGCTTAATCGCGTCGTAGGCCACGGACGCTGGGTCGGCGCCGTCCTTCTCGGAGCGGACGGTGTCCACGCCCACGCGATTGCCCCAGGTCTGCAGCTGATCCGCTGCGGCGGCGCGGAAGGTATCGGCCGCACCCAGCAAAAGTTGTTTGTCTTCGGCAACCATGACGCGCGCCAGCTTGCCAACGGTGGTGGTTTTGCCAACGCCGTTGACGCCGACGACCAAAACCACACCCGGGTTGCCATCGGCTCCCTCGAGCTTCAGCGAGCGGTCGTAGTCGGGGCCGACGATCTTCAGCAGTTCCTCGTTGAGCATCTGCTTGACGTGGGCGGGGTTTTCGGTGCCTTCAACGCGGACTCGCTGTTGCAGGGCCGACACCAGCCGTTCGGAGGGGCCGGCACCGAGGTCTGCCATGAGCAGGGTCTCTTCAACCTCGTCCCACACATCCTGGTCGATCTTGTCGCGAGACAACAGTGCCAGCAGGCCCTTGCCCAAGAGATTGTTGGAACGAGCCAGGCGCTCGCGCAAACGGACCAGTCGGCCCACCGCCGACGGCGGTCGTTCAATCGTAGAGACCGGCGCACTGCCGGGGGTATCGTTCGGGTCTCGGGTGGATTCGTACCCGCCCTTGGGCGCCTTGGGGCCGCGAAGCAGCACCGCAAGCACACCGGCAAGTACCAGCACACCTAAGACGATGTACAAAACAAGAGTCAAGGTATCATTCACATCTTCTAGCTTCTCATATAGACCCCCAGGCTGTACCGTCTTATCCACGCCCCTCAGTCCACGTCATAATGCGTACAATACGTTCGCGCCTCGCGCCCCGCGGGTAAAGTGGTGGCCACCATGGCAGACAAGCAACCTTACGTTTCTTCCGACACTTCGGCTCTTCCCATCACCGCGGCCCTTCCCCGGGTCGCCGAGCAACATCGTGACCTCACCGCCGCCACTGATCGCCGAGCAAAACGTGCGGTTCCTACCCAGCTCAAGGTTCTGATTGTGGCCGCCTTCGTCATCGCCTTGGGGTTTGGCCTCATCGCCCCGGTGCTCCCACGCTACGCGGCCAGCTACGACGTGGGTGCGATGGCGGCCTCTGCGGTGGTCTCAATCTTCGCGCTCACCCGTCTACTCTTTGCGCCCGGTGCCGGGAAAATCGTGGTGCGGCTCGGCGAGCGCAACACCTACATCTGGGGCTTGTTGATCGTGGCCGCCGGGTCTTTCGGTACGGCGGCCTCCTGGGACTACTTCTCACTCATGGTCTTTAGGGCGATCGGTGGACTGGGTTCTGTCATGTTTACCGTCTCTGCCATGGGACTTCTGGTGAGGCACTCTCCGGTGAACCTCCGGGGTCGTATCTCTGGTTATTACGCCACCGCCTTCCTCTTGGGTAACATCCTGGGTCCGGTTCTGGGCGCGGTGATGTCTGGGTTGGGTATGCGGTTGCCCTTCGTGATCTACGGTGGTTCGCTCTTGGTCGCGGCCGCCGTGGTGTGGGTCTTCTTGAAAGAGAGTGCGGAGGGTTCTAACGGTTCCACCGCCCACCGTGAGCAGTTGTTGTTCACTGAGGCGCTTCGGTTTTCCAGTTTCAAGTCTGCGCTGGTCACCAACTTCGCGATCGGTTGGGCGGCGCTGGGTATTCGTGTCTCGTTGATGCCGCTGGCTGCGGTGGCGCTGTTGGCTTCGTACCATGCGGGAGAAGACTATGACGCCAATGCCGGCGGTATCGTTCTGGCCGGTGTGGCCATGGCCACCTACGCCGCGTGCAATGCCATCATGCAAAATATCTCCGGTTCACTCTCCGACCGGCACGGGCGGCGCGTCCTTATTTTCACCGGGCTGTTTATTGCGGGCGTATCGACGATCATGGTCGGCCTCGCTGCGAATCCGGTGATGTTTGTCGTCTTTAGTGGGATCACCGGTTTCGGCACCGGGTGCCTGGCGCCGTCCTTACAGGCCGCGGTCGCGGATATCATCGGCTCCTCCCGGGCGGGTGGAACCGTCCTCGCCAACTTCCAGATGGCGGCCGATTTCGGTCAGATCATCGGGCCCATCATCGCGGGTCTGGTCGCCGACCACCTCGGTTTCGGTCCGGCTTTCGTGCTCTCGGCGTGTTTCTTCTTGGTCGCCATGATCGGTTGGATCCCTGGACGCACCCCCAAGTTCCCTGCCGAGCTCGCCGAACCTGGGTACACCGGCAAATAAATTTCACCCCGGTGTCCGCGGGAAATCTAAAGGAGCTGGCGGATGCGTTCGGCGTCTTCACTGAGCGCCTGGGACTGCCCCGATTGCAGGGTGACTCCTAGAAGACGGTCGGCGATCTCCATGGTGGCCGGGCGGTGCGTGATGATGATCAGTTGGCTCTTCTCCCCTAACCGGCGCAAGACGGGGAGCACGCGAGCTAGATTGCGGTCATCGAGAGAGGCCTCCACCTCGTCTAATACGTAGCACGGGGCCGGGCGGGCTGAGAAGATCGCGGTCAACAGCGCCAGGGACGCCAGCGAACGCTCACCCCCAGACAGGAGAGAAAGCCGCTTAACCTTCTTGCCTGCAGGTCGCACCTGAATGTCCACGCCGGCGTCAAGATCCTCGGCGTCCTCCGTCAGGCTCAGCGTTCCTTCGCCACCGGGGAAGAGCTCTTCGATGTCTCGCTCGAAGTGTTCCTTGACGATCTCAAAGGCGGTGTTGAATTCTGCGCGCATGCGCCGGTGGAGGTCGCGCACGAGACTCCTCAGGCTCGAGCGGGTTTGCTTGAGATCGGCAATCTGCTCGGTGAGATAGTCGAAGCGCTGCTGTTGAGCTTCACATTCGGCCACGGCCAGGGGGTTGACTGCCCCTAGAGCACGCAGGGATTCGTCGGCCGATCTGAGATCGGCACGAGCACCGGATGCCGAAAAACTACAGTCTTCGCCTTCTCCCCACCGGTTCACGAATTCTGCCTCGAGATCTTCTGGGGTGCGCTCGAATTGTTCGCGGGCGGTCTCAGCGAGATTGTCGAGGTTGGTCTGAGTCTGAGAAAACTCGGCCTTGATACTGGCGTCTTGTACCGAGATCTTTTCACCCTGATGGGCCAAGGCCGTGAGTTTCGATTCGAGGTCTTGACGGGTGGCCGCCATGTCTCGTTGTTCTTCTCGAAGGGTTTGGCGGGTTTCTTCGATGGTGGTGCGTTCCGCCTCAAGATAACGTTCGAGCGCTTCGGCGCGGTTTATCACGGAGCGCGAACGGGACACGATGTGCGTGCGCTGGGCTTCTTGGTGGCGGGCCTTGACAAGGGCTGCGTCCCAGGCTGTTTGGGCGTCGTCGCGTCGGGTGAGTGCCTCGCGTTCAGCTTTTTGGAGCCATTTCAGGTTTTTCGCCGCCGCTTCCGTGGCCGCTTGGGCGTGAGCGAGAGCCGTGGTGGTCTGCGTATGACGTGCCCGGGCAGTACCCAGCCGGCGGGCGGCGTCCTTTTCGGCGTTGCGCGCTTCATCGAGGCGCTCCGCCGTCTTGTCTTGACGTTTCTTCAGCTCCCGCTGACGGTCTTCGGCGGTTGTGAGTTCCTGCTGGGCGCGGGTCAGCTGGGTGCGGGTATAGAGGGGTGTGGCGGTTTCCCCGAGGTAGAGGGTGGCACCGTGCACGTAGCGGACCCCGGTGGTGGTGATCACGCTCGCCTCGGGGTATTGATCGAGCAGGGAGCGGATCTCGGTGGTGGGGACGTCGGGGTCTACGACGAGGGTGTAGCGTAGCTGGTGCTCCACCACCGCCGTCACCGCCGGGGCGCAGGTGATGAGAGAACACGCCAGGTGAAATCCTTTGGGCAGCTTGGCGGATGAGAGCGGCTCCTCCAC
The DNA here is from genome assembly GCF_040946465.1 of Rothia sp. LK2588. NCBI lineage: Bacteria > Bacillati > Actinomycetota > Actinomycetes > Micrococcales > Micrococcaceae > Rothia > Rothia sp. LK2588. Next base: position 314,426 of record NZ_JAYWLS010000001.1, on the reverse strand, counting down.
CTCGCGTCGCGAAGTGGGCTCGTACAGGTGCGAGACGGGAACGTCGAGTGGTGCAGGTGTCACCCAGGCCTGAGAGAAATCACTCAGCGCTACCGAGATGGCCGTTTCCCAACCGTCGGCGATGTGTAACCCGTCCATCCAGGAGGTCAGTTGCGCTTCGCGACGCACCGTCGCGGAGGGCTGTTGGGCGATGGCGGACTCCAAAGCGTCTTTGAGTAACCGCACGCGTTCTGTTGCGGTCTGCAGCGTCAGTTGGCCGTGATGCGCGCTCTCTAGAGCCTGCTGATACTCGGTGGCTCGCTGCTCTCGCTGAGCGGTGCTTTTCTCGAGCGTTGCCTCGGCGTTTTCGAGCTTGGCGCGGGCCTCCTCGTTCTCCACGCTGGCTTGGTCTACGCCGCGGTCGGAACCATTGACCTGAGCCTGGGCCTTTTTCACCTCTTCCCGCGCTCGCTCAAGGGCCGCCTCGGTCTGGTCTAACCGTGCCCGAGCGCCGGCCAACTCTTCGTTGGCGGTGTGTGGTTTCAGGGGATATGGCTGATGGAAGTTCTGCTCCTGGTCCGGCTCCCCCGCAACAGTGGACGCCGGGGTGGGCGTGACCAGGCGCTCTCGAGATACCGCGACGACTGCCGTCAGGCGAGCGCTGAGTTGCCGAAGCGCAAAGTGACGCTCCATGAGCTCGGCGAGTTCCTGTTCGTTGCGTTGCATTTTTTCGGCCAGGTCACGTAAGCGTTGGGCGGTGGTTTCCCGATCGGTGGCGGCCTGCTGGCGTTGGTCTGCGACGCGAGCGAGCTGTTGTGCCAGCTCTGCATGGGTGTCTCGTACCCGCCCGATCTCTTCGGCCAAGAGGTCGGATTTCAGCTGGCGGATCTGTTCGTTGAGTTCTTGGGCACTCATCGCTTGATGCGATTGGTGCTTGAGCGGTTCTAGTTGCTGACGCAGTTCGTTAGCGAGGTCTTCCAAGCGGTCGAGGTTGGCCTTGAGACTGGTGAGCTTGCGTTCCGTCTTGTCGGCCTTGAGCCGGTAGGAGGTGATGCCCACGGCTTCTTCGATGAGGTGGCGTCTCTCCACGGCGCTGGCGTGGAGCACGCGGTCGATATGCCCCTGGTTGACCACGGAGTGTTGCAGTTTTCCGAACCCCACCGAGGTGAGCAACTCTTGAACCTCGGTGAGCTTGGCGGGTTGGCCGTTGAGCTCGTATTCGGAACCTCCGGCCCGAAACATGGTGCGCGAGACCGTAAGTTCGTCGGCGTCGAGATCCAGGTCAGCTGTGGAGACGTCGAAAGCTGCCGAGACCTTGGCGCGGCCGAGGGCCGCCCGCTGGGAATTTCCCGCGAATATGACGTCTTGCATCGCCCCGGCCCGCAGCGATTTCGTGCTTTGTTCGCCCATGACCCAACCGAGGGCATCCACAATATTGGATTTGCCCGCACCGTTGGGGCCGACCACCGCGTTGATACCGGGGCAGAATTCGAGAGTGGTGGTCGTGGCAAAAGACTTGAAACCGCGGAGTTTCAACGATGTCAGGTGCACGGCATTCCTCTCGAAGCGATCTAGGGCTCATCATAGTGGTCTCTGGAGGATCTCCATTATTCCAGACCCAGTCACTGAGTATTCCTAAGGCGAAATGTAACCGACCGTTGTCGCCTTACCGATACAATCGATAATTAGCCTGGTCGGTATGATCAGGCACGGAACTGTAAGAGACCGTGGATGCCACATGACCGAAAGCAAGTGTTTCATTGACCGCTAATTCCGATATCCGCCATCACAACGTCTCGTTGCTCTCCATCGAACATGAATTGCCTCCCGAGGTCGTCTCTTCTGCGTACTTTGACGAGAAGTTGGCAGCAACCTATAAGCGCCTGCGTATGCCCAAGGGTCTGTTGGAACGCTTGGCGGGGATCAGCGAACGTCGTTCATGGGGCGCAAACATGACTTTTGAGGATGGCGCAGTGGCCGCTGGCGAGAAGGCTCTGGCTGCCTCGGGCGTCACCAAAGACAGCATCGGTCTCATGATCAACGCTTCGGTCACCCGTCATAACCTCGAACCCGCTGTGGCCGTCAATATCCACGACCGACTCGGCCTGCCGCGCCATGCCCTGGAGTTCGACATCACCAACGCCTGCCTGGGTTTCGTCAACGCCATGACCGTTGCCGCCACGATGATCGATGCCGGCGCCATCGACTACGCCTTGATCGTCGCCGGTGAAGACCCCTCCCCCTGGCACGCCACGGCCCTGCGCATCCTGGATCAGCCCGAGACCACCCGCGACGACGTCCTGGCCCAGTTCGCCACCCTGACGCTAGGTTCGGGTGCTGCGGCCGCCGTGATCGGACGCGCCGACCGTCACCCCGAGGGGCACCGCATCAAGGGTTCGGTGTCTCGGGCAGGTACCGAACACCGATACCTCTGCATCGGCGGTGAGGCCGATGAGGGCATGAATACCGACGCCGCCGGTCTGCTCAAGCACGGTCTGCAACTCGTTGCCGAGGCCTGGGAAGAAGCACATGAGCAGGGATGGGATTGGAACGACATGGATTCGTACGTCACCCATCAGATTTCCAACGCACACACCAACGCGATCATCGAAGCGGTGGGTATCGACGAAAAGAAGATCCCCATGACCTTCCCCTATTGGGGTAACGTTGCCGCCGCGGCTCTGCCCATGACGCTGGCAAAAGAGGCCCCGGGATACTCGGCCGGCGACCGCATCCTCTGCATGGGTGTCGGATCTGGCTTGAACACCGCCCTGATGGAAATTACCTGGTAAGACCACCCCACCTCTGAAGGATTTGCGCCCATGATCGAACAGCCTTCCGCGCCTCAGCCCGCCCAGTGGCCAGGGGTCGACCCCGCTTGGTCTCACACGATCAGCGTCACCTCCACCTCCGCGGTAGACGCCGGCACCACGCGTCGGTGGCACTACCTCGATAACGGCCCGGCCCTTGAACAAGCCGGCCGCACACCGGTGGGCACGATCCTGGCCGTGCATGGTAACCCCACGTGGTCGTACCTGTGGCGGTCCGTGGTGGCCGGTGGACTCACCGCCGAGAATCCGTGGCGAGTCATCGCGGTGGATCAGTTGGATATGGGTTACTCGGAGCGAACCGGAGGCAATCGTCGTCTAGCCGACCGCGTCAACGATCTCGGGGATTTCACCGCGGCCTGCGGCCTCGACGGCACCGACCGCCCCGTGGTCACTCTGGCGCACGACTGGGGCGGCCTCATCTCGCTGGGTTGGGCGCTGGAACACCGCAACCTGGTACGCGCGGTCACCTTGACCAATACGGCGGTCTACCACGACGAGACGAAGAAGATCCCTGCCGCACTGCAGCTGGCGTTGAACCCGGCCATTCACGGTTGGGGTACGGAAAAATCGACCGCTTTTCTCGATGTCACCCTGCACTTGGCCCAGCACGGTGGCCTCGATAAAGAGGTCTACCGCACCTACGCGGCTCCTTATTCCACCCCCGCACTCCGAGCGGGCATCCGTCAGTTTGTCGCCGATATCCCCGCCGGCCACGAGGCGCCGTCCTATTCGACGATGTTGCAGATCGCCGAGGGAATTCGCGAATTAGCGGTGCCGGCCTTCTTCCAGTGGGGAACCAAAGACCCGGTGTTCCAACGCCGCTATATGAAGGATCTGCAGGTTCGTTTGCCCCAGGCTGACGTGCACCGCTACGAAAAGGCCTCACACCTGGTGATGGACGACGAAGACATCGCCACCCCGCTTTTCGACTGGCTGAACGAGCATTTCGTGCAGGGGCGTACCTCTCGCGAGGCGCACCTAGAGGCACGTGCGCAATGGCTGGAGACCAAAGTTTTTCACCCGATGATCTCGGGTCTGACCAATCGCGCTGACGATAACTCGTTGGCGGTTGTTGATATGAGCACCAAAGACGAGACCGCCGTGGCGGCTCAGCTCACCTGGGCAGAGCTCAACACCGAGGTCAACCGCCTCGCCAACGGTCTCTACGCCCAGGGTGTTCGACCCGGGTCTCGTGTTAACTTGATGGTTCCCCCTGGTTCCCGTCTCACCGCGTTGCTTTACGCTTGCCTGAAGATTGGTGCGGTGATCGTGGTCGCTGATACCGGGCTGGGGGCCAAGGGTCTGACCCGCGCTCTGAAGGGGGCGCGTCCGGATTTCCTGGTGGGTATCTCCTCGGCATTGGTCGCCGCGCGTACCCTCGGTTGGCCCGGAAAACGAATTGCCGCAGACTCGTTGCTGGCACCGGCTACCCGCGCGCTAGGCGCCGTCGCATCTCTGCGCGATTTCACCGACCGTACGGAATTCACGGCACACACCCCGGCTCCGGACGATGACGCCGCGGTGCTCTACACCTCCGGCTCCACCGGCCCGGCCAAGGGCGTGGTGTACACCCAACGTCAGCTGGCGGGCATGCGCGACGCCATTCAGAACACCTACGAGCTAGCCTCCGGTAGCGGACTCGTGGCCGGTTTCGCCCCGTTTGCCCTACTCGGCCCCGCGCTGGGGGCTACTTCGGTAACCCCGAAGATGGACGTCACCAAGCCCAAGACCTTGACCGCTTCGGCGCTCGCTGCAGCCGCCGCAGCCATCGATGCGAACACTGTGTTTGTGTCCCCGGCGGCCATGATGAATATCGTTGCCACCTCCGGCGATCTCACCACCGCGCAGCGAAAGGCACTGGAGCGGGTTACGACCGTCCTGTCCGCCGGTGCGCCCTTGCCGGTGCAACTGCTGCAGGCCGTTCAGACGCTGGTCCCCCGCGCCTCCATCCACACGCCCTACGGTATGACGGAGGCGCTTCCGATCACCGACGTATCTTTCGAGCAGATTCGTCAGGCGGTCGCTGACGGGCAGGGTGATGCCCCCATGCTCGGTGCCGGATCCGGAGTCTGCGTGGGTACGGCCGTCTACGGGGCCGAGGTCCGTATCGCTGCTCTCGATGAGGCCGGCCAGCCCTCGTCCCAGACCACCTCCGAGCCCGGCGTGACCGGTGAGATCGTGGTCGCGGCGCCGCATGTCAAAGATCGTTACGACACGCTCTGGGTTACCGAGCGCGTCTCGACCTCCACCCCCGGTTGGCACCACACCGGAGATGTCGGACATTTCGATGCCGCCGGCCGACTCTGGGTAGAGGGACGCCTGGCGCACGTCATGGTCACCGGTCAGGGTGTCTTGACCCCGGTAGCAGCCGAACAGTCGACAGAGAAAGTGTCTGCAGTGCGGCGCGCCGCCGTGGTGGGAGTGGGTCCGGAATCCTGTACCACCCCCGTGGCGGTCGTAGAAACCGACCCCCTGGCAGCCCGTGCTGGCCGGGCTTCGGCCGAATTGACTCAGGCGGTACGCGCTCAAGTACTTCAGGAGACCGGCATCGACCTCGCCGCGGTATTGGTGGTGCGTGAGCACCCCACCGACGTGCGTCATAATTCGAAGATCGACCGTGAGAAGCTCTCCCGCTGGGCCACTGCGATGCTCTCCGGTCATAAGGCAAAGATGGAGAAAGCGTGAGCAAGGTATTCTCGCAACGTTCCGTAACAGAGGCTGATTTCGCGGCCCCGCGCGGTGAACACGTTATGGTCACCGGCGCCTCGGGCATGCTCGGGCGTGAGGTAGCACTGCAGTTGCTGCGTGAGGGGTATCAGGTCACCGTCTTTCAACGATCCGATGCCCAGCTTGAGACCCTTCTGCCCGAGTCCGTGCGCAACCGCCTGCGTCAGGTACGCGGTGCCGTGACCGATATCGCAGCTGTCTCGCGAGCATTGGCCGATGCGGACGGCGTGGTGCACCTTGCGGCGAAGGTTTCTTTTGCGGGCAAGTACAACGAGTTCCTGCACACCAACGTACAGGGAACCCGTACCCTGTTGGAGAAGGCCCGCGATCTGGGCGTGGCGAAGTTTCTCTTCATCTCTTCGCCCTCGGTAGCCCATACGGGTACCTCCTTCATGGGAGCCGGAAACGGGCCCGCTACCCCGGAGCTGGCTCGTGGTCATTACGCCCGGACGAAGGCCATCGCCGAGAATCTTGCCCTGAGTGCCGATAGCGAGCAGATGGCCGTGGGTGTCTTGCGCCCGCACATCGTGTGGGGGCCGGGAGACACCCAGCTGGTCGAGCGTGTATTGCAACGTTGCGCTGCCGGCCGGCTCCCCTACCTCAATGGCGGTACCGCCCTGATCGATACCACTTACATCGACAACGCGGTCGACGCCATCGTTGCCGGCTATCAGCGGATTGACAAAATCCACGGCATCCCGTTGGTGATCACCAACGGGCAACCGCGCGAGGTGGCCGAGATCATCGAGGGTATGTGCCAGGCGGTAGGTGTGCCCGCGCCGGGCTTCTCCGTTCCCGCTCGGGTGGCCGCTGCTGCCGGCGGTGTGATCGAACGGGTGTGGGGCGTCCTTCCCGGGCAGGACGAGCCGCCCATGACCCGCTTTTTGGCCGAGCAACTCTCAACCTCCCACTGGTTCGATCAGCGGCAAACCCGCGAACTACTAGGGTGGACACCCAAGGTGTCAATCGAAGAAGGCTACCATCGTCTGGGCGTTTACTACGGTGATACTTTCCGAAACCTGCGAAAGCATCACTAGAAGTTAACTTTCTTCTACCCTCGGTTAATCTCTGACTCCGTTGTCCTTAACGTTGTACTGAGATAGTCCTATAAGCCTCTACGGCAACACACAACCTATCGTCTGATCGACAAAGGACTCTGACGTGACCGAGAAAAACATCGCACCGGCAACCACCCGACGCTTCCTCCCCATGTGGAACCACGTATCGGGTAAGCGATCGGCAGTTACCTGCGCCCTGAAGTGTAATAACGCTTGCTTGGAACCGGACGCTAACACCTCCGACAACCGCTATTTCAAAGACATCCTCGAGTCGGCGATCTCCCGCCGTTCGGCTCTCGGTCTGGCGGCAGGCGCCGCCGTCGTCGTTGGAACCGGTGTGGCCGGTTCCGATTCCGCATTCGCCAAGCCCGGTGCGAACCCGAACTCCTGGACCCGCGGTAAGTCGGGTGCCAACTTCAGCTTCACCCCCATCAAGCCTGTACCGCAGGACGTCGATGCCTTCAACGTTCCCGACGGTTTCAAGTGGGAACCCATCATCCGCTGGGGCGACCCGATCTTCTCCTCCGCACCTCAGTTCGATCCCCACCGTCAAACCGCTGCAGCTCAAGCCAAGCAGTTTGGTTACAACAACGACTACCTGACCATCATCCCCGACGCGGAGAACCCGCTGACCGGCGTGCTCGTCTGCAACCACGAATACATCAACGAAGAGGCTATGTTCCCGGCCGAGATGTTCAGCGTTGACCGCCCCGAGCTCATCCGCACCTCGATGATGGCGATGGGTCTCTCCGTGGTCGAGCTGACTCGCAAGAAGGTCGGTTCACCCTGGACGTACGTGGTCGATGGCAAGCGCAACCGCCGCATCACCATGGACACCCCGTTCGTCATCGACGGCCCCGCCGCCGGTTCCGATCTGTTGAAGACGAAGTCCGATCCGACCGGCACCGTTGCCCTGGGCACCAACAACAACTGCTCGGGTGGTTACACCCCGTGGGGCACCGTGCTCTCGGGTGAAGAAAACTTCGACAACTTCTTCGTGGGCAAGAACACCGAAGAATTCGCTCGCTACACCATCAAGAACCGCCCCACCCCGCACGGTTGGGAAGAGGTCGACCCCCGTTTCTCCGCCCAGAACGCCGGATACGAGAACGAGTCGAATCGCTTCGGTTACATCGTGGAGTTGGATCCCCAGGATCCGACCGCACCTCCGCGCAAGCACACTGCACTGGGACGCTTCAAGCACGAGGGTGCCAACATCCACGTTGACCCGGTCACCGGTGAGGTCGCGGCCTACATGGGCGACGACTCCCGTTTCGAGTACATGTACAAGTTCGTCGCCCGCGACCGCTACATCGAAGGCGACCGCAAGCACAACATGGGTCTGCTTTCCAACGGTTCACTGTACGTTGCCCGTTTCACCGGTGACTCCCCCGCCGCCGAGATCGACGGTTCGGGTAAGCTGCCCTCGGACGGCGCCTTCGACGGTACCGGTGAATGGATCCAGCTGACCGACGGCAACAAGTCCCTGGTTCCGGGAATGTCGGTCGAAGAGGTTCTGGTATACACCCGTATCGCCGCCGACAAGATGAACCCCACCAAGATGGACCGCCCCGAGGACGTCGAGCCCTCGCCGCTGACCGGTAAGATTTACGCCGCGCTCACCAACAACACCGACCGTGGCAAGGCCGGTAAGGAAGGCGCGACCGAGCCGAACCCGCGTGCTAACAACCGCTCCGGTCACGTCATTGAGATCACCGAGGACCGTAACTCGGTGGCGTCCAAGACCTTCACCTGGGATCTGTTGCTCGTCTGCGGTGACCCTGCCGTGGACAACTCGACCTACTTCGCTGGGTTCGATCCCAAGCAGGTTTCCCCAATTTCTTGCCCCGACAACGTGGCCTTCGATTCCAAGGGCAACCTCTGGATTTCTACCGACGGTGCGCCCTCGACGATCCAGTACAACGACGGCCTGTTCAAGGTGGCCCTGACCGGCACCGAGCGCGGCAAGGTGGAGCAGTTCCTGTCCGTTCCGCGCGAAGCCGAGACCTGCGGCCCCGTGATTGCCGACCAGGAAAACATGGTGTACGTCGCCGTTCAGCACCCCGGTGAAGACGGCACCTTCGCCGAACCGCACTCCTACTTCCCCGACTATGTCTACGGCGGTGGGAACAAGAAGAAGGAAAAGTTGCCTCGAGTGGAGGCCCGTTTCGGTGCCGAGGCGCTTCCTCGTCCCTCGGTGGTACAGGTCTACAAGCACGGCAATTAGAGCTGCGCCATCCCTTGCTCCATAAGAGAGTGAGCACGGTATGAGACGGCGGTGGTCCCCCAGTAAGGGGGGCCACCGCCTTCTTCTTTGGAAAGCCTTAGCTTGGTGTGTAGTAACGCTGAACTTGGGTGCGCGGGCCCGCAAAAATTTCTAGTATCAAGAGAAAAGAGCCCACCGTGGGTCTTCTTCGTCAACGATCAGGAGCAATCATGACCTTCAACGGCATTCCCTTCCATCCTCTCTTTGTTCACTTCGGCGTGTGCCTGATGGTACTTTTCGCCCTCCTGCAATTGGTCATGGTTGTCTCAACCAAGGCCCGCGTACGGGTGGGCGTCTTCCTGCCGATCATGGGTATTTTTACCGCCCTGATGGCGCTGATCACCAAGCAAACCGGCGAAATGCTGGGCGAGGTCACCACCGACGTCAACTGGCGTCCGCACGGAGAATTGGGCGACCTGGCCGCCGGCGCTACCCTGGCGCTGTGCGCCGTTTCCATCTTGTATTGGCTCGGTAGCGAAAAAATCAGCGGCGCTTACAACCCGCGCTTGGTGCAGGCATCGGCACGTTTTCTCTCCAGCGGCATCGTCCGCACCCTCATCGTGGTGGCAGCCGTATTGGCCTCCCTGGCTACTCTGGTGTTGACTTTCATGGCAGGCCACACCGGTGCCGGTCTGGTGTGGACGAACTAGCGAGGTTAACCCACCGCAGAGGTTACAGGAACGGTTGGGCGTCAGAAATACTCAACGCACCTTCGATTGCTACAGATGCCCGCGCGGCGCCCGCTGGCAGTGCGGGCATCTGAACGAGCTACGGTTCATGAATTTTTCACGGACGATAATCGACGTACGCCCGTTCTCCTGGCAACGCGGGCACGCCCGCCCGGCCTGCCCATAAGCGTTCAACGACCGGTCAAAGTAACCAGACTCGCCGTTGACATTCACATAGAGAGCGTCGAAACTCGTGCCGCCCGCCGCCAACGCGGCGTCCATGACCGTGCGCAGAGCGGCCAGAAGCTCCCGCGTCTGGCTCGCCGTCAGCCTGTCAGCGGGTCTGGCGTAGTGAAGCCTTGTCAGCCACAGTGCCTCGTCCGCATAAATATTTCCCACACCGGAGATCACGGACTGGTCCAAAAGAAGCCGCTTGATCCCGGTAGACGTTCGCCGAAGACGCGCCCTAAAGTCACGCTCCGAAAAGAGCGGGTCGATCGGGTCGCGGGCGATGTGGCAGACGCTGGAGGGAACCACCGCTTCGCCACGAATCGACCGGGACGCCCCCGCGGCAGGGTTTCCCGACTCATCGCGGACATCCGTGAGCGGGTCGAGAAAGATCCCGCCAAAAATCCGTTGGTCGACGAAGCGCAACTCGGTCTGCCTGCCATCGGCCAACCGCAGAAACATCGTGATCTTTAAATGTTTTTCCCGGGGCAGATCAGCAGTTTTCAGACGCAACTGCCCGCTCATCCCTAAGTGGACTACGGCCGCACGTGTCTCACGCTGACCATCCCGACCAAGGAGTAGCCAGAGGTACTTGCCGCGACGGGCCACATCGTCGACCTGGGCACCCGTGAGCCCATCGACAAAGTCGGCGGGGCCTGCCCGGTGGCGACGGATGGAACGGACATCGTGGACCTCAACCGCCTCGATACTCGCACCCAGAATGTGTTCTGCTAGGCCGGCCCGGACAGTTTCGACCTCGGGTAGCTCAGGCACCGAGAACCCTCACGGCCTCTCGAGCGGCCATGCGTTCGGCCTCCTTCTTGCTCGATGCGCTGGCCTGTGCGAAGGCGCGCTCCCCGACCCAGGCGGTGGCGAAATAGGTACGATCGTGGTCGGGGCCGGTACCGGTGACCTCGTAGCGGATATCCCCCAGCCGTTGCCCCTGGGCCAACACCTGCAGGTCGGTCTTCCAGTCTCGGCCGGCCTCGCGCACCGATTCGTCTAACAACAGCGGAGCAATCAAACGCAACACTAGGTCGCGTGCGGCGTCCCTGCCCTCCGAAAGGTAACAGGCGCCGAAGATGGCCTCCATCGTATCGGCGAGAATATTGTCTTTATCTGCACCGCCCGAAGCTGCCTCTCCCTTGCCCATGCGGATGTGCGGCCCGAGGTTCAAATCGCGCGCTACGCGAGCCAGAGCCCAGGCGGAGACGACCACGTGGTGCCGCTTGGCCAGCTCACCCTCGGGCAGCTCGGGGAAGAGCCGAAACACCTCTTCGGCGATCGCCAGAGACAACACGGAGTCACCTAGGAATTCGAGCCGCTCGTTATTGGGCGCGCCATCGTGTTCATAGGTGTAGGAGCGGTGCGTCAGCGCATGCTGAAACGTCTCGGCGTCGATATCGACACCGAGACGTTTCAACAAATCTGATGAATCAGAGTTTTTCATGCTAACTAATTATGCGTCAGCTACCTTGCGGCCCTTGTACTCGTAGAACAGTGCATTGCCTGCCGAGTCGGTGACCAGCTTGGCCTGGTGAGGCAACGAGTAGGTTACCTTGCCGTTTTCAACGGTCTTGACCAGCTGAGGAACCTTTGCCTTCCACTGGGAACGGCGGGCGCGGGTGTTAGCACGGGACATTTTCCGCTTAGGAACAGCCACAGCTATCTCTCTTCTCTAGAAATTTACAATTGTATTAAGTTTATTTGTCCTCGTTGAACATGCCAGCTAGGGCAGACCAACGCGGATCAAGCACCTCATGGTGATGCCCCGGGTCTTCTTCCAGGCGGATTCCGCATTCGGAACACAGGCCCTGGCAAGAGTCCTTGCAGAGGGGCTGGAACGGCAGCTTCAAAATGACTGCGTCCCGCAGCGCAGGTTCGAGATCGACAGCGTCGTCCTCGACAGCGTACTGCTCATCTTCCTCGTCTTCGGCTCCACCAGCGGGAGCCTTTTCAAAAACGAAGAGCTCTTGAATATCTGCTGAAACGGTTTCTGCAACCGGATCCAGGCACAGGCTACATTCTCCGTGAACCTCCACGGTGGCAGTGCCGGTTATCAGGATACCATCTACAACGGATTCCAGTCGGAGATTGAGATCAATATCCGAACCTTCCTCCGCTCCGATCAGAGCGTTACCAAAGTCTTTGGGCGCTGGTACAACTTCATCGAGGGTTTCCATGGTCCCCGGTCGATGACTCAGATCTCGAACCGAGATCTTCAGGGGCGATGAATCTTTTCGTGAAATGACGAACTCCCTCATGAATTACATTGACCAACTAACGATAGTAGTTTAACTTCCACCGCTATTCAACCGAGATGTGCCAGGAACCACGCCGCCGCGTCCGTCTGAGTGAACGTTAGCGGGTGCGCCCTCTCAATCGCTGTTGCACGGCCAGGGGCACGAATTCGGAGATGTCACCGCCGTACGAGGAGACGTCTCGCACGAGCGTCGACGACATCTGCGACCACTGCGGATCGGAGCTGAGGAACACCGTCTCCACGCCGGTGAGATGGCGGTTCATCGCCGCCATCTGCGACTCGTACTGCCAGTCCAATGAGTTACGCACTCCCTTGACGATCAGGTGCGCCCCCTTGTCCCGGGCATACTCGGCCACCAACACCGAAGGCATCACCTCCGCAGAGACGCCGTCGAGGTGGGAAAACGTTTCCTGTGCCATCGCCAGGCGATCGTCGAGCGAGAAACTATAGTTCTTCGCCGAGTTATGGGCAATCGCCACCAACACCTGGCCATAGATCTTGGCCGCACGGGTGATGATGTCCACGTGTCCGTTATGAATAGGGTCGTAAGACCCCGGGCAAACCACTAACTGCATGCCCCTAGCGTAACAGCGATGCGAGCGCGCCTATGAAGAGAGAGGTTCTGCGAAGTAAAGGGTGGTCTCCCCATACTTCTTCGACGAGAAGCACTCTAACCCCTCGGGCCACTGAGGCTCAGCCGTACGCGAGGAGCGCTCGATGACCACCACAGCGCCCTCCCCGAGGTGTGGAGTGAGCAACTGCAACAACTGAACAAGTTCGCCGTTCTCCAGCGCATAGGGAGGGTCGATAAAGACTAGGTCCCATCCCGCCCCGTGATACCCGGAGAGCAAAGATGAGGCACTCATCCGATGCACCCGCGCCGTGGACGCCGGTTGTGCCTTGAGCACCGCGGCCACGTTCTTCTCCATGACCGCTACCGCCTTGGGGTAGGTATCGGTGAAGTCTACGTGTGCCGCTCCCCGCGACAATGCCTCACATCCCAACGCTCCGGAACCACCAAAGAGATCGAGAACCCTGACCCCCGAGAGCACGTCGTAGGATTCCAGCCGGGAAAACAGTGCCTCCTTCACCCGGTCCGTCGTGGGCCGGGTGTTGTCCGAGGGGACGTTGGCTAGGCGCAATCCACCGGCGCTGCCGGCAATGATTCGGCTCATGATGCCTCCTGAGGCGTTCGATGATGAATACGGGGGCAAAAAGATGGGGGCGTGCCGATGAGGCTATCCGCGCCCCAGGAAGGCTTCGCGGTCGGCGGTCACCGCTCGGTCGAGGGTGCGCGCCAAATCGGGGTGGGCGGCCAGCGTGGGGTCAGCTTCCAGCACGGCGAAGGCGTCTTGCCGCGCCTTCTCGATGAGAGGGGCATCGGTGAGCGCCCGCAAGAGTTTGAGCGTCGACTTCGACCCCGACTGTGCAGCCCCCAGAATATCGCCTTCCCGACGCTGTTGCAGATCCACCCGGGAAAGCTCGAAACCGTCGGTGGTCTGGGCAACCGCTTCGAGCCGCTCGCGGGAGACACCAGCGGCGTCCTGCGTAGTCACCAAGAGGCAGGTGCCGGGTAAATTGCCGCGACCGATACGCCCGCGCAACTGATGCAGGCCCGATATGCCGAATCGGTCCGCGTCCATGATGATCATCAACGTGGCGTTGGGGACGTTCACCCCGACCTCGATCACGGTGGTACAGACCAAAAGGTCGATCTCTCCCTGTTCGAAGGCGCGCATGGTCGATGACTTCGCCTCGGTGTCCATCCGCCCGTGCAGGGTTCCGATGCGTACCCCGTGCAGACTCTGGTTCTCGCGTAGCTCTTCCGCCACAGACGCCACCGAATTGAGCTGCCCCCCGCGTGCGCTCTCCTCCGCGGCCGCGCTGGAGCCCAGCGCGGGTGCGTCCTCGCCGTCGTCTTGCGCACCGATTTTCGGCACAACCACATAGACCTGGTGCCCGGCCTCGATCTCTTCGCGAGCGCGTTCCCACAGTCGCGCCGCCCAGCGGGGATGCTCCGCCAGGGGAACCACGTGGGTTTGGATTTTCTGCCGCCCAGCGGGTAGCTGGTTCAACACTGAGGTATCTAGGTCGCCGAAGACGGTCATGGCGACGGTACGCGGGATGGGTGTGGCGGTCATGACCAGGCGGTGAGGTAGCTCTCCCCCGGCCCCGCGCAATGCATCACGCTGTTCGACGCCGAAGCGGTGCTGCTCGTCCACGACGACCATGCCGAGGTCGGAGAATTGCACCGCCTCGGAGAGCAGCGCGTGCGTCCCGATGACGATGTCAGCGGCGCCCGAGGCGATATCCAGTAACGCCTGACGCTTGACCGCGCCGGGTAGAGATGCCTTGAGCAACACGACGTTGACGCCCTCGCGATCGGTATCCCGCAGTCCAGGGGTGGCCAGATCCCCCAGGATCTCCAGCACCGAGCGATGGTGCTGCTCGGCCAGCACCTCGGTGGGCGCCAGCATGGCCGCCTGGGCACCGTTGTCGACGACCTGCAACATCGCCCGGAGCGCAACCACGGTTTTTCCCGATCCCACGTCGCCCTGTAGCAGTCTGTTCATCGGGGTTTGTTCCCCCAGGTCCGCGGCGATCTGCGCACCCACGTTCTGTTGCCCCTCGGTCAGCTCATAGGGCAATAGTTCGAGCAATCGATCGGCAAAACCGCCAGGCACTGCAGGACGCGCCACGGTGGATTGGGCGCGCCGCGCGGCGTGAATACGGGCCAGGGCGGCCTGCAAGATGAAGGCTTCTCGGTATCGCAAGAAGTGCTGAGCGGCCCGCCAGGTCTCTTCGGAGTCTGGCATGTGGACCGCGCGCAGGGTCCAGGCCAGCGATGGGATTTTTCGGTCGCGCCGGATGTCGGCTGGAACCGCGTCTTCCAACTGCTTCAGCGGCGCGGTATCCAGAACTTTCTCGATGGCTTCTGCGATGCGATCGGTGGGTAGCTTCGAGGTGGCCTTATACACCGGGATCGGCGCATTGGCTCGTGCGGTGGCGCGTTCAATGGCTTGAGACGAGGCCCCCTCGATGCGCGCGGCGTTCTCGGCCAGGACGGCGTAGTGCGGATTGGTCAACGTCAGTTCACCGCGGTAGGAACCGACCTTGCCCGAAAACATCACTTCGTCACCGGCGTGTATTTCGCGAGCTGCCGTCCATGCGTTGAAGAAGGAGAGCGTCATGCGAGACTGATCCCCCACCACGGTCTGGGCGGGGCCACCGAAGGCCCCAAACGCCGCCGTGGAATCGAAGGGCAACTGCTGAGCGCCGTAACTATCGGAGTAACCGGCCGCGTGGTGGCTGATGCGGGGGTTGCCCATGTTGGGGGCGCCTGTTCCCCCGAATGCAAAACGGTAATCGGCCCGCCCCACCTCGGCGCTGAAACGCCCCGTTGTCGCTCCGAGGTCAGAGGGTTGATCGTTATCCAGGCGATCGGTGATCACCACCTCGGTGATGGAACCGCGTCGCGAGCGCATCGAGCGGGTATTCACGCTGAGAACGCGCGCAATGAGTGTGGCCTCTTGGCCCTCGACCAGTTGCGTGAATGAGCTCAGTTCACCGCGGGGTAAATATTTGCGCGGATAGTATTCCAACAGTTCACCCACGGTGGCGATACCGAGGTTTTTCTTAATGCTGTTGGCCAGTTGAGTAGAAAGATAACTGGAAAGTTTCTCGTTTTCCAGGCGCGCTTCAGTGGCGTACGACTGCTGGGCCTTCACTTGGGCGGCGGAGGGGGTCGGAGTTTTCTTCCGCGCTACCATCAGCCGTCCTGAGGCCGGTCAGTTGACGGGTGCGGTTCGTGCCTCCCGTCGGCGAGGGAGGTGAAGCGCAGGTTGTCGGGTTCTGCCACCTGGCGCACGCGCTCCACTGCACGGTCGGGCTGTGCGGTGTGCAGGTGCACGAGCCACCGCTGGGGCTCGGCTCCAGCTTCGGGTGCCGGGACGATGGTCAGTGAATCCCCCAGCGGAGTCAGGTCGGAGCGCAATTGGGCGATCTTTGATACGTCGGCGGCGAGCTCACAGATCAGCTCTACCTCGTCCTGCCGTTGCCGGTGAGGGGTGTTCAGCCGGCTCGGGGGCTTCAACAACTGGGTGTATTCGGTCTCGGGTACTTGGCGACCAGAATAGACGATGCTCAGGCCGTTGATCACGATGAACAGTCCTACAGCACCGGCGTCGTAGGTATGGGCCTGTGCGGCCTCGTGCTGGGTTTGGCCGGTGGCCCGCGCGGCCTCGACGGCCACCTGAGCCAAGGAATGCAGGTGTTCCGGCATCTCGCCAGTCAGCGGAGCCTTCGCCAGGGCCTGCATGACCGAGAGAATGGTGCCTTCGGCCGGCGCACTCATCGTCTTTTCCGCTGCTTGGGCAGCAGTAAACAGTGCCACGTGCAGGGCTTCGGGCGTGAATCGACCCTCCACGCCCAGCGAACGCACTAGGGCCGAAAGCCAGGCGCTGAAGAGAGTACCCGAATTGCCCCGTGCCCGGTGGAAGGCGGCTTGAATCCCTTCCTGGGGGCTGGACGCCTCGGCGGCGGCCGAGACGGTGGTCAGCAGGTTCGAGCCGGTATCAGCGTCGGGAACGGGGAATACGTTCATCGCGTTGATCTCTTCTTCGAAACGACGAAGATGGTGGCGGGCCTGGCGCATCCACGGGGTGAAGAGGGTCAACATGTCAGCGGTGGGATAGCTCATGGCGTTCCTCTCGGATGGCGGTCTTCGTGTCTACTCTATACCAGCGGATCAGGCCTAGAGGCTGAGTTTGAGCGGCCGGTTAGGCTCCGAAGTGGTCCCACCCGAGGGCGGCGGGTTCTTTGCCATCGACGGTGACTTCATGTGAACCGGAGGTCGAGGTGCAAAGACCCACGACTTCGAACCCCTCGGGCACGTGTCCGGGGGCGAAGCAGGCAAGCATGGCGTGGTCTTCACCACCGGAGAGAACCCATGTCAGAGCTGTGTCGAACGCGGATGCTGGCCCCGCGAGCATCTCGGCAGCTGGGAGTAGTTTCTCCGCCCGGCGCGCCAAGGCCTGGGTGTCAAGGTCGATACTCACCCTGCTTGCTGCGGCGATCCGTTGTGCGTCGCGGACGAGCCCGTCCGAGACGTCCATCATCGCGGTGGCGCAGGACGCGGCGGAGATACCCGCACGCATCGCACCAGCGGGACGAGTTTGCGCGGTGATCAGGGATGAGATTGCCGGGTCGGAGGGATCGTAATCCGTGGAATCCAGCAGGCTGAGCCCGGCCGCCGCCCACCCTAGGCGTCCGCTGACGGCCACGACGTCGGAGACCCCCGCACCGGAACGAGTGACCGGGGCGGTGGTGCACAGTCCGACAGCTGTGACCGTGATCGACAACTCTTTTGAACCGCCGAGGTCTCCCCCGCTGATAGTGCAGTGCCAGGCCTGTTGATCGTTGCAGGAGGTCACGAGGCCGCGGGCGAAATCCGGCAACCACTGAGCGGGAGTTTGGGCGGGCAAGCTGACCGAGACCACGATCGTCATGGGTTCGGCTCCCATTGAGGCGACATCGGCGAGGTTCTGCGTGGCTGCCTTGTATCCGAGGTCGAAACCCGTGGTGCGGTAGCCGCTGGGCCAGCGGGTGCGGAAGTCGAACCCCTCGGTGAGGGTGTCGCAGGTGATGACGGTTTGGCCGCCGTTGAGATCGATCGCGGCGCAGTCATCACCGGGACCTAGCTTCAATCGGGAGCCTCCGCGCGCGTTCACCCGGTCGTTGTGCTCACTGAGTATGGGTGTGAACGAGGCGAGGAGCTGCCTCTCGCTCATGCTTCCCACGGTCTGCTGAGGTTCTGAAGCGGTCATTGGTCGTGGTGCTTGTGCGGGGAGTTGCTGTTGCCCGAGGTAGCGAACTCTCGCGTGACGTAAATAATGACACCTGCTCCGAGGATCGTGAAGAGGATCAACGGGCCTTTTCCGGTGACGATTGCTTCGCCGAGACGATTGATGTCGGCGCGCATCTGACCGGCGTTGTAGTCATTGCCCGAGGCACCCAACACACCGGTGATGTCGCCAGACTCACCGTGGGTTTGGTGCGCAGTATCGTCGCGCACAAAGTCGCTGACCCAGCTCTGGGCGTGGAGCGGATCGACAGTCGACGGTTCACGCGCCTGCCAGTTCCCGGTGGTGTAAGAAGAGAGCGCGGCGTTGAAGTCAACCGTTTGAATCTTCGAATCACGCGGGGTATCGGTGGGCGGCGGTTGGATGGCGAAAGGCGCCAGCGCGGACGAACGAGTGTGGTTGCCTTCAGTGGCTACGTGCTGGGGCCGCGATGAGACGGGAGCTGTCGGGCGGCCGGGTTCAGTCGCTACGGGGCGCGGTTCCGCACGAAATGGCCCCTGCAGGCCAGGTTGAGGCGTCTGAGGTGCAGGGCGCGTTGGTTGCGGCGTTACGGTATGTGGCGCGGTCGAAGGTGTAGCAGGCGCCGGTCCCTCGGTCCGAGGGGCAGGTTGAGAGGGAGCCGGAGGGTGCTCACCGCGGTCCGGTCCCTCGGTCCGAGGGGCAGGTTGAGCGGGAGCCGGACGGTGCTCACCGCGGTCCGGTTGCTGCGGTCGCGTCTCAGCTGGCTGGGGCTGTTCTGGTTGCGGTGCCGGTTGCGGCTGGGTCGTGTGATGCGTGCCGGGCTGGGTGGGCGCCGGAGCGGGAGCCGGCGCCGAGGTGGTAGGTGCCGGCGCCGGGGTATCACTGGCCGGAGGTACCGGAGCGGGTTGCTCGGTGGGCGCGCTGGTGGGTGCCGGCGAAGGCTCGGGAGTAGACGTCGGTGCCGTGGTGGGTGCCGGTACGGGAGCCGGTGCAGAAGTTGGTGCCGACGTCGAGGCTGGCGTCTCGGTGGGAGCCGGCGTCGAGGTAGGCGCCGGGGAGGTCATCGGAGAATCGGAAGGCTGCGGAGTCGGTGTGGGCGTCGGGGAGGAGGTCGGTGCCGTGGTGGGTGCCGTCGAAGGCGCAGCAGTGGCGGCGACCTGGGCAGTGTCTGTCGCAGAGGGCGTCACGAAAGGCGCGGCGCTCACGGTCATTCCGGGAGAGGGAGAAACCTGCACGGAGCTCTGAGTGGCGGAGGTGACCGTGATAGGCAATGCCATAAGCGCACCCGTGGCTACCATGACCGCGTGATAGCGGTTGAAATGCATCATGGGGTTCTACCTCCTCTACCCGCTCGACAGCTTGTATGGTTCGGCACTGGAGGCACTTCACCTCGCTGTGGGCCGGCACGTCAGATACTGTACCAGCCCCCTTTGGGCTTGTCCGTGGGAAAGCTAACACCGGCGTAACGTTAGAATGAAGAGCAGATTCCGTTTAGCCGCTTCAGGTGCGTTTTTATCGCACTACCGACCAGTGAGAAAGTCCGAGGTTAAATCTTCGTGTCCCACGCCTCCCGCTTCGTGCCCGCTCTCGCCGCAACCGGCGTCCTCGTCCTGGCAGGCTGCGGCTCCTCAGCCGTTCACCTGAACCCGGCTCCGGACGCCGATAACCCCGACTGCGCGCGGGCCATGGTGGCGATGCCGGAAGAACTTGCGGGTATGGTGCAACGAGAGACCACCGCGCAGGCGACCACCGCCTGGGGAGACCCCGCCGAAGTGATCGTCACGTGCGGCGTGCAGGTTCAGGAGCCGGTCTCCGACCCCTGTGCCTCGGTCAACGGGGTGGATTGGATTCTCAAACCTACCGATTCTGCGGAGGCAAAGAACACCGAAGCGAAGGGCACCTGGGCGGCAACGACCTACGGTCGTAGCCCTAACCTGCAGATCACCTTCAACGCAGATAAGGTGAGCTCGTCGTCCCTGCTCATCGACCTCAATTCCGCTGTGGCGCAGTTACCCCAGGTCAAGAAGTGCCAGAACGTGGACGACACGCTCTCCCTCTAATCGCTGGTTAGCGCAAGCCCAACGGGCGCGCCAATGCGAGCTGAATCAGCTCATCGATGAGGTCTGAATACGACTTCCCGGTCGCTTCCCACATGGTCTTGTACATGCTGATCGGGGTGAACCCCGGCATGGTATTGACCTCGTTGATGATAATTTCACCGTCGGTGGTATAGAAGAAATCGGCCCGCGAGAGACCCTCGCCGTCCAGCGCCAAGAAGGCCTCCACGGCCAGCTCGCGCAGTTTCGCTTGCACGTCTTCCGGCAGGTCTGCCGGGCACTGGGTACGAGCGTCAGTGGTAGAAATGTACTTCGCTTCGAAGTCGTAAAAACCGCTGTGAGCTTGCTCGTTCACCACGATCTCTCCGGGGAAGGAGGCCAGGGGTGTGCCACCGTGGGGCGCATCGAGCACAGCGCATTCGATCTCACGACCAACGATGCCGGCCTCAACCACCAGCTTGGGGTCAAAGCGGTGGGCCTCGGCGATGGCCGCATCCAATTGGTTCTCCGCATCTACCTTGGTGATGCCGAAGGAGGAACCGGCGCGGGCGGGCTTCACGAAGACGGGGAATCCCAACGACGCAATGCGCTGTTTCGCGGCCGTTGCGTCGTGATCCCACTGACGCTTGGTCACCACCTCATACGGGCCAACCTTCAGGCCAGCCGACTCGAAGGCGATTTTCATGAAGTGCTTGTCCATGCCAATGGCCGAGGCGGCTACGCCGCAACCGACATATTTCAGATCGGCCATTTCCAACAGACCCTGAACGGTGCCGTCTTCACCGAAGGGGCCGTGCAAGAGCGGGAAGACCACGTCGATCGTCGGGCCCATAGTGACCGACTCGTTGGAATCCATGTAGCGCAGGCGGGTGTCACCGGCACCCAACGGCAGGAAGACCTGATGCTCTCCCCCGGTGAATTTGGCCATCGAGTTACCCTCGGTCAGCCGCTTCAGCTCGTCGTGATCAGTGAGGAACCAGCGGCCGTCTTCGGTGATGCCGATAGCTACCACGTCGTACTTCTCAGTGTCGATCGCTGACAGCACACCGCAGGCAGTGATGAGAGAGATCGAGTGTTCCGAAGAACGGCCACCCGTCAACAACGCGACGGTGGTCTTGGCGGAGGTATCGGGTGAGGTAGTAGTCATGCTGGCTTTCTCATCTCTGCACAGATTCTGTGCTCGGGGGCGCAACTCCGTCAACGATGAGGGCGGGTTGCGTTGGGGTTCTCAAGTTGTTGTCTTCGGTGACGAGTCTATCCTCTTCACCTATTTTCAGCGATGCGGATTTTCCGTCTTCAAACGTCGCCCCAGCAACTGAGGGGCGAGATCTTCGACGGAGAGGCGATGGGTGAGCACGGCGACCACCGCTTCCGTGATAGGCATCTCCACACCGTGCTGCCTCGCGAGCTGGGCGACCACCGGCGCGGTCTTCACAGACTCCGCTGTCTGGGTCATGACAGTAGAGAGCTGATCAGGATCAATACCCTCGGCCAATAAACGCCCGGCGGTGTGGTTGCGGGACAGCGGGGAGGAGCAAGTGGCGATGAGGTCGCCCATGCCTGCCAGGCCGCTGAGCGTCGCGCCATCCGCCCCCAGTGCGAGGGCGAGCCGGGTGATCTCGGCGAGGCCGCGCGTCATGACCGAGGCCTTGGAGTTGTCACCGTAGTTGCGTCCCTCGCAGATGCCCACGCAGAGGGCAATGACGTTCTTGACGAGCCCTCCGATCTCCACGCCCACGATATCCGTACCCGTATAGGGCCGAAAATACGAGCAGGCGCAGACGGCGGCAATGGACGCTGCGATCTGCTCGTCGTGAGCAGCCACTACCGAGGCGGTGGGTTGTTCGGACATGATCTCGCGCGCCAGGTTCGGCCCGGAGAGCACGCTGATCCGACGGTCAATCTGCTCAGCAGACTGGTGCGGAAAATGCCCGGTCAGCACCTGCGTGATGACCTCGGACATCCGCAAACCGCTACCCTGTTCCAGACCCTTGGCCAGCGAAACCATCACGGCATCTTCCCCCAGATGCGGGGCGACAGCGTGCAATTGTTCGCGTAGATTCTGCGCGGGGACGGCTAAGACCACGATCTCTGCGCCGGTGAGCGCCTGCGAAAGATCCCCGGTGGCAACGAGATTCTCGGGAAGGCGGTGATCGGGGAAATATCTAGAGTTGATCCCGGTGCGCGCCATCTCGGCCATGGCCTGCTCGTTGCGGCCCCAGAGGCTGACCTGTACTCCCGACGAAGACTCCATCGCGGCGTCGGCGACCACCTTGGCAAACGCCGTGCCCCAGCTCCCGGCGCCTAGAACGGCAACCTTACTGACTGCCAGGTTCATTCGTTTAACCTCTTCTCGCTTTGCTGCACCCAGGATGGGACCGTACCGATTCCGACGTTAGGATTCGCGACGCCCGGTTGCGGGGTTATACCGCTCCTGGGGCGCGGCCTCACCGCGGATCTCAGCCAAAAGTGAGGTCACCTCGGAGATCATGTGCTCGGTGACGGCAGCCAGTTTGTCGCGGGTGTACTTCTTACCTTCGGCACGATCAACGATGTGGGAGAAATCAATGGGGTCGCCTACGCGTACCTGCACCTTCTTGCGCGGGAAGAACCGCGGTTTGCCGTGCGGAGGTAGGAAGTCCTGATCACCCCAGTGCGCCACGGGATAGACGGGTGCACCGGTAGCCAAGGCCAACCGTGCCGCCCCGGTGCGTCCCTGCATGGGCCACAGCTCGGGGTCTTTGGTCAGGGTTCCCTCGGGGTAGATGATGACCGCTCCCCCGGCGTCCACCACGTTTTGCGCGGTGACCAGGGACTTACGGGCATCGACCGAGCCGCGCGCCACGGGGATGTGGGCGAGCTTGCGCAGAATGATGCCCAAGCCCGGGGCGCGGAAGAGGGACTCCTTAGCCAAGAACCGCGGCAGGGTGCCGGTGACGTACACGGGATAAGCCACGGTGATCGGATCAACCTCAGAAATGTGGTTGGCCACCACGATGTACCCGCGATCGCGCGGCAACTTCTCCTGGCCCGATAACGACAGCTTAAAAAGCCCGTGATACAGCACTCGCGCCACCGATCCGAGGCCCTTGTACAGGGCGTCTCCGGACGCGGTGGGCTTGAGTTCCGGCAACGGCTGCTTGTTCGTAGGTGCGCCCATGATTAGTCGATGGCCTCGAACTGTGCGCCGAGATCGTTCAGCTTATCCACGAAGTGCTCGTAACCGCGAGAGATTACAGATACGCCGGTGACGTTGGAAACACCTTCGGCAGTCAACGCGGCAATCACGTGAGAGAAGCCACCGCGCAGATCGGGCACATTGATGTCTGCACCCTTGAGCGGAGTCTTACCGGTGATGATGGCCGAGTGGCGGAAGTTCTGGTGACCGAAACGGCACACGGTGGGGCCGAGGCAGTCCTTGTGAATCTGCACGGTGGCGCCCATGCGAACCAGCGCGTCGGTGAAACCGAAGCGGTTCTCGTACACGGTTTCGTGCAAAACGGAGACACCCTGCGCCTGCGTCATGGCGACCACCAGGGGCTGTTGCCAGTCGGTCATGAAACCGGGGTGGACGTTGGTCTCGACGAACAGCGGGTTGAGGTCGCTACCGGGGTGGTAGAAACGAATACCCTCATCCCCGATGTCCAGGCCGCCGCCCATCTTGCGGTAGACATTCAAGAAGGTGGACATGTCTTTCTGGTTGGCACCGCGCACAAAGATGTCGCCGCCGGTGGCCAGGGCCGCCGAGGCCCAGGAGGCTGCCTCGTTACGGTCGGGCAGCGCGGTGTGGGTGTAGCCGCTGAGCTCTTCGACGCCTTCGATGATGATCTGGCGATCGGTTTCTACGGTAATGATCGCGCCCATCTTCTGCAAAATGGCGATGAGGTCCATGATCTCGGGCTCAATGGCCGCACCGGTCAGCTCTGTCTTGCCCTCGGCGCGGGTAGCTGCCAGGAGCACCTGCTCGGTGGCACCCACGGAGGGGTACTCGAGATGGATCTTCGCGCCCTTCAGGCCGTCGGCCGGAGCCTTCATGGAGATACCGGTAGGAAGTTTCTCGACCTTGGCACCGAATTTCTCCAGGACGCGCAGGTGATAGTTGATCGGACGGTCGCCGATACGGCAACCACCGAGGTCGGGAATGAAGGCCTCCCCGATGGTGTGGAGCAGCGGGCCGCACAGCAGGATCGGGATGCGGGAGTCGCCCGCGTGGGCGTCGATATCGGCGTGGTTGGCCAACGATACCTTGGACGGGTCCATCGTCAGCTCGCCGCTGGAGCGATCCAGGTGCACCGAGACGCCGTGCAGTTCAACGAGGTCGGTCACCACCTGAACGTCTTTGATCTCGGGGACGTTGCGAAGCACGGACGGGGTCGAACCCAACAACGCGGCCACCATAGCCTTAGGCACCAGGTTTTTGGCTCCGCGTACCTTGACTTCACCGGTCAGCGGGTTCCCGCCTTCGATTCGCAGTGCGCTGATCATATGCTTCCCATCGTGTAGTTCGTGTCGTCGACCTGGTCTATGTGGGGTCAGGCCGAGCAGACATCTTTTAAGTTTTCACGCCCCGGCCTCACCTGACTTTGCAGGTTAGACAGGAGCATTTACGTTCATTTAAGAATAAATCATATGGGGACAGAAAGTTTACTCATGGGCCATTGTATTGCGGGGAAGAGTTGCGCTACAGCCCGCCTCATCTCAGCCAATCACCGCCTATCACCCGCCACTTCACAGTCGCGGCTTCCCCTGTGAGATTCGCGACCGCGCACGAAAAGAACCCGGCACCCGCAACAAAAGTCGCGTATGTCGGGTCCATTTTGATAACTGAATTTATTGAGTGCGAGGCAACCAGGCTGGCCTGCGGTTTTCGAACCGCTCGATCTCCGCTTCGTGATGCAGAGTCAGCCCAATGTCATCCAGACCCTCCATCAGACGCCATCGCACGTAGTCGTCGATCGCGAAAGTAACCGTCAACGATCCACAGTCGATGGTTTTTTTGGCAAGATCTACCGTGATGGTCGAGCCGGGTTCGTTCTCCAGGGTCTTCCACAACAGCTCCACGTCATCTTGGGCTACCTGCGCGGTGACCAATCCCTGCTTACCGGCGTTGCCCCGGAAGATATCGGCAAAGCGCGAGGAAATCACGACTTTAAAGCCGTAGTCTTTGAGCGCCCATACCGCGTGTTCACGAGATGAACCCGTACCGAAGTCGGGCCCGGCCACCAGCACAGATCCCTCCCGGTACGGCGGCTGGTTCAAGATAAATTCATCGCTCTTGCGCCAGTTGGCGAAGAGGGCATCGTCGAAGCCCGTCTTCGTGACGCGTTTGAGGTATACCGCCGGGATGATCTGATCGGTGTCCACGTTGGAGGCCCGCAGGGGCACTCCGATCCCGGTATGTCGAATGATAGGTTCCATCTCTTTGAGTCCTTCGTCTCGAACGTCTCGGGTTAAAGATCGGCCGGGGAGCTGAGGGTGCCCCGAACCGCAGTTGCAGCCGCCACGAGCGGGGACACCAGGTGGGTGCGTCCGCCCTTGCCCTGTCGGCCCTCGAAGTTTCGATTGGACGTCGAGGCGCACCGTTGCCCCGGTTGCAGCTGATCGGGGTTCATACCTAAGCACATTGAGCACCCGGCGAAGCGCCAGTCTGCGCCAAAGTCTTTGAACACTAGATCCAGACCTTCCGCCTCGGCCTGGGCCCGCACCTTCTGCGAACCCGGCACCACCAGCATCTGCACGCCCTCGGCCACGCGGCGTCCTTTGACGATCTCTGCTGCCGCGCGCAGATCCTCGATGCGGGAGTTCGTGCACGAGCCCAAAAAGACCACATCGACCGGGATGTCCTTCAACGGTGTGCCCGCGGTGAGGCCCATGTATTCCAGAGCCTTGGTGGCGGCTTCTCGGTCGTTGGCGTCGCTGAAGTCCTCGGGCGAGGGGACGTGGTGCGAGAGCGGCAATCCCTGCCCCGGGTTGGTTCCCCAGGTGACGAAGGGTTCTAGCTCATCGGCATTGAGGAAGACCTCTCGGTCGTAGGTGGCTCCCTCGTCGGTGGGCAGTGTCTTCCAATACTCTACGGCTTGCTCCCACAGCTCTCCCTGCGGCGCGTGCTCGCGGCCTTTAATGTACTCGAAAGTGGTCTCGTCGGGGGCCACCATCCCGGCGCGGGCACCTGCTTCGATGGACATATTGCAGATGGTCATGCGGCCTTCCATCGACAGGTTTTCGATCGCCGAGCCGCGATATTCGAGCACATAGCCTTGCCCTCCCCCGGTACCGATTTCGGCAATGACGGCCAGAATAATGTCTTTGGCGGTGACACCAGGTTGGAGCGTTCCTTCGACGTTGATCGCCATGGTTTTGAAGGGAGCCAGGGGCAACGTTTGTGTGGCCATCACATGCTCGACTTCTGAGGTACCGATACCAAAGGCGAGCGCGCCAAAGGCTCCGTGGGTGGAGGTATGCGAATCGCCGCACACCACAGTCATCCCCGGCATAGTCAGGCCGAGTTGGGGGCCCACAACATGCACAATGCCCTGGTCGGGATCACCCAGGGAGTGGATGCGTACCCCAAATTCCGCGGCGTTCTTGCGGAGGGTTTCGAGTTGGGTACGCGAGGTGATGTCTGCGATCGTTGAGAAGATGTCTTGGGTGGGTGTGTTGTGGTCCTCGGTAGCCAGAGTCAGGTCGGTACGGCGCAGGCGACGACCCTCGAGGCGGAGCCCCTCGAATGCCTGGGGCGAGGTCACTTCGTGTACGAGGTGCAAGTCGATGTAGAGAAGATCGGGTTTGCCGCCTTCACCGCGGACGACGGTGTGCGCGTCCCAGACCTTTTCGGCCAGGGTGCGCGGGGTGGTAGTCTCTCTGCCAGCCATCTGTTCCTCCATTGGTTCGTCTAGCTGGCTCTATTCTGTCGCGAAAAAATCTGGGAGCTTCATTCTCGGAGTTTGCATATCACATTATGAGAATGGCACACTAGAGGTGAAAACGCAGCATACTCATTCGTACATCTGCAAAACTATTCATCAACGACACCTCACCGCCGACGGGAGATCCCATGAGTGACAAGAACTCCTCGCAACAGTCCACCTCCTCAGGCGTGGGGGTGTTAGATAAGGCCGCATTCATTCTCAATTGTCTCGAAAGCGGCCCCGCCACGCTCTCACAACTCGTCGAGGCCACCGGGTTGGCTCGACCGACCGCCCACCGGCTCGCCGTGGCGCTAGCCCACCACCGCCTCGTGGCTCGAGATGTTCAGGGACGCTTCATGTTGGGCCCCCGACTCGGTGAGCTATCATCCGCGGCGGGTGAAGACCGTCTGATCGCAGCGTCCGGATCCGTGCTGAATCATCTGCGCAACGTCACAGGGGAAAGCTCGCAGGTCTACCGCCGCCAAGGCGATTGGCGCGTGTGCGTGGCTTCGGCCGAACGTCCCATCGGACTGCGCGACACCATCCCCGTGGGCACCCAGCTGTCGATGAAAGCGGGTTCAGCCGCCCAGGTGCTCACCGCCTGGGAAGACCACACTCGACTGGTTGAGGGTCTGCGCAATGCCCGCTTCACCGCGACCATGCTGGCCGCTGTACGACGCCGCGGGTGGGCACAATCGGTGGGCGAACGCGAACGCGGCACGGCCTCGGTCTCCGCACCGATCCGCAATCCTGCGGGAAAGGTGATCGCGGCGGTTTCGATTTCGGGACCGATCGAACGACTGACACGGCAGCCGGGTCGCCTGCACGCTGAGGTGGTGTGCCACGCCGCCGCGCAGCTCACCGAAGCGTTGCGTCACTGACGCGTCTTGCCGTAGCCTCACCGAGGGGCGGGCGCTACGCCGCCTTCGGCTCCTTATGGCCGATGGTGCGCTCGTATTCGCGCACCTCGTGCATGCGATAGCTGAGCGGTTCCAGCTTCGCGCGGTCCTCGATGGGGGCTTCGAAGTTCAATGAACGCACATGCCCGTACTGCCAGTCCCCTGAAGAAATCGGTAAGAGTTTCTTCAGGGGGAAATGGCCCATCAAGCCACGCACGTACACATTCAGATACGAGCTCTTCACGGCGAATCCGTTGTCCCGATACCAGCGAGAGGCAGGCTCGTCGTCCTGCGACCACGCCTGCACCCGACTTACCCCCGCGGCGATCAGTTGCAGTTGCGCCTTCTCCCACATGAGGGTCGCGATCCCGGCCCGGCGGTATTCAGGTACCACGCCGAGATGCCAGATCACCCCGCCCCGGGCGTCCGGGAAATTACATACTTGCCCGGGGCTCGACTCGTACTCGATGTCGAGAAACCCTATAAGCTCTCCGGTGGGCATATGCTCGGCGACCAGGCGCACCGCGGGGTTCCGATACCTTTCGCGGTGTTGTTGCACGTCATCGCGATAGCTGGAATCCAAAAAGGCCCGCAGACGGCACGCGACCCACGCCGATTCGTCGGCGTCGCGATAATCGCGCACGCATATTAAAGCTTCCTGCGAAGCCGGATCCACCACTGTATACCTCTTAGTTGACTAGCGAGCATTCCCCAATAACTCGCGGAAGGTGCTGTGACGCCGAATTTCTTCGGTCGTCGGGGCAACCACATACGATTCTGCGACATCCGTGATATTGCGTTCGATGCCTGCCGCGATGCGGCGCGTATAGATGCGGTGCCCTGCAAGTGCAATCAGCTTACCAAAGAGTGCGACGAGAATTCCCGCAAACAATCCTGTGATCACCAACAGGGTAGGAACAGGCAGGGGGAATCCCTGAACGGTGGGCGGATCCGGGAGGACAATCTGGAAATATGCCGCCACGGCCAGAGCGGTTAGCCATACCAAACCGGCGACCATCGTCACCAGGCACAACCACTGCACCACGTTCAGCACCGACCACCACCACTGTTTCTTCTGCGCTTTGAAGTCGGTCAACGAAATGGCCCGTTCCAACCCCTGGGGTAATTGCTCCTCGTGGGTGCGGGCAGCAGTGCGGATGCTGTGGCTCCACGGTTCACCCACCCCGTCGGAGACGTCGTTGGCGAAGTGGCGGATCGCCGAGCTGACAGCCGAGCGTTGTGCGGGGCTGAAAGGAGGAAGGGAGGAGCGAGTAATCTCGGCGCCGCTGTCTTCCCGGTGGAGATTCAGCCGCTTCAGCGGGTCTTTACGCATCTTCAGCAGCCATCGCGTCGGGATCCACCCGGTATGGGAGGAAGCGTGCAACTTATACGACTCCCCCGCCGCCTTGACCACGGCCGGTGCGTTGGCGCTCTGGTAAAGGTCGCGTTCCAGGGTGGCGACCGCCTCCGAAGTCACGCCCACCGGCTCCCCGCCGCCATCGTGTTCCAGCAATCGATCGACGGCGGTATCCAGGTCAGCTTCGATGCGCTGCACCGCAGCCGATTTCTCGACGGCCACCCGTCCCAGCGCGCTCCGCAATCGGTCGATACCGTCGCCGGTGCGCGCCGAGACCGCGATCGGCGCAGCGAGCATCGTGCCGGTGAGACCGTCTTCGGCGAGCAGGCGTTGCAAGGAATCGAGGACGCCCGCGATCTCACCGGTGGCCAAGCGGTCAGACTGATTGAGCACCGCCATGGTCACCGCCCCGTGCTCAGCCAAGGGTTTGATGAACTCGTGGTGGATCACTGCGTCTGCGTATTTCTGCGGGTCGAAAACCCAGACCAATACGTCCACGTAACCGGCCATGCGCTCGACAATCGCGCGGTTGGACTTTTCGACCGAGTCGAAGTCGGGTAGATCCAACAGGATCAGGCCGCCGTTACGGGTTTCGGTCTCTGCACGGCCCACCGCAGATTTCATGCGCTGCCATAGGCCGCCGTCCTTGGGCACCTCGGCGCTGTTGAGCGACTCGGCCGCTTGCTCGGCGGAGCCGTCCATGAAGACCCGGTTTTCCACCTCGAGCCAGTCCAGGAGCTGTTCGCTGCCTGTTTTGCCCCAGATGGCCGCTTGAGCGGTGGACGTGGTCGGGCGGCGGGCCGCGCTGGTGGCCACCTTCGATCCGATGACCGCGTTGAACAGCGACGACTTTCCCGATCCGGTGGCGCCGAAGAATCCGATGACGGTGTGTTCCGCCGAGAGCTCGCGGCGGCTACGGGTACGTTCCAGCAACGCAGAGACGGAGTCTAGCGCGTCGGGATCAACTCTGCCCTGTGCCAGGTCCAGTGCCTCTTCGATGCCCTCGATGCGCTGCGCCAGAGAGTGCCCAGGCATGGGCGCGTTCTGCTTAGCCACGATGTGTCTTTCCCTTCAGCGCGGCGGCCGCGCGTTCTACACCGGTTGTCTTCTGGTCGATCAGCTCCGGGGCAGGGCCCAGCTCGATCGCGTCCAAGCGAGCCGTGAACCGCTCGGAATGCTCATCCAACAATTCGTGGATTCGAGATTCCAGGTTCTTCCGGGCACCGATCGCCATGCGGCGCACCGCGTCCTCACCAAAAACCGCTTCGAGCAACTTGGTGCCGACCACGCCGGATCCACCTGCGATGCCGACCTCCAGTCCGGTGAGTCCGCCCGTGGTGGAGAAGACCGCGACCATGAGGATCACGGCTGCGGCGTTGACACCCAGCGACATGAAGCGGGCTTTTTGCCGCTTGTCGGCACCTTCGGCGGCGATCATTTCCATGACGTCTTGCTGCCAGGCGCGAATGCCCTCCCCGACCCGCTCGGGGAAGTCTTCATCCACCCGAGCCAGATCGTCACCGGCCAGCAGGGCACGGCCGGCACGTTCTTCCAGCCACAAGCGCTGGATGTTCTCGGCGGCCTTGGCCGACTCATCGAGAATGACCTGATGCAGGCCCACCTCGAGCGCCTCTTCCACTTCCACGGCCTGCGAGGGTTGCCCCTTGATGTAGCTAGAGATGCGGTCGCGCAGACGACCGATGCCGGTCTCAAGGCTGCGGAAGAATTCTCCGGTGCCCACGAAGTCTTGCCAGCGCGAGAGCACCTCTCCGCGCAGTAGCGCACCGTCTTGGGTGGAATCGATGATGTTGGCTTGCGCGCGGGTGTAAGAATTGAGCACCGCGGCCGAGAGTCGGTTCAGCGTTTCTGTTTGTTCCGCTTGAGCCGTAGAAATCTCGTGCATGCGAGTAGCGACCGAGCGCACCGCGCCCTCCAGCGTCTGGGCGGCGATGCGCGAACGCTCGGCGGAGTCAGACCCCAGTTGTCGCAACCAGAAAGTCAGCGGTGCCAGAGCTACTGCGGGCAGCATCCCGTTGTTGTCACGCTCTTGTTCGGTGACGGTCAGCAGGAATGCGGGGTCGATGCCGGCTTCGGTCAGCATCCGCCGCAGGTCGTCTTCGATCTCGTCTTCGGAGCCTTCGGGCACACGGTTGAGGATGACCGCGATGGTGATATCTCGCGCGGCTGCCTCTTTCAGCAGTTCCCAGGGCACGGCATCCGCATAGCGATTGGCGGTGGTGACGAAGAGCCACAGATCCGCCGCCGAGAGCAACTGCTTGGCGAGGCGGCGGTTGTCTTCGCTGACGGAATCGATATCGGGCGCGTCGATGAGGGCGATACCTGCGGGTATCGAGTCGGTTGCCACGGTGAAGATCTGATCGTCATCTGCGTGGTCGGCGCCTACGAGGTCGCCGCGTCCGCGCGCCTCGATACGTTCGAGATGCGGAAGCATACGCGCCGGGGTGAGCGCCTCGACGTCTTCGGCGCGGTGGATGAGAACAGGTTGGCGCGTGGTGGGTCGGATCGCGCCCGAACGTGTGATGGGCTCCCCCAGCAAGGTATTGACCAGGGTGGATTTACCAGCACCGGTTGAGCCGCCCACAACCACGGTCAGAGGGGCGTCCAAGGACGCCAGGCGCGGCAGAACATAATCGTCGAGCTGAGTCACGGTGCGGCCCACCAGAGCGCGGTCTTCTTCGACTCCGGCGTTTTCCAGCGGCAGGCCAACCGCCGCTACCGTATGGCGCGCAGAGCGGACGGCCTCGAGTTCCGCGTCAATGGACTCGCTCGCCTGACCGGCTCCGCCTTGCGGAGTGGCGTCAGAGGCGGGAATATTTTGGACGCTACGGCCTGCTGGGGCGGCTTCTGTGCTGTTGGTCAGCTTTTCAGTTCTATCTTCCACGGGAACCATTCTTGCACAGCACAGCGTGGATTCTCGGTGCATCACGGTCGGCGTTGACCGTGGTGAGAAAGAGTTAAAATAAAAAAACCCTCAGCTGACGCTGAGGGATTTTTTCGGCTGTGACCCCAACCGGATTCGAACCGGTGTTGCCGCCGTGAGAGGGCGGAGTACTAGGCCGCTATACGATGGGGCCGAATGTTTACTTTCCGTTTACCCGGAAGGCAACAGATAGAACTCTACACGCTGTGAGGAACCTGCGGCAAATCCAGGCGGTGTGCCGTTGCTAACATATGTTGCACCGCTACATCTCACGCATCGCGTTAAACAAAAATCCCTCAGCTGCCGCTGAGGGATTTTTAGCCTGTGACCCCAACCGGATTCGAACCGGTGTTGCCGCCGTGAGAGGGCGGAGTACTAGGCCGCTATACGATGGGGCCAAAACATTCGAAAATGTTCGCTGGGATACCAGGACTCGAACCTAGAATGACGGTACCAGAAACCGTAGTGTTGCCAATTACACCATATCCCATTGTGTGAAGTTCAACCGAAGTTTTTCTCTTGTTGACCTCCGCAACGAGTAATAACTCTATACGAGGTTTTCACCCGACGCAAATCGATTGCGATTGACGTGTATCACACCTGGTGGAACCCGCCTGAATCCGCTCCCCTTCCCCGCAAAGAGACCGCTCCCAGACAAGAAGAAACCGGGCGAGGCAACACACGGTTGCCTCGCCCGGCTGAACTCTCTATACGACTTGAGAGGGCACTAGGCCTGGACGTCCGCCAAGAGACGACGCAGACGCGACAGGGAAGACTCCTTGCCCAGGATCTCCATCGATTCAAACAACGGCGGGCTCACCTTGGCACCACTCATGGCAGTGCGGATCGGGCCAAACGCCAAACGCGGCTTGATTTCCAGACCCTCGACGATGGCTTCGCGCAGGGCGGCCTCGATGTTCTCTGCAGAGAAGTCCTCGATCGGTTCTAGCGCGTCGATCGCCGCCTGCAGAACGGCAGGCGCCGATTCCTTCAACTGCTTGCGCGCGGCGTCCTCGATCTCGATCTCGTCGTCTGCGCGGAACAGGAAGCCCAGCAACGCAGGTGCCTCGCCCAAAAGTTGCATGCGCTCCTGCACCAGCGGTGCGGCGGCGGTGAGAATGGTCTGTTCTCGCTCGGTCAGTTCCTCGAAGGTCTCGCCCGTAACGATCTGGGCATTCTTTAGATACCAGACCAGACGGTTGCGGAAGTCCGTGGGTTCCAGGCGGCGCACGTGGGTGCCGTTGATCGCCTCGGCCTTCTTGACGTCGAAACGAGCGGGGTTAGCCAACACGTCCTTCACATCGAAGTGCTCCACCAGCTCATCGATCGTGAAGACATCTTGATCGTGGGAGAGCGACCATCCCAGCAGGGCCAGGTAATTCAGCAGGCCCTCCTTGATAAAGCCTGCCTCCTGCAATAGGAACAGGTTCGATTCGGGGTCGCGCTTCGAGAGCTTCTTATTCCCCTGCCCCATCACGTAGGGCAGGTGGCCAAACTCGGGAATGAACTTCGCTAC
Organism: Rothia sp. LK2588; assembly: GCF_040946465.1. Classification (NCBI taxonomy): domain Bacteria; kingdom Bacillati; phylum Actinomycetota; class Actinomycetes; order Micrococcales; family Micrococcaceae; genus Rothia; species Rothia sp. LK2588. Next base: position 280,906 of record NZ_JAYWLS010000001.1, on the reverse strand, counting down.
GCCCACCTCTACCAACGCGCGGTAGAGAGCGATCTGACGCGGGGTCGACGACAGCAGGTCCTCCCCGCGTAGCACGTGGGTGATGCCCATGAGCGCATCGTCGACGGGGTTGACCAAGGTGTACAGCGGCTTACCGTTCTTACGGACCACCACGAAGTCCGGCACCGAACCGGCTTTGAAGGTAATCTCGCCACGCACCAGGTCGTTGAAAGTGATGTCTTCATCGGGCATGCGCAGACGCAAGACAGGTTCGCGGCCCTCATCGCGGAAGGCCTGCTTCTGCTCCTCGGTCAGATCCCGGTCGAAGTTGTCGTAGCCGAGCTTGGGATCCTCGCCCTTCGCACGGTGGCGCTCTTCGACCTCTTCAGGGGTCGAGAAGTCTTCATAGACGTATCCGCCCTCTTTGAGCTTCTCGATCACATCCTGATACTTATCGCCTCGCTGAGACTGACGATAGGGTTCGTGCGGGCCGCCCACTCCGACGCCTTCGTCCCACTCGATGCCCAGCCAGTGCAGGGAATCCAGCACCTGGTTGAAAGACTCCTCAGAGTCGCGGGCGGCGTCCGTATCTTCAATACGGAAGATGAGCTTGCCGCCGGTGTGACGGGCATAAGCCCAGTTGAAGAGCGCGGTGCGCACCATACCCACGTGCGGGGTGCCGGTCGGCGAAGGGCAGAAACGAACTCGTGTTTCGCTTGGATCGGCCAGCTTGACGGTGTTATCGGTCATGACCAGGAATCACAACTCTTTCTATGAGAGATTTTCTAAGAATGAATTTAGCGACGAATCTTGTTGACGAGCGCACCGATGCCCTCGACCTCAACCTCAACCTCATTGCCCTCTTCGAGCAATCCGACCCCGGCGGGGGTACCGGTCAGGATCACGTCTCCGGGCAACAGGGTAAACGCTTCAGAAATCGCGGAGACCACCTCGGCCACCGAAAACACCATGTCAGAGGTGGTGCCGTCTTGCTTGAGGTCACCGTCAACCCACGAACGAATGCGAAGGTCGTCGGTGGCCAGATCGGTCTCGATCCAGGGCCCCAGGGGGCAAGAACCGTCGAAGCCCTTTGCCCTGGTCCACTGCAGGTCGGTGCGCTGAGCATCGCGAGCGGTGAGGTCGTTGGCCACGGTATATCCGAAGACGATTTCGGGTACCCGTTCTACCGGAACCGATTTAGCGATGCGGCCGATGACGACGGCCAACTCGCCCTCATAGGAAACCTCTTCGCTGAAATCCGGCAACGTAATGGGGTCACCGGGGCCCACCACGGAGGTGTTGGGCTTCAGGAAGAACTGCACCGACGTCGGGGTTTCGTTGCCCAGTTCGGCGGCGTGATCGTGCCAGTTACGGGCAACCCCCACCACTTTCGAACGCGGGATGATGGGTGAGAGCAGACGGACCTCTTCCAAGGAGTAGGTCTTTTCCGTGGGCTGGACGCCCATGTAAAACGGATCGCCTGCCAAGACGGTGAGAGTTTCCTCCCCTTCGTCACCCGAAACGACGCCGAAGTGGAGTTGATCGTCAACAGTAAATCGAGCTATACGCATACCCTCTAGGCTACCGCACCCGCTGAAACGAGTTTGGTCAGCCAACCGTGACGGTCTTCAACCTTACCGGTCTGAATCCCCACCAGCTCCTCGCGCAGAGACTGGGAGATCTCGCCGAACCCTTCGGACGCCGGTGGCAACTCGAAGTCCTCAGCAATCAGCTTGCCGAAGGGAGCGACGACCGCAGCGGTTCCGCACGCCGCAACTTCGGTCAACGAGCCGTCCTCGAGTGCCAGCTTCCACTCGTCCAAGGTGAACTTACGTTCCTCCACGGTCAAGCCGCGGTCACGTGCCAATTGCAGCAACGATTTGCGGGTAATGCCGTCGAGAATCGTTCCGGTCAGTGCCGGGGTTACCACCTTGCGCTCTTTGCCGAACACGAAGAGCACGTTCATGCCACCCAGCTCCTCGATCGCGTCTTCGCGATGAGGATCCTTGAAGATCACCTGCTGGCAGCCGTGTTCCTGGGCCTCGATCTGCCCCATCATCGCAGCCGCGTAGTTGCCACCGCACTTGGCGAATCCGGTGCCGCCCTCCCCGGCGCGCGCGTATTTGGTAGAGAGCCAGATATTGACCGGCTCGGGGGTTCCGAAATAGTTGCCGGCCGGCGAGGCGATGACCATAAACTTGACCTTGCCCGACGGGCGCACGCCGAGATAGGCCTCGGTTGCGATCATGAACGGACGCAGGTACAGGGCCTCCCCCTCACCCGAGGGAACCCAACGCTCGTCGATCGTCACCAGCTGACGAATGGCCTCGATGAAAAATTCCTCGGGAAGTTCAGGCAGGGCCAGTCGGCGCGCCGAGGTGTTCAGGCGGGCGGCGTTTTGTTCGGGACGGAAGGTGTAGACGGATCCGTCTGCGTGACGGTAAGCCTTGATCCCCTCGAAGATCTCCTGACCATAGTGCAGTACCGCAGCGGCCGGATCCAGCTGTAGAGGGCCGTAGGGTTCAACCTTGGCGTTGGACCACTCGCCACCGTCCTCATAGTTACCGTTCCACTCGATGGAGACCATATGGTCGGTGAAATGATCGCCGAATCCAGGGTTCGCCAAAATCTCGGCGAGTTTCTCATCGCTGGCGGGGTTCTGATTTCTTTCGACGGTAAAGCTCAGTGTCATGGGTACAAGATCCTTTGTGGGGGGGGGTATCCCCTCGCGATTGTTAGCTATGTCTCTTCTAGTGTACGACCTGGTCGGAATCTAGGTCAGTCTGTCGATGATCGCCTGGCCCACTTCGTCGGTGCCCAGGTCGGTCTGCGGCGTCGAGGCCATCACGTGCTCGACCGCGTCCTCGATCCGTTGCGCCGCTGCCGGCAGGCCGACGTGGCGTAGCAACAACGCTCCAGCGAGGACGGCGGCGATCGGGTTGGCCTTGTTCTGCCCGGCGATATCGGGGGCAGAACCGTGGACCGGCTCAAACATGGAGGGAAATTCGCCGCTGGCGTTGATGTTGCCGCAGGGCGCCAAGCCGATGCCTCCGGTGATGGCCCCGGCCTGATCGGTGATGATGTCTCCGAAGAGGTTGTCGGTCACGATTACATCGAATCGCTGCGGGTCGTTGGTCAGGTAGATGGTGGCCGCATCGATGTGGCAGTAATCGGTGTGCACCTCGGGGTACTCGGCGGCGATCTCCTCGAAGATCCGCGAATAGAGTTGACCGGCGTTGACCAAGACGTTCGTTTTGTGGATCAACGCTAATTTCTTGCGCTCCCGCGTGCTGGCGAGCTGAAAGGCGTAACGGATGAGGCGCTCTACCCCCAAGGCCGTGTTGAGGGAAACCTCGGTGGCTACCTCGTGCTCGGTGCCTGCTCGGAGAACGCCGCCGTTTCCTGCGTACGGCCCCTCGGTGCCCTCGCGGACCACGATGAAGTCGATCTCACCGGGGTGTGAGAGCGGTGAAACCGCTCCCGGGTAAAACCTCGCCGGCCGGAGGTTGATGTAGTGGTCGAAGGCGAAGCGCAGTTTGAGCAGCACCTCACGTTCGATGATGCCGCTGGGGATTTCTGCGGAACGCGGGTCGGCACCCACCGCGCCGAAGAGAATCGCGTCGTGTTCTTTGAGCCGCGCGAGAGTCTCGTCGCTCAGGGTTTCTCCCGTCTGCAACCAGTGTTCGGCCCCGAGTGAATAAGGGGTCTTGTCGATGGTGAATCCCTCGAGGTCGGCGACGGCGTCGAGCACGCGCTCAGCCTGGGCCACGACCTCGGGGCCAATGCCGTCGCCGGCGATGACGGCTAGGTTGAGTGTACGAGTATCAGTCATGTTTCTAACGTATTACCGACGCAGCCCGAACGCAGTGCGACGGCATCAAAATCTCATATTGTGACTTTGATGCCGCCGTCCCTTAGGCCTCGGTGTTGTCTGAGATGAAGCGCTTGACCGCCTCGGCGTCGTTCGGAAGATCGGCGACGTGGCGGTCGGCCTTCATAATCTCGGCGAAACGCTGCGGCACCTCGGGTTCGTGGCCGATAGCCTCCGAGATGGTTTCGGCAAACTTCACCGGCAGGGCAGTCTCGAGACAGATGATCGGGGTGTCGATCTGCTCTGCAAGCCCCTGCGCCACCTTCACACCGTCGGCGGTGTGAGGATCGATCAACACACCCAGACGCTGGTGAATATCGCGGATAGTTGCCACGCGGTCGGCGTGCATAGATTTGCCCGAGATGAATCCGTACTTTTCAGGAAGATCGGCAAAGACCGGGTCATCGCTGAGATCGAACCCTCCAGCCTTGACCTTTTCCCCGAAGAGCTCCCGGGTTCGCTCGGCATCGCGGCCCAGAGCGTCGAAGATGAAACGCTCGAAGTTAGAGGCTCGAGAGATATCCATCGAGGGGCTGGACGTCACGAAGGTATCGGCCGAGCTACGCACACGGTAATCACCGGTACGGAAGAACTCGTCCAGGACGTCGTTCTCGTTGGTGGCCACGATCAGGCGGTCGATAGGCAGTCCCATCTGGCGGGCGATGTGACCGGCGCAGATGTCGCCGAAGTTGCCTGTGGGCACGCAGAACGAAACCCGTTGGTCGTTGGTTTCGGTCACACGGATCCAGCTGGAGACGTAATAGACCACCTGGGCCAAGAGGCGAGCCCAGTTAATCGAATTGACCGCGCCGATGCGGTTAGCGCGCTTGAACTCGGCGTCTGCCGAGATTGCCTTGACCACATCTTGGCAATCATCGAAGACGCCGTCGAGCGAGATATTAAAGATATTGGGGTCGTCCAGACCGAACATCTGCGCCTGCTGGAAGGGCGTCATTCGATCCTTGGGCGTCAACATGAAGACGCGGATATTGTCGCGGCCTCGCATGGCGTACTCGGCCGAGGAACCGGTGTCCCCCGAGGTAGCGCCGACGATCGTCAGCGAGTCGTGGCGGCGTGCCAGCTCGTATTCGAACAACTCACCCAGCAACTGCATAGCCATATCTTTGAAGGCGGCAGTGGGACCCTCGGAGAGGTGGCCCAGGTAGATATTGTTCTCAAGGTGGGTCACCGGAACGATCTCCTCGCGGGAGAACTTCGGGTAGGTGTATGCCCGCGCGGTCATCGCCTCGATATCTTCGGCGGGGATGTCGTCCACAAAGAGCTTCAACACCTCGGCGGCCAGGGCCGGGTATCCGCCCTCGCTCAGTACCTGGCGCCAGCGGGTCAGCGTGACGTCATCGAGCTGAGGGTATTCCACCGGCAGGTAGAGACCGCCGTCTGGCGCGAGACCGGCCAACAGGATGTCGCAAAAAGTCGCAGGGGTCGCGGCTGAATCACGCGTGGAGATGTAATGCATGCATCTAGCTTAACCCGCCTGCACAAACCCCGTTGACCGCGTCTCGCATTGTGTCGCGCTTAGTCTGCCTTGGGCTCCTCATAGCGCGGGAAGACCGGCTCGGGCTTGGGTAGCTCAGTGCCGGGAACCAGAGACTTCTGCAGGCCGGTGAAGAAACGGTCATCATCGTCGACGGCCAGCAAATCCAGCATCTTGGCCATTGAGGTCGGCATGACCGGCTGCACCAGGGTCGCCACAATGCGAATGACCTCGGCAGTGACGTAGAGAACCGTAGCCATGCGCTCGGGGTCGGTCTTCTTCAACTTCCAGGGTTCCTGGGCGGTGAAGTACCGGTTGCAGTTGGCCACTGCCTGCCAGATACGCTCCAACGCCTTGTGGAAAGCCTGCTGGTCAAAATCCTGGCGAACCAGTTCGTACAACCCGCGAGCTTGCTCAAGCATGGCGTCGTCCTCGGCAGTGAATTCACCGGGTTGAGGCACTACAGAACCACAGTTCTTCGCGATCATCGACAGCGAGCGCTGCGCCAGGTTACCCAGATCGTTCGAGAGATCGGAGTTGATTCGGTTTTTGATGCCCTCGGCAGAGTAGGAGCCGTCTTGACCGAACGATACCTCACGCAACAAGAAGAAGCGCAACGGATCTAGTCCGAAGGAGTCGACCAGGTCGGAAGGATCCACCACGTTGCCCACCGACTTCGACATCTTTTCACCGTCCACCAGCAAGAAACCGTGGGCGAAGACGCGGCGCGGCAGTTCTAGACCGGCCGACCACAGGAAGGCGGGCCAGTAGATGGAGTGGAAGCGGCTGATGTCTTTGCCGATCAGATGTAGGTCAGCAGGCCAGTATTTTTGGAAGCGTTCGTTCTCGGTATCGGGATAGCCCAGGCCCGTAATGTAGTTGGTCAACGCGTCGACCCATACGTACATTACGTGTTTGTCATTACCCGGTACAGGTACACCCCAGTCGAAGGTGGTGCGGGAAATGGAGAGGTCATTGAGACCGGATCGCACGAACGAAGCGATTTCGTTGCGACGGGTTTCGGGAAAGATGAAACCCTCGGCTTCGTACAACTCCAGCAATCGATCCTGGTATTTCGAGAGGCGGAAGAAGTACGACTCTTCTTCCGTCCACTCCACCTCGGTACCGGTCGAGATCGCGTAGCGCTGGCCGTCGCGAAGCTCGGTCTCGTCTTCGGCGTAGTACGCCTCATCCCGGATGGAGTACCAACCGGCGTACTTATCGAGGTAGATGTCGCCGGACTCTTCCATCTTCTTCCACAGCGCTTGGGAGGCCGGGTAATGGTCCTCGTCGGTAGTGCGGATGAAACGGTCGTAGGACACGCCGAGTTTGTCGTCCATCTCGCGGAATCGTGCCGAGTTCTCGTCGGCCAGTTCACGCGCGGTCTTGTTCAGCGTGGCTGCGGTGGTCTGCATCTTCTGCCCGTGTTCATCGGTACCGGTCATGAACCGTACGTCGAATCCGTCGAGGCGTTTGAAGCGTGCCATGACGTCGGCGGCAATGGCCTCGTAGGCGTGGCCGATGTGCGGTCGACCGTTGGGATAAGAGATCGCGGTGGTGATGTAAAACGGGGTTGCAGTCATGGCTTTAACCTTATCGCTTTACTCGGCCAGGTTCACACTGGCTGCACGCTGGGCTTCGACGATCTGTTCGATCTCCGCTACCACCTCGGCACCGGGTGCCGAATCGAGGGCGAGCACGGCTACAGCGGTGTCTCCCTTCGAGGCTCGAGAGACCTGCATACCCGCGATATTGACTTGGGCTTTGCCCAGGCTCATGCCGATCGAGGCCACCACGCCGGGGCGGTCTTCGTACTCCATCACCAACAGGTTATCGGCGAGCGGAATCTCGAGTTCATAACCGTTGACACCGGTGAGTTTCATGGCGTGCTTGGGGCCGGTGACGGTGCCGGCGACCTGTAGTGTGCCACCTGCGGAGAGGGCCGCCGACAGAATGATCTCGTTGCGGAAATCTTCGCTGTGTTCGGTGGTGACGAGTTCGACCTCGATCCCCCGCTGCTCAGCGATGACCGGTGCGTTGACGTACGACACCTTCTCTGAGACCACATCGGTGAACACACCCTTGAGGGCGGCGAGCTTGAGGGAGGTGACGTCCTTGGTCGAAATCTCTCCGGCGATCTTGACCTCGACCCGCGTGAAGGCCTCGTCCCCGCAGAGGGAGGTCAAGATACGACCGAGGTTCTCCGCCAACGGCACACCGGGGCGCACCTCGTCGTCGATGGCCCCGCCGGCCACGTTGACAGCGTCCGGGACGAGGTCGCCTTCCAAGGCCAGCCGCACCGACCGCGCCACCGAGACCCCGGCCTTTTCTTGGGCTTCGGCGGTGGAGGCTCCCAGGTGCGGAGTGGTCACCACTGAGGGCATACCGATAAACGGGACGTCCTGCGCGGGCTCGTTGACGAACACGTCGATGGCTGCGCCGGCGATCTCTCCGATGCGCAAGGCCTCGGCCAGATCTGCCTCATCGACTAGGCCGCCGCGAGCCACGTTGATCACAAAAGCGGTGTGCTTCATGGCGCGGAAAGATTCGGCGTTGAGCATGCCCAGAGTTTCTGGGGTGCGCGGCATGTGGATGGTTATGAAGTCTGAGCGGCGCAACAATTCGTCGAGTTCCACCAGTTCCACGCCCAGCGATGAAGCACGGGCACTGGTCACGAAGGGATCATAGGCAATGACCTCGGTCCCGAAGGCTTTGATCCGCTCGGCGACCAACCCACCGATTCGGCCGAGACCGATGATTCCGACGGTCTTTTCGTAGAGCTCCACGCCCGCGTAGGCCGAGCGCTTCCACTGCCCTTGACGCATGGAGGCATCGGCGGCGGCGATGTTTCGTGCCAGCCCGAGAATGTGCCCGACAGTGAGTTCGGCGGCGGAGATCACATTGGACGTTGGCGCGTTGACGACCATGACGCCGGCTGCGGTTGCGGCCTTGATGTCGACGTTGTCCAGGCCCACGCCGGCGCGGGCAATCACTTTCAATCGCTGGGCTGCCCCGATCGCTTCGGCGTCCATCTGGGTGGCAGAGCGGATCAGGATGGCGTCGACGTCGGCAATGGCGGAGAGCAGTTGCTCTCGATCGGCACCGTCGGTGGTGCGAATCTCGAAATCCGGCCCGAGGGCTTCGACGGTGGCTTGTGAGAGTTCTTCGGCGATGAGTACGACGGGTTTAGTCACGGGAGATATTCCTCTACGTAGCAGGTTGGGGAGAGTAAATGGAGGGGGTCACCAGGGCAGATGATGATGAGTGCGGGTTCTGTTCACCAGCATAGCGATACGACAAGCGCCGACCACGATTGAGGATCGTGATCGGCGCTGATTCAACACACTGGGGCGCGCAGAGCTTAACGGGCTACGCTGCCGTCAGTGTAGTCTTCGTCGATCTGGTCTGAGTTCCAGGAGAACAGCTTGCGCAATTCTCGGCCGGTGGCCTCGATGGGGTGCGACTCACCCTTCTCCCGCAGCTTCTTGAATTCGGGGCCCCCTGCAGCCTGATCCTCGATGAAACGCTTGGCGAAGGTGCCGTCCTGAATGTCGGCGAGCACAGCCTTCATGTTCTCCTTGACCTCCGGCGTGATGACGCGCGGGCCAGAGACGTAGTCGCCGTACTCGGCGGTGTCGGAGATGGACCAGCGCTGCTTGGCGATGCCACCTTCGATCATCAGGTCGACGATGAGCTTGAGCTCGTGCAAGACCTCGAAGTATGCGATCTCGGGCTGGTATCCGGCCTCGGTCAGGGTCTCGAAACCGTACTGGATCAGCTGCGAGGCACCGCCGCAAAGCACAGCCTGCTCACCGAAGAGATCCGATTCGGTTTCTTCGGTGAAGGTGGTCTCGATGACGCCGGCGCGGGTTGCGCCCAACCCCTTGGCGTAGGCCAACGCGATGTCCTTGGCCTGACCCGAGGCGTCAACCTCGACGGCCACCAGTGCCGGCACGCCGCGTCCCGCTTCGAACTCGCGGCGAACAGTGTGGCCGGGGCCCTTGGGGGCTACCATAGCCACGTCGACGCCCTGCGGGGCTTCGATGTAACCAAAGCGGATGTTGAAGCCGTGTGCGAAGAACAGCGCATTGCCTTCTTCCAGGTGAGGGGCGATGTCTTTCGTGAAGACCTCTGCCTGCACCTGGTCGGGGGTCAAGATCATGATGATGTCACCCTCGGCAGCTGCATCGGCGACGTTCTCCACGCGCAGACCCTGCGCCTCAGCCTTCGCGCGGGAGGAGGAGTTTTCAGACAGACCCACGACGACGTCTACGCCCGAATCACGCAGGTTCAGTGCGTGGGCGTGGCCCTGCGAACCATAGCCGATAACGGCAACGGTCTTCTCGGACAGTACCGTGAGATCGGCGTCGTCGTTGTAGTAGATTTTTGCTGCCATGGGTGGGATCTCCTTGCTTTGATCTTGGATCATGCGGCGCATTGGCCGTTAGTTGAAATGTAGGGGAACTGGTGCGCTAATTCAAGGCCAACCATATTTTGAGACGAACGCTGTGGTGCGTCTCGGTTAGCGGCGAAAGCCCTTTTCACTCATGGAACGGGGCCCGCGTGAGAGGCCGACCGTGCCGGCACGAACCAGCTCTTTGATGCCGAAGGGTTCGAGGACGTCCAGGAGGGCCTTCAGCTTCTCGTCGGAACCGGTCGCCTCGATGACCACCGATTCCGTGGAGACATCGATGATGGACGCGCGGAACAGGTCGGCGGCCTGGGTCACCTGCAATCGGGTCGCGGTATCCGCCTTGACCTTCACCATGATGTGGTCGCGCGTGACCGACGAGTCGGTGGGTAACTCCACCACCTTTAGCACGTGGATCAGCTTGTTCAACTGCTTTGTGACTTGTTCCAGCGCGGCCTCATCGGCATCTGTCACCACGGTGATGCGAGAGATGCCGGGCACCTCGGTACCGCCCACCGCCAGCGACTCGATGTTGAACATGCGGCGGGCGAAGAGGCCGGAGACCCGAGCCAGAACACCGGGCTTGTCTTCCACCAATACAGAAAGGGTGTGTTTACTCATGGTCTATCCCTCGTTTCCGAAATCAGGTGAGGTGTTCTTGGCAATCTGGATCAGGTCGTTGGAGACGCCCGCCGGAACCATGGGCCAGACCATGGCGTCGGGGCTGACCGTGAAGTCGATGACCACGGGCCGATCGTTAATTTCAAGCGCTTTCTGAATTGTCTCGTCGACCTGTGAGTCGTCTTCGCACCGCAGGCCCACGCAACCGTAGGCCTCGGCCAGCTTCACGAAGTCGGGAATCCGCACGGTGCCGTGACCGGTGTTCAGGTGCGTATTGGAATAGCGCCCGTCGTAGAAGAGGTTTTGCCACTGCCGCACCATACCCAGCGACGAGTTATTGATGATCGCGACCTTGATGGGGATGTTGTTGTGGGCGCAGGTGGCCAGCTCCTGGTTGGTCATCTGAAAGCAGCCGTCGCCGTCAATGGCCCACACCACCGCGTCCGGGTGGGCAACTTTCACACCCATAGCGGCCGGCACCGAGTAACCCATGGTGCCCAAGCCCGCCGAATTGATCCAGTGGCGCGGTTTCTCGTACTGCACAAAGTGGGCGGACCACATCTGGTGTTGACCGACGCCGGAAACGTAGTAGGCATCGGACCCGGTGAGCTCGGAAATCCTCTGGATCGCATACTGCGGCGAACCCAGGCCATCGTCGGTTTTGGTGTATCCCAGGGGGTACTGATCTTTGAGGCGGTTGAGCAGCTGCCACCAGTCCCCCAGGTCGGGCAGGTCTTGCGCGAACTCACCCTCAAGTATCTGGTTGAGCTCGGGCAATACGTACTTCAGATCGCCCACGATCGGCACGTCGGCAAAGCGGATCTTGGAGATCTCGGCAGGGTCGACGTCGACATGGACGACTTTGGCCTCGGGCGCAAAGGACGAGACCACTCCGGTCACGCGGTCGTCAAACCGGGCGCCCAGCGCGATCAAGAGGTCGGACTTCTGCATGGCGGTGACCGCAGGGACGGTGCCGTGCATGCCCGGCATGCCCAGGTTGTGGGGGTGGGAATCGGGGAAGGCACCGCGGGCGGTCAGGGTGGTGACGACCGGGGCGTCGGTGATCCGAGCCAGTTCAGCCAGCTCATCGGAGGCTCCGGCGCGGATCGCACCGCCACCGACGTATAACACCGGACGGCGCGCTTCGGTGATCAGCTTGGCGGCTTCGCGAATCTGGCGGGAGTGCCCCCGGGTCACCGGGTTGTATCCGCGCACCTGATTAGTCGGCGGCCAGCTGAAGTCCATCATGCCGACCTGGGCGTCCTTGGTAACGTCGATCAGCACAGGCCCCGGACGCCCGGTGGAGGCGATGTTGTAAGCGGTGGCAAAACAGCGGGGTATCTCTTGCGGGTCGGTCACCATGAACGAGTGCTTGGTAATCGGCATGGTCATACCCACGATGTCAGCTTCTTGGAAAGCATCGGTGCCGAGAACAGAGGAAGAAACCTGACCGGTGATCACGATCATCGGGACGGAATCCATGTTGGCATCGGCGATGGCGGTCAACAGGTTGGTCGCACCGGGCCCCGAAGTCGCAATGCACACGCCTACTTTGCCGGTGGAAATGGCGTATCCCTGAGCCGCGTGACCGGCGCCCTGTTCGTGGCGCACGAGAATGTGATTGAGTTTCTCGGAATCGAAAAGCGGGTCATAGGTGGGCAGGATGGCTCCACCGGGCAGACCGAAGACGTCGGTCACGCCCAACTCTTCAAGGGAGCGCACAATGGCTTGAGAGCCGGTCATGCGCACGGTGCCAGCGCTGGCAGCACCCGTCATCTCATGATTATCGGTGGTCGAGTGGCTCGCTTGTCCCATCGTCATCTCGTCTTTCCTCTGGTCTGAATTGCAATGAAGCGTGCGGGCTGGAAACCCCGAGGGGCTTCTTGCCCCCCCCTGACTCCCGGTACACAAAAACCCTCCGCCAGGTGCACCTAGCGAAGGGTTCTGATTGCACTGCTGTAGTGCGCCTAGGCTAGATTGATCGGTCAATAATCACGACTAGACGCTGAATTAGGTGAGCAGGACAACACTTCATAGCTCAATATTCCGGTGCTGCGATCTACAATGTCAAAGAGATCTCACGATGCAATATGGTATTCGTCTCAGTGGGAATCAGTAACCCCACCTCCGGATATGACACCAAATGTCGCGACTGTGACGAGGTTTCGGTGCTGAGCTTAAAAAATGGTCACGCTCACATTCACCACCTAGAATGAGGAACATGGCTGAGAATACGTTATCTAGCGCCCACATCACGAAACTCCTGCACCCCATATTCGACGAACAGATCATGAACTATGGGGCCTACAACCTGGTGTTCGTGACGGGCTCGGCCATTTACCGCAACGCTGACATCGCCCAGCAACAAAGTAGCGACCAGCGCTATTTCATCATGGGTTACCGCGACAATCCGCACGAGGTAATCGTCGCTCCCCTGAGTTTGCCAGAGGCCAAGGCCAACGGAACCCCCACCTCGATCGACAACACCAACGCGATGCGGGTTTATGCCGTCAACGACGAGACCCTCGGCTTGGAATCAACCAACGGGTCTTCATTTATCGTTCGGCTCGCCCCCAAGGTCACGATCGAGACTCTCGAGGGTAGCGGTGAGCTGGATCAAAGCGCCGACGTCGAGGATTTCACGCAGTTTCTTGTCGATACCTGGCTCGAAGACCAGGATTAGTCACCCGCGTTCGCACGGTCCATAAGACGAGATCATAGTCATCGAGAAAACCGCTTAATGTACGAAAAAGACCTGACAACCGCAGTTGTCAGGTCTTTTTTCTGTGGTGCGCCCCCCGGGACTCGAACCCGGAACCCATTGATTAAGAGTCAATTGCTCTGCCAATTGAGCTAGAGGCGCATCTTTTTTTCATCGGTGCGTTGAAGCAACGAATAAGAATATACACACACCATTGCCTACCGGGCAAATTGAAAGCGCATGACATGCGTCACCTCAAGGCCGATGTGTGTTCCCCCGGCGTTCACCCTACCGACACCGCCCTGCTACCGAATCGACCTCACTACAACGGCACAATCGAGAATGACCGTACATGGATGATAGAACAACAAAGGTGGAGCCTGACAGAAAACTGTCAGGCTCCACCTCAGGTGTGCGCCCCCCGGGACTCGAACCCGGAACCCATTGATTAAGAGTCAATTGCTCTGCCAATTGAGCTAGAGGCGCATTATTTTTTTATCCATGCCGAAGCAACGAAAATATACTTTACACAACGGTCCCCACCCGCGCAAGCCCAGAACGGCTTTTGTTGCCCACTTCACGCGAAAGTCTCGGGCGGAGCTCGCTGTCTAGTTCTTGTCGGAGGTTAAGGCGTCGGTTCTAATGACATCGAGGACCGCGGTGTTGGGGCCGGTTGCAGAATCAACACTCTCCGCGGCGTCCGACGTCGTGACATCATCACCAGATCCCTCTACACCGTCTGAGAGGTAGGCTTCAGCGCCGTCCTGCTGCGACAGTTCATGGACGACCCGTACCAACATCTGTCGAAACTCAGGCTTCGCCAGCTCCCCCGAGGAGGCCAAAATGCGATCGATCTCTTTTGCCTGAGCCAATACCTCTTTACCCTTGGGAGTAATTCCCAGTAGGTAGCTACGGCGATCGACGGAATTGCGGGTGCGGTACACATGTCCGTGAGATTCTAAGCGGGCCAGCGTCTTACCCATCGTCTGAGCCTGAACTCCCACAATGGAAGCCACTCTCACCTGAGAAACGGTACCTTCGCGCGAGATGACCTCAAGGGCAGTCACCCCGGCGTGTGTAAGACCCAGCTCCTTGAGCTGATTATTCCAGCTGTGCTCCAAGATACGGGCAGCTGTGGAAAGTAAACGATTAATAGACCAGAGTCCAATGTTAGGCATGACCTCAGTATAGGACTTTGTATCATAAATTACTAAGTAGACGAGCTAATTTTTATAGGAGCTACCTCACAGTAGAATGAGGGGCTCACCAGCCAGGTCTCGCCGACTGCCGATACCTACAATTTTGAGGAGAACCATGACCACCCGACTGACCGCGCACGAGCAAGCTCCGTCGTTTACCCTCGAGGACGCCGAGGGCAATTCCGTCAGCCTTTCCGACTACTCAGGCCAGCGCGTCATCCTCTATTTCTACCCGAAAGCGAACACCCCCGGGTGCACGACTCAAGCCTGCGACTTCCGGGACAACCTCGCATCCCTTCAGTCCCACGGTTATCAGGTAGTAGGAATATCTCCCGATAGCACCGAGAAACTGCGCCAGTTTATCACCGGCCAAGACCTGACCTTCCCCCTGCTCTCCGACCCGGATCACGCGGTGGCCGAGGCTTACGGGGCCTGGGGCGAGAAGAAGAACTACGGCAAAACTTATGAGGGCCTCATTCGGTCAACGTTCGTGATTGATGAAGAGGGTCGTATTGAGGTCGCTCAGTACAATGTGCGTGCCAAGGGGCACGTCGCCAAATTGCGCAGAGACCTAGGCATCGACTCAGCAACCGAGCGCTAAGTAAGGAAGACAACGGGGGCGCAAGGCGGTGCACCACCGCAACCGCAAACTTGTTCGCCATAGCACCATCGGGTAACATCATCAGATGTTCGCGGGATTAGCAGATCCAAGATGAACAGACACGCGCGAGTGGTGAAATTGGCAGACACGCAGGATTTAGGTTCCTGTGCCTTCGGGCGTGGGGGTTCAAGTCCCCCCTTGCGCACCAACAAAACTCCAAACCGCAGGAAAGCCCGGCTGATGCCGGGCTTTCCTGCGTTGGGTGCATCAACCGATAAGATGGGTGCACTGTCTGTGGCGCGCACAGACCCGAAAGGAGCCCCTTTGCCGCACCATCAGCCCCTCTCCCGCCGCCGAGTGCTCAGCTTCACCGCACTCTTGGCCGCCGGTCACGCGCTGACCGCGTGCGCACACAGCTCCTCACCCGCTGACGACAACGATAAACCGCTCAAACTCAGGTTCGTCAACGCCGCCCCGACCCGCTCCCTCGACGTCGCCACCAGCGGCACCCTCGAGACAGCCCGCATCTCTGCGCAGGTGCTCGAACCCCTCGTCCGAGCCAATATCGACACCGGTGAACCCGAACCCTGCCTGGCAACTTCATGGGAGTTCAGTGATGACCGCCGCACCCTGACCTTCCACCTCCGTGACGGGGTGCATTTTCACGACGGCTCACCCTTCGCTGCCGAGGACGTCAAGACCAACGTGGCCCGCTGGCAGCACGCCGCCGGAGACGACACCGCCAACGCCCACATCGCCTTCCTGCAGCTCTTCAGCCCGCTGAATTCGCCCGATGGCAAGACGCCGCTCATCACCGACTGCACCGTCGAGGGCTCGTCCGTGCAGTTCAAACTCTCGCGGCCATCGTCCTCCCTGTTGAAGGCGCTCACACAACCGGCCTTCGGCATTGCCTGCCCCCGCTCACTGGACGCCAATGGAAAGTTCACGGCGCAGCCGGTAGGAACCGGTGCTTATACCGTCGCCGCTCACGCCGAAGGAAAAACTGAGCTTAAGCGCAACGAATCGTATTGGGATGAGCACCCGGCGGTCTCCGATATCACGTTTACCACGATCACCAACCCCGCCAAGCGCTTCTACTCGATTCTCGAAAACCAGTGCGACGCCTACGATCTGGTGGGAACCATGCACTACGTTGACCTGGCCAGATCCGGCATCCTTGTTCAACCGCGGGATCCGTACGCGATCACCTACATCAGCATCAACCTGCAACACCCGGTTTTTCAAGACGTCCGGGTGCGACAGGCGGTCTCTTACGCCCTCAACCGGCCCGAAATCGTCAAGAAGCACTTCCCGCAGGGGTCGCATTCTGCAACCGACTTCTTGCCCTCTCTGTTCATGATGAAAAACGATCAGACGTCGTTCTTCTACGCGAACAACACCGCCAAAGCGCAGCGCCTTTTGAAGCAGGCCGGGTACCGCAACGAACCCGTGGAGTTCTACTACCCCACCGATGTCTCGCTGGCCACCATGACCTCGCCAGAATCCCTCTACTCTTCGCTGTCCTCTGCACTGGTCAAAGCCGGGTTCAACATCGTGCCCAAGCCCGTCCGCTGGGCAGACGGCTACCTCGACAAGATCTCGGCGTCGAGTAAAGACCGCGGACTGGCCCTCACCGGGTTCGTCGGTTCCTATCGCGACCCCAATGCCTTCTTCTCCCGCGTCTTGGCTACTACCTCAGAAGTCGTCAAAGACTCGGCTGATTCTCAAGCCCCCGCCACCGAGAAACCGGCCGAGCCGACGTCCTCCCCCACACCCTCATCATCGACCAAGGCGACCCCCGAACCGCCGACCGTCACCTATCAGCAGATCCTGACCGAGATCCGCACCGCCGACCAGCTCAAAGACCCCGAAGAACGCAAAGAAGCGTACAAAAACATCAACCTTCTGGTGGCCCAGCTGATGCCCGCCGTGCCGATCGCCTACCCGGTGTCCTCGGTCGCCCTCGGCAAAAGGGTCGGATACTTTCCGCTGTCGGCCACCGGCATTTCGCCGCTGGGCCGCACCCAAGTACATGATTAACGACGAAAGTATTATGCGCTCGTAGTATCAGGCACTAGGGTAAAACTAGAGTGATTCAAAGCATGTTCCGGGCACGCAACGACCAGCGTCTGCCCTTCGGAACGAGAAATGGGAGTACAACTGTGACTGAAACTCAACACACCGATGTAGTACTCGTGGGTGGCGGCGTCATGAGCGCCACGCTCGGCGTACTGCTCAAGGAGCTGGAACCGGGATGGAATATTACCCTTCTCGAGCGTCTTGACCGTGTCGGTCAAGAATCCTCCAACCCGTGGAACAACGCGGGCACCGGCCACTCCGCGCTGTGCGAACTCAATTACTCACCCGCAGCCGCCGATGGAACCGTCTCCACGGCTAAAGCACTGAATATCAATGAGCAGTTTCAGGTCTCTCGCCAGTTCTGGGCCAGCCTCGTCTCCGAGAAGAAGGTGCCCAATGCCGAGTTCATCAACGCGGTTCCGCACATGTCTCTGGTATTCGGCGAGAAGAACAGCCAGTACCTGGCCGCACGGTACGACGCTTTCAAGCGGGAGAAGCTTTTCGAACGCATGGAGTTCTCCACCGATCCGGCAAAGATCTGGGAGTGGGCTCCGCTGACGATGCAGGGACGCGACACCGACGAGGCCGTAGCCGCCAATTTCTCTCCCGAAGGTACCGACGTCGATTTCGGCGCCCTCACCGAGCACATGGTCAACTACCTCACCGCCCAGGGTGTTGAGGTACGTTACGGCCAGCAGGTGACGAACGTCGAGCGCGAGTCGGACGGCACCTGGACGGTCACCGTCAAGAACCGCCTCAACAGCGAGGGCCACACCCGTCTGCGCGCCAAGTTTGTGTTCCTCGGTGCCGGCGGCGGTGCGTTGCACCTCCTGCAGAAATCGGGCATCCCCGAGGGCAAGGGCTTCGGCGGCTTCCCCGTCTCCGGTCTGTTCCTGCGCAACACGAATCAGGCCACCGCTCAGCAGCACAATGCGAAGGTCTATGGCCTGGCCTCTGTAGGTGCTCCCCCGATGTCGGTGCCGCACCTGGATACTCGTTACGTCGACGGTAAGCGCTCGTTGCTGTTTGGCCCCTACGCAGGTTTCAAGACGAACTTCCTCAAGCAGGGTTCGTTGTTGGATCTGCCGCTCTCGTTGCGCCTGGACAACATCTACCCGATGGCTCGCGCTGGTTTGGCCAACATGGACCTCACCAAGTACCTCATCGGCGAGCTGCGCAAGAGTCGTGAAGAGCGCCTGGAGTCCCTGCACGAGTACTACCCGAACGCCATCGGCGACGAGTGGGAGCTCATCACCGCCGGCCAACGCGTGCAGGTGATGAAGAAAGACGCCAAGAAGGGTGGCGTGCTGCAGTTCGGCACCGAGCTGGTTTCCTCCGCCGACGGATCCATCGCTGCCCTGTTGGGTGCCTCGCCCGGCGCCTCCACCGCCGTGCCGATCATGCTCAAGCTGTTACAGCAGTGCTTCCCCGGTCAATTTGGACGCTGGGAGCCGCGCGTGAAGGAGCTCGTGCCTTCTTTCGGCACCAAGCTCAACGAGAACCCGCAGTTGGCCGACGAAGTGATGGCACACACTGCCGGTGTGCTGGGTATCAACAACTAAATTTCAAATTCACAACAAATACGGTCGACGTCGCTGGTCGCACAGGGTGCGGCCGGCGACGTTCCGGTAAGCTAACCCACGTATATT
Organism: Rothia sp. LK2588; assembly: GCF_040946465.1. Lineage (NCBI taxonomy): Bacteria > Bacillati > Actinomycetota > Actinomycetes > Micrococcales > Micrococcaceae > Rothia > Rothia sp. LK2588. The sequence continues at coordinate 262,300 of NZ_JAYWLS010000001.1, read as the reverse complement.
CACCTCAGACCACCCCCAAGGAAGACCTATGTCTCTTGCCAAAGAAACCGTCAGGCGTGCTGAAAACGAAGAGCAGCTGACTAAGCACAGCCCCGACAAGAAAGACAAGACCGTCAAACCCAAATGGGGATATGTCTTCAAGCGCTCCTTCAACGAGTTCTTGGCGGACGGCTGCACCGACTTGGCCGCCGCGCTCACCTACTTCGCGGTCCTCTCGATCTTCCCCGCCTTGCTGGCCGTGGTGTCTCTGCTGGGCGTATTCGGTCAGGGCCAGCAGACCACGCAGGCGATTCTTGAATTAATTAGCGGATTCGCTCCGCAAGACGTCTTGACCCTGGTTAAAGACCCCATCACCCAGCTGACCACCTCCTCCGCAGCGGGTCTGGCACTGATCACCGGTATTCTCGGTGCCCTGTGGACCGCGTCCGGTTACGTGGGTGCTTTCGGGCGTGCACTGAACAAGATCTACGACGTAGTCGAAGGCCGCCCCCTGATCAAGCTGCGCCTGTGGAACCTGCTGGTCACCGCCATTCTGGTGTTGATCGTCGTCGTGATGGTTGCTGTTTTGATCTTGAGCGGCGGGGTGGTCAACATGATCAGCGGAGCCATCCCCGGCGTTGATCTTTCCGGTTTCGCCACCATCTGGAATTGGTTGCGCTGGCCCATCGCACTGGTCTTGGCCATCGTCCTGATCGCGTTGCTGTACTACGGCACCCCGAACGTCAAGCAGCCTAAACTGCGCTGGATTTCTCCCGGTGCTGCCTTCTCCCTGGTGGGCATGGCCGTAGCAGCCCTCGGATTTACCTTCTACGTTTCGAACTTCGGTAACTACAACGCCACCTACGGAACCATCGGTGGTGTGATCGTGCTGTTGCTGTTCATCTGGATCATGAACAACGTTTTGCTCTTCGGTGCGCAGATCGATTCCGAGATTGAGCGCTCCCGCGAGCTGAAGGCCGGTATCCCCGCCGAAGAGTCGGTGCAGTTGCCCCCGCGCTCCGAGGTGCAGGCTCAGAAGATGATCGACACCCGTGAAAAGCTCGTTGAAGAGGCACGCGACATCCGTCTGGAACACAGCGGCCTGGATTACTCGGAAGACAACGGGTCCGGTGAAGGTAGCCTGGCGGGTTCGACGAAGGCTCCCAAGTAATAAAGAACACCCGGCTCAGAACTGAGCCGCCACCACCTGCTACGGGCGGCGTGAAAGATTGCTTGATCTTTCCGCCGCCCGTAGTGTTATTGCAATGAACACAGGAACTGTTGTGGAGTACTCTGTTCTCCCCTCCGGCGCCCCCGCTGCACCGCGCGCCCTGCTCATCCACGGTTTCGCCACCTGCTCCCGGCAAAGCTGGGAAGGCACCGGTTGGGTACGCAAACTGCACCGGGCCGGCATCGATGTAATACTCATGGATCTGCCCTATCACGGTCGAGAGTTCCAGCAGGATCACGGTGGGAACCTTGCAGACGACTCTGATCAGAATGTACGGTCGGTGCACCTCGACGACGAGAATCTGTTGCAGGCGACGGTGCGGGGAATGGTCCAGGTGCTGGACGAGGCCGCAGACTCCCTGGGCAATCCCCAGCATCCCGTTCATCTGATCGGGTTTTCGGCCGGGGCGCGCATGGCCTATGAGTTCGCCGCGTTGCTCCCACACCGGACGGCCAGCCTGTGTCTGGGAGGCCTGCCGCAGCACGATGAGTTGCCTCAAGTGCGCGCCTACCTTCAGGGTGCCTCATCGGAGCAGACCGGCGAGTCTGCGAAAAGTTCCGGGCCAGATGGTTTTCTCGCCTTGCAGAACATTATTGACAGCTCCATCATCAGCAACGTGGGCCTGCGACAGTTCGCCGAAGAAATGCCCTCGCTGAGCTTCGACCCGCACTCGCGGACGGTGCAGTCACCGGTACTGCTCGTCAACGGCACCGAAGACACCATCGCACCGAGTACTGCCTGGCTGGCAGAGCCGCTGCGTGATCATGGCATTGATGTCCATGAGGTGCAACTTATCGGGCGTGACCACGTCAACGCGTTAACCTCGGGACAGTTCAAGAAGGCCTGCATCGACTGGATGAGCTCCCACAAGCCCACCGACTAAGTTTTCCAGGGCAGTGGTTCCTCAGCCTACGTGTGATTCGATAGCCTAGAGACAGACATCGGCGCAATGGTCGCCGAACTCCAACACACGAAGGACATGAAATGACGCAGCAGGTAAAAGCTCTCGTAGCGATGGCTAAGAATGAACCCGCCACGGTCACCACGATCAACGTGCCCGATCCGGGCAAGGGCGAGGCACTGGTGAAGGTGTTGACCTGTGGTGTGTGCCAGACCGACCATCACTACATCGAAGGTGGCGTGGGCGATAACTTCCCGTACCTTTTGGGCCACGAGTCCGCCGGAATCGTCGAGTCGGTCGGTGACGACGTCACGAACGTGGCTCCCGGTGACCTGGTGATTCTCAACTGGCGCGCGGTCTGCGGCGAATGCCGAGCCTGCAAGAAGGGCAAGCCCCAGTACTGCTTCGACACCCACAACGCCTCCCAGAAGATGACCCTGGAAGACGGCACCGAGCTAGAACCGGCCCTGGGTATCGGTTCTTTCGCAGAAAAGACCTTGGTCGCCGCCGGCCAGTGCACCAAGATTGAGGCTTCGATGAACGAGTCCGACTACGCCGCCATCGGCCTATTGGGCTGCGGCGTGACCGCCGGTCTGGGCGCCGTCCTGAATACCGGCGAGGTCAAGCGAGGTGAGTCGGTAGCCGTCATCGGTTGTGGCGGCGTGGGTGTTGCGGCGATCGCCGGAGCCAAGCTGGCCGGTGCGACCACCATTATCGCCGTTGATATCGACGACGAAAAGCTGGCTCGGGCTCGCGAGCTCGGTGCTACCGAGATCGTAAACTCCGCCAACGTTGATCCGGTGGAGAAGATCCGCGAGTTGACCGACGGATTCGGTGCAGACCTGGTGATCGATGCCGTCGGTATCAAGGAGACCTTCAAGCAGGCCTTCTACGCTCGTGACCTCGCTGGACGCGTGGTTCTGGTTGGCGTGCCCGCCCCCGAAACCACGTGGGAGATCCCGCTGGACGAGGTCTTCGGCCGAGGCGGTTCCATCAAGTCGGCGTGGTACGGCGATACCCTGCCTTCCCGCGACTTCCCCATGTTCGTGGATCAGTACCAGCTGGGTCGTCTGCCCCTGGACAAGTTCGTGACCGAACGCATCGGTCTCGAAGACGTCAACGAGGCATTCGAGACGATGAAGACTGGCAAGGTTTTGCGCTCGGTCGTTGAATTTCAGAAGTAAAGGAGGCTCATACCGTGAATGCACGTATTGACCATGTGGTGACCTCTGGTACCTTCTCGTTGGACGGTGGCACCTGGGAGGTCGACAACAACGTCTGGATCGTCGGTGACGACTCCTCGGTGGTCATCATCGACCCTGCCCACGACGTCGAAAAAATCTCGAAGGCTGTCGCCGGTCGAACCGTCGAGAAGATCCTGCTGACCCATGCCCACGATGACCATATTTCCAGCGCGCGGGAGGCCTCGCAGAGGTTCGGTGCCGAGGTTTACCTCAACCCGAAAGACCGCGAACTGTGGCAGATGGTTTATCCCGAATGGGACTTCGATCGGGAACTCCACGATGGAGATACGATCTCTATCGCCGGAACCGAGCTGACGGTGATCGAGACCCCGGGTCACTCCCCCGGGTCTGTGTGCTTCTACGCGCCAGATCTTAGCTATGAGAACTCCACCGGTGTGGTGTTCTCGGGCGATACCCTCTTCAACGGTGGCCCCGGAGCGACCGGTCGTTCCTTCAGCAACTTCGACGTGATCATTGAATCCATTCGTACCCGCCTGTTGACTTTGCCCGAGTCGACGGCGGTGTTAACCGGCCACGGTGATCACACCGGCATCGGCGTTGAAGCGCCGGACGTCGAGGAGTGGATCAAGCGAGGTCACTAACCCTTGCGGGATAAAGAAAGATCTTCGGGGAGCGGCGCAAGCCGCTCCTCGTACTTTTTCCGCCACTTATAACCGTAGATGTGGGCCAGGATGAAGTACGCGGCCGAGGAAATGACCGGCACGAGGAGCGCGCTTTGAACGCCGAATCGCGCCCCGAAAACACCGCCCCACACGAATCCCAACGCGATACCAGCGATGAAGGTGGCCTGCGCCGTAGAGTGGGCCAGATCGATGTTTCCTCGCGCCGAGAGGCTGGTGATGATGGAGTCGATCGAGAGCAGCCCGGCGCCCAACACCGCACCGAAGAGCGCGAGCAGCAAGAGAAGCCCCGGGGTCGATTGCGGCACCGACATCAACAACGAGACGAGGGTCAGTGCGGAGGCGATCATCGTCCACCCCTGCCAGGTGCCCACGCGCGAGCGCAACAGCGTCATCACCACACAGGCGATGGCACCGGCTGATCCCATGGCCCCGAGGTAAAAACCGATATTCGTCACGCTGTCCTGGGAGATGGCGCGGAATGCCAGCATGGTCTGCGCGGAACCGATGCAGATGCCCAGGCACGAGATGCCCAGCACGGGTAGCCAACCTAGCTTTGCGGAGCCCTGCACATTTTTTTCGAAGGATCCGAAGCCCTCGAGGTCGGCGCTACGCATGCGGATGGATCCGGGGCGCCACAGCACGAACATGATTCCTAGCAGGTCGATGACGATCACCGCATAGAGGGGTGCATTGAGCCCGCCGAGGATCGCGATGAGGCCGACGATGGAGGCCGCGACCGGCAAGGCCACGATGTCGAGCACGGATTCGAAGGTGGTCGAGGTGTTCAGCTCGCGCCGGTCGTGATATTCGCTGTAGCGGTGGCTCCAGTAGGAGCGCATCATCGCACCTAACGGTGGGGTGGTGACACCGGCCAGGGTGGAGGCTAAAAGGAACATCAAGATGGAACCGCCGGTGCGTTGCCCGATGAAGTCGAGCATTTGCACCAATAAGAAGGCTACGGCTGGGATGTTGAGGGTTGCGGCGACGGTGAGGACGCCGCGCACACCAAAGCGGTGCGAGAGCACCCGGTAGGTCCGGTGGCTCATGGCAGAAGCCAATGCGATGAGCCCGGCTCCGTAGGTTCCCAGGGTGATCTCACCGGTGCGGTCCGACATGATGACCAGCACCGCCAACGCGCTCATCCAGGTGGGCAAACGCATCAGCAACGAGAACGCGAAGAACTGCTTTCCCACGATGGAGGTCAGGTATCGCATTCTGTTGCGCACATAGTTGACGTTGTAACGTCTTCTGGTCAACCACCCGGTAGGGTGCAGAACAGATCGCACGCGGGATGCGGGGGTTTTAGGCGTCTGCGACAATTGCCGAGCCTTCCGGTGAGGTGGTGAGTTGGATCTGCGCGTGGATGCGGTTCTTCATTTCGGCCACGTGCGAGATCAGGCCGATCACGCGGCCGTGTTCGCGGAGGTCGTCGAGGGTTGCCATGACTTCTTCCAGCGCCGAATCGTCGAGGGTGCCGAACCCTTCGTCGACGAATAGGGTATCAATTTCAATGCCGCCGTGGCGTGCCTGGACGACGTCGGCCAGCCCGAGGGCCAGCGCCAGGGATGCCATGAAGGTCTCGCCACCCGAGAGCGTGCTGGGTTTGCGTTCGGTGTCGTGCCAGTTGTCGTAGACGGCGATACCCAGCCCAGACTTGCCGTGGCCGCTCTTGGCATCGGTGTAGCGCAGCTGGTAGCGGTCGTGAGTCATCGCCTGCAGGTGCCCGGTTGCCGCGGCCGCTACGTCTTGTAGTTGAGCCGCCAGGACGTAGGTGGTCAGCGGCATCGACAGGGCGTTGTTCCCACCTGTGCCGTTGGCAGCGTCCGCGAGGTTTTTGACCATCTGATAGCGGGCTCGTTGTTCTTCGGACTCGGCGGCCTGGCGGTGGTACTGGGTGATCAGCTGGGTCAGGCTCTCGTGGGCTTGCGTGAGCGAGGTGGTTAACGAGATCAGCTCGTCGCGCGCGGCACCGACGCGGCGGTGGGCCTCGGCGAGCCTTTCGAGGTCTTCCGGGGCGGGTGGCGTCTGCCCGCCCTCTTTGCGCTCGTGGATATCGAGCATTGCCGGGGCTTGCAATCTGGAGCGGACGCCGGTGAGGCCGTCGCGGTGCTGCCGGATGGTGTTCTGTAGCTCTTCGATGCGGGCGGGTTCGAGCCGGGTGGAGTGGGCCGTCTCGCGGGTGTCGAAGGGCGAGTTCGCAAGATGGCGTTCGTATTCCGCGTCGGCCGCACTACTCCGATCGCGGGTGCCTTGGCGCTGGCGCAGGGCGTCGAGCAGCACCTTGAGCCGTTCACCCAGCTGCGCGCAGGCCTCCTGCCGCAGGGTAAAGGGGTGCTCGGTGCGGTGTTCCGCGAGCTGTTCCTCGGCGGTATGCACGCGCTGTGCGGTGTCGGCGCGGGAACGTTCTGCTGCGGCTTCTTCGCGCTGGAGTTCCACCAGTTTCTGGTTCTGGGTCTCGATGCTGTCGTGGAGACTCTGAATGCGCTCTTCTAGGCGGGTTGCGGCGCGATGGGCCTCCCGTGCCTGCGCTAAACGATGCTCTGCGGCCTCCAACGCTGCGGTGGCCTGGGCCACGGTCTGCACGCCGGATTCTTCCGCCGCCCGGATGCGTCCGGCGTGGGCGGTCAGTTCCTGCTGGGCGTGCTGAGCGGCGTCCTCGGCAGCGGCGCGCTGCCGCTGTGCTTCTGCCACGTGGTGCGCCTCGACCGGGGTCTCTTGATCGGTAAAGGCTGCAGGTTGAGGGTGCTCGGTTCCCCCGCATACGGGGCAGGGTTCACCGGTTTTCAGCTCGGTGGCGAGCACCTGCGCGGCCTGAGTATAGCGGCGTTGCAGGAGTTGCTCGGCGTCGTTGGACGCCTGTTGACGGGCCTTTTCGCGTTGTTCGGCGGTTGCCGCCAATCGCTCGCGCTCGTCTCGCAGGCTCTGCAGGTTCTCGGCCGCGGCGAGGTCGGTGCGGCTACGCTGCTGCACGGTCTCCGCGGCTTCGATGGAGGGTAGGTCCTGGGGGGCGATACGCTGATCGTCGAGTTGCCGGTATTCCTCGCGAAGCTGGGTCAGGCGCTGTTGAAGGGCCTCGGTCTCGTCGGTGAACCGTCGTTGTTGTTCCTCGAGATGAACGAGCTGGCGGCGCTCTGCTTCCAGTCTCCGCTGTTCGGCCGCGAGTTCCCGCAACTCGAGACGGTGTGAGTCGACTGTCTCCGACCACTGCCCCAGGTCGTGCATCAGCTGAGAGGGGATCTCCTCCGTGGTGGTGTTTACCAGGGTGGCTAACTGGTCGAGCAGGCTTGTCCGCTCCAGTGCCGCATCGATCGCCTCGGCCTGTTGAGCATCTCGGGTGTCGGCCAGTGCCGTTTCACACAGGTGGTATGCCGCTTCATCCTCGCGTTGGGCGCGGGTGAGCGCCTGTTCGTAGGGGTTCAACGCGGCCGAAGCCTGAGCCAGGGCAACCGTCGACTCGACGGCACGCACGCTCTCCTCGGCCTGGTGGTACCGCTCCAACTCCTCCTGGAGACGCTCAAATTCGGCCCAGTTCTGGCTCAGATGCCGGGCCTCGGTGGCTTGAGCCTGCGTGGTCTGCAATCGCTCATCGAGAGTTGCGCGTACCGGGGTGAGTCGTTGCAGTTGTTGACCGAGGTGGCTGAGGTACCCCTCCAGGGTCAGGGCGGTGTCCTCACATCCGGAGGGCGCCCGCTCCCCCTCTTCGCCGGTCTGCTCAGACTCCTCGGAATCTGCCTCTGTCGTTTCGTCCATGACTGAGGCAGATGCCCCTTCCTGGGTCATCGGTGCGGTGTCTATCCCCAGAAGGTTTTCATGGTGGACGAGGAAGCCGTCGGCAGCGTGTGACCCCACCCGTGCAAAGATGGCCGCGCCGTCCTCGGCAATTCGTTCCAACCCCCGTTGAATCTCCTGAACTCCCTGGCCGGCCGCTCTCGACTCTTCAAGTAACCTCGCCTGGACCTGTTCATAGGTCTCCACCGGGAACAGTTTCTTCAGCAATTGCTCACGTTCGCTGGAGCCGGCCTTCAAGAAGGACGCGAAATCACCCTGTGGAAGCAGAATCACCTGTGTGAACTGCTCTCGATTGAGCCCGATGCGGCCGGTGATGTGTGCTCCTGCCTCCCGCTGGTTGGCGCTCACCGGAACCCACTCGTCCCCTTCACGGCGGCGCAACAGCACCTTGGCGTTCTCCGTCAGATACCCGGTGCCGCGCTTCTTCGGCCGATCCCACTGGGGGCTTCGGATGATGTGGTAGCGTTCGTCGCCGATGGTGCATTCCAGTTCCACCTCGGGCTTGGCGCTCGGCGGGGCGAAATGAGACTTCAGGTCGGGGCGTTTCTGCGAGGTGTCCCCATAGAGGGCGAAGCAGATCGCGTCCAGAATAGAAGATTTCCCCGAGCCGGTAGGGCCGTTGAGTAAGAAGATGCCGGCCTCGTTGAGGTTGTCGAAATCGATCTCGACGGTGCCGGGAAACGGACCGTAGGCTGAAAGTCTTAACCGGTGAATTCTCATGCGTGCACGTCCCTATGGTTGAGTTCTTCTTTGACCCCGGTGGTTATCCGGTTCAGGAATCGGCTCTCCTCCTCGCTGAGCTCGGCCTGCCGCACATGCTGATAGAAATCGCCGCACACCTCGGTGACCGGTTTCTCGTGTAACTGGTGCAGACTGGGCCGTTCCCGGCGAAGGGTGTCCCCCGACGGGGCGAAGTTCAGCTCGGCAACGGTGTCAAAGCGTTGCCGCAGGCGGTCGATGGCTCCCAACGGACGCTGCGCGTCGGTCAGGGTGATCCGACAGACGTCGTGAACGTGGGCAGCATATTTCTCGTCAGTTAGCAACTCTTCCAGAGTGCCAGTCAACGACACCAACGGTAGCTTCGTATCCCACCGATGCTCCCGAATCTCGCTCACTCCATCAGGCCCCACGTCGATGATCCAGCCGCCCTTGCGATGCTTCTCCTCGGAGAAGCTATAGGCCAGTAGCGATCCGGAATAGCGGACGGTTTCAGAGAGGCGCTGTCTGCCGTGCAGGTGGCCCAGCGCGGCGTAATCGAAGCCCGCAAAGATCTGCTGGCTCACCGAGATCGCACCGCCGACGCTAATGTCGCGTTCCGATGCCGAGGGTTCGGCACCGGTGGCAAAGCAATGCGCCATGACGATCTTCGCCGCGACATCCCGGCCGGCGGCGTCCTGCCGAATGCGCTCGCAGGCCTCAGTCAACACGGCTTCGTGGCTGGGTTCAGTGCCGAGACTCTCCGCCACCGCGCGCGGTTCGAGGTACGGAATCGGGTAGATCGCCACGGTGGTAACTCCGCGTGTGATCGTCACAGGGGTGCCCAGGCTCTGCGAGTCCGTGACGAGGTGAATTCCCGACTTCGACAGCAGGTTCGCCGCGAAGGCCAACCGCACCGCCGAATCGTGGTTGCCGCTCGAGAGCACCACCGCACACCCCGCATCGGCCAAACGTTCTAGAACGGAGGAGAGCAAACCGATGGTCTCGGTGCGAGGCTGAGCCTGATCGTAGACATCACCGGCGACCAACACCACATCAATCCGCTCATCGACGACGGTCTGCACCAGTTCATCGAGCAGGTCTTTGGTTAGACGATGTAAAGACATTCCATGGAAGGAGCGGCCCAGGTGCCAGTCGGAGGTGTGCAAGATACGCATACCTCTAATGTATCGAAGTCGTCATTAGAATAGAGGCCATGACCGAGAACGTAGCACCCACACCCCTGCCCTGCCCCGACGCCCAGAGCCAGACCTATCACGACCATATTCGGGCCATGTTGACCGCTACGGCTCGCTACGATCCCCAAACCCGCGCCACGGGAAACACGGGAAGCCCCACCCAGCTTCTGTTGCACACTCTCGACGGGGTGTGCGAGGTCTTGGAGTGGAATAACGAAGGTTCCGCCGCAGACGAGGTTGCCTGCGTCTGGCTCTCCCTCTTGCGTTGGTATCGCAATACCGGCCGCCCCTGGCCGGAGAACGCCCCGTTCTCGTTGCCGCGAGCGCTGGACGACCAACCCGGGATGTCGACTTTCTCCCCGGTAGACCCCGCCGTTGAGGACGCCCTCGGCAGCGGAGAGATGCAACTCTTAGACCCCGCCCCACATCCCGATCAGAGCGGCTCGGGGGCTGTGGTCCGCAGCGCGGCACTGGGCATCCTTCCCGTTGCCGAAGACGCCACGATCGCGCAACTGTGTGCCAAGACGGCGGCGCTGACCCACAACGACCGCCAGACGCTGGCCTCGTGTGTCATGTTTGCGGGGTTGGTGCGTTGTTGCCTGGCGCTCGCCGGCACCCCCAGTGCGGTTCAGGACGCCGGTGCGTGGGTACGTAGCTGGAGTCAGCAGTTGCCCGTGAATGGCCTGACAAACACCGACGGCCTGAGCGGAATGGTGCAACAGGCGCTGTCTATTGCCATCGCCGCGGAGGAGGCCGCCAACGCATCGGGTAAGACGCTGGATGTGGAGGATGCGCTCCGCGGCACCACCGGCGAGGAAGGACAGTTGGCCGCCATGCTTCTCGCCGCCGCTCACGGCCCCGCGGTGTTGAGTTCGACCGCGAACTCGCCGCTGGAATGCGAGGCGGCGATCGATCTGCTAAGTCGTCAATGGGCGCGGGAACTGGGGTTCCGGGGAGCCTCCTAGCTCTCTGGTTTACAGAGTGGGCGTGAGGATGTCGTCTTTGCGATCCATGAGGTAGCGGTCGGCCCGTTCCAGAGCCAGGCGCACGATGGCCCCACCCTTGCAGTTATTGACGGCGTAGGCGACGGCTTGGAAGGCCAGCAGATGTTCGAGCACCTTCGCCCGTTTCTCCTCTTCGGCGGTGATGGCCTTGCGTAGGCTTTCCCAGCCGTACCAGCTTCCGAGGGAGGCCCAGTCGTAGGCGGGATCGGCGATCGTGGCGTGATCCCAATCGATCACGCCGGTGAGCTTATCTCCGTTCCAGAGGATGTTGTGACCGGCCAGGTCGTTGTGAATGAAGGTCGGGGTGACCTCGTCAAGGGAGAGCACATGGTCCAGCACTGCCTCCGCTGTTTTCCGGTTGCTTCGCAACAGGTGCGGGATGACCGCCTCACGCAGGGTGGCCGCCCAGTCCTTCCCGCCCCAGTGCTCATGGGGTTGATCGAGATAAGGCTCCATGCCGTCGTAATCGATGCCGTGGATCGATCGGGTCAGCTGGGCTATTGCCTTCACCGGGGCTGGCCCGGGACGCCGCGGCTCACCCTGAATCCACGACACACCGCAGGCGGTGTACCCGTGACGCGAAATGGTGCGGGTCACCGGACGGGGCACCTCGAAGGGCAGGTTATGCGGCATCCGGCGTAGTACCTCGGTCCGCCGGGCGACTTTTTGCCCGACCTCCGGGGTTTTCGCCACCCGCACGGAGAGCAAATTACCCATATTGATCACAATATGGGCCGAGCCTTCGGTGCGGATGTCCCAACGATCCTGTGCGATATTCAGGCCTGCCTGAGCCATGACGGCCTGTACGACCGGTAGATATCTGGCTTGTTCCAGGTGCGCTGTGTGCGGTGCCATGATTTTCCCCCTCACCACGTGATGTACATCAGAATAGTCCCGATCACGTGGTCTGCGAAACTATTCGGTCAGCGCGGCGCGTAGATGCGGAATCAACGCGGTAAACGCTCGTGCGCGATGACTAATGGAGTTCTTCATTTCAGCCGGGATCTGCGCGCAGGACTTCCCTGCGTCGTCCCCGGTCAACTCAGTCGGCGCCAGGATCGGGTCGTAACCGAATCCGCCGTCCCCGGCCGGGGCGTGCAAGAGCGTACCCGGCAATTCACCGTATTCGACGGCTTCATCGCCGGCGGGAGTCGCCAGCGAGGCGGCGCAACAGAAACGAGCCCCGCGGTGCTCATCGGCGATATCGGCCAGCTGGTTCAGCAACAGGTTGAGATTCGCCGCGTCGTCACCGTGACGACCGGCCCACCGGGCCGAAAAGATGCCCGGAGCCCCACCGAGGACGTCCACCGCTAGGCCGGAATCGTCGGCGATAGCGATCAACCCCGTGGCTTGGGCGACCGCGTGTGCCTTCTTCAACGAGTTCTCGGCGAAGGTGACGCCGTCTTCGACAACGTCGGGAGCGTTGACGGCGGCGGCGTCGACCACCTCGGTGTCCACGTCCAGGCCGTCGATTTGACCGCGCAGAATCTCGCGCAGTTCGCGCAGTTTGCCTTGGTTGTGTGAGGCCAGTACTACTTTCGCGCCCATGCTACTCCCCCAGCACCTCGCGCTGAATGTTGGCCAGCTGCTCGGTGCCGACCAGGGCCAAATCCAAAAGGGTATTCAGCTCTTCACGGTCGAAAGGCGCGCCTTCGGCGGTGCCCTGAACCTCGACGAACTTGCCTTCACCGGTAACCACAACGTTCATATCGGTCTCGGCCCGGACGTCCTCGACGTAGGGCAAATCCAGCATCGGCGTGCCGTCGATGATGCCCACCGACACCGCAGACACCGAACCGGTCAGGGGCTTGGCCCGCTGCGGCAAGATGCCTTCTGACTTGGCCCAGGCAATCGATTCAGCCAGGGCCACGTAGGCGCCGGTGATCGCAGCGGTACGGGTGCCGCCGTCGGCCTGCAGCACGTCGCAGTCGAGCACGATGGTATTTTCTCCCAGCTGTTTGGTGTCGATCACCGCACGCAGTGAGCGTCCGATCAACCGCGAGATCTCGTGGGTGCGGCCGCCGATCTTACCCTTGACCGACTCACGCGAAGAGCGGGAATGGGTCGCGCGCGGGAGCATGGCGTACTCGGCGGTCACCCATCCCTTGCCTTCGCCCTTGAGCCAGCGGGGTACGCCCTCGGTAAAGGACGCGGTGCACAGCACCCGGGTGTTGCCAAACTCAATCAGCGCCGAGCCTTCGGCGTTCCTCGACCACCCACGGGTAATCGAGATCGGGCGAAGCTCGTCGATGGCGCGGCCGTCGGCACGGAGGGATTCGGTGCTCATGGGGTTCTCCTTGGAAAATGAGATCAGGGTAAAAGTTCAGGTTAGAAAGTGCGGCCGATCGGGCTCAGCGTCCCGGTCGAGGTGTCTTCGTAGAGGTTGACCTCGGCGGCGGGGTGCACCAGGTAGGTCGCCCCGGTTTCCGCCATGCCGATGCCGCCGTCGAAGACAGCCTCGGCCTCGGCGCGGATCACCGAGGGATCGTTCCAGATGGGCAGGTGGGTCAGCATGAGATTCCTCGCCCCCGCCTGTTTCGCCGCTTCGGCAGCCCGTTTGCCGGTCAGGTGGATGCCCCGAAGGTGGTCGTCTCGACCTTCCTGATAGGCGGCCTCGCACAGGAACAGGTCCACGCCCTCGGCGGCGTCCACCAACCCCTGGCACGAATCGGTGTCGCCCGAGTAGGTCAGCAGGGTGCGCCCGTTGATCGAGTTGCATTCGATGCGCAGAGCGTAGGGCTCCTTGACGGGATGGTCGACCAAGAAAGGCTCCACGGTAAAGGGACCAATCTGCACGGGTTGACGAGGGGTCCACGCGTGGAACTCAAACTCCGTGTGCATACCCGTTTCCATCGTCAGACCGTGGGTGTGCAACAGGTATTCGTGGATGTCGGTGGGGCCGTAGAGCGGAATCGGCCCGCGGCCCCAACCGCGAGGGTCCCACTTGACGGCCACGTGCATACCGGAGAGGTCGATGCAGTGGTCTGGGTGCAGGTGGCTGATGAGGATCGCGTCGATGTCTTGCAGACGCTCCACGTGCTGAAGCAAGCCACTCATGGCTCCGTTGCCCATATCCATCAACATTTTCCACTGCCGACCATCGGGGGCGGTGGCCTCAATGAGGTAGCACGAGGCGGGGCTGGTGGGGCTGGGGAATGAGCCCGAACAACCGATCACGGTCAAACGCATGGTCTTCTAGTCCTCTACTTCTCATCCGTGACGATCACGGTCTGCGGCGTGATCGCCTGGTGCGGATCCACAATGGCCAAAGATCCGGTGGGGAACTGCTCGGCCACCGACTCGGTGTGCCGAACCTGGGCCACCTCGGGGCCGAGAAAGCGCCGCGCCAGCTTCTCGAACGACTCGGTCTCGCCGGTGGCCAGAAATTCGTGGTGGGTGGGCAAATCGGTGACGCGTTCCATCCCGTGTTTGACCAGGGCCCGATACACATCTTTGGCGGATTCTTCGGACGAAGAAACCAGCGTCACGCCCTCCCCCATGATGTAGGAGATCACGCCCGTCAGCAACGGGTAGTGGGTGCAACCGAGCACCAGCGTATCGACTCCGGCCTCTTTCAGCGGCGCCAGATACTCTTCGGCGGTGGCCAACAGCTCCGGCCCACTGGTCACACCGCTTTCGACGAACTCCACAAAGCGCGGGCACGCCACCGAGAAGATCTCGTGGCCCGAGACGTTGAACGTATCTTCGTAGGCGCGAGAGGTGACGGTGGCTTCGGTGGCGATGACGCCGATCTTTCCGTTACGGGTTGCCGCCACGGCGCGCCGGGCAGCGGGTTGGATCACCTCAACCACCGGGATGCCGTATTTGCGGGTGTACCGTTCCCGGGCGTCCCGCAGGACGGCGGCGGAGGCGGTGTTGCACGCGATAACCAGCATCTTCACGCCCGAGTCGACGAGCTCGTCCATAATGCGCAGCGCATTGGCGCGCACCTCAGCGATGGTCAGCGGACCGTAGGGGCCGTGTGCGGTGTCGCCCACGTAGATGATGTTCTCGTGCGGCAACTGATCCATGACGGCGCGAGCCACGGTGAGCCCGCCGACGCCAGAATCGAAGACCCCGATGGGTGCTGAAGGAGTCGGACGCGCGGGGATCTGGGTGCCCCACGGCGTCTGCACCGTGGCGGGGGTGGGATCGTGTTCGTCTCTGCTATTCATGAATACCTTGCGCGGTTCCGGGCGTTTAGGAACGGCCCTCTGTGTTCTCGGGTGAGCTGTCATCGAGCTGGGTTAGCATGGCCTCCATGAGGGTGTCTTGCAACCAGGTGACGAAGTTGTAGACCAGCGACATATAGTCTTCAACGGTCTGCACCTTGCGCCAGTCGTTGTGGGCGGCCACCGCCTCGGCGTCTGCATCCGAAGAAATGTCGAGCCGCGAACCCAGGGTGAGCCGGACATCGTTGAGGGCCGCCGCCCAAGCCCGGGCGTGCTCTTCGTTGAGCACCACGTTCTTCGCTTCGATATCGACGGCGGCCATCTTCAAGTGACCGATCTTCATTTCTCGGAGGTTTCGCTCCGTGTAGCGCCGGAATTCGTCGGCGACCTCGGGATCATCGCTGGCCACCGGTAACATCCTGGCCACGGCGGGATCCAGCGGCACCTGGGGATCTTCGGTGATACCGACGAGCTCGGCGAGCTCGTCGGTGCCTTCGGCGGGTTCCGGCTCTAAGGTGAGCGCGACGTCCTTGAACAGTTTGATCATCAGCGTCACCTCTTCATCGTTGAAGCTCGCCGAGTATCCCTGAGGGGTAGATTTGAAGCCTTTCGCCATCTTTAGCCCTCCGCCCGTTCGAACGTGGCCCACAGACCCCAGCCGTGCAGCGCGTTGGTGTGGGTCTCTGCCTTCTCCCGAGAACCGGTGAAAACGATCGCCTTGCCGTTGTGGTGAACCTGCAACATGAGCTCTTGGGCCTTGGCCTGACTGAAACCGAAATGCGAGCGGAAAACATAGGTCACGTAGCTCATGAGGTTGACGGGATCGTTCCAGACGATCACCTGCCAGGGGGTGTCGGGACTGACCCGCAGATCTTCTGACAGCTCGAGGTCTTCATCGGGCATGACAGTCATCAAGTTCTCCTCTCAAGCCCCAGTTTTCGAGCCTGCCACCGGTGGCTCGGTCGATGTCGAAACAACAGTTTACCCATCTTCTGCCCACGACCGAGGCGTATGTGAGAAAGAACTGATGATTCAACGCGCCCCGGAAATCGCGGGACGGGCTCGGAATTCAGCGCCATAATGTGCAATAAACCTTATCGCACGGGACAGCATCATCCCGCTGGAGTACGCTTTAAGGCGTGTCTCATTCAACTGCTTTATTGACCGACCACTACGAACTGACCATGTTGCAGGCCGCCCTGGCCTCCGGTGCCGCCCACCGCCACAGCGTGTTCGAAGTCTTCACCCGTCGCTTACCGGCCGGCCGCCGCTATGGTGTGCTCGCCGGTACCGGCCGCTTTCTCGAGGGCTTGGCAGACTTCCGCTTCGGCGAGGAGGAGCTAGATTTTCTTGCCTCAACTCGGGTCGTCAACGACGAGACCCTCGAGTACCTGCGTGACTTCAAGTTCCGCGGCAACATCTACGGATACGCCGAAGGAGAGGTGTTCTTCCCACACTCCCCCGTGCTCCAGGTGGAGGGCACCTTCGCCGAGGCCTGCATCCTGGAAACGTACCTGCTGTCGATCTTGAACTTCGACTCGGCCGTGGCCTCGGCGGCTTCGCGCATGTCCACCGCCGCCGGCACGCGTCCTTGCCTGGAAATGGGTTCGCGACGGGCCAACGAGCAGGCAGCCGTGGCCGCCGCACGCGCCGCGGTCATCGCCGGGTTCACTGGCACCTCCAATCTCGAGGCAGGCCGCCGCTACGGCCTTCACACAATCGGCACCTCGGCGCATTCCTTCACCCTGCTCCACGACAGCGAAGAAGAAGCATTCCGTGCGCAGCTGGCGTCCCTCGGCAAAGACACGACCCTGCTGGTCGATACCTACGACGTCGAGAAGGCCGTGCGCCTTGCGGTCGAGCTGGCCGGCACCGAGCTCGGCGGCGTCCGCCTGGATTCCGGCGACCTCATCACGCAGGCCACCTGGGTGCGCGAGCTGTTGGACTCCCTCGGCAACACCTCGACCAAGATCACCGTGACCTCCGATTTAGACGAGTACGCCATCGCCTCGCTGGCCGCGGCTCCTGTGGACTCGTACGGGGTGGGTACCAAGCTGGTGACCGGTTCGGGTGCCCCCACCTCGTCCATGGTGTATAAGGTGGTCTCGCGCGAAGACGCACACGGAGTCATGCGGCCGGTAGCCAAGGCGTCCTCCGGTAAGGCTTCGCTGGGCGGCCGCAAACACGCGGTGCGGCGCATCGACGCAAAGGGACGCGCCACCGCCGAAGTGATCGGCGTCGACGCGACTGCCCCGGCAGACTCCAACGATCGCAATCTCATCGTGGACCTCGTGCGCGATGGTGAGGTGCAGCCCGGTTTCACCGGCGCCGAGGGTGTGCGTAACGCAGCCGTACGCCACGCTCGCTCCATCGCCGAGTTACCTCGCAACGCCTCGCGGCTCTCCGACGGCGAACCCGTGATCCCCACCGAATTTACCGAGAACTAGAGCGGAAGGTACTCATGTCTACTGCACTGATCATTGTTGACGTTCAGAACGACTTCTGCCCCGGCGGAACCCTAGCCACCGAGGCAGGCGCCGATGTCGCCAGCGCCATCAGCGAGTACGTCGAGGACCACCACACCGACTACGCGGCTATCGTGGCCACCCAGGACTGGCACATCGATCCCGGTTCGCATTTCTCGTCTGACCCTGACTTCAAGAACTCCTGGCCGGTGCACTGCCGCGCCGAGACCGAGGGTGCCGAGACGCATCCTAACCTCGATACGGATTACATCGAGGCGTATTTCCGCAAGGGCGAGTACGAGGCTGCCTACTCCGGGTTCGAGGGTTTGTTGGCCCCAGAAGACACCGTGATGACCGGCGAACGCGACGCCCACGCCTCGGCTCAGCCGGACGACGGCCCCAAGGTCTCACTGGACGATTGGCTACGCGAGCACGAGATCACCGACGTGCACGTGGTAGGCATCGCCACCGACTTCTGCGTCAAGGCCACCGCCATCGACGCCGTGGACGCCGGTTACGAGACCACCGTCTTGGCCGAGTACACGGCTCCGGTCTCGGAAGAAGGTTTCGAAGAAGCGCTCGACGAGCTGGAGGACGCCGGGGTCACGGTCGTTCGCTAACCAAAGTACGCATCTCTCAGTTGCGGCTTGCCGATAGGCTCGGGGCCGGCCGCTGCGGCCGCGCTCCGCGACTGATTCCCTCGCCCGCATGAGGTCGCTGAGCGACCTGAGGCGGGCTCAGTCCATACGTCGCTTCCGCGCGACCCCAGCGTTGAGCCGCGTGTCAGCTACCCGGCGCGGGCAGAGAGCACGTGACTGCGACGCATGGACTGACGAGCGCCCAGCGCGAGGAGGGAATCAGTCGCAGAACGTCCTCTCTAACCGCGCCGCTGGAACTCTACTTGCGACCGATGAACCAGTCCGCGAGCTTATCGATCCGCGCCTGAATCTGCTCGGCCGAGGCCTGCGCCACCGGCGGTCCACCGCACACTCGTCGCAGCTCATTGTGAATCGCGCCGTGGGCCTTGCCCGAGCGGATAGCATAGGCGGAGACGTTTTTAGCGAGCTTGTTGCGGAGATCCTTCAGCTGGCGATGATCGACCACCTTGGGGGCCGGCGTACCCGATTTGACCGAGTGTTCCTGCTGGCGGGCGCGCAAGAGCGTTCCGACCTGGTCGGCATCGAGCAGGCCGGGGATGCCAAGGAAGTCCTGGTCGTCGTCGGAGCCCAGCTCCATCCCGGTCGCGCCGTATTCGCTTCCGTCGAAGAGCACGCCGTGGAATTCAGCTTGCGAGCCGATGGCTTCGAATTTGCCACGAGCAAGTTGCTCGGAGGCCCGTTCCTCGCGGTTGGCCTCCTCGATCAGGTGGTCGTCCAATCCCTCGTTCAACGGATCCTCGATCACCTGTTCGGCGGGGGTCTTGCGGTCTAGCGCGTGGTCGCGTTCTGCCTCCATCTCGTTGGCCAGCATCATCAGCTGGGGAACGGAGGGCAGGAAGACCGAGGCTGTCTCTCCGCGCTTGCGAGCGCGCACGAAGCGGCCAATCGCCTGCGCGAAGAAGAGCGGGGTGGAGGTACTGGTGGCGTAAACACCCACGGCCAGGCGCGGCACGTCCACGCCTTCGGAGACCATACGCACCGCGACCATCCAGCGCTGATTGCCCTCGGAGAAGGCGTCGATCTTGCGCGAGGCGGTCTTGTCGTCGGAGAGCACCACGGTCGGCTTTTCGCCGGTAATGCGTTGTAACTGGGCGGCGTAGGCACGCGCGTCAGTGTGATCCGAGGCGATGACGAGGGCACCGGCGTCCGGCACGGTACGGCGCACCTCCGTCAGGCGTTTATCCGCCGCGCGGAGGACGGTGGGGATCCACTCGCCGTCGGGGTTCAGGGCCGTGCGCCACGCCTGCGCGGTGACGTCCTTGGTGAAGCCCTCGCCCAGGTTGGCGGCCATCTCCTCGCCCGCCGAGGTGCGCCAGCGCATCTGGCCCGAGTAGGCCATGAAGATCACCGGACGCACCACGTGGTCTTTAAGCGCGGGGCCGTAGCCGTAGGAGTAGTCGGAACTGGACCGCAGAATCCCGTCGCTACCTTCTTCGTAGGTCACGAACGGGATCTGCGAATCGTCAGAGCGGAAGGGCGTTCCGGTGAGCGCTAAACGCCGGGTGGCCGGTTCGAATGCCTCGCGCAGACCGTCACCCCACGAGAGGGCGTCACCGGCGTGGTGGATCTCGTCCATGATGACCAGCGTGCGCGCATTCTCGGTGCGGGCTCGATGGAGCATGGGTTTGTTGGCCACCTGCGAGTAGGTCAGCGCCACCCCTTGGAAGCCGCGTCCATGCGCGCCGTCGGCATTCTTAAAGTTGGGATCGATCGACAACCCCACGCGGGATGCGGCGTCTGCCCACTGCTTCTTGAGGTGGTCGGTGGGCGCCACCACGGTAAGCCGGTTGACCACACCGCGGTCGAAGAGCTCTTTCGCCACGGTCAGAGCGAAAGTGGTCTTACCCGCGCCCGGCGTCGCCACGGCCATGAAGTCGCGGGGGTTCGTCGAAAAGTATTTGTGCATCGCCTCGGCCTGCCACGCACGTAGCTTGGTGGCGGTTCCCCATGCGGCACGGTTGGGGAATGCGGGAGGGAGGTCGGTGGCGGGTGCGGGAGCCTGGTCGAAAAGTGATGGTTGGTCTGAATCGCTCATGTCTCTCCCTACGCTACCTAACAACGGAACGTCGCCCCACCGAGGCGGGGCGACGTATAGATTCTAACGGACGCTCGCTCTAGTTCTGGTCGTCGTCTCCGTCGTTACCGGGACGCAGACCGTCGTAGATTTCCTTGCACTGCGGGCACACGGGGAACTTCTCGGGGTCGCGCCCGGGAGTCCAGATCTTGCCGCACAGCGCACGGACGGGGTTGCCAGTCAGTGCCGACTCCATGATCTTCTCTTTGCGGACGTAGTGGCTGAATCGCTCGTGGTCGCCAGGTTCGATTTCCTGCAACTCTTCGCGTTCCAGCAGGCCGGTGCCGCCGCCGGTCTTTTCGGGTGCGAAGGGGTCTTCAACTCCGGGAATCGATGACATGGTGTTGCTCCTTGCTGTCTGTATCGTGTGCTTAATTCTAGTACGCGTGTCTACCCGGGTCTCAGCGGAAACGGCTGACTCGTTGCAACGCCTCGTGCGCGTGGTTATCGAATCGGCGAGCGCCCAGACGCAGCCCGCCCCACAGCACGAGAACGCCGATCACCAGGGATACTCCCCCGGCGGCCCAGAGCAGTAGCGGTTGGTCGAACACGCCTGCGATCACCAGGAGGGCAACCCCGGGGATAGCGAAGAGGAAGACACCAAGCATCACCAGGGCACGCACAAGCGACTTGACCAGCCCGTCCGATTGTTTCGGCGTTTTGAAGGGGTTGGCTCCCGGAGGTGGGGCGGGTATCGAGAAGTACATGTCCGCCACTGCCGCGACCCCCACGCCGCTGAACAACAGGCACAGGGAGATCCCCAGCAGAGCCGGTAGCTGATGTGCCACACCGGTCATGAACGACATCAAGCAGGTACCCGCCACGATCATGGGCGCCATGGGTAGCAGAAGTCCCCAGGCGCGTCCCAGGCGGTCGTCGATACCCCGCACCGGTGCCAGCACGTGCTGGCTGAAGGCGGAGTTATCGTACGAGACCAGGTAGGCGAAGATGTACCCGGTGAAGAGGGGGATGAAAAACATCATGAACCAGTTCGGTCCCACGGTGACGGTCTCACCTGCTTCGGAACTACCCAGCGTGACCGAGGACAAGAGTGAAAACAGCACGTAGAACGCAGGGACCATCACGAGGTTCAGGTTCATGCGCGGATCGCGAACCAGCGAGTGTAGCGTGCGGGCGGCGATCGCTCCGCGCGGCGTGGCGGGGAACCGTGCAAAGATCCCGACCTGTCCGGACGAGAGAGCCTGCTTCGCTCCCGCGCTACGGTCGGCCCCGATGTTTTTCATCGATGCACTCAGCATGCGGTTCCACAACCACCACGCCAGAGCCAGGTACACCACGGAGAGCAGGAGATACCAGGACGCCTCGGCCAGCTTGCCCTGATAAAGCTGGGCTGCCGCGGCCCAGGGGGCACCCCACGGGGTATAGGAGGCTCCCGAGAGAATCTGCACGAGATGCTCCAGCACAAAGGCACCGGCGCCCGAAAAGGCCACCGCTATCATCGGTCCCAGGCCGATAAGAGCCACGAAGGCGATGATGATCAGCACCTGACGGATGACCGGATTCTTGGTGAGATACAAACCGAGCAGGGAAACCACCCGCGAGATACTCATCGTCAACGCCAGGCCTAACACCGCCGCGATGAGATAACCCAGGATGGCCCAAGGCCTATCGATGAGGCTGATGCCGATGACTGCCACCAAGGCCAGGGTGGCGAAGCCAAAGAGCCCCACGAATCCGCCGAGAAGTTGGCCAAGCTGGATTTGCCGGGGCCGCAGCGGGTAAGGGGCGAGATGATCGGGGTCTAAGGTCGCGTCGAGGCCGGAGGTAAACAGGGGTACGAGCGTCCAGGCCAGGCTCACCACCAGCCATGTGCCCGCGACCCAAGAGGCTACCGCGGCGGGGTCAGCACTGAGCCCGATTCCCACCGAGGCCGCCGTCAGACTGACCAGGATGCCAAGCAGGTAGAGGGCGCCGAAGATCGTACCCACCAGCTCGAGGGTGCTTCCCTTCAACGAGGCAAGAAAGTAACGCCATTTTAGTTTGAGAAGGACTGCAGCCATGAGATACCTTCCGACTTGACGCGTCCGCCCACTAACTCGACGAACCGATCTTCCAGGCTTAGCTCACCACGCACGTCATGGACGGTGCCTTCGGCGAGGATGCGCCCCTCGTTCATGATGGCCACGTGGTCGCAGAGGCGCTGCACCAGATCCATCACGTGGGAAGAGAGGATCACGGTGCCGCCGTGGGCGACGAAAGCTCTAAGGATATCTTGAATATTCGAGGCCGAGACCGGGTCCACCGCTTCAAAAGGCTCGTCGAGAACGAGCAATGAGGGCGCATGAATCATGGCGCAGGCCAGGGCGGCTTTCTTGGTCATGCCAGCCGAGTAATCGGAGACGCGGCGGCCCGCGGCCGATTCCAGATCCATGGCGCGGAGCAGATCAGCCGTGCGGTCCGCGACCGTTTTTCGATCCAGACCGTGCAGGAGCCCGGCGTAGGTGATGAGCTGCTCACCGGTGAGCTTCTCGAAGAGAAAGACACCATCGGGCAACACCCCCACGCGTTTCTTGGCTTCCAGAGGTTGTTTCCACACGTCAATACCGTCGATGAATACCTCGCCCGCGGTGGGTTTGAGCATCCCGGTAGCCATGGATAGCGACGTCGTCTTACCGGCTCCGTTGCGGCCCACCAAACCGTAGAACGAACCGCGTGGGATGGTCAGATTGATCCCGTCTACCGCTATCTTGTCTTTGAAAGCTTTGACGAGCCCCCGGATCTCTAGAGCTGCACCCTGAGGTACGGCGGGAGTCAACTCTGGGGCTGGGATCGGGGCTGGCAGTTCTTCGGGTGTGAAGTGTGTGGTTTCGCTCATATTTTCACGGTAGTGCACCCGGCCCGTCGACCACATCAGCCTTGAGGACGAATCCGGGGCCGGCGTCCTCTCTCGGACACCGGCCCCGAATCTACCACCTTTTATGGATTAGCGGTTTAGAAAATCGCCATCATCAGCTGCGCACGCGCCGCCGTCACCCGCGGGTCGGAGGAACCGACCACGTCGAAGAGCTCGAGCAGACGCTGACGGATGACGTCCTTGTCCTCAGCCCCGACCGAGGGGAAGAGTCGGATGAGGCGGTTGAAGGCGTCTTCGACGTGCCCACCGGTCACATCTAGATCGGCGACGTTCAGGGCCGCCTGCACGTCTGAGGGATCGGACGCCGCGCGCTGACGTTCGGCAGTCAGGTCTAGACCCTGGACGCGCTCCAACAGACCCACCTGAGCCAGGCCGATCTTGGCGTCCTGATCACCGGGGTTCTCGGAGAGCGCCTGGCCGTAAGCGGCACGGGCCCCCTCAAAATCACCGGCGTCGATAGCGTCAACAGCCTTCTGGTGCAGCGGCGGCAGCGGTTTCTCTTCCTCCCCACCGGAGGCAGGTTCGAACCCACCGGGCAGCTGCTGCTGGGCCGCGATCTGCAGCACCTGTTGCAAAAGCTCGGTTAGCTGCTGGGCGGTGACCTGCGAGTTGAACATCGGAGCCGGCTGACCGCCGATCACAGCGATTCCCGCGGGCACGCCCTGGATCTGGAAGGCTTGGCCGATCTCGGGCTGTTTAGTGATATCGACCTTGGCCAGCAGCAGATTGCCCTGCGCAGAGTTCACCAGGGCGGCCATGTTCTCCATGGTTTCCAAGGACGCCGGTGAATGCTCGGCGTAGAGGCCGAAGATCACCGCGCCCTGGCGCGAGAGCTGCACATACTTCTGAAAGTCTTCGCTAGATTCAACGTCGAAGACCCAGGAGGGTTGGTCCGGTTGACCGATCTGTTGCGGTGAAGCCGCGGCAGTCGCCCCGCCCGACTGGTCCCCCGCCGCCAGCTGCGATAGATCCGGTGCGTTGCGCACAGAGGCCGGAAGCGCGCTCTCTACCTCCCCCTGCTGACCGGCGACACCGCTACTGGTAGCGCCCGGGGCCTGTTGCCGGCCCGCCGGTGAGCCAGGCTGGTGGGGATTCATGCCGGAAGAATGAGTAGTCATGAGAGGCAATCCTTTCTGCGTCTACGCTGTCTTCATCTATCTTTTCAAATCTCAGCAGACCTTCAGCAGTATTCTAGCCAGCGGCTGAATTGCTCGTTGTAGAGTAAGAGACGTCCACGCGCTGACTGCGCGTCTGCAAGCTCGACCTTTGGAGTGCCCGGCCCCATGAAATTCCTGCAGCGTCACCGTTCCGATGATCCCGCCGCAGAATCCACCGAGGGTTTCGCCTCGCGCCTAAGCAAAGTGCGCGACCTCGTGACGAGCCGCCCCAAAGATTCGGTGACCTTCGTGCGACAGTTCCCCGGGGCTCAGCCGCGCCCGCGCTTTGATCCACCGGCGATGGAGAATCCCACCCCGGACGAAACCGAGGCAGTCGCGTCCACGGGGTGGTCGCCCGAGATGCAGGACGCCGTCCACGGTCACAACTCGACCCACCGGGCCCGCAACCACGGCCCCGAAGAATACGCCATGGCGAAGCCGGTGTTCAGTGGCTTTATGCTCGCCGTCGGCGTGGGGTTGGCACTGCTCTGTCTCTGGGTGTTGACGAACGTCGGTGCCCTGGCCGGATGGATCGTCGGATCGCTGTTGATCGCTCTCGGCCTGGACCCGTTGGTCAAGCGGCTCGAGAAATGGGGTATGCCGCGGCCTGCCGGAGTGCTGACCGTCGTCCTGACCAGTGCTCTGCTCGTCGTGGGCCTGTTGTGGATGGTCATCCCGAAAATCGCCAACCAGACCGTACAGCTGGTGAACGGCTTTCCCGACATGTTCAATTCATTCTTGAATTCGGGTTTCTTTCTGGCGCTCGACAACCAATTCCACATTCGCTCGATGGTCGATCACGAGGTCCAAGACGGTTTCGCGAAGATCACCGGTGATTCCAACATCGTCAGCGGGTTCCTCAATAACCTGGTCAACGCGGGTTCCACGATTGCCAACATCATTACCGGCACCATCGTGGTACTCATCTTGAGCATGTATTTTCTCTCGTCGTTGCCGATGATGAAAGCCTGGTTCGTCCGTCTCACGCCGGCCACCAAGCGTGCGCGGGTGGCTTCAGTGACCGAGAAGATCACCGAGACTGTCGGTAACTATGTGATGGGTCAGGCCATCGTGGCCTTCTTGAACGCCACTGTCGCCTTCATCGTCATGATGATCGTCGGCGCGCCCTTCCCCCAGTTGCTCACCCTCTTCGTGCTGATCCTAGCCTTTATCCCCCTCGTCGGTGGCGTTACCGCAGGAATCCTCGTCTCACTGTTGTGCCTCATGACCAGCTGGCAGGCGGCGCTCATCTACGCGATCTGCTATTTCATTTACTTGCAGATCGAGGCCTACTTCGTCTCCCCGCGCATCATGTCGAAGGCCGTCGCGGTACCCGGCGGCATCGCCATCATCGCCGTGGCTGCAGGTGGCGCGCTCTGGGGCGTCCTCGGTGCGCTGATCGCGATCCCCGTAGCGGCGTCCTTGCTCATTCTGGTTCGCGAAGTTCTCGTACCTCGACAAGACCGTCACTAATACATGCGGCGCGTCCGCCAGCATTTCTCATGCCAGTGGCGCCGTTCCTCCACCGCGCGATCTCGACCGAACATGTGGTCTTCGCGCCACACCACCAGATGGGCGATGCCGGGGTTAATGGAGCGATGACATTCTGGGCATTTATACGTCTTACGGGCGTTGACGGCCGGCATGAATTGCACAAACCAGTCCCCGTCCTTAGCGTGTTCGACCGTGGGTGCGGGGTCGAGAATGCGTGAGATATCTCGGCCACCGGGTGCGAGCTGACCGCGTTGCCACTTGCTTCCCGATGAGGCTAGGTTTCTGCGCTGTTGTGCGGAACGTGATTTGCGGGGCATAGTCGCCATTGTTTCACACTGCGCGACCGCTGTTAGAGTGTATCTGTGCGTCTTGTCATAGCTGAATGTTCTGTTGATTATGAAGGCCGTCTCAATGCTCACCTACCGCGCGCTACGCGCCTGGTCATGGTGAAGAACGACGGATCCGTGCTCGTTCACTCGGACGGTGGTTCCTACAAACCGCTGAACTGGATGAGCCCTCCCGCAACCATGCATATCTCCACCCGGGA
This sequence comes from Rothia sp. LK2588, assembly GCF_040946465.1. Lineage (NCBI taxonomy): Bacteria > Bacillati > Actinomycetota > Actinomycetes > Micrococcales > Micrococcaceae > Rothia > Rothia sp. LK2588. The sequence continues at coordinate 236,170 of NZ_JAYWLS010000001.1, read as the reverse complement.
TGAGCTGGATGCCTCCGAGAGTTTTGATCTCTCCGACGATCCCGATCTGGAGCAACTCTGGCGTGTGCAGGCGGCGAAGTCCGACGACCTCTTGAAGATTCGTATCTATGCGATTCATGGGGAGCTCTCCCACGATTTGGGTGTGGACCCCGGGTTGGTCAAAGACGGCGTTGAGGCCGACCTGCAGCGACTGTTGGCCGAGCAAATCGAAACCCTCGGCAGCGGATATAAGCTGGTGCGACGGGAATACCCCACCGCCATTGGGCCGGTCGATATCCTTGCCCGCGACGCCACCGGAACGTCGATCGCGGTCGAGCTCAAACGCGTGGGTGATATCGACGGTGTAGAGCAGCTGACCCGGTATCTCGAACTACTCAATCGCGACCCCCTGCTGGCCCCGGTGAAGGGCGTCTTCGCCGCGCAACGTATCAAGCCTCAGGCCAAGGTCTTGGCCGAGGATCGCGGTATTCGGTGCGTCAGTCTCGACTATGACGCCCTGCGCGGCATGGACGACGTCGAGGCTCGGCTCTTCTAGCTTCCGCCCTCCCCCCCCCCTGTGAACCATCCCCGTCCGGGAAACTACCGGTTCGGCACAGGGGCTGACTCAGGCGGTCAGAATAAATCAGACGATACGCAAGAGCGGCTCTTCCCGTGAAGGGAAGAGCCGCTCTTTGACATGCACGAGCCTTTTTGTTCAGCCAGCCCGTAGCATGTGTCTAGCCCTAGTCGACCTGGGCGTGCTTTGCAGCGATGGTCACGCGATCGTTAGAGACCGTAAGAAAACCTTCTTGCAGGTTAGTCAGGATCTTCTCGCCCTGAACGGGCTCGATCAACAACTCACCGTTTTCGGCCAGCAGAGCCATGGTGGGAATGTGACCGGGCATGATGCCGATGTCACCGGAGAGGGTACGTGCGCGCACGTACTTGGCCTCGCCCTTCCACACCTTGTGCTCGCGGGAAACAACTTCAACAATGAGTGCCATGATTACTTGGCTCCAGACTGTGCCTTGATTTCCTCGTGGCGACGCATGACGTCGTCCATGCCACCGATGTTGTAGAAGGCCTGTTCGGGGATGTGGTCCACATCGCCGCGGCAGATCATCTGGAACGACTCGATGGTGTCCTTCAGCGGCACGGTCGAACCCTCGACACCGGTGAACTGCTTTGCAGTGTAGGTGTTCTGGGAGAGGAACTGCTCGATACGGCGTGCACGGGACACGACGATCTTCTGTTCTTCCGAAAGCTCGTCGACACCGAGGATCGCGATGATGTCCTGCAGTTCCTTGTTTTCCTGCAGAATCGCCTTCACCTGGATAGCGGTGTCGTAGTGCTCCTGGCCCAGGTACTGCGGGTCCAGAATACGCGAGGACGAGGACAGGGGGTCGATCGCGGGGTACAGACCACGCGACGCGATCTCACGGGAGAGCTCCGTGGTTGCGTCCAAGTGCGCGAAGGTGGTCGCCGGAGCCGGGTCGGTGTAGTCATCCGCAGGAACGTAAATCGCCTGCATCGACGTAATCGAGTGACCGCGGGTCGAGGTAATGCGCTCCTGCAGCAGACCCATCTCATCGGCGAGGTTGGGCTGGTAACCCACTGCCGAAGGCATACGACCGAGCAGGGTCGAAACCTCGGAACCTGCCTGGGTGAAGCGGAAGATGTTGTCGATGAACAGAAGCACGTCCTGGTTCTTCACATCGCGGAAGTACTCCGCCATGGTCAGACCGGTCAGAGCCACACGCAGACGGGTTCCCGGGGGCTCGTCCATCTGGCCGAACACGAGTGCGGTGTCTTTGAGAACTCCCGCCTCTTCCATCTCAACCCAGAGGTCATTACCCTCACGGGTACGCTCACCCACGCCGGTGAACACGGAGGTACCACCGAAGTTACGTGCCACACGGGTAATCATTTCCTGGATGAGCACGGTCTTGCCCACGCCAGCGCCACCGAACAGGCCAATCTTACCGCCCTTGATGTAAGGGGTCAGCAGGTCGATGGACTTGATGCCGGTCTCCAGCATTTCGGTCGAACCCTCAAGGTCGGCGAAGCTGGGAGCCTTGCGGTGGATCGACCAGAAGTCGTCCGCCTGGATCTGGTCCTGGTCAACGTCGAGCGAGTCACCCAGCACGTTGAAGATGTGGCCCTTGACACCGTCACCCACGGGGACGGTGATGGGCGCGCCGGTGTCCACGACGGACTGGCCACGCACGAGGCCATCGGTGCCCTTAAGCGAGATCGCGCGAACGATCGAGTCGCCCAGGTGCTGAGCGGTTTCGAAGGTGATGGTGGTCTTTTCGCCGCCGACGGTGAGGTCGGTGGTCAGGGCGTTGTAGATATCCGGAACCTGGCCGGCCGGGAACTCTACGTCGACCACAGGGCCGGTCACACGCACGATGCGACCGGTAGCTCCCTGAGTCGGCGTGGTTGCCGATTCATTCAGTGTGGAGGTCATTGTTCTCACTTACCTGTTAGTGAAGTTTCGGTTTCTTGCTTCGAATATTTAGGACGACGCGAGAGCATCGGCGCCACCGACGATCTCAGAAATCTCGTTGGTGATTTCCGCCTGGCGAGCGTTGTTCATCAAACGGGTGTACTTCTTGACGAGCTCATCGGCGTTGTCACCTGCAGACTTCATCGCACGCTGACGCGACGCCAACTCGGAAGCCGCTGCTTCCAACAGGCATGCATACAGTCGCGATGCGATGTAACGCGGCAAGAGTTCGTCCAGCACCTCAGCGGGGCTGGGTTCAAACTCGAACTGTGCGTTCTGCTGGAAATGAGCATCTTCAAGTTCCGAACCGGGAATGATCTCTTCGCCCATGTGGCGAGCATCGTTGACGGCGATCGGCAACAGACGCAGGATCTTGACTTCCTGAGTCACCATTGAGATGAACTCCGTGTAGACGATGTGCAGATCGTCTACACCGCCATCTTCGTAGGGTCGGTTGAAGGCGTCCAGCAGAGCCTCGCGCATTTCCACTGCCATCTCGACGTTGGGGTTATCGGTGTTACCCTCCCACGACTTGACGTAGTCACGCTCGCGGAAATCGAAGTACGACTTTGCCTTTCGACCCATCAGGTACATCTGTACCTCGCGACCTTCGCCCTTAAGCTTCTCGATCAAACTCTCGGTCTTCCGCAGAACGGAGGACGAGTACGAGCCTGCCAGGCCTCGATCGCTAGTCATCACGACAATCGCTGAACGACGGTGCGGTGCATTCTTCTTAGCGATGAGGGGGTGGTCGATGCTGTGCTGAGTCGCAATAGCGGTGACGGCTCGAGTCAGAGCATCTGCGTAGGGGCTAGCGAGATCGGCGCTCTTACGCGCCTTGCTGATACGCGAGGTCGCGATCATCTCCATCGCCTTGAAGATCTTCTTCATCGACGACGTCGAAGCAATCTTTTGGCGGTAAACCCGAATCTGGGCTCCCATAGAGCTTCCTTTCAGTCCTTGGGGCGTCGCTCCCCCGCTCTGACGAACAGAGGGAGCGACTTAGCCAAGGTCAATCGCTAACCGATGGTTTCCTGGGTGACTTCGGAGTCCTGTACGGGCTTGTGCTCCTCGTGTCCAGCCTCAACCAGGTGGCTGGATCCCTCGGAACGGAAGTCACGCTTGACAGCTTCGACACCGTGCTTGAGGCCCGCAACGGTCTCGTCATCGAGCTTGCCGGATGCGGCGATGCTATCGAGCACGTTGCCGGAGCGGCGCAGGTAGTCGATGTACTCCTTCTCGAAGCGAAGCACGTCGGACACCTCGATGTCGTCCAGGTGACCGTTGGTGCCGGCCCAGATCGATGCCACCTGCTCCTCGACTGCGTACGGGGTGTACTGCGGCTGACGGAGGAGCTCCATCAAGCGTGCACCACGGGTCAGCTGCTGCTTGGACGCGTCGTCCAGGTCAGAAGCGAACATCGCGAAGGCTTCCATCGCGCGGTACTGTGCAAGATCCAGCTTGAGGGTACCGGAGACCTTCTTCATCGCCTTGGTCTGTGCTGCGCCACCCACACGGGAGACGGAGATACCGACGTCCACTGCGGGGCGCTGGTTAGCGTTGAAGAGGTCCGACTGCAGGAAGATCTGGCCGTCGGTAATCGAAATAACGTTCGTGGGAATGAACGCGGAGACGTCGTTTGCCTTGGTCTCGATGATCGGGAAACCGGTCATCGAACCGGCACCCAGCTCGTCGGAGAGCTTAGCGCAACGCTCCAACAGGCGAGAGTGCAGGTAGAAGACGTCACCGGGGTATGCTTCACGTCCCGGCGGGCGACGCAGCAACAGCGACACCGAACGGTATGCCTCTGCCTGCTTGGACAGGTCGTCGAAGATGATCAGGACGTGCTTGCCACCGTACATCCAGTGCTGGCCGATAGCCGAACCGGTGTAGGGTGCCAGGTACTTGAATCCTGCCGAATCAGATGCCGGGGCGGCAACGATGGTGGTGTATTCCAACGCACCGCGGGTCTCCAGGGTGTGGCGCACTGCAGCGATGGTGGAGGCCTTCTGACCCACTGCAACGTAGATGCAACGAACCTGCTTGTTCGGATCACCGGATTCCCAGTTAGCCTTCTGGTTCAGGATGGTGTCCACAGCAATTGCGGTCTTACCGGTCTGACGGTCACCAATGATGAGCTGGCGCTGACCGCGACCGATCGGAATCATCGCGTCGATCGACTTCAGACCGGTCTGGAGCGGCTCGTGCACCGACTTACGCATGGTAACGCCGGGTGCCTGCAGCTCCAGCTCACGACGACCCTCGGTAGCGATCTCGCCCAGGTCATCGATAGGACGACCCAGTGGGTCAACCACACGACCCAGGTAACCGTCGCCGACGGGAACCGACAGAACCTCACCGGTGCGGTGAACTTCCTGGCCCTCTTCGATGCCGGTGAAGTCACCGAGCACGATGGCGCCGATTTCGCGGGTGTCTAGGTTCTGCGCCAAACCAAGGGTGCCGTCTTCAAAACGAAGCAACTCGTTGGCCATAACAGAGGGAAGACCCTCAACGCGGGCGATACCGTCAGAGGCTGACGATACTCGACCCACCTCTTTACGTTCTACGTTGCCGGGTTCGTATGACGCCGCAAATTCGTTCAGCGCATTACGGACTTCATCGGCATTGATGGTCAAATCGGCCATCTGTGTCCCTGCTCTCCTTATAGGTGATCGGTCACGGTCAGTGCACCGATCGAAACTTGGGTTATACGGTTTTCGTTCCCGTCCACAATCTGTTGTGTACGGGAACGGGTCCGTACACGTGTATCTGCTAAATCACCGGATCGGGTGAGCCAAAAGCGTTAGACGACGGAGCGCGATAGGTCATGCAACCGGGTCTGAACGGTGCCGTCCATGACCTCGTCGCCAACCTGCACTCGAAGACCACCGATCAATTCAGGATCGATCGTGATATCGAGTTTGAGCTCCTTGCCATAAGCCTTCGATAGACCGGCACGCAACTTCTCAATCTGAGCCTCAGACAGCGGCTTTGCTGCGCTGACGCGAGCGATTGAGCGTTGTTGACGCTTGACGATCTGGTCGGCGAACTTTTCTGCCAATCGTGCGGGGGTGAACCCTCGGGGTGCAACAGCTACCCGTTCGATGAGCAATTGGCTCTGCGTGTTGTCTGGGTGACCAGCAAGAGTGAGTGCGAGCTTCTCCTTCGCACCGCGTTGTGCGCGGTCGTCGGTGAGGGCACGCTGAACATCGGCGGAGGCGTCTACACCATTGATGAAGGTCAACAGATCGTTGATGACCTCTTCAAGGCCTTGAGCTCCCCCGGCGGACTCTGCACCGGCAACCGCTGCAATCACGGCCGAAGTTTCTAGTGCATCCGCGAGGTCGCGTTCGTCAGACCAGCGTTGCTGGGCTGCGGCAGAAACCACGTTGATTGCAGATTCAGAAACTTTTCCAGAGAAGATCGCCTTGACGATCGATGCTCGTGCCTGGGCGGTACGAGCCGTGTCAGTGAGACCTCGACGCAGACCGCCGTCCTGATCCAGGACGTCGACGATAGCGAACAGCTCACGAGCAAGATGGTCGGGGCTCACGGCGAGGTTACCGCCGAGAACCTCTTCCACCTTTTTCAGTGATTCAGTAGATACTCCTGCCATTACCGAGTTACACCTGCATTTCGTTGCTCGGTTTCAAGGTCAGCAAGAAAACGATCTACCACACGGGCCGATCGCTCATCATCATTGAGGGATTCGCCCACGATCTTGCCTGCCAACGCCGTAGCCAAGGTGCCGACTTCCGAACGGAGCGAAACCAGGGCCGAAGCGCGTTCAGCTTCGATCGTCTTCTGAGCGTTTGCGGTAATGCGTTCTGCCTCAACGGTGGCGCGCTCTTTGAATTCGGCGAGAATGGACTCACCCTCCGAGCGTGCCTCTTCGCGGATGCGCTGAGCTTCCAGGCGTGCGCTTTCGAGCTGCTGGTTGTACTCATCGCGAGCAGCGGCAGCTTCTGCCTGGGCCTTTTCAGCCTTAGCAAGACCGCCCTCAATCGCTTCCTTACGGTCCTGATAGATCTTTTCGAACATCGGGACGACGTATTTGGTAACGATGAAGAGGAGGATCAGGAACCCAATGGCGGTAATGACCATTTCCCATACATTTGGGAAGAGGGGGTTATGAGAACCCGACTCTGCAGCCATCAAGAGTGACATAGGGGAAATTCCTGTTCTATAGATTGGTCGATAAGTGGCTTACGCCTATTACATGATGAAGGCGAGAACCAGACCAAGAATTGCAAGGGCCTCGACCACGGCGAAGCCCATGAACAGCATGGGCTGCAGGGTGCGCTGGGATTCGGGCTGACGTGCGACGGAGGTCATGTAGGCTGCGAAGATCAGACCCACGCCGATGCCGCCACCGATAGCTGCCAGGCCGTAACCAATAACGCTCAGCGAACCTGTGATTTCCATGTGCTATTTCCTTTCAACAGTGCTCAATGTATTAGGTCGGGATTGAGCAGAGTTTTTTTCATATGGATGTACTACCCACCGAGGTGGGTCGTTCTTATTCAGCGACCTGGGGGCAGGCCGTGAAAATCTTTAGTGGCCTTCGGAGACCGAACCTTGAATGTAGACAGCCAGCAACAGCGCGAAGATATACGCCTGGATGCACTGAATCATCAGCTCAAGGAAGTAGAGGAAGATGCCGAGGGCGCCGGAAGCCAAAGATGCTGCAGCTCCGACTCCGCCAACTTCGAGAATCAAGAAAGAGGTCAAGGATGCCGCCACCATCATTGCCATGTGGCCACCGAACATGGTGGCGAACAAACGCAGTGCGTGGGTCACCGGGCGAATCAGAAGGTTCGAGAGAAATTCAATGGGAACCAAAATGATGTACAGCAACGGGGGCACACCCGAGGGCATGGTCAGGTCTTTGAAGAAACCGCCCAGACCCTTGCGCTTAATACCGACGCCAACCCAGGTCAACCAGGCGATAGCAGCCAGGACGTAGGCCGAACCTGCGTGCGACATGGTGGGAAGCTGCAAGACGGGAATGGAACCGTAGAGGTTGTTCACCAGGATGAAGAAGAAGGAGGCGAACAACAACGGCACAAACGGCTTGAAGTGGTGCGCACCGATGAGCTGCTTTCCGAGAGAGTTACGAACGAATCCATACCCCATCTCGGCGACGAACTGGCCTTTGCCGGGCACCATTGCGCGGCGTCGTCCAGCCCACATGAAGAAGCCAGCGACCACTGCCACCGACAACAACACCAAAAGCATTTGCTTGCCGAATCCAAAAGATCCGAGGGCAAAGAAATCGGGAAGATGCATGTCCTGAACTGTGGGAGGAACGAACCCTCCATCTGCAGTCACTAGACCATGTGCGATCAAGGCAAGTCCTTTCTTGCTCTTTGGTGCAGTTGCATACGCAACTGAAGATTTTTCAAGTTTAAGTTGTAGGTGGCCGCACGGCTTTGATTATTTTCCGTTTTTCATGTGGAAATACACCAGGTAAAACCCGCCAAAAGCACCTACCGCTACACCGATCCAGACTATCCAGTGTGTGCCCAAAAGGCGATCTAAACCATATCCTACCAAACTCCAGATAGCCATTCCGATAACGACATAAAGTATGGTCATAACGGCTCCGGCGAGGCCTCCCCCGGAGACCAACTCACCGGTAGTTCGAAGTTCCTTTGAACCGTTCCACCATTTATCGCGCTGTGAAGGTGCCATGAATTTACTCGCTCATTCCCGGGTAGGTTCTACACCTGATCGTGGGTATCAAAATACAGAATACGCATAGACATCACCGACTTCATCATGGACGCCAGGCTAGCTATGACACCGAGAATCGCACCGGCCAGAACGAAGCCGGGGGAAAGCCACTGGGGTAGATCGAAGAAAGCTAATACCGCGGCTCCCACCATCGCCTTGACCACGTACACGCTCAGCATAGCCCGAGCGACGCTGCTCAGACTGCGCTTCTCCGCGGCGCGGGCGACGATGATATCGATGAAAAACCAAAGGTACACGAGGAGGGAACCAAAAACGAATCCCGCCGCCGCCGGGAACTGCCCCAGGATCATAGAGAGACCTAAGCCACCGCAAAAGACCACGGCGAAGCCGCGTCTCATCGACCGCAACATGTCATCCCAGGGTGTTGCACGCAAGCTATTTGCGCCCATGACGCCCCTTGAGGGTCACGATAATGCGAGGTAGCAGAAGGTAGATCGTCAACAACGCGATCACGAGGGCACCGGCGATCAACGCGTTCTGGGTTTGATACGGCAAGGCGACGATCGTAATGACGGTGATAGCCACCGAGAATGCGGCAGTCGTCAGGGCCGCTCCCAGATGGCTGAGACCGACGTCCGTCAAGCGCTGGTACACGTGAGTGCGGTGGGGTTTGTACCACTGCTCACCGCGTACCATACGACGGAACAGGGTGAACCCAGTATCGGCGAGGTAGATCAAGACCGGGGAAAGCAGATACTCCACATAGACGCCGGAGAGAAACGCACCGACCGCCATGGAAGCGATGGCTCCACCAAGAAAATACGAACCGGCGTCGCCGAGAAAGACGTTCTTCCCCGGGCGGATATTCCAGGGCAGAAAGGCCAAGTACGCACAGGCTACGCTGACGCCGCCCACGACGAGCCACGGCATCGCGTTGGTCCACCCCGCATAGGCATAGAACGCGCCGATCACGAATCCGTTGATTCCCGAGATCCCATTGACGCCGTCCATAAAGTTCACGACGTTGATGAAGGCCGCAATCGCCAAAATTCCTACAGGGATCCACCAAAAAGTGGTCTGCAGGAAGACGGTCAACGCAACCGTCACGGCCACACCGATGGCGAGCTGCGCCGCGAAGCGCTTCTTGATGCTCACCCCGCGGTAGTCTTCCGCCCATCCGAGCGCACCGGAGGCAACCATTCCGGCCAGCACTGTCAGGGCGATGGATCGATCGGTATGCACCAATCCAGACAGTAACCCTACGGCATAGGCGATCAATGCGGCCATTGCGGTCGCCAGACCCATTCCTCGGTACGTGGGGTGGGTATGCGACGAACGAGCGGTCGGTATGTCGACCAGGTTCCACCGGTGAAGCCAAGGGCGCACGGCCATCGGCAGGGTCAACCCCAGACCGAAGGCGATGAAGCCCGGAATCCATACCATCATGTCGGAAATGTGCGTCATGCCTGCTGCCCCCGGTGTTCAGCTCGCTCGTATCCGCGGTGGGCCAGATAGTTCTGATGCCACGATGCGTAGTCCAGCTCCGCCGGATCCAACGCCGGCGACTGCGCATGGGAAATAAAACGGTTTCGTTCGCTACGGTGCATCACTTCGTCTTTACCGAAGAGAACTTCTTCGAGTTTCTCACCCGGCCGCATTTGCGTGATCTCGATGTCTACGTCGTAGCGTTCGTACAGACGTCGCAGGTTCTCGGCAATGTCGTAGATCCGCACGGGCTTACCCATATCGAGGACGAGGACGTCCCCCGGTTCACCGATCGCCCCTGCCAGCATGACCAGCAAGCAGGCATCGGGGATGAGCATGAAGAAACGTGTCGCCTCACGGTGGGTGACCGTGATGGGACCGCCGTCCTTAATCTGTCGGGTGAAGATGGGCTTGACTGATCCGCGGGAACCAAACACGTTGCCGAAGCGGACCGAGACATAGCGGCGTCCAGTCTTCTGCGCATACCAGCTACAGAGCATCTCGGCGGTGCGCTTGGACTGCCCCAGCGCGGTGGTGGGGTCAGCGGCTTTATCGGTCGAAACGTTCACGAAAGCTTCAACATCAAGTCGAGATGCAGCTTCGAGGACGTTGCGGGTGCCCAGCGTATTCGTCTTCCAGGCTTCCTTAGGGTAAGCCTCAAGTGCGGACACATGCTTCAGCGCCGCCGCGTGGAAGACCACCTGGGGTCGTCTCTCCTCAAAGACCGCAAGCAGGGCATCCATATCTCGAATATCTGCCAACACAATGGAATTATCGTCGAGCGCCGTCGAACCGCTCAGCGAATAACGGCTGTCCATCAACAGGGTTTCGTCGTGGTCCAGCATCATCAACTCAGCCGGTTGATACTTGACGATTTGGCGGCAGAGTTCAGAACCAATCGATCCTCCCGCACCGGTTACTAGCACGCGCTTGCCGGTGATATAGGAGATGATGTCTTGTTCGTTGATGTCGTAATCGATCTTGCCGCGCACGCCCTCCAGAATCGTGCGGTTAGCAGCCTCGGGCTCGTGGGCACCCTCCCCCGAGAAGTCCGAGATCATCCCCGTAATTTTCTGAACCTCAACGTTAAGTTGACGCATCTTGAGGCTGATGTGTTCGTAGAGCTTTTCGTTGGGATCGCTCATCGCGAAGAAAACCTTCGAGACGTTCATGCGCTGCACGATCGCAGGAAGATCAGACCCGGTGCCAATCACGTTGACCGAATGAATGCGGGCATTGCGCAACGAGGGATCGTCATCGACGATGCCTACCGGTCGATACTTACTCTGCGGGTCAGACATGAGGGAGGCGGTCAGCGAGCGCCCCACGAAACCGCCGCCGTAGATAATGACGGGTTCGCTCTCCAGAGAACTGGGTCGGTTCGTAATATCTTCGACCATTCGCTTGCCGTAACGAATAATCATCATCGCCATGATCGCAAACGGGAAGGCAATCATGACCACCGAACGCGGCACCTGGATACTCCAGGCGAACAGCAAGAGCACACCCTGAATGATGATCAAGGCAGCTACGACCACCGGGTAGAGAACTTTAGACTCTTCGAAAGAACCGTAGGAGTAGCGATTGCGATAGAGCCCCAGCATGAAGCCCAGACCCAGCTGAATTCCGATAGCCAGGAGCAAAACAATGAGCAGACCTACCGGATTGATAAGGTCAATATCGCCGTAGCGCAGGAAAAATCCGAGCGGCAACGCGATGACCCAGGCGAGGGAGTCGAGCAGCATCTGCACATAACGCCACCATGGTTTACGCTCACCGGTGGGTGCTTTCACCACAGGAAGGCTCTGCGTGGAGACTTTCTCGGGCATATCAAGCTCTTCCTTTCGTGTTACTGCGCCCCGGTTCGACGAGGTCTGCCGATGACGGTTCTAAATAAATGTTTACGGGCTGACTCCGGGACCATCCGATAGATAAACCGTAGTCCCAAGTTGAATAAGACCTGGGCCTTACCCACCGACTCGCCATTGTAGAGAGCGGCCTGCACTCGGACGTCTTGATGGAATGCCTTCAGTCCCCCACGGCGGGTATATGCCCCAGCGCCGGTGCGGTATTTGACGAGGGGCTCGGCGAGATTTGCCAACCGGTATCCTGCCCGGTCCAGGCGCGTCCATAGGCCGTAGTCCTCTGCGGCGGGCAGGTGTTCGTACCCGCCGACCGACAGGACCGCCGATTTCCGGAAGACCACCGTGGGATGGAATACGGGATTACGACGTGCCATCAACCGGCTCACGTCTGCGGGATCGGTGATGCTGTGGCGCGTACTTTCGACACGCTCATCGTCCGCGCAGATCTCGTACATTGCGCTTCCCAAAAGAGCCAGCGAAGAATTCGCCAGCTGCGGGATCTGGCGGGAGAAGCGCTCGGGAAGGCTAATATCGTCTGCGTCGGCTCGTGCTACCAGCTCGTACCGGCAATGCTTCAGGCCCTCGTTGAGGGCACTGGCCAATCCTACGTTTTTCTCCAGTAGTACCCGCGTTATCAGGGGCACTTCCCCGGTTTCTGAACGCGCTTGCCACGCGTCGATGACGGCTTCGAGTTCGGCGGTGAGCGGACCATCCGTCACCAGTACCAATTGATCCGGTTGCAGGGACTGTTCGATGAGGTTAGAAGCCAGGGCCCGGTCGAGAAAATCAGGACGGTCGTGGGCGTAGGTGCTCATCAAAACAGAGAATTGGGATGTTTTCACCGAAACCAGTTCTCGCGGCATGTGATCGAATTCGAGTTCGTACACGCCGGCCAGAACTTCGCGATTCGTGCGATAGGGTCGCAACGCGTCGCGTACGCCACGGGCAAGGTAGCCCAGATAGGTCTTCTTATCATCGGTGTTCTTGATAGTGCGGATCCACAAGCGCACGCTCGCACCGCCGTAGAGCAGCTTCTCCCAGGGGGCCAGGGTACGGCGGCGACAGAACACCCACAGTTTATTGCGGACGTCGTTGTAGAAGCGAGGCCCGGGGTTGGAATCGGTGTTGCCCATCGTTTTGGTGTGATGGCGGGCCACGGAATCGGCGGTGGCGATCGCGTCCCGGTGTAGGGCCAGACGAGTAGAGTACTCGAAGTCGTCGTTCCAGATGAAGAAGTCGGCAATCGGCAACCCCACCCGGCGCATCACGGTGGCGTCCATAAGCAAGGAGACGAACGATCCGGATCGGATGGGTCGTGCCCCCACCGCTTGCGCCATGGCGGTGCGGCGGCGTCCTGCCCCAAGGCGGGTGCGCATCGTGTTCATACGGTGGTCGCGGCCGTCGGTCCACACGACGCGCGAGGCCACGAAGGCGGGACGTTCGGTGGCCGTGGGTGAGTACTCCCACCAGGCGCGCACCGCGGCGGAAAGCGTGTCTTCGGTGGGCTCGGTGTCGTCGTCCATGACCCACACCAGATCGGGGTTGTGCCGTGCCAGGGCGCGATCGATGCCGACAGTGAATCCTCCGGCACCGCCCATGTTGCGATGGAGATGTACGATGTCGAGATTAAGCTCGGAATCGAGTGCATCGAGGTAAGCCGCTGTGCCATCGGTGGAGGCGTTATTGACGATGACCACGGAATCGGGAATTCTCTTCCCCGAGGCTAGACCCTGCAGGGTCAACGGAAGCAGGTCCAGGCGGTTGAACGTGACGACAACTGCCGTGACGCGTAGAGCATCAAGCTCACCCTGAGATGGGGGGATCGGGTGGTCATAGACCATAACGTGTAAGACCGGTTCCTTTCCGTTTCCAGTGGCTGAGCGCCGACCGCGTTGGGCCTGATCAGCCCCCAGCGTGCCCGGCGCGGTCCGGAAATCGTACGACAGTTGCTAGTTTACTGAATACCCAGCTCAAGTTCACCACGGTGATGAATTACCGTAGCTCAAAGAATACTGTGTCTGGTGGTTATTAAGCGCCTAAATATGCGAAAGTTATTGCAGAGTCGCCTGCTCACACCGCAGGTGACAATGACCTGAAGGGATAACTCGTGAAAGCTTCGAATTGGAAAGTTCTCGGTGCCAGTGGCTTCGTTGGCTCCTCAGTGTTGTCTCGGTTGCGAGCCGACGGTATTGATGCCGACCCGATCGAAGCGCCCCGTTTGGCCACCAAGCAAACCGATCCGAAGGCTTTGGCTAAAGAGGCTACTAGCTTGGAAGGCATCATCGATTCTCTGGCTGATTCCTTTGCCGGAGCTGACGTGGTCATCAATGCCGCTGGAGTTGCCGCCCCCAATCAGCAAGAGTTACATCCCCTCCTCGGTGCCAACGCGTTGTTACCCGTGGTGGTGGCCATCGCCGCCCAGCGCACCGGCGTTAAGCGCCTGATTCACCTGTCGTCGGCAGCGGTGCAGGGACCGGTTCGTCGCCTCGACGCCTCGACTCATACCGATCCCTTCTCCGCATACTCCTATTCGAAGGCGCTCGGTGAGAAAGCCCTGTTGCTCACCGAAGAGTATGTTCAGAAGTCGGCTGCGGCCGGAGTGGCTCCGGGATCTAAGAACTCCATCTACCCGGCGGCTCCCGCGAGCGCGCCCGTTTCCGTCGCCCCCGATCACGCCCTCGAGTTGTGTATCGTGCGGGCCACCAGCGTCCAGGGTTCGGGCCGCCGCACCACCGAGGCGTTCGCGAAGTTCGCCTCTACGCCGCTGGCGTCGGTGGCAGGCAAGGGCGATCGCCGCTCCCCCGTTTCGTCTTCTTACGCACTGGCTGAGTTCGTCTCTATGGTGGGCCGCTTCGAAGGTAAGCTCCCGAGCATCGTCGTTCAGCCGTGGGAGGGTAGCACCTGCGAGTCGGTCATCGTGGACGCTGGTCGCCGCCACCCGTTACACCTGCCCACTCCCCTCTGCGCGGCCGCGATCAAGGCGGGTTATGCTGTCTCCGACCTCGCTGATGGACGCTGGCAGGCAGCCGTTCGCCGCGTGGAAGTCATGTGGTTCGGTCAGAAGATCGACGATAGCTGGGCCCGCGAGAACGGCCTGGTTCCGGAGCCTCGCGTGCAGGAAGTTCTGCGTACCGCCCATAGCGCTCTCGGCAAGAAAGCCGATCGTCGCTTCGCTTCGTAGACATCCCAGATAAAGCTTCAGGGCGGTGCAGGTAGTTCACCTGCACCGCCCTGAACTGTTTATTCGGCGGATTCGCTGAGTGAAACCGGGGGCTCATCTACCGCCGAGTCGTTCTCGCCCCGCTCTTGGTTCCCGTGATCCACGCGGGGCTCGCTATGTTGCTCTTCGTCGGCGTGGGAGAAGACCAGGGCGTGAGCCTGTCCGACCGGGAGGGGTTTCGTCCGCTCCCCTGCCGTCGTCCTCTGATTCTCTTGGCGGTAGGCCTGTTTGGTACGAAGCTGGTCGACGGTCCCGGCTACCGGGGCACCTGCCGTAGCACCGTCTGATCCCACGAGGCCTGCGTTAAAGGAACCTTCTGCCGGTGCCTGCGCGCGAGGAGCCTCGGCGAAATGCCGACCCGGGCGTTCGTCTTGGGCCGATTGCTGACCTGCGTCACCTCGTCCCACGCCGTGTTCGGGAGCCGGGGCGTCGACGCCGGGCACCGTGTAGAGACCGGAGTTGCGGGGATCGTCTTCGGCCCGCACCGAACCGCTGATCGCCCGATCACCGGTGGTCGAGTCGATGGTGCGCACCGCGGCAGACTCGTTGTCCTGCTCCAGCTCGGCCTTGGTCACGATCGAGGGGACGACTTCGCGTAGCTGCTCGATCGAAATGGCGCCTTCGCGAACGACCACGAGTCGCTCTGAGGTGCAGTCGACGATCGTGGAGGGAAGCACATCGGCGCTTGCCACCCCTTCGGCGCGGTCCCGCGGACGGCGACCATCGTCGATAATCATGTCGACGGCCTCACCGAGTTGCTCGGCCGCTTCTTCGGCGTCGGTAGCGGCGGTCTGGCCCGAGCGATTAGCCGAGGATACCGCAAGAGGCCCGACCTGCCGTAGCAGATCGATGGCCAGCTGGTCGTCAGGCACGCGCAGTGCGACCGTGCCTCGGGTCTCGCCCAAGTCCCAATTCAGCGAAGGCTGACAGTACATGATCAGGGTCAGTGCGCCCGGCCAAAACTTGCGGGCCAGGGCCGTGGCATCGTCGGAGACCTGATCGGCTAACCCTGGTAGCACGGCTTCATCGAAGATGAGCACCGGCGGCGGCATCTGACGAGAGCGCCCCTTCGCGGCTAGCAACGCGCTGACGGCGTCCGGCGAGAAGGCGTCGGCGGCCACTCCGTAGACTGTATCGGTGGGGATGACGACGGTCTTTTTCTCCTGAAACGTAGCCTGAGCGGCGCTGATGGCTTCAGCGCGGGCTTCGTCTGTCTCAGTGGTGTAAACGATAGCTTTCACGGGCTTCATTCTCTCATGTTTGCTGGCGGTAGGTCACCGAAGTGGAATGGGCATATGCGCGGCGGAGGAGCTGCGCCTACCCAGAAGGCTTGTACCCGGCGGTGTGTCGCGGTCGGCCGGTGAGGTCGTCGATAGATTCCAATGCGACGAAACCTGCCCGCTCGAGCACGGTGCGCATGGCTTCCCGTTGAGTCTCTGCGTGTTCGACGATCACGAACCCTCCCGGTTTCAACAGTTGCCAAGCTCGCGCGACGATCCGAGCGGGGATCGCCAGACCGTCAGCGCTGCCCCCGTAGAGGGCCATGGCGGGGTCGTGTTCGGCCACCTCGGGTTCCTGCGGCACGGCAACCGTGGGAATGTAAGGCGGGTTTGAGGCCACCACGTCGAAGGTATTTTCTTCCCCGGGTAGCGCCTGGCCGGCGTCATCGAGGATGAGGCGTACGCCCGAACCTGCGAGGTTGCGCTCTGCCCAGGCGTGAGCCAGTTCGCTCAGCTCTACCGCCGCCACCTGCGCCCTCGGGCGCTCTTGCGCAATCGCAGCAGCAATGGCTCCCGAACCGGTACACAGGTCCACGATCTTGGCCTCCGCGGGTCGCGCGTCGACGTCCTGCAACACGTGGTCGACCAGAATCTCCGTTTCAGGACGCGGTATGAACACTCCCGGCCCCACGGCAAGTTCCAGCCCCCGAAAGTAGGCTCGCCCGGTGATATGTTGCAGCGGCACGCGGCGAGCGCGGGTGGCTATGTGTTCGACAAACTCCGTAGCGAAACGCTCCGAGACCTGCCGACCGATCAAAACCAACGCTTGTAGCCGTCCCCGGGTGACCTCTTCACCAGTTTCTGCGGTCACCACGTGCGCGGCCAGCAGCTGCGCGTCCACCGCGGCCTGGGGTACGCCGTGAAGTCTCAGGTAGCCGGAAGCCCGGCGAAGAACCTCGTTGAGGTCTTCACCGGGCGTTACCGAAAATTCTTCTGCCAACGAATTACTCGTCTTCTTGACCAAGCTGTTCTAGGCGGTGCGCCTCGTCCATCTCGATCGCAGACTGAACCACCGGTTGCAGATCACCGTTGAGCACGGCATCGAGGTTGTAGGCCTTGTAACCGGTGCGGTGGTCGGCGATGCGGTTCTCGGGGAAGTTGTAGGTTCGGATGCGCTCCGAACGGTCCATGGTCTTCACCTGAGAGTGGCGCTTCTCGGCGTTTTCCGCGTCGATCTGTTCCTGCTGCCAGGCCAACAATCGGGCGCGGAGCACGCGCATCGCGGCCTCACGGTTCTGGATCTGCGACTTCTCGTTCTGCATGGCGACCACAATGCCCGTGGGCAGGTGGGTAATGCGGACCGCCGAGTCGGTGGTGTTCACCGACTGACCACCGGGGCCTGAGGAACGGTAGACGTCGATCTTCAGATCGTTCTGCGCGATCTCGATCTCCTCGGGCTCGTCAACCTCGGGGAAGACGAGCACACCCGCTGCCGAGGTGTGGATGCGTCCCTGCGATTCGGTCGCCGGAACGCGTTGCACGCGGTGCACGCCGCCCTCGTACTTCAGGTGCGCCCACACACCCTCGGCGGGGTCGTTCGAGGTGCCCTTGATCGCAACCTGAACGTCCTTGTAACCGCCGACATCGGTCATGGTGGACGAGATGATCTCGGTCTTCCAGCCCTTGGACTCGGCGTAGCGGGTGTACATGCGCAACAGGTCACCGGCGAACAGCGAGGCTTCGTCGCCACCTTCGCCACCCTTGACTTCGAGGATCACGTTGCGTCCGTCGTCCGGGTCGCGCGGGATCAGCAGGCGGCGCAGGCGTTCCTGAGCCTCAGGGATCTGCACCTCGAGTTCCTTGACCTCCGCGGCGAATTCTTCGTCTTCAGCGGCCATTTCTTTCGCGGCCTCGAGATCGTCGGTGAGGTTGTTGACGCGGTTGTACGCTTCGACGATGCCGTTGAGTTCGGAGTAGCGTCGACCGAGCTTACGCGCCTTACCTTGATCGGCGTGGACAGCGGGGTCGGCAAGCTGCTTCTGCAGATCAGCGTGCTCGTCGAGCAGAGACTGAATATCGTACATAGTTGCCTACCTTCTTAGTCGTTGGAGTTAGTGCCCAGGCCGGACTTCTGCACGGTGAGCAGGAACTCCACGTTGGAGCCGGTGTCGCGCAACTTGCTGGTCAGCACGCTGAGCGCCTGTTCCTGGTCGAGGCCGGCCAGCACGCGGCGCAGGCGCCACATAATCTTGATCTCTTCGGCAGAGAGCAGGTTCTCCTCGCGGCGGGTGCCCGATGCGTTGACGTCCACGGCGGGGAAGATACGCTTGTCTGCCAGCTGACGCGACAGGCGGAGTTCCATGTTGCCGGTGCCCTTGAATTCTTCGAAGATGACCTCGTCCATCTTGGATCCGGTCTCCACCAGTGCGGTGGCGAGGATCGTCAACGAACCGCCCTCTTCGATATTGCGTGCGGCTCCGAAGAACTTCTTGGGCGGGTACAGTGCAGCCGAGTCCACGCCACCGGAGAGGATACGGCCCGAGGCGGGTGCTGCGAGGTTGTAGGCGCGGCCCAGTCGGGTCATCGAGTCCAGGAGGACCACGACGTCCAGACCCTGCTCCACCAGGCGCTTGGCGCGCTCGATGGCCAGCTCGGCCACGGTGGTGTGGTCGTCGGCCGGGCGGTCGAAGGTCGAAGCGATCACTTCGCCCTTGACGGTGCGCTGCATGTCGGTGACTTCCTCAGGACGCTCGTCCACCAGCACCATCATCAGGTGCACCTCGGGGTTGTTGGTGGTGATCGCGTTGGCGATCGACTGCAGCATGAGGGTCTTACCGGCCTTCGGCGGGGAAACGATCAAACCGCGCTGGCCCTTGCCGATCGGCGCGATCAAATCGACCACACGGGGGCCGATCTTCTTCTGCTCGGTCTCCAGGCGCAGGCGCTCCTGGGGGTACAGCGGGGTCAGTTTGGTAAAGTCGCGGCGCTTGCTGGACTGCTCCGGCTCCAGACCGTTGATCGAGGTCAGCTGCACCAGAGCGTTGAACTTCTGACGCTGGCTGTTCTTGTCGTTCTCACGCGGTGCACGGATGGCACCGACCACGGCGTCACCCTTACGCAGGCCGTAGCGCTTGACTTGGTTCAGCGAAACGTAGACGTCGTTGGGACCGGGCAGGTAACCGGAGGTACGCACGAAAGCGTAGTTATCGAGCACGTCCAAGATACCGGCAACGGGCACCAGCACGTCGTCTTCGGTCAGCTCCGGCTCGTCGTAATCGTTGTTGTTATTGCGATTACGGTTGCGGTTGCGGCGTTCATTCTGACGTTCCCGGCGGTTGCGGTTGCGGCCGCGGCGGCTGTTGTCGTCATCGGGACCGTTGTTCTTGGACGAGCGCTCGCGGCGATCGTTGCGATCCGACTTGTCGTTGTCGTCCTGCTCGTTGCGGTCGTTGTTGCGCTCGCGGTTGCGGTTGCGCTTGCGAGAGTTGCGCTCCTCCCCCGCGTCGGCAGACTTCTCGTTCTTGTCTGCCTGCTGCTCGGAGTTCTTGTCGCTCTTAGAGTCTTCGCCGTTCTCAGCGGAGTCATTCTCACGCTGGTCCTTGCCGTTGTCGTTGTTACCCTTCGACCGGCGGTTCGAGCGGTTACGACCACGAGAGCGCGAGTTGTTCTGCTCCTCGCCTTCTGACTTCTGCTCGTCGGCGATGGCATCCTGCTCCGCGGAGTTCTCAGACTCCTGGGTGGCGTTGCTCTGCTCTGCGGTGTTCTGCTCTGCAGACTTCTGATCCGAGGACGATGCACGGCGGTTGCGACGGCGTGCAGGCTTCTGCTCGCCGGAGTTCTCACCCTGAGCCTCGGAGAAACCCTCACCGGATTCCTGCTTGCCCTGATCACCGGGCTGGGAGTCATCGTTCTTGGCGCGGGCAGAGCGCTGACGCGCCGGCTTTTCGGTAGCTGCTTCTTCGGTGGAGACCTGTGCCTTCGGCTGCTCCGACACTCCGCCACGCTGGTGGTTCGAAATGGCCTCGACCAGATCAGACTTGCGCATACGACGCGCTCCGGTGATTCCTAGCTGGGAGGCGAGCGCCTGCAACTGTGCCAGTTTCAGGCTACTCAAAGACGGTGAATTGGTTTCTTCCTGCGCCGCGGTACGGTCAGTGGATTCTGCCACGAAGGTTCCTTCCCCTCGATAAATGTCGAAAAATATTTCGTGGGGCACTCAAGAGATGGTGCCTATTTTCAGCCTCAGACCAGCTGAAAACTTCCCGCATCTGCCACCTCAATCCGGTAATTTCACGGCCGGCCTTCACGGTGAAGGGGATACAAGAAATTACTGGGTGATCGTGGATGCGTGAATGAGCCAAAATACGTGCACGGCTATGCGGCGAAGATGGCTTCTAGGATCTCGCACCATAGATCGCGATGCGATCATAGCGAGAAACTAAGAGACAGGTAGTTTCATAAGAACGACTACCTATGTGATGTAGTGAAGAACCCTGCTAGAAAGCGTTGTCTTCTCTACTGAGCATAACACCTTCGGTATCAATATTCACTTCCTCGATGCGCCAGTTCAACCGACGGCCCTCGTGGAATCCCACCGCCTCCCGTTGCTGGGCACGGCGGATCGCCTCGGTTACCTCGGCCCGTTCTGCGGCCCCACGTGCAAAAACAAGCACGGTCGGCCCCGCCCCTGAGATAACGGCGGCGTATCCCTGCCCCCGCAGATCGGCCACCAAAGCGGCCGAGGGGCGCATCGCAGACGCACGATAAGACTGGTGAAGCAAATCATAGGTGGCCGGTAGCAGATACTCGGGCGCGGCGGAGAGCGCCTGCGACAGTAACGCCGCGCGTCCGGAATTCTCGGCGGCCTCGTGATGAGGCACGTTCTCAGGGATAAGCCCGCGCGCCACCTTCGTGGGCACCTCGTAATCGGGGATTGCGACCACCGGCAACACCTCGGAGTGTACGGGCACCGACAGTGAGTGCCAGCCCTGTTCATCACCGTAGGAGATCACCAGATTGCCCAGCAGTGAGGGCGCCACGTTATCGGGGTGGCCCTCCATCGCCGAGCAGATCTGCAACATCGCGTCGTCGTCGAGTCGGACGTCCGCGGGCAACATTTCGTTCGCCCCGGCCACACCGGCCACGATGGCCGAGGCCGAGGACCCCATACCGCGGGAATGCGGGATGCGGTTGACTGCCTTAATGTGCAACCCGGGAAGCTCCATGAGTCCCACCGCGCGCCAGGCGCGTTGCATGGATTTCACGACCAGGTGGGTCTCGTCGCGGGGGACGTCCTCCGCACCCTCACCCGATAGCTCAAACTCGAGCCCCGACTCGATCCGGGTGAACTCCAGCTCGTCGAAGTGGGCCAGCGAGATACCCACCGCGTCGTACCCGGGGCCGAGGTTAGCGCTCGAGGCGGGAACCTTCACTCGCACCCGCGTGCCCACGGGAATAATCTCCGGCGAAAGATGAGCTTCAGAAGAACCGTCGATCAACGGCAAATTCATAGTGATTCCTTGAGTTTGAACGGGGGTTGCAGAAGATTTATTCGCCCTCAACCCGGTAGAGAGAGGTCACCGCCCGAACAGAGCTGAGGCCCTCCACATCGTGCAATGTAGCACGCATCTTAGAATCTTCAGCGCGGTGGGTGATCACGCGCAAGGACGAGGTGGGCTCGCCACCGGCGTTCTGCCCCTTGGTCTGACGCATGGTGCTGATCGAGACCCCGTGTTCGGCGAACTTCTCGGCGATGGCGGCCAGCACGCCCACCCGATCCTCAGCCTCCATACCGATGGAATAGCGTGAGACCACATCTGCCATTGGGGTCGAATCCAGCTGAGCATAGGTCGACTCAGGTATGGCAGCGCCACCGGTCACCAGGCGTCGGGCGATAGAGACGAAATCGCCCAGCACCGCGGAGGCCGTGGGGTTGCCACCGGCACCGGGACCGTAGAACATCAACTCACCGGCGTTTTCTGCCTGCACAAAGACCGCGTTGTAGGCGCCGTGCACCGAAGCCAGCGGGTGTTCACGAGGCACGAGCGTGGGGCTCACGCGAATATTGACGCCCTCACCATCACGTTCGCAGGTGGCCAAAAGCTTGATCACGTAGCCGTCTTCAGAAGCCGCGGCCACGTCTTCGGCGGTCACCGACGTGATGCCTTCACAGTGCACGTCGTCGATGGTGAACTCCGAATGGAACGCCAGCGAGGCCACGATCGCCGCCTTGGACGCGGCGTCCTGCCCTTCGACGTCCGCGGTGGGGTCCGCTTCGGCGTAGCCCAGGCGCTGAGCCTCGGCAAGCGCGTCGTCGAACTGCGCCCCCGTGGTATCCATCTGATCCAGGATGTAGTTGGTGGTGCCGTTCATGATACCCAGCACCCGGTTGACGTGGTCGCCGGAGAGGGAATCTTTCAGGGGCCGCAGAATCGGGATGGCGCCTGCCACCGCCGCCTCATAGCTGAACTGTGCACCGGAAGCCTGAGCGGCCTGTTGCAACTCAACCCCGTGTTTGGCGATGAGAGCCTTATTTCCCGAGACCACGGGCTTCCCGGCGTTGAGGGCACGCAGAATACGCGTGCGGGCGGGTTCGATGCCACCGGTCAGTTCGATGACCACGTCGGAACGGTCGATGAGCACATCGGCATCGGTGCTGTACAGCTCGGCCGGTGCCTGCCAGTGCCTATCGGCCTGCGTGTCTCGCACCGCGATGCCGGTCAGTTCGATCTGCGCTCCGATGCGTTGGCTGAGCATTTGGGCCTCCTCGATGAGGATGCGGGCCACCTGAGAGCCTACATTGCCCGAACCCAATAGGCCGACTTTAATGCGCTGTGATGCGCCCATGAATGTTCTCCTCAGCGATAGAAGTATTTAGACGTTGCCCAGATCGCGGGCGAGCAGATCGTCTTCGGTTTCGCGGCGGACGATGGCCCGCGGCTCGGCGTCAGCGGAGGTCGCCACGACCGGCGGGCGGGTGAGCATGTTGTAGTTAGAACTCAGTGCATAGCAGTATGCGCCGGTGGCGGGGACGGCCAGCACGTCGCCGGCTTTCAAGTCTTCCGGCAAATACACGTAGCGAACCACGATGTCACCGGATTCGCAGTGTTTGCCCACCACTCGGGAGAGCACCTGGTCGCCTTCGGGCGCGCGGTTGGCCAGCACCGCCGTGTAGTCAGCCTCGTAGAGCACCGGACGCGCGTTGTCGCTCATACCGCCGTCCACCGAGACGTAGCGGCGCACGCGGGTGTCGCCGTGTTCGTCCTCGATCGAGACGTTCTTGATGGTGCCCACCGTGTAGAGGGTGATACCCGAGGGACCCGCGATCGAACGGCCGGGTTCGAAGGAAAGGTGCGGGATGGCCATACCGAGATCAGCACAGGTCTTGGAGACGGAGTCAGCCAGCTCAGTTGCGACATCCCGCGCCGCACGGGGCTTCTCACCCTCCACGTATCCGATACCGTAACCGCCACCGAGGTCGATCTCGGGGAGGGTCACGTTAAACCGATGATTGATCTCGTTGAGATATCCCAGCACCTTCTTCGCGGCCTGTGAGAACCCCTCGGCCTCGAAGATCTGCGAACCGATATGGCAGTGGAAACCGCGCAGATCGATGTGGTCGGCCGCCAGGGCCAATGCCACCGAAACGGTCGCATAGGCATCATCGGTCCGCAGCCCCATCGATTCCAGTTCATCGGCGTGAAAACCGGCCAGCTGTGCGGTACCGGGCACCAGCGACTGACCGAACTTTTGATCCTCATGCGCGGTGGCGATGAAGTCGTGGGTGGAGGCGTGAACGCCGGGAGTCAGGCGGAGCATGACCGGCGCGGTCACACCCATGTCGGCTGCCACGCGCGCGATCAAACGAACCTCGTCTGCCGAATCGGCCACGATGCGCCCCACGTTGTTCTCCAGGGCGCGCCGCAACTCTGCCTCAGACTTGTTATTGCCATGAAGAGCAATGCGCTCCCCCGGCATACCAGCCCGCAGTCCCACCGCCAGCTCTCCGCCAGAGGCGGTATCGAGATTGAGACCTTCGTCCTTTGCCCACGCAGCCACAGCGGTACACAGGAACGACTTGCCGGCATAATAGACCGACACCTCAGCGCCGTGGTGAGCAAAAGCCTCCGTAAAGGCCTCACGGAAGCCACGGGCCCGGGCGCGAAAGACCGACTCCGAAAACACGTAGGCGGGCGTGCCAAATTGCTCGCGCAAGGCAGAGACCGGCGTACCGTCGACCGTGAGCTCGCCGGTCTCGTCGCGCTGGAAACTCGACTCCCAGATGGTGAGGTCCAGCGCGGCGGGGTCGCTGGGGTACGTCAGCCAGTCAGGTTTGAACAGTGCTGCGGCAGAACCCATTTACATTTTCTCCGGTGCGTTGACGCCCAGCAGGTTCAGGCCGTTGGCCAGCACCGTGCGGGCGGCGTTGTTGAGCTGCAGGCGGGTGCGGTGCAGATCGGTAACCTCTTCATCACCCATGGGTGCCACACGCGAGTTGCCATACCAGCTGTGGTAGGCGCTCGCCAGAGATTCCAGGTAGCGGGCGATGCGGTGCGGTTCGCGGAAGGTTGCGGCTTCCTTGACGGCGTTGGGGTACTGCGCCAGCGCCGAGAGCAGTTCGTTGTCGGAGGCGGTGTTGAGCAAGGAGTGATCAACGCTCGAGGTGTCCACCCCGGCGGCCTCAGCGTTGCGCGCCACGTTGCAGGTACGCGCGTGGGCGTACTGCACGTAGAAGACCGGGTTGTCGTTGGACTGCTTGGTCAGCAGATCGAGATCGATATCGATGTTCGAATCCACCGAGTAGCGGGTCAGGGTGTAGCGCGCGGCGTCCACACCCACGGCGTCAACCAGGTCTTCGAGGATCACGACAGTGCCTGCGCGCTTCGACATACGCACGGGCTTGCCGTCCTTCACCAGGTTGACCATCTGACCGATCATCACCTCAACGCGATCGGGATCGTCGCCCACAGCAGCAGCCGCGGCCTTCAGGCGAGCCACGTAACCGTGGTGATCGGCGCCGAGCATGTAGATGCAGATGTCTGCAGGGTTGGTGGGTCGGTTGATCTTGTCTTGGAAGTACGCGATGTCGCCGGCGATGTAGGCGGCATTGCCGTCGGACTTGATCACCACGCGGTCTTTGTCGTCACCGAAATCGGTGGACTTCAGCCACCAGGCGCCGTCCTTGAAGTACAGGTTCTCGTTGCTCTTCAGGCGCTCAAGCATCTCTTCGACCTTGCCGCCCTCGAACAACGAGTTCTCGTGGAAGTAGACGTCGAAGTCGACCTTGAAGTCGTGCAGGGACTTCTTGATGTCGGAGAACATGAAGTCGACGCCGGCGGCACGGAAGGCCTCCTGCGGGTCGTCGGATTCCAGGGCCTGCGGGTTGGCTTCGAGCACGCGGTTGGCGATGTCGGTGATGTATTCGCCGCCGTAGCCGTCTTCGGGTGCGGGCTCGCCCTTGGCGCGGGCCAGCAAGGAGCGGGCGAAACGGTCGATCTGCCCACCGTGGTCGTTGAAGTAGTACTCGCGCACCACGTTTGCGCCCTCTGCCTCGAGGACGCGCGCCAGCGAGTCACCCACGGCGGCCCAGCGGGTGCCACCCAGGTGAATGGGGCCGGTGGGGTTCGCCGAGACGAATTCGAGGTTGATGGTCTTGCCAGCAAGCTCGTCGTTGGTGCCGAAAGCAGAGCCCGCCTCAACGATGGTCTGCGCCAGCTCTCCGGCCGCACCGGCGTCCAGGGTGATGTTGAGGAAGCCGGGGCCTGCAACGTCTACCTTAGCCACACCCGAGACTGCACCGATCTTCTCGGCGAGCAACTGGGCTACTTCGCGGGGGTTCTTGCCGACCTTCTTTGAAATCTGCAGAGCAACGTTGGTGGCCCAGTCACCGTGGTCTCGGTTCTTCGGTCGCTCGACGCGCACGGCGGGGAGCTCGGCTCCCTCGGCGAGGGTCAGTTCACCAGCGTCGATGGAGGTAGAAAGGGCAGTTTCGATTGCTTCTGAGAGTTCTTCGGGAGTCATAACATAAAGTTTACTCACATCGGCGCTCGCGTCACATATTGGGACTAAATTGTGGGCAATGGCAACCCCGCCAGAGGTAGCTGTGGAATCTGCTATAGTTGATGAGTCGTTTCAGTCGTGGTTTTCACGTGCGCAACGCATGCCTCTGTAGCTCAGTGGATTAGAGCACCAGTTTCCGGTACTGGGGGTCGAAGGTTCGAATCCTTTCAGGGGCACTTTTTTGTTTAACTTCATTCTTCGTTCTGACTAGGATGAAGCTATGAAAGCTCCCCAGTCAGGTTTTTATACCCGCAACCACACCGACTCGCATTCCTACGATTTCTACCCCGCCGAGGGCGAGCGTGCTCCCCTGCTGATCTATGTGCACGGTGGTGCTTGGCGGTTTGGTGACAAATCTGCTCTGCTGTCTTCCGAGAACGGAGTGCACCGCCTGCGCGAGGTCTTCGCCGAAGCTGGTTTCGCGTGTGCGTCTATTAACTACCGCCTGTCTGACGAGGCGCAGTTTCCTTCCCAGATTCATGACGTAAAAGCCGCCATACGGCACTTCCGCAAACATGCCGAGGTCTTGGGTGTCGATCCGAATCGGATTATTGTGGCTGGCGGCTCCGCCGGTGCCCACCTCACGATGCTGGCAGCCGCCACCGGGAACCTTGGCGATGAATATTACGACGGCCCGGGCGCAGATGTCTCGGCTGAGGTTGCAGCCGCGATCTGCATCTATGGCGTCTCTGACCTGCGCACCATTTTCGAAGACCGCCCGCTGTGCGGTTTTCCCGAGGAACACCCCGATGACGATGGCGCCGAGTGGCGCCTGCTGGGTAGCACCTACCCCGCGCCGGCTGGATCGGACGCAGAACTGAACTGGAGCAAAGCTCAGCCGATCGACCTACTCAACCGGGCCGAGGCGTCCGGTCTTCACCGCTGCGCACCGATCGCCTTCGTGCACGGGGTGGCCGATTCGTGCGTGCCCTCGGTGCAATCGGCCCGCGCGTATGAGGCTCTGCG
This sequence comes from Rothia sp. LK2588, assembly GCF_040946465.1. NCBI lineage: Bacteria > Bacillati > Actinomycetota > Actinomycetes > Micrococcales > Micrococcaceae > Rothia > Rothia sp. LK2588. The sequence goes on along the minus strand of NZ_JAYWLS010000001.1, from coordinate 209,170 downwards.
CGACCGGGGTATTCCCACCATGATTGAACTGGTGGACGAGGCGGATCACGCGGATTTGCGCGTGTACGCCGACCCGATCCTGGAAAAAGTTTTGGCCTGGGTGCACGAGCTCTAACCCCCAGTTATCGGGGATTTGCACCCGAATTTAGAGTTATAACGGGCACAAATCCCCGATGTGCCCACCAACGCACCGCACGCTTGTAAGCTAGGCTATACCCATGAATCTCGCCTGGCCCATCACCACACCCGAGCTATCGGTCGACGAGATCACGCTCGTCCCCTGGACTACAGCCCGCGGCATCTACAACGTGGTCGCAGATCTCACCGCCACCAGCCGCGATCCGCGCATGATCGAATTCACCGGTGTCCCCGACGAATACACCGAGCAGATGGCCGAGGAATTCCTCGACGACTCCACTTCGGTGCGATGGGCCATCGTGCTGGGCAAGCGCTATTGCGGCAATATCGAACTGCGCCTTCTCAACGAAGCCAGTCGCAGCATCGACGTCGGATACAGTGTCTCCCCCTGGGCCCGAACGAAGAACGTAGCCCCGCGAGCGCTACGGCTAGTCACCGAACACGCCTTTAGCCAGAACGTTTTTCGTATTGAATTGCGCGCCGCCACCGTCAACACCGCTTCGCGAAGGGTCGCCGATAAGGCCGGCTTTGTGTTCGAGGGTGTGGCCCGCGGTGCCGAACACCTCCGGGGCAATATCTACGACCTGGCGGTCTACTCCCGGTTGGTGACCGATTAGCTAGACTAAAGAGACTATGTCTCAGGAAAAGTCTCAGCACTCCGCACCCAATCTCAGCGCCCTGGCCGCCGCTATGCACGCAGCCCCGACCCGCTCGTCCTCCCCTAAGCAAAGCGAGGATGACGCACGCCAGGGCAAGGGCGGTGGCACCGCCCCAGGGCAGGACGCCCGCGGCGGTTCTGACCGCCCCAATAAGGGTGCCCGCGGTAGCAAGGGACGATCCCGAAACAACCGGGGCAAGCGCAACGGTCAGAACCAGCGGCAGCCCAAACCTTACGCGCCGCTAATCCCCGAGAACATCCCCTACCCCCAGCACCTGCCGGTCACCGAACGTCGTGAAGACATCATCGCGGCCATCCGCGACAACCAGGTGGTCATCATCGCCGGCGAGACGGGCTCGGGTAAGACCACCCAGATCCCCAAGATGTGCCTAGAGCTGGGCCTGGGTGAGAAGGGCCTGATCGGCCACACCCAGCCGCGGCGTCTGGCGGCTCGCTCGGTGGCCGAACGCATCGCCGAAGAGCTGGGCCAACCCATCGGGCAGACGGTGGGATATCAGGTGCGCTTCACCTCCGAGGTCGGCGAAAACTCTGCGATCAAGCTGATGACCGACGGCATCCTGTTGGCAGAAATTCAGGGTGACCCGCTGCTGCGTAAATACTCGACGATCATCATTGACGAGGCCCACGAGCGCAGCCTCAACATCGACTTCATCTTGGGGTACCTCAAACGGATCATGGGGCAGCGGCCGGATCTGAAGATCATCATCACCTCGGCGACGATCGATCCCGAGCGCTTCGCGCGTCACTTCTCCCCCAGCTTCGTGCCCGGCGTCGGGATCGTCGATGAATCGCTGAGCGCCGAAGAGAAAGAGATCGCCGAAGCCACCGTCCCCGATGACGCCCCGCCCATCATCGAGGTCTCCGGACGCACCTACCCGGTGGAGATCCGGTACCGCCCGCTCACGGACGAGGGCGAGGTTGACGACGAGGAAGGCACCGACGACGGCCTGGCCGACGAAGACCGCGACCCCATCGAGGGCATTCTCGACGCGATCCGCGAGCTGGCCGCGGAGGAACCCGGAGACATCCTGATCTTCTTCTCCGGCGAGCGCGAGATCCGTGACGCGAAAGACTCCATCGAGGACATGCTGCGCGCCACCAATCGCATGCCCAACTACGAGGTCTTGCCGCTCTTCGGTCGCCTCTCCATGCAGGAGCAGACGCAGGTTTTCCGTCCCGGCAAGCGTCCTCGCATTGTGCTCGCCACCAACGTCGCCGAGACCTCTCTGACAGTTCCCGGCATCAAGTACGTCATCGATACCGGTACCGCGCGCATCTCCCGGTATTCGACCCGCACCAAGGTGCAGCGCCTGCCGATCGAACGCATCTCGCAGGCCAGCGCCAATCAGCGCTCGGGACGATGCGGCCGCGTCTCCGACGGCATCGCCATCCGCCTCTATTCGGAAGAAGACTTCGCCTCTCGTCCGGAATTCACCGACCCCGAGATTCTACGCACCAACTTGGCCGCGGTGATTCTACAAATGACCTCGATCGGCGTGGTGAAGAACGCTCAGGACATTGAGAAGTTCCCCTTCGTACAACCGCCGGAGACGCGCGCCATCAACGACGGCGTGAACCTGCTACGCGAGCTGGGAGCGATCGCCACCCCGGGTGCGTCCTCGCGCACGCAACGATCTGGACGCGGGCGCGGGCGTCATGCCGACTCGCCGCTGACCGCGGTGGGCCGGTCAATGGCCGCCCTGCCCGTGGACCCGCGCCTGGGCCGCATGATCGTGGAGGCGAACAAGCGCAACTGCGCCAAAGAGATGATGGTTCTTGCAGCGGCTCTGACCGTTCAAGACCCGCGCGAGCGCCCCGCCGAACACCGCGGGGAGGCCGATGCCCTGCACGCCAGATTCAAAGACGAGAAATCGGATTTTTCGTCGTACCTCCTGTTGTGGAACTTCATTAACGAGAAGCAGGCGGAGCTTTCCTCGAGCCAGTTCCGTAAATTGTGCCACCGCGAGTACATCAACTTCCTGCGCGTGCGCGAATGGCAAGATCTCTTCGCCCAGTTGCGAGAGATGGCGGGCAACGCCCACATCAAGGTCTCCGGCGGCCGCGACATCGATCCCGCCGGCAATGAAGAAGCGATCCACAAGTCGCTCCTTTCCGGCCTGCTTTCCCATATTGGCCTCAAAGACGAACGCAACCGTCACGAGTACCAGGGTGCCCGCGGTACCCGGTTCCAGATCTTCCCCGGTTCGGGGCTGTTCAAGAAAAATCCCGAATGGATCGTCTCGGCCGAGCTGGTGGAGACCTCCCGCCTCTGGGCACGGGTCAACGCGGAGGTCGCCCCCGAGTGGATCGAGGAGGTCGGCGCACACCTGGTGAAGAGGCAGTATGCCGAACCGCACTGGTCTTCGGCGCAGGGGTCGGTGATGGCCCACGAGAAGGTCACCCTCTTCGGCGTGCCCGTGATCGCCGACCGCCGCGTGCACTATTGGCGGATCGACCCGGTTGCCTCCCGCGAGATGTTTATCCGTTCGGCCCTAGTCGAGGGTGACTGGAAGACCCGCCACAAGTTCTTCGCCCGCAACCAGCGTGCCCTGGCCGAAGTGGAGGAGTTGGAGGCCCGCCTGCGCCGCCGCGATCTACGCGTGGACGATCAGACCCTCTTCGACTTCTACGACGCCCGCCTGCCCGAGAACATCTACTCCGAGCGGCACTTCGACAAGTGGTGGAAGGAGGAACGCACCCGCAACGAGCACCTGCTCGACTTCAACCCCGAGAACCTCATCGACGAAGAGGCTGGCGACTTCGACGAGTCGCAGTTCCCCCGCACCTGGACGGTACAGACAGAAAATGGTCAGCTGAGCCTGGACCTGCGCTACGAGTTCGCGCCCTCGGTGCAGATCGGTGGCGTGCGCTCATCGCAGGCTCAGACCGACGGCATCGCCGTTCAGGTGCCGATCCTGTTCCTCAACCAACTCGATCAGCAGCAGTTCCAGTGGATGATCCCCGGCCAGCGCCAGGAGCTGGTGACCGCGTTGATCAAGTCGATGCCCAAAGCGGTCCGCAAAAACTTCGTGCCCGCCCCGGACGTCGCCCGCGAGGCCACCGCGCAACTCAACGAGAACTTCTCCCCGGCGGAGGAGTCGATCACCGAGGCGCTCGCGTTGACGCTGCGCCGATTGCGCGGACACGTGGTTGACCCGGCGGTGTTCAATTGGGAGGCTGTACCCGACCACCTGCGCTTTACCTTCCAGGTGCGCGACGCGAAGAACAAGATCCTCGGTGAGGGCAAGGACCTCGAGGAACTCAAGGCGAAGCTCGCCCCGCAGATCCGCTCGGCGCTGGCGGCTTCCCTGGGCGCCTCCCCCGACACCCTGGCGGCGATGGGTCGCATGGCCGGCGGTAAGGGAGCCGCACAGGGCAAGGCCAGTACGCAGGACGCCCGCGGCGGCTCCTCCGGTCAGGGCAAGAAGGGCGCGGGGCAAGGTGCTACCGGGCAGAGTGCCGCCCACGGCGTCCGCGAAGTGTCCGGGCTGACGGCCTGGCCCGAGCGGGACCTGCCGCGCAAAATCGAGCGAGTCATCGCCACCCAGACCGTGGCCGGTTACCCGGCGCTGGTCGACGAAGGTAAGACGGTCGCGGTGCGCATCTTCCCCTCGTCGGAGGAGGCCGAGCAAGCACAACGTGGCGGCGTGATCCGCCTGCTTCAGTTGCAGGTGCCTTCTCCCCTGCGCTACGTCAGCGACCACCTGTCGAATCGCGAGAAGATCGTGTTCACGCAGAATCCGCACGGTTCCATTGACGAGCTGATCCGGGATTGCACGGTGGCCGCGCTCGACAAGCTGACCCCGGCGTCCGCGCCGTTTACCCGCGCCGAGTACGAGAAGCTCTTCAATGCGGTACGCGCTGACCTCATTGAGACGGTCTTCGAGGTGACCAAGCTGGTGGCAGATGTGCTTTCGGAGGCGGCAAAGGTCGCCAAGCTGATCAAGAAGTCGACCTCGCTCTCCGTCATCCACGCCATGTCGGACATGAAGTCGCAGCTGGATCACCTGGTCTACCCCGGTTTTGTGGCCCAGACCGGTTTTGCGCAATTGCGTCACCTACCCCGCTATCTGAAAGCCATGCATACCCGCATCGAGAAGCTGGGGCCGAACGTCAACCGCGATAACCAACTCATGCTGACCGTGCAGGGACTGGAAGATGACTACGACGAGGCGGTCAAGTCATTGCCGGGCAAGGCACAACCGACCCCGGCGCTGGCGAACGTAGAGTGGATGATCCAGGAGCTACGCGTGAGCTTTTTCGCTCAGGAACTCGGCACAGCCTACACGGTCTCGGAGAAGAGGATCCGCAAGGCTCTTCGTGAGGCACGAGAAGCAGCTAAGACAAGCTGACATCGCCGATAAATTCCTGGCATGTAAAGCGTGCTTGACATACAGCTGGAACCATCAGCAAAGTGAGCTTTACATCAGAATGTAAAGCTCACTTTACGTTAGGAACCATCGTGAAAAACAATGTCGAAAGAAGCCGCTGGGGTCGATCCAAGTTTGGTGGCAGCCCGATCGCCCTCCTTGCGCTCAGCTTGGGATTAAGCGCACTCATAACACTCGTCCTTTCTGGAACCATCGCGGCCAGCACAGATTATGAACTGCCATGGTGGGCGATCCCGCTCACAGCCCTGCCCTTTATGCCGGTGACCGCGGTTGCAGTTTGGGGGCTTTGCGTCGATCGGTCCACCATGAGCCACGCGTTGAAGAACCCCGAGCAGAGTATCGAAAAAATCTGGTACTCCAAACCTGCAGAGATAACCTTCCACATCATGCTCTTCACCCTGAGTGTAGCCACTACCCTGTTCACGATCTTCGGTTGGAATGCACCCGCAACTACGCTCCTGACCGTGGCCACAGGATTCTGTATGGTGAGCTTTTTGATCAGTTATCAAATCCACAAGCGGAAAGTCGCCTAACGGATGGACAACACCCTTAAAGAGCTCCGCGCGGCTCAGAGACTCTCTCAGCAGAAGCTTGCCGATGAGCTCGGCGTCTCCCGCCAGACCATCATCAGCATAGAAAAGGGACGGTTTGACCCGTCCCTCCCCCTGGCCTTTCAACTGGCCCAGATCTTCGATTGTCGAATCGAGGATATCTTCACCCCCGACCTACGCGAGGATTAACTTTCGGGCACGAACTCCCCGTGGCCGGCCTCGGTCAGTGCCGCGCGGATCTTGGCGGCGGCGTCGTCCAAGTCAGCGGCTGCCGGGTCGCGGTCGACGTTGGCGAAGTTGAAGGTCTCCACGTTATCGGCCGGGAACACGTGCACATGCACGTGCGGAACATCCAACCCGACGATCTCCACGCCGACCTTGGTCGGGTTCCAGACAGCGTCGATAGCCTTGCCGACGGTCTGGGCGACCTCGAAGACGCGGGCCGAGAGCTCGGCGGGCATGTCGATCCAGTGCTCGATCTCCTCGCGCGGGACCACCAGGACGTGCCCCGGGGCCAACGGTTCGATGGTCAGAAAAACCACCACGCGCTCGTCCTTCCAGACGAAACGACCGGGGAACTCACCGTTGATGATCTTGGTGAATACAGTAGCCATGTTGCTCCTTCGTTGCGATGAGTTAGGACAGATCTTCGGCGTCGCCGGTTTCCAGGTGCTGGTACTCGGTGCCGTACTTGGAACCGAAGTTCTTCAGCTGCCCCTCGATAATGGTGTGGCCAGCGTCTGACAGCAGAGCGTTGTGAATCGGGAAGGCCTTGGGCGCGCCAACGGCGATGATGAAATCGATGACCTCCTGAATCTTGTTCCAGGGAGCGTGGATCGGCACCAAGAGGTTTTTGACCTGCAGGCCGTGCGGCACCACGAGCGAGTCACCGGGATGATAGACGCTGTCGTTGACCAGCACACCCACGTTGGGAATGGTCTGCACGAGCGGGTGGATCAGCGCGTGCTGACCACCGAAGGTTTTGAGCGAGAAGCCCTCGACCTCCACCTCTTCTTCACCGGAGAGCACGGTGACCTCGGTATCCGGTGCGACCTTGCGGATCTCATCCGCTACGGGTTGCGGGGCAAATACCTTGATCTGAGGATGCTCGGCGAGATACGGAACAACGGTATCGGCGTCGAAGTGATCGGGGTGGTTATGCGTGACTACCACGTAGTTGGCCGATTCCAGCGCTTCCGCTGATTCCGAGAAGATGCCCGGGTCGAAGACCAGAGCGTGATGATTATTTTCGAGACGAACGCAGGAGTGAGAGTATTTGATCAGTTTCATACTTCTACCCTAGTGCCAGCGCCGGTCAACGCAAGGTTATGAGACGCTGCGAGAAGGTGGATGAGACCGCCCTGCACCGCCGGTGCTATGGTAGGTGCAGTTAAACGAACCCCTGCGCCATACAAGGAGGCCCCAGCGTGTCTACAACTGCCCCTAAAAATGATGGCAAGCCTGAAGTTCGCAACACCAAGCAACGGCGCACTGTCATCGCCACCCTGGAGTCACTCAAAGACTTTATTTCGGCCCAGGAACTTCACCAGCTCATGGGGTCTCGCGGAGAGTCTGTCTCGTTGGCGACGACCTACCGCATTCTGCAGTCTCTTGCCGATGCCGGCGAGGTGGACGTCTTGAAGACCGCCGAGGGTGAAGCGATCTACCGGCAATGCCTGGTGGAACACCACCACCATCACCTTTTGTGTCGCTCCTGCGGAGCCGCGGTAGAACTCGACGTGCCCGACCTCGAGGAATGGGCTCAGAAAGTCGGAGAGCAACATTCCTTCGCGCAGATCGAGCACGTCATTGAAGTAACCGGCATCTGTAGCGACTGCCAGCGCAAACTTAGATAGCGGACGAGGCGGGGCGCTTCTCCGGCGCCGCCTCCGCGCCACGCCGCACCCGGCGTCCCGAAGCGCTGTGGCGGCGGCGTACCGCACCGACCACCTTGCACACCAGGTAAATCATGAACGAAATGGTGGTTACGTAGGGGCTGATCGGCAGGGATCCCGCCAGGGCCAATAGAATGCCACCCACGATCGACAATTCAGCGAATACGATCGAGAGCACCAAAGACTTCACCGGTGAAGCGGTCACCTGCAACGCCGCGGCTGCCGGGGTGATCAAAAGCGCCAGCACCAGCAGGGAGCCGACCACCTGCACGGACAGGGCCACGGCGATACCCAAGACCACCATAAAAGCCAGCGACAGCCCGCGCATCGGTACACCCTTGGCGCGAGCCACCTCGGGGTCGAGGGAGGCGAAGGTCAAGGGGCGCCACATCGCGACCAACGCTGCGATGATGATGACCCCGCCGATGAACATATTGCCCACCTGAGACTCATCCACCGAAACGATCTGGCCGGTGAGCAACGAGAACTTGTTCGCGGAGCGTCCCTCGTTCATCGACAAAAAGAGAATGCCCAAGCCAAGACCGAAAGGCATCAGGGCGCCGATCACCGAATTAGATTCGTGGTTCTTGACCCCCAACAAACCGATGAGCACCGCCGAGACAATCGAACCCACCAGCGAACCGGTGATCACGTTGTGGCCTAAGAGCAAGAAGAGCGCCGCACCGGCAAAAGACATTTCTGCCACGCCGTGCACCGCGAAGGCGTGGTCGCGCATCATGATGAACACGCCCACGAAACCACCGATGACGCCCAGGATGGCCCCGGCGATAATCGACTGATAAAGCAGGTGAAGGAGTTCCCCGTAGCGGTCGAAGACAAAGACCTTGTCGAAGAACTCGGCGGCTGTCAACGCTAACATGCCCTGGTGTAGCACTAGATGTTCTCCTCATGGCAGTGGGAATGGGTGAGGTCTCCCCCGTCCAGCGGGGCGGGCGCGTTCTCGTCTCCGCCGACCACCACGTAACGACCGTTGGTCTTGATCACGGAAACAGGCGTTTGGTAGAGCTCACTGAGCACCTCAGACCGCATGACCTCGTCCACGGTACCCACGGTGAAGCGGCCATTGGCAAGGTACAGTACGCGATCGACGTGGTCGATGATGGGATTGATTTCGTGGGTCACGAAGATGACGGTCGCCTCGTGATCCTGGTGGTAGCGATGAATCAGCTCGGATACACCGTATTGATGGTGCAGGTCCAAGGAAAGCAACGCTTCGTCGGCCAAGAGAATCCGGGGATCATTGGCCAGGGATTGCGCGATGCGTAACCGTTGCTGCTCACCGCCCGAGAGCAGGCCCACCGGCACCTTGGCATAGTCGGACGCGCCCACCGCCTCCAAGAGTTCATCCACCTTGGCTCGATGGTGGCGCCGGTTCCACCGGATGCCCCAGCGGTGGCCGTCTAAGCCAAGGCCCACGAGGTCGCGGGCTCGCAACGGAGTGTTGGTTCCCAGCGCACGTTGCTGCGGGATGTATCCCACCCCCGGGTTGCCGGCTCGCGCCGGCCCTCCGAGCACCTGAATCGTACCCGTCGAGAGACCCAGTTGTCCCAGGATGACCTTGAGGAAGGTCGACTTGCCAGAACCGTTGGGGCCGAGCACAGCAAAGTACTCCCCCTGTTGGATATCGAGGTTGAGATCGCTCCAGAGGGTGCGTTCACCAAAAGAGAGTCCACCCCCGGAGATCGAGATCGCGGCGGGGGTGGAGGCGGTAACGGATGACGTCATGGATACTAGGCTACTGCCTTCTTGACGTTCTCCACATTCTCTGTCATCCACTGCACATAGTTCTTGCCTTCGGGCAGGGTCTCAGTGAACGACGCGGTGGCCACCTTGTTCTGCTTCGCGGTCTGCAACAGTTCGTCGGTCTGCTTAGTGGTGGTCTGTTCGTTGTAACCGAAGAACTTCACGTCACCGTGTTGCAGTTCTTGTTTTGTTTCCTGCATGGTCAGCGGGGCGATATCAGATTCGCTTTCTACCGCTTCAGCCAAGTCGGAGGGAGTTGCGTTTTCGAACCCAGCGGTTTCCAGCAGGTAGTTGGGAACAGGTTCGGGAGAGATAAATTGCTTGCCGCCGCCGTTGATCGCTTCAGTGTCGTGGGTCAGTTGATCCATCTTCTGGCCGAAGTCCTCTGCAGACTTTTGGTATTTATCCTTGTTCTGAGCGTCGACCTCACCCAGGTCGTGTGCCACCTCTTCAGCCACCTTCTTCATACCCTCGGTGCTGTACCACACGTGTTCGTTGAGCGATCCGTGGTCGTGGCCGGCGTGATCATGGTCTGTTTCGTGGGAGTGTTCGGAACCGTGATCACCGTGATCGTGTGCACCGGAAAGTTCTGAGATTTCCTCATCGCTGAGCAAGCCCGAAGCCTTGACTGCAGAGATTACCTTCTGGTCTTTGTTGTCTACTCCGGCCATATCTTCGAGGAACTTGTCGTACCCGCCACCGTTGAGTACCACCAGGTTGGCGTCTTTGACCTTCAGACGGTCAGCAGCCGAGGCCTCGTAGGAGTGGGGATCCTGCGAAGTGGAGTTGATGATCGGGGTGACCTCTACGCTATCGCCACCGATCTGCTTGACCACGTCTGCATAGACATCGGTGGTAGTCACCACCTTAATGACTCCGTTCTTACCCGCCTGGTCCGAGGAGGCGTTGGTATCTTCCCCATTCGAACAACCTGCCAGAGCCAAAACACCGATAGAGAGCGCGGCGACGGCGCGCAGAGATTTATGCATGACAAACTCCCAACATGAAACTGCAAACGATTCTCACTAAAGATACTGCCATTGTAAGCCTTAAGGCAAAAAGAAGTCTTCCTGTTAATCGGCGACGACGCCGCCCGGTCGAAACCAGACGACGTCGTCGCACCTCAGCTGGGTTGTGGATACCGCGTTAGGACGCGCTGGCCGTCCTCACCGAAGCCGCCTCCCGGCGTCGAACCTGCTCCTGGGTGGTGTCTTTGATCTCACCGACCAACTGCTCCAAGATGTCCTCCAAGAACAGCACACCCACCGAGGATCCGTCTGCGGCAACGATGTGCGAAATATGCGTGCGGTTGCGCTGCATGATAGCCAACGCATCATCGATATCCATCTCGGGTCGCACGATCGACATCTGGCGCAACTTGCTCCACGGAATAGGTCGCTCGAGACGTTCACCGCTGAAGCTCAGCGCGTCCTTGACGTGCAGATAACCCATGTAGGTGCCATCGCGGGCGTCCTCCACCACGAATCGCGAGTAACCGGTTTTGGCCACGAGCCGCTCTAGCTCCAGTGGGGTGCAAGGGAAGCTCAGCGTCTGCAGAGCGTCACGGGGCACCATGATCTCCTCAGCGTTTTTCTCCGAGAACTCCAACGCTCCCGAAAGCACACCGGAACCGTCGTCCACCGTACCTTCGGCCGTCGATTCCGCAACCACTGACTGCAATTCGTCGATGGTGAAGGTCGAAGAAACCTCAGATTTGGGTTCGATGTTGATCAAGCGCAAAGTATGATCGGCCAGCCAGTTCAGCGCATAGACGATCGGTTTGAGCACCCGCGAGATGAGCACCAGCGGAGGCGCAATCCAAAGAGCGATGCCCTGCCCCACCAGCGACACGGTGGCATTCTTCGGAACCATCTCGCCGAAGATCACGTGCAGATAGGTTACCAGCACTAATGCGAACAAGAAGGCCGCGATATCTGCCACTGCCATCGGAACGCCCAGGTGCTCCATCGGCCCAGCCATGAGGTGATGCAGAGCCGGTTCCGAGACGTTGAGGATCAACAGCGAACACACGGTAATACCCAGCTGGCAGGTGGCCAACATGAGCGAGACGTGCTCCATCGCGTACAGGGTTGTCTTGGCCCGCTTGTTCCCTGCATCAGCCAGAGGCTCGATCTGGGAACGACGCGTGGACATGATGGCAAATTCGCCGGCGACGAAGAATGCGTTGCCCAAGAGGAGGACAACAAGTAATGAAATTGCTACCCAATCGTTCATGCTCGGTACGAACCTGCCTTCTCGATAGCGACCTCTAACTCAGAGGGGTTGGGTATAAACCGAATGCGATCAACGCGGCGAGACTCCATGGCCTCCACCCGAAGGCGCCCGGCCTCGATCGGCACGACGTCGCCGACTTCTGGCACACGGCCAAGACGGTCCATCATAAACCCGCCCATCGTCTCGTAGGGAGCGTTTTCCTCTTCGTCGATGACGTCGATGGACTCGTTGATCTCGTCGGGGCGCAACAGCCCGGAGAAGACCCAGTCGCCGGTACCGAGCATCAGCGGACGCTCCTCGACCCCGGCCAACTCGTGTTCATCGGACACTTCACCGACGATTTCTTCGACGAGGTCCTCCAGCGTGGTCATGCCCGCGGTGCCACCGTATTCGTCGAGGACGATGGCCAGCTGCAGATTACCTTCGCGCAATTGCATGAGCAGGGCGTCCAGGTGAACCGTTTCTGGCACCTGCATGACGTCCTCCATGAGCATGCCGGCCTCCAGGGTGGCGCGGCGGTCCACCGGAACACTGATGGCCTTCTTAATGTGTACGGCACCGACCACGTTATCTTGATCCTCGCGGTACAGCGGGAAGCGTGAATAACCGGTAGCGCGCGCAACCTCGATCACCTCGGTCACCGGTACGGTGTCTTCCAACATGATGACTTTGCGACGAGGCGTCATGACGTCCGCCGCGGTGAGTTCACTGAACGAGAGAGTCTTATCGACGAAACGCGCAGTATCTGAATCAAGGGTGCCCTGTTCGGCCGAGCGTCGCACCATGGACGACAACTCCTCGGGAGAGCGCGCGCCGGAAAGCTCTTCTTTGGCCTCCATTCCAAAAAGATGGAGGATCTTGTTGGCCGAACCGTTCATAATCTTCACCACCGGCCCCATGACTTTAGTAAAGAGCAATTGGTAGGGGGCCAAGGTTCGTGCGACCCGATACGACTCCGCGATAGCCCAGTTCTTGGGGATGAGCTCACCGAGGATCATCGAGAGGAGAGTCGCGATGCCCATAGCGAGCACGAGGGTGAGCACGGAGGCCAGTCTTTCTGGCAATCCCCAACTGGAGACCGTGCCCACTGCGATATCTTGAATCGCATAGTCCAGGGTGTAACCGGTCAACAAGGTGGTAATCGTGATGCCGATCTGGCAACTGGAAAGCTGGGTCGAGAGCGACTTCAGGCACGCAAGTACCTTCTCACCCCGTTGATCCCCGTTGTTGATCTCATTCTGAACGCTGGACTGGTCTAATGCCACCAGTGAGAACTCCACGGCCACGAAGAACCCCGTGCCGAGAATGAGTATGATGCCGGCGAGCAATAACAGCCATTCCACTAGGCCGTCACCGTCCACTCGGCCATTGACAAACTAGGGGGTATGAAAAGGTAACTTTGATGGTCATCCATAGCTAGAACCTTACCAAAATTGGCCCACTCAGCCCCCGAGACATCTCTGCCCGAGAACCGGCAAAAATCTCGCCCTCCGTGAAATCCAGTTTGCCGCTTAGCCGACTCCGAATCGCTTTACACTGCAAATCATTGTTCAAAATGGTGTAAATAACCCTAACTCGTGACGATCTGTCAGAAAATCCGTGTCTTTGCCCCGTCCGGCGGCTGGAACATGGGCGGAGAGCTTACTAGACTGATGTGAAGTTACTGACGTTCATCGTGTTGATCACGGTCGAAAGTCAGAAAAGAATATTGCTGAACTTCTGCCGCTTTACACCGACGTTAAAGCCGCGCGCCGGAAATCCAGCACAGCAACGATTCAAAGATGGAAGAGGCGTACAGAGAGTGCCCCAACAGCCAGATCATCAGATACCGGAAGAGTTTGCAGGCAACGAATGGCTCGTTGAAGAGCTATATGAGTTGTACCAGAACGATAAGGACTCGGTAGACAAGAAGTGGTGGCCCGTCTTCGAAAAGATGGATAGCTCCAACGGTGAAGCTTCCACCTCCGAGACGTCGAAGGATTCCTCCGGTTCCGGCTCGTCGAATAACTCGAAGAGCAGCTCGGCCGCCGCCGGCGACACCACTCATACCGCTGAGTCCATCGCCCGCACCGAGCCCGCTGCCAAGATGGCGCCGGCCAAGCCGAAGGTGGCCAAGAACGCCGATACCGCGGCCGACGAGGAGAAAAACGTGGAGTCGAACGCCCCTGCGGTACAGCCCGAGGTAGCGAAGAAGGCAGCTCGCGAGGAGCGCAAGAGCGATCAGCCCCATCTGCCCGCAGAAGACGAAGAAGTCGTTCTGCGTGGGCCCGCCAAGGCTGTCGTCACCACCATGGAAGAATCCTTGGAGGTTCCGACCGCAACCACAGTTCGCGCCGTCCCCGCCAAGCTTTTGATCGACAACCGCACCGCGATCAACGATTACCTCAAGCGCACTCGCGGCGGCAAGGTTTCCTTCACCCACATCATCGGTTACGCCGTAATCCGTGCGGCCGCAGCCATCCCCTCGATGAACGTGCTGTACGGCACTAACGACAAGGGCAAGCCGGTTGCCAAGCACATGGCCGATATTAACTTCGGTCTGGCTATCGACCTGCCGCGCCCCGACGGTTCCCGCAACCTGGTGGTACCCAACGTCAAGGGTGCTCAGGAGCTGAGCTTCGTGGAGTTCTGGGAAGCCTACGACGACATCGTCAAGCGTGGCCGTGAGGGCAAGCTGGGTGTCGAAGACTTCCGCGGCACCACCATCTCGCTGACCAACCCCGGCGGCATTGGCACCATCCATTCCGTACCTCGTCTCTCCAAGGGTCAAGCATGCATCGTGGGCGTCGGCGCGCTGACTTACCCGGCCGAATACAGCGGATCGTCTGAAAAGACTCTGGCACGCCACGCCGTGTCCAAGATCATCACGCTGACCTCGACCTACGACCACCGCGTGATCCAGGGTGCAGGATCCGGCGAGTTCCTGAAGCAGATCGAGCACTACCTGCTCGGTGGCGACGATTTCTACGACGAGATTTTCAAGGATCTGCGGATTCCCTTCGAGCCCACCCGTTGGGCCAAGGACAACCAGGTTGATCCCGGCACCGAGATCTCCAAGGTTGCCCGCATCCAGCAGCTCATCCACGCATTCCGCGTGCGTGGTCACTTGGTGGCCGAGACTAACCCGCTGGGTTACGCCATGCTCTCCCACCCTGACCTGCGTCTTGAGAACTATGGTCTGACGCTGTGGGACCTGGATCGCTACTGGCCCACCGGAGGATTCGGCGACGCCGACTTCCTCTCCTTGCGCACCATCTTGAACCTGTTGCGTGAAGCGTACTGCCGCACCATGGGTGTGGAGTACATGCACATCGAAGATCCTGAACAGCGCGCTTGGTTCCAGGATCAGCTCGAGCACGGTTACACGAAGCCGACCCGCGAGGAACAGTTCCGTGTTCTCGGCAAGCTCAACGCCGCCGAGGCCTTCGAGACCTTCCTGCAGACCAAGTACCTCGGCCAGAAGCGATTCTCGCTGGAGGGTGGCGAGTCGCTCATCCCGTTGTTGGATTCCGTGATTTCCGAGGCAGCGGACGACGGCCTCTACGGTGTGGGTATCGGTATGGCGCACCGCGGCCGCCTCAACGTGCTGACCAACATCGCTGGCAAGTCCTACGCACAGATCTTCCGCGAGTTCGACGGCGAGATGGATCCCCGTCTGACCGGTGGTTCCGGCGACGTGAAGTACCACCTCGGCACCGAGGGCACCTTCACCTCAGACAACGGCAACCAGACCCAGGTCTACTTGGCTGCTAACCCCTCTCACCTGGAAGCCGCGAACACCGTTCTCGAGGGCATCGTCCGCGCGAAGCAAGATACCCTCGCCGAGCAAGGCGTGGAGCGCCGCTTCCCCGTCTTGCCCATTCTGGTGCACGGCGACGCCGCCTTCGCGGGTCAGGGCATCGTGATGGAGACCCTACAGATGTCGCAGTTGCCCGGTTACGAGACCGGTGGCACCCTGCACATCATCGTCAACAACCAGATTGGCTTCACCACCTCCCCCACCGACGCCCGCTCCTCGACGTACTCGACCGACCTGGCTCGCATGATCCAGTCGCCGGTCTTCCACGTCAACGCGGACGACCCCGAGGCCGTGGTGCGCGCCGGTCAGCTGGCCTTCGAGTACCGCCAGAAGTTCAACAAGGACGTCATCATCGACCTGCTGTGCTACCGCCGTCGCGGACATAACGAGGCCGACGATCCGTCGATGACCCAGCCGAAGATGTACAAGACCATCGACCAGCACAGCTCCACTCGTAAGCTGTACACCGAGGCTCTTGTCGGCCGTGGAGACATCACTCAAGACGAAGCGGATCGCGCTCTGAAGGATTATCAGCAGCGCCTGGAACAGATCTTCAAGGAGACCCACGAGGCTGTTACCTCTACCGCTCCGCTGGTCACCGCCGATGCCGCCGCTGTGTCCAACATCGAGCGCCCACTCGCTCAGCAGGGCGAAGACGAAGTCAATGTGCCCGAGAGCACCGCGATTTCGGCAGAGGTCATCCGCACCGTGGGCGAAGCGATGGTGGACTACCCCGAGGGCTTCACCCCGCACAAGAAGCTGGCAAAGTTGCAAGACCAGCGCCAGAAGATGGCCATCAACGGTGACATCAACTGGGGCTTCGGCGAGCTCATCGCCTTCGGCTCCCTGCTCATCGAGGGCAAGGATGTGCGCATGACCGGCCAGGACGTTCAGCGCGGCACCTTCGTGCAGCGTCATTCGATCCTGCACGATATCAACACCGACCTGGAATTCTCGCCGCTGAGCCAGCTCTCTGCACACCAGGGGAAGTTCAGCATCTACAACTCCTTCCTGTCGGAGTACGGCGTGATGGGCTTCGAATACGGCTACTCGGTCGAACGCCCCGATTCGCTGGTACTCTGGGAGGCACAGTTCGGTGACTTTGCCAACGGTGCTCAGACCGTGATCGATGAGTTCATCTCGTCGGCGGAGCAGAAGTGGGCACAGCGTTCTTCGCTGGTCCTGTTGCTACCTCACGGTTTCGAGGGTCAGGGTCCCGACCACTCCTCGGCACGCCAGGAGCGTTACCTGCAGCTCTGTGCGGAGAACAACATGACGGTTGCGGTCCCCTCGACCCCGGCGTCCTACTTCCACCTGTTGCGCCGTCAGGCTCACTCGCGGCCGCACAAGCCGCTGGTGGTCTTCACCCCGAAGCAGCTGTTGCGTCTGAAGGCAGCGACCTCCTCCATCGAGGACTTCACCGAGGGTAGCTTCCAGCCCGTGCTGGGAGACACCGGCAACCTGAACGCCGACGAGGTCAAGCGCGTGGTGTTCGTCTCCGGTCGTCTTTACTACGATCTCGAGGCGGAGCGAAAGAAGTCGAACGACAAGACCACCGCGATTATTCGCGTTGAACAGCTGTACCCGCTGCCCGAAGACGAGATCAAGGAGCAGCTGGCCAAGTACAGCAACGCCACCGATTTCGTGTGGGCACAGGACGAGCCCGCCAACCAGGGTCAGTGGCCGTTCATGGCAGTACGCCTGTTCATGAATCTGGACACGAAGTTCCGCCTGGCCTCGCGTCAGGAGGCCGCTTCACCGGCTGCCGGCACGGGCAAGCGTCACAACGCAGAACTCGAGTCGCTCATCGCCGAGGTCTTCGACAAGTAAGCCGATGACCTCACCCGCCGTGCCGTGGTTCCGGTCGTTCCGGAACCACGGCACGGTTGTCTAAGAAGAGCGGATAGCCACCGTGACTCTCCCGGTCAAGTCGGGAAGTTCGTGGACAAAGAGTTTATCCTTTAACCTAGAGAGAACGATGGGTCAGCTGTTTCGGCGCCCACCCAGCTATTGAACAGAAAGATTCTTGTGGATCAGCGATACATTCGACTTGTAGCAGTAGGTGATGATTTGCTCGCCGGCGCGGGCGATCCGCGCGCGTTGGGTTGGTTCGGACGTGTGATGGCCCGTACGCCTCAAAACACCGCCTCGATCTCCGCCTACAATCTCGCCGCACCCGGTGAAGGTAGCGAGTTACTGAATGCTCGCTGGTTCGACGAGGCGACCCGCCGCTTCGGGCAGGGTTGCGAGAACCGGCTGGTGATCGCCCCCTCGACCCTTGATATCGATCTGGACATCTCGAGCGCCCGTAGCCGCCTGAACCTGGCGAACATCGTCGATATGGCCTCGCAGAACAACATCAAGGTTTTGGTGGTTGGCCCTCCCCCGACGTTAGACACCGAACGTAATCGCCGCATCGCGGATCTCAACGCCGCCTACGCCGACGTCGTGACCCGCCGCAACCACGTCTATGTAGACACTTTCAACCCCTTGCTTCACCACGAACAGTGGCGCAATGACCTGGCGGCCAACGACGGACGTCCGGGGCAGTCGGGTTACGGCCTGATCGCCTGGCTCGTTTTGCACCGTGGTTGGTACAACTGGCTCAACCTGCCGGAACCGGTCTAAATTGCAGCCCCGTTATGGGGAATGGGTTCTTTTTCACGTCGCCTTGGCCACTCTCGGTGTGCATTAGGTGTCTAAGTGTGTAAAAATAAATGGCAGTGTCTCAAATTCTTTGGGACTGCTCGTTATCAGTTTCGATTCATGTAGGGTCGAGACCGATCGAAACTAAGGAGGCTCGCATGAGCAAGCGCGGTCGTAAGCGCAAGGACCGTCGTAAGAAGGGCGCTAACCACGGTAAGCGCCCCAACGCATAAGGTACCTTGAATACTTTTCAGGCCCTGAACCGTTATGGTTCAGGGCCTGTTTGTTTAACCGCTAGGACGCCGCCGGATGCTCAGCGTTTTTGATCTCATCGATACGCTGACGGATCTTAGCTTTCAGGTCTTGCGGGGCCGTCTCGCAGCAGCAACGTTTCATGAGCCCGCGGATGACCTTCTCCAGATCATATTCGCGAGCGCAGTGGTCGCAGGAGGCGAGGTGCTCGTTCAGCTCCTTGAGGTCTTCGCAGGAAAGCGCTCCATCCAGGTATTCGTAGATGCTCCCCAACTTCTGGTTACAGGGGTTTTCAGTGGTATCGTCCCAAGTCATCTGCTATCCCTTCGTGGTGCTCTTTGCTGAATGTGACGTGTTAATTCCCCGATCTCTTGCGTAATCTTGAAGCCTGTCACGCAGTAGTTTTCGCCCGCGGTGTAACCGTGACATCACGGTTCCAATGGGCGTATTCATGATCTCGGCGATCTCTTTATAAGAGAAACCCTCGACATCTGAGTAATACACGGCCATCCGAAAATCTTCGGGCAGGTCTAACAACGCCTGCTTCACGTCGTCGTCTGGCAGGTGGTCGAGGGCCTCAGACTCTGCGGATTGCAACCCCACAGAGTCATGGGAGCTCGCCTGCGCCAGCTGCCAGTCCTCAACCGTATCGGTATGGGCCTGACGCGGCTCGCGCTGCCGCTTGCGGTACAGGTTGATGTACGTATTCGTCAGGATCCGGTACAACCACGCCTTGAGATTGGTACCGGGACGGTACTGGTGAAAGGCGGAGAATGCCTTGGTATAGGCCTCCTGCACAAGGTCTTCTGCGTCTGCAGGGTGGCGCGTCATCCGCAGGGCCGCGGCATAGAGTTGGTCAACATACTGCATCGCTTCTCGTTCGAAGCGAGCACTACGCTGCGCCGCAGACTCCTGGGACGGATCCACGGGTTGCTGGTCACCGGTGGCATCGGCCGTCACGGCCGCCGCCGATTCTGTCATGAGGTGCCCTCTATCCTTATCGTGACTTTGAACTTCCGCTCATGCCCCGCGCCTCGGGGTGGGGCGCAGACATAGAGCTCTGTGTGTTCATCACAGCATAACGCTTCACTCCTGGTTTTATTCCACCTGGTTCGCACCCATCGTGCTAGCTCCCCGGAAGTTCTCAGTGGAACACTGCTGGCCTTATTACCGATTATTCTGGAAGTGTGCTTACGATAGTCTTTGAAAGAATTATCTAACGATGCCCTTTGCCACCCGCGCGAGGGTCAGGAGGAATCATGTCCATCGTACGTCGCCTCGCTCGTCCCGTGCTGGCTTCAAGCTTCATCGCGTCCGGTCTGCAACGCCTGCAGGACGCCGACTCGAACGTCCACATCGCTAAGGCCGTTGATATGGCTGCCCACTCGGCTCCGCAGCTGGCCGTATTGCGCGGTCAGGAACGCCTCGTGGGCCAGGCCCTGGCCGGCGTCCAGGTTGTAGCAGGCACCATGTTCGCTTTCGGTAAGGCTCCGCGCCTCTCCGCCGCGGCCCTGTTGGCATCCGGTGCTATCAACTCCTACATCGATTTCCAGGCCACCAAGGCAGAGACTGACGAGCAGAAGAAGGCTCGTAACTCGAAGGCACTGGCACACACCTCTCTGCTGGGTGCTATCGCTCTGGCCGCTGTAGACACCGACGGAAACCCCTCACTGATCTGGCGCGCTAACAAGCTGACTTCGCAGGCCGCCAAGAAGTCCGGCAAGATTGCCGGTGAGGTACAGGCCAAGACTGAAGATCTGCTGCACCTCTAAAGGTTCAATGCTTGAGATAGCGGCGCCCGGTGACATCGCCGGGCGCCGTTCTTATGCGTAAAATAGACCACAGTCTACCCACGTCGGAGAAGGTACAACGAGTATTTTGACTACACAGCGTGAACTCCAGACAGGCGATTGGCCGGCGCCCACTCTCGCAGAGCCGCCAAAAGGTCTGGCGCATCTGCACATCCCGGGATCGAAGTCCCTCACAAATCGATACTTGTTGCTGGCTGCCCTGGCCGATTCACCGTCGAGGATTCGGCGCCCTCTCCTTTCACGCGACTCGCAACTGATGATCGGCGCTCTCGAACAGCTGGGGGCCCGCTTTAGCTATGTAGAGCAAGCTGACGAGGTAACTCCCGACATCGTGGTGGAACCCATCGACTTCTCCTCACCCGCCCTCCGGAAACCCCGGCGTCTGGCTATCGATACCGGCCTGGCCGGTACCGTCATGCGCTTTGCGCCGCCAGTGGCCGCGCTAGTACCGGGTGAGATCACCTTCGACGGTGATCCCCACGCACGCAAACGCCCCATGGGGCCGGTGATCGACGCGTTGCGTCACCTGGGCGTCACCGTCGATGACGACAACCGGTCGGCCATGCCTTTCACCATGCACTCCACCGGCCAGGTACTGCAGCCGGAGCTCCACATCGACGCCTCGGCCTCCTCGCAGTTTGTCTCCGCGGTGTTGTTGGCCGCAGCTCGCTTTGAACGGGGCGTCACCCTGCGCCACGTGGGCGCGGCCATTCCCTCTATGCCTCACGTGCAGATGACGCTGGAGGTCATGCGCGAGGTAGGCATTGAGGTGACGACGCTGGAAGACACCGCCTGGCGCGTCGCCCCCGGGGCCTTCCCCGGCTTTGAGGTCACCGTGGAACCCGACCTCTCCAATGCCGGCCCGTTCCTCGCGGCCGCCGTGGTGATGGGAGGTACCGTAGCCATCGCCGACTGGCCGAGCACCACCACTCAGGGCGGGGACCAGTGGCGGCAGATTCTGCCCCGATTCGGCGCTCGCGTCACCGAAGATCGGCATGCCCTGCGCGTCACGGGCCCCGCTGGCGGCGCCGCGTCCGGATACCCCGGTATCGATATCGACCTCTCCGAGGCGGGCGAACTCGCACCCACGGTTGCCGCTCTGTGCGCGCTGGCGGACTCCCCCAGCGTCCTGCGGGGTATCGGGCATCTGCGCGGGCACGAGACCGACCGTTTAGCCGCCCTGGTCAGCGAAATCAACAGGCTCGGTGGGCAGGCCAGCGAGACCGCAGATGGTCTGCGCATCGATTCTCCCGTGAAGCACGGTGCGCTCTTTCGCACCTACGACGACCACCGCATGGCGACGGCCGCCGCCGTGATCGGTTTGCACGTACCCGATGTTGTTGTGGAAAACGTGGCGACCACCGCGAAGACCCTGCCGGGATTTACCGAGATGTGGCAATCTATGCTCGACCAGTTCGTGCAGGAGGAGACCGACCATGGCGCGGAGTAACTGGGACGAGTACGGCGTCAAGGTTCGGCCCAATAAGAAGGGCTCGCGGCCACGGACGAAGGACCGCCCGACCTATGAGGACGCGGAGATCGGCCGCATCATCACCGTAGACCGGGGCCGCTATAGGGCCGTTCTCGGTGAGGGCACGAACGCCGAGCGAACCGTCACCGCGGTGCGAGCAAAGGAGTTACGCCGCAATCCGGTCGTCGTGGGCGATCTGGTGGGGCTAGTCGGAGACACCTCCGGTCAGGAAGGTACTCTGGCCCGGTTGGTACGCATCGAAGAGCGCGCCACGCTGTTGCGTCGCAGTGCTGACGATACCGACCCCTATGAGCGAGTCGTCGTCGCCAACGCCACGCAGCTCATCATTGTGGTCGCCGCGGCGAACCCCGAACCGCGCACCGGGTTCATTGACCGCTCCCTCGTCGCGGCCTTTGACGCCGGCATCGAGCCCCTGCTCTGCATCACGAAAACAGACATCAAACATCCGCAGACGTTGCTCGATTACTATGCCGATACAGGCCTCAAGATCGTGCTGTCTGCTTCCAGCGACGGGCTGGCCCCGAGTGAGACAGGTTCTGCCGGCTTGAGCTCCCCCGGGGTCAAGGCCATTGCAGACTTGCTCGATGGTGAGGTTTCGGTGTTGCTGGGTCACTCGGGGGTCGGCAAGTCTACGTTGGTCAACGCGCTGACCGGAGCCGCTCGCGATACCGGGCACGTCAATGCGGTCACCGGACGGGGCCGCCATACGTCGTCCTCTGCCGTGGCGTTGCGTTCTGAATCCGCATCGGGCAACACCTGGATCATCGATACCCCGGGTATTCGCTCCTTTGGTTTGGCGCACGTCGAAAAGGACACCATCGTCGCGGCCTTTTCCGATCTTGTCGCGGGTTCCAGCGACTGCCCCAAGGGTTGCTCCCACGCATCAACCGCAGAGGATTGCGGCATCGCGGCTTACGTCGAGGCAGGTCATGCCGGCCCGGCAGGCCCGGCGCGGTTGATGTCGCTGCGAAAGTTGCTCGGTGTGGAAGAAGATTTCGACACTGACTCAGACAAGGTGCTCGGGGTCGTCGATTAGATTCCCCGCCCTCCCCGATTCGAGAACGATTGAGAGAACGATGATGAGCGCAAACCCCTACACCGACGATCTCCGCCTAGCCCACATCCTTGCCGACTCTGTAGACCGGCAGACGCTGCAGCGTTTCCAGGCCCAGGATTTCAGCGTGGACCAAAAGCCCGATCTCACACCGGTGACGGACGCGGACCGCGAGGCCGAGCAGTTGATCCGAGCGCAGCTTTCCCGCGTACGTACCCGGGATGCGGTGCTGGGCGAAGAATTCGGTGAGTCCGGCTCCTCCAACCGACAGTGGGTGATCGACCCTATCGACGGCACGAAAAACTTCGTGCGCGGCGTGCCGGTATGGGCCACCCTTATCGCCTTGGTCGAGAACAATGTGCCCAAGGTCGGCGTGGTCTCCGCACCGGCCCTGAATCGCCGTTGGTGGGGTATTGAAGACGGTGGCGCCTACACCGGTCGCTCATTGGCGCAGGCTAAGCGCATTTCGGTGTCTCAGGTGGACCGTCTCGAGGACGCTTCGTTGTCCTATTCTTCGATGACCGGCTGGAAGGAACTCGGTCGTCGCGAGAAGTTCCTCGAGCTGACGGATCAGGTCTGGCGCACCCGCGCTTACGGCGACTTCTGGTCGTATTGCATGGTCGCCGAGGGAAGCGTTGACATCGCCGCCGAACCCGAGCTGAACCTCTACGACATGGCTGCGCTTGTGCCGATCGTGACCGAAGCGGGCGGCAAGTTCACCTCGTTGAGCGGAGAGGACGGCCCCCACGGGGGCAACGCCTTGGCGAGCAACGCCCTGTTGCACGACCAGGCCATGAGTTATCTGGGGGATGTGTCCGTCTAGGACGCCGGCCCGAGCCGGCCGTGCTGGTAAGACCGGGTTGCTTCCCTACGCCAGCAGGGTCAGCACCCCGAAGAGGGTCACGAACCCGATGATGGTGATGAGCGTGAGCACGCCGCAGACGATACCCCACCACGAGTATTGCTTCGCTCGTGAACTAAACGGCGTGGGTTGCGGCCGGTCGGCTCCGCGTAATCCCATGACTCCGCAGACGATCGCCATGATCGCGGGGATGGCGCTGAGGCCGCTGAAGGCGAAAAACATCAGTGTGGAGGCGAGCGCAAAAATTCCCGAGGCGATAGACCCCACCGCGAGATAGTAGCCTTGTCCGCGCACGTCCAGCGAGGGGCGCCCATACCCGCGGTCGTAGGCCGAGGGAACAGCAATGAAGGACGCCGGTGCTTGGCGCGGCGCCGCGGTCGATTCAGGTAGATACGGGGCGCCCATGGGTTATCCCTTCTCGTTGTGCGTGAGGCTCTCGCTGAGAATGTTGTTCTCATTCAATCACACTGTGCACATCCCCCGCATTGCTCATAATCCACAGGATCTTTCCAGAGCGGTTAGCAGCTTATTCAATTAGTTTACGTGTAAACTAATTCCATCGCGTGGAAGCCGACCAGGTCTTCGTACGCCGCGCGGACGTCCGTGGCCGCGTAGAGCACACCTACAGCTTCGGCGTCGACGTACTCCAGGACGGTTTCACCCTCTGGAACCGCAACCCCGATAGCTCCTCGGAATTCACCGCCACCCTCAAGGGCATCAACGTCGGAACCGAGGAAACCCCCGTGCGTGGCTCCGGCGTGTTCGTCGACGGTTACACCGACCGCGAAGGCAAGCTGGCCGGTGGCTCTTTCACCGCCGATCTGATCGAAACCGGCACCATCGTCACCGACGGCGGCATCGCCCCCCCCCCCCGGCACCCCCGATAAGATCAGCGCAGGCGTCTTCGTGCTCGGCGGCGCTACGGTCGAGAAGGTCATCACCGAAGCCGACGAGCTAACCAGCTTCGAGGTGTTGGAAGACGCCAAAATCCACAAGCTGGTCTTGGGAGCGATAGAGACCCGCGGCAAGGGTTCAGTCGCATCCAACATCATCGGTGAGATGGTCGACGGACCGGATGATCTCTAAGAAGGTATGACAACAAAAGCAAGGCCCGCACTGACTAGTCAGTGCGGGCCTTGCTGATGTCCGAGGGATTCGAGCCTCAGATCAAAGTGGAGATGCGGGGAATCGAACCCCGGTCCGATGTGGATTCGTCAGGGCTTCTCCGTGCGCAGTTTACGCTGCGGTGTTTTCGGCTCCGGCACTTGCGTAAACACATATGCCGCCGAACCTATTCGTATAAAAGTCCCTCACTCCCCTACGACGAGGAAGTGAAGCAGTGGCCTTTTAAGCTGATGCTGGTAACTGAGTCAAAGGCGAACTCAGGCCAACAGACTGGACTCGCGCTTAGGCAGCGAGTGCGAAGTCAGTGCGCTTAGATTTTGCACTTATTGTTTTACAGAGGGTATTAACGAGTGTCCTCTGCATCCTCGGCACGCTTCACCTGTCTCAACTCACATCGTCGAAACCGATCATCCCCATTATTCTTTTATCAAAGAACTTCCGCCGGCCGGTATAAAAAGCGCCGGGTCAACGGATCCTTAAATATACACCCGTTGGCCCGGCGCTGACAAGATTGAGTTTAGACGTTCTGGTTGGCCCAGCCCTCAACGCACTGTTGGTACTCGGTTTGGTTGTCTACCAGGTGACCACATTCGCGGAAGCCGTCCATACCCAGGTTGAACACGAAGATCCAGAAGATCAATCCCAGGATGCCCAAGAGGGTGCCCAGCGCCGAGAGAATGATGCCGGTAATGGCCATGCCCTTGGGAGAACCGGGACGCTTTTTGGCCTTGAGCAAGGAGACGATGCCCAGGATCAAACCGATGATGCCCAGGATCAATCCGAGGGCAAAAAGCCCGCCGAGAATCGCCAAGATACCCAGCACCAGGGAGGCGATCGCTAGGCCGCGCCCCGGTGCCTGCGGCGCGGGGGCCCCAGGGTATCCCTGGTTGTAACCGTTGTACGGGGAAGGCTGGCCGAAGGACTGCTGGGCGTAGGGGTTCTGGCCGTTAGCGGGCTGACCCTGCTGGTAGGTGGAGTTGGGATTGTAGACGTAGTTGTCGCTACCGCCCTGGGACGCACCGTTGGTGTTCGACCAGGAGCCGTTCTGCGGGTCGTTGTCGCGCGGCTGCGGCGCGGGATAAGATCCGTGGCTTGCCATGTGCATTACCCTTTCTTCAGGTGTGGTGTGAGTGACGGGGTACCGTTACCCGAGGTTCTTATAGCGCATTGCCCTAGCTGCTTCTAGGTTATCTTGACGCTCGCGCAAAGCGTGGCGTTTGTCGTACTCGCGCTTACCCGTCGCCAACGCGATCTCGACCTTGGCGCGTCCATTGCTGAAGTACAGCTTCAACGGGACCACGGTGAAACCGGTTTCTTTGAGTTTCTGCGCGAGCTTGTTGATCTCGCTGCGGTGAAGCAGCAGCTTGCGTCGACGACGCGCCTCGTGATTCGTCCACGAGCCGCGGCCGTATTCGGCGATATGGATGCCTTCGAGCCACAGCTCGTTGTTGTACATCTGGCAGAACCCATCGGTCAGCGAGGCACCGCCGTCGCGCAGCGATTTCACCTCGGTGCCCAGCAGCTGAATACCGGCCTCGTAGGTCTCCACGATGTTGTAGTTGTGGCGCGCGCGGCGGTTGGACGCGACGGTGTGGTTATTCGGGTCGGTCGCGGTTTTCTTCTTGGTAGCCATGATTTAGTCCTCGGTGTTTCGTGATGAGGCGCGCCAGCGAATTCCGGCATCGATGAAGGCATCTAGGTTTCCGTCGAGTACCGACTGAGGGTTGCCCTCTTCGTAGTTAGTACGGAGGTCCTTGACCATCTGATAGGGGTTCAACACGTACGAGCGCATCTGGTCACCCCAGGAGGCCTTGACGTCCCCGGCAAGCTCCTTCTTCTTGGCGTCTTCCTGTTCCTTCTTCAGCAGGAGCAAGCGGGACTGGAGCACGCGTAGCGCGGCGGCGCGGTTTTGAATCTGTGATTTTTCGTTTTGCATTGAGACCACGATCCCGGTGGGAAGGTGAGTCATGCGGACGGCCGAGTCGGTCGTGTTCACCGACTGCCCACCGGGGCCCGACGAACGAAAGACGTCCACCTTGAGGTCGGATTCAGGGATCTCGATCGAGTCGGTCTGCTCGATCAGCGGGATCACCTCAACCGCTGCGAAGGACGTCTGACGGCGGCCCTGGTTGTCGAAGGGCGAGATGCGCACGAGGCGGTGAGTGCCCGCTTCGACGGAAAGCCGCCCAAAGGCGTAGGGTGCTTTGACCTCGAAAGTGGTGGATTTGAGGCCGGCCTCTTCGGCGTACGAGGTATCCATCACCGTGGTCGGGTAACCGTGGTTCTCAGCCCAGCGCAGGTACATGCGTTGGAGCATTTCGGCGAAGTCAGCAGCGTCCACTCCTCCGGCGCCGGAGCGAATGGTCACGACCGCTTCGCGGGCATCGTACTCGCCCGAAAGCAATGTGACGACCTCGAGTTCGGCCAGCTTCGCTTGGATGTCGGCCAATTCCGATGCGGCATCATCGAGTAGATCGGCTTCGTCTTCTTCTTCGGCCAGCTCCACCATGGCTTCGAGGTCATCGATGCGCTCTTCGATGGTTTTCAGGCGTTCCAGTTCAGATTGCTTATGACTCAGCGCCGAGGTGACTTTCTGGGCGGCCTCGGGGTCATCCCACAGGTCGGGGGCTCCGGCGGCCTCGGAGAGCTCGGCGATGGCAGACTTGAGCTCCTCGACGTCGCTGACCTCCTCGATGGAGGCAAACGTCGATCGAAGTTCTTTAATCTCTGCTGAAAAGTCAATGGAAGCCATGACTTATAAGCCTATCGGATTATGCCTCACCCCGCCGCCCCATGCGGCCGGATTAGCCTCTCGGCGAAGCACCCACGGAGCGAGCCTACTGGTTCAACTCGCTACGGGCGTTGCCTGTCGCGGAGATCTCCACGCCCTCGGGCAAGAAGAACGAGACGATGGGCAGATGAACGTAGCTGGTGAGCTCCACCTCGGCGGTCGTACCGTCGGCCGAACCGGTGGCCCCGGCGATACGCAAGCCCTCGAATTCGGCGTAGGCACCGGCGTCCACGAGAAAGGCGGAGGAGGATGACCGTACCTGTGCGTCGGTCAGGCGCACCGTCGGGCGGTGTGCGCCGAGCTCTATGTTCTCCACCGATACCGCGACTGCCGTGCTGGTCTGGTCCGCCAGCGATTGCAGGCGAGCGCGTTGCACGTGCACGGTGGTGATCGCAATGATCGTGGCCGCTACCAGGAGAACCACCGTAGACAAACCGATGATCAGCGGGGTGACGCTCCCGCGATCAGCCGAATGTGCACTGGCCCGCTGCACCGCGGACGCCGGGATCGTCTGATTCACGAATACTTACCTCCCCACGCGGTGGCATGCGAGCTGACGGTCACGAACGAAGAGTTGCGCACCCACGGAATGAGGGGTAATTGCACATCGACGCTGACCCTGACCTCTGCCGGTGATCCCTCGTCGCATCCCCGCGGGCAGTCCACCGTCAGGTGCAGATGCTCCCCCGCTACCCCGTAGTCAGCAGCGGTCAGGGTGGCCACTCGTTGAACGTGGGTGGCGCTCACACCGTCTTCTGCCGCTTGGATCAGTTGGACAGCCTGCTGAGCCGCCGCCGAGGCAGCTAAAGTACCTGACTGCACCGCGAAGATTCCCAGCAGAAAATACACCGTGGGGATCATCAGCACCAGGGCCAGTCCTAAGAACTCGATGAGAGCATTACCTGCTTCCGCGTCTGCGCGCCCAGCGGCCTCGTCCGTACTCACGCCGTGTTTCATCGGGTCATCACCGCCTTGCCGGTCACCTCGATGCCACGGTCGAAACCGAACGGGCCCAGGACGGGTAAGGTCCCCGCAACCTGCACTTCCAGCACCGGGTGCCCATCAATGGCAGTCTGCCGCGTAGTGACGGCGGTGGCATACCCTGCTGGCAGTGTTGCTGAGATGCGCTCGCGGGCTCTGTGCGCTCCCTCGGCAGGTGTTCGGTCGGCAAGCGTTCCGTATCGTGCCCCGGCCGAGGCGGCATCGATCATCATGTTCTTGGCGTAGAGGGCGAAAGATATCTGCAACACGATCGCAAAGAGCAAGAGAACCAGCGAGGTAATCATGACGAATTCTGCGGTGGCGTTCCCGGCCTCCGAATGCCGATAACGGCCGTGTCTGAGAGCTCCTTGCTCGTACATGCCCATCGCCCGGTTAGCTGACCATGCTCATGGCCGAGTTGAACATGTTGATGAGGGCATCGCGGGCCACCACGAGCAGGGCTGCGACGAGGATAGCCGTCATCATCGTAATCATGACCCAGCCCGGCACGTCGCCGCGGTCGCGGGCGTCCTGGGCGGCCTCGCCGCTGGTCAGGCCGGTCAACAGTGCCATGACCTTGACGAACACGAGGTTGAGATTGAACAGTTCCTTCATGGTTTTCTCCTTGCGATGTGTATCTGTACGAGATGATCTTTAGAAATTGAGGTTGATGAGTGAGAGGCCGGGGAACACGGCGAAGACCACTGTGAGCGGCAGGATGAAGAAGATGATGGGTGCCATCATGGCGATCTCTTTCTTGCCGGCGGTCTCCATCAGGTCACGTTTGGCGGTGTCACGGACGTCCTGCGCCTGGGCTCGTAGAACTTCAGACAGCGGCGTGCCACGCTCGATGGCCACCACGATGCCGTCGACGAACCGCGATATCGGGGCCAGGGACGTCCGGCGCGAGAAGTCTTGCAGGGCGATCGCCAGACCGTCACCGGCTCGTGTTTGGGCGAGGATCTGCGCAAATTCACCGGCGAGTTCTCCCCGGGAGCACCGCACCACGCGTTCCAGCGAATCCACGGCTGATTCCCCGGCTGTCACCGACAACGCCATGAGTTCAGCCAGCGTGGGAAACTCCGCCAACATGGCCTTCTCACGGGCGACGATCTTTTGCCCCAGCCACCAATCGCGAGCAAGGTATCCACTGATTCCGCTCAACAGCGTCAACAGGATGGCGCCCGCTGTGGGCACCTTTCCCTGCCAGACACCCAGGCCCATCACCAACAAGCTCGCGCCGAATCCGAGGAATGTCCAGAGCACCTGTTCCGCTCGAAAGGTTGAGACGGTCATGCCCTGGCCGGCCTGGGCCAGTCGTTTCTCGAGCGCCTGAGTGTCGGACTTTTCGCTGATCCGCTCGAGGACCGCTTCAAAACCGGGGCGGAAAAGCTCACGGTAACCGCGCCACAGACCCAAGTTCTCTTCGTCTGCCGGATGTAGATGGCTGCGGATGCGCTGAGTTCGAAGCTGCGGTGCAATGCGTTGTGAGAAGTCAATGAAATGCTGGGCACGGAAGGAACTGGCGACTAACCACAGACCGGCCGAGAGCATCAGGGCGATGGGAATGAGCGTGTTCATGCCAGCACCCGCTTATCTTCCGGCAACGCGCCCACGAAGAGCATGATCCGGTATGCCACCAAAGAGATAACCAAGCCGCCGAGCATGACCATCATGCCGGTCATGCTGTTGTATACCTTGACGGTGCCCGGTTGCGTAGCCATGAGACACAACACCGCCCAGGGGGCACACACCGCAAGTTTCGCGGCGTTGATGGTCCACGACTGCCGCGCCTCGAGTTCGGAGCGGGTCCGCGCGTTTTCGCGGAGAAACTCGCTGAGGGTGCCCAGCAGTCGGCCCAGATCCGTTCCTCCGACTTCACGGGTCACCTTGAGTGCTTCAATGATGTTGTCAGCGGTGGGGTCTGCCAACCGATCTTTGAGGCGGTTCAGCGACGCCACGAACTCCCCGGTGGAACGGTAGTCGGCGGCGAAGTCCTCGAAGGCCGGCCGTAACTGTTCGGGGCCGCGGTACTGCAATTGCAGAAGCGCTTCGGGGAGGGACAAACCAGCCCGGATCGCCGAACGGAGGTGATCGACGACGTCCGGCCACAGGTCACGGATCGCGGCGTTTCTTTTCTTGGCCCGCTGACCGATGTAGAACCGCGGCACGAAGCAACCGGCAACGCCCAGAATCAGACTCAAATTATAGAGACCCGTCAGCGCCAGGATGATCACAGCCACGAATGTGCCGGTTCCCAAAGAAAGCAGGTAGAACAGGCGGGTAGAGACCTTCGTGATACCGGCCTGTTTCAACAGTAGAGAGATGCGGGGTTCGGGGCGCCGTTTCGGTTTCTTGTCCGTTTCCCAGCACGCAAGCCAGACGAGGTAGCTACCTGCGCCGGCACAGAGGGCGGCAAACAAAGTCACGGCCAATCACCCGCGTCCCAGTTGGGGCAGCACGGCATCCAGCTTGTAACCGGCCCGGCGAAACTTGGACGACGCCGGCAGCTCGGAGGCGAGGCAGACCAGCGAGTTGGCTTCGCGGCGAAAAACGGTGCTCGTCTCCACCACGCCGTTCTCCACGCGGTTGCCTACCTCCACGATTTCTTGCACATAACGCTTCCCGTTCACCTCTCGGTTGCAGTGCACCACCAGGTCAAAGCATGAGGCGACGGTCGGGGTCACGAAGGCATCGGTGATATTAGGGCCTGCCAACAGGGGCAGGGTGCAAATCTTAGTGATCGCATCCCGGGCGGAATTGGCGTGAATCGTACACATTCCGGGCAGACCGGAGTTGAGAGCAATCAGCATATCTAACGACTCGGCCTCACGCACCTCGCCGATGAGCAACCGGTCCGGACGCATACGCAACGCTTCTTTGACCAGCTTGCGAAGAGGGATTTCTCCCGTCCCCTCGAGGTTCGCTTGTCGGCACTGCATCGATACGACATCGCGCAGGGGCACCTTCAGCTCGAAGATTTCTTCGCAGGTAATCACTCGTTCCCGCTGCCCGATAGACGAGGTGAGGCAGTTGAGCATGGTGGTTTTACCGGCCTGCGTAGCTCCGGAGACGAGGATGTTCAAACCGGCCGCCACCGCAGCGTTCAGAAACGTAGCAGCCTCAGGGCTGATCGAATCGAGCTTCACCAGATCGTTGAGCCGACG
The DNA here is from genome assembly GCF_040946465.1 of Rothia sp. LK2588. Classification (NCBI taxonomy): domain Bacteria; kingdom Bacillati; phylum Actinomycetota; class Actinomycetes; order Micrococcales; family Micrococcaceae; genus Rothia; species Rothia sp. LK2588. Next base: position 177,537 of record NZ_JAYWLS010000001.1, on the reverse strand, counting down.
GGCGCGTGCCACGAACTTACGGATGTTCACAGACCAGTGTTTCCGGGTGATGTCCGGGATCACCACATGCAAGCGGCTACCATCGGGAAGCGATGCATCGACGAATGGACTGGAAAGGTCCAGGCGTCGCCCGGAAATCTTGAGCATTCGTTCGACCAGGAACCTGATCTGGTCTTGAGTCATGGAAAGGCCAGTTAGCTCCGACTCACCCGCGCGAGCAACGAACACCTCCGTGGGTGAATTGATCCAGATCTCCTCGACCTCAGGGTCGTCGAGGTAGGGCTGGAGGGAACCAAACCCGCATACAGCGTTGACGAGATACGTCTTCACCTGCTCGAAATCATCAACCAAAGGTAACGTGCCGCGATACATACGATCCTCATACGAGGTAATCGCTTCGGCGATGATTTGCTTCGCTTGCTCCTGCTCTTCCAGCGGGTCGATGCCGCTGCGTCGAATGTTTTCGCGAACGTCATCTTCCAGGATGCGCAGGCCAGCGTCGTGGCGGAGAGCCGTGGGCATAACTGGCACTTTCTCGTGTGGTCCGGCCGCGGCAGTGTTGTCAACCGTGGGCCGTTGGAGGGTTCAGGAGAAAATGTAGTCGACCGCCCACCACCCAACAAGCCATTTAGTGTCGTTTGATGCCATTGCGTAGCTGCTACCACGGTTTGGGGTGAGACCTACCGATGGGTAACTTCATCGTGACTAGCCGGTGCACCATAAGGTTTTTCAAGTTGTCCACACATTCGCAACAGTTGTCGTTTCGGCGCGTCACCGGTCCCCCACCGGTATAAAAAACGTGGGCACGCACCGGGTGCGTACCCACGTTGTGAAAACCTACCCCACCGCTGTGGGGTGGACGCCTAGCTCAGCTTTTCGCCGCGCATCAGCTTGACCGCGTCGTCCGACGGGCCGTCATAGACGAGATTGCCCTTATCGAGGATCACGCCTCGGTCGCAGACCTTCGACACCATATCGAGGTCGTGGCTGACGACCACCAGCGTCTTGCCCTCACGGCACAGATCGGCGATCTTGGCGATGCACTTCTTCTGGAACGGCTCATCACCCACAGCCAGAATCTCGTCGATCAAGAAGATCTCCGGAGAGGTGTGGATGGCCACCGCGAACGCCAAGCGGAGGTACATACCCGAAGAGTAGAACTTCACTTCCGTGTCGATGAATTCACCGATCTCCGAGAAATTCACGATCGAATCGAACTTCTCGTCAATCTCCTCCTTCGACATTCCCAGAATCGCACCGTTGAGGTAGACATTGTCTCGTCCGGTGAGATCGGGATGGAAGCCAGCACCGACCTCGATCAGACCGGCGATGCGTCCACGGGTGAGCACCTGTCCGTCATCACCGCGCATCACGCCAGAGATGAGCTTCAACAGGGTCGATTTTCCGGAACCGTTGAATCCCAACAAAGCGACACGCTCGCCCTGACGGATATCCAGGGTCACGCCGTTGAGGGCGTTGAACTTCTCATTGAGATCACCCTTGCGGCCTTTGATCAACCAAATGAAGGCCTCCTTCATCGAGCGGGTATGCCGCAGCACGAACCGCTTATAAAGGTTATCGACGCGAATGACCACCGGGCCGTTCGGATCGACAGGAGGCAGATCTAGTTTCTTAATTTTCATGGTTTCTACAGCTCCTGCGCGAAATCGCCCTCAAACTTCTTGAACAGCAAGTTACCGATCAACAGGAACAGCAACGCAATGGCAAACGCGATGGGAACCCAAACAGTCAACAGGTGCGGGAACATATGCCAGTTCCCGTTGTCCAAGAGGAAGAGCTGTTCGCTGGGTTCCAAAGTGGGTTGCCAGAAGGCGTAGTGGAACAATTCCACTCCCACTGCCAGCGGGTTCGTCATGTAAATTTCCTGGATATGCGGGACATGCACTTCACGAGCGACCATGGTCCACGAGTACATGACCGGAGCTAGCCAGGTGGCCATCATCAGGAACATATCAACCAGGTTTTCCGAGTCACGGAAGAACACATTGGCTACGCCGAAGATCATTCCCAGGCCCAGTCCCAGAATCATCACCAGGATTATGCCGACGATGGCCGCCAAAATCTGTTTGGGATCAGGGCTCCACCCCACCACGAAACAGGCGATGACCAAAACCAAGACCTGCGGGATGAAGTGGATGAATCCCACCCAGACTGTAGACAACGAGAACAGCTGCCGGGGAAGATAGATCTTCTTAATCAGTGCCCCGTTGACCACAAAGGCGCGTGCACCGTTGCTGAAACACTCGGCAAAGAAGTTGATGACGATGATGCCGGAGAACAGGAACACCGAGTAGTTCGGAAGGCCTTTTTCCAGACCGAGGAAAATACCCAGGGCCAGGTAGAAGACCATGAACTGAACTGCCGGCTTGATGTAGGACCACAGGATGCCCAGAACGGAACCGCGGTAGCGGACCTGGATCTCCTTGTGAACCAGAAGCTTCAGCAGGTATCTATTCTTTAAAACGCCCGCAAGCCCCAGACTTTTGCCCGGGGCCTGCAGAGGCTGATTCGCTAAATCGCTCATCGAGTAATTACCGACTCCGTATGTTCGTCGAAGGTTTTCTTCCACTCTTCGAATGACGTGATTCGTGAAGCGGCCGCACGGTACTGCTGACGCAGCTTTGGCCACTCTCGCAGAATTTGCGCGGTGAGCTTAGTCGACTCCACCAGCTTGTCACGCAGCTGCTCAGGGTCACGCTTGTACCACGAAACCGCCGAGCCTTCGGCGTTGGAAACCAACGCCGAATCGTACTGCGACATGCGCCACCACTTATTGTCCTGGTGGGCAATGTGGGCTTGCGGGTGATTGCGATACTCGTCCTTCACGGGCTTGACCAGCTGCTTCGAGACGGTCTTCAGCGCCCACGGCACCAACGACTTGTAGGACGGCGCGTGGAAGCCGCGCCCGTTACGGGGAGGCTTTTCCATCTTCGGTTCGGGGAACGAATCGATGTCTTCCTTGAACTGGGCATCGGAATACCGCTTGGTCAATTCGCGGATCTCCGGCAGACGCTGGGGCAGAAGGCGGTGGAGCTGATCGGGGCCCGCCAAAATATCGCGCAGCGCCATGATGCGACCGTGTTCAGTGAAGTACTGCATCGAAATCAGGTGCTTCACGTCTGCGTAGGAAGACTCACGGAGCAGTCGACCGCCGCGTTCATACGGCGAATGCAGCAGAGACGCGATGATGCGGTTGCGGATGTGGAAGTACGCCTGCCAACCGACCAGGTCGTCCTTATCGATCCACGAAACGTGCCAGACAGCTGCGCCGGGCAAGGAGACGGTGTGGTAACCGGCCTTCTTCGCGCGCAGGCCGAACTCAACGTCGTCCCACTTGATGAAGATGGGCAGGGACAGACCGATTTCCTTGATGACGGAGGTAGGGATGAGGTCCATCCACCAGCCGTTGTAATCGACGTCCGTGCGGCGATGTAGCCACGGGGTGTTACGCAGGTTGGACTGCAGGAAGTCATGGCCCAGTGACTGATCGGTATGCGGCAGATCCGGCTGGAACCGGTAGCGGTTGACGACCTCACCGAAGGTGTGCAACACCGTGCGGTTGTAAAGGTCGAACATGTGACCGCCGACGATGGTGGGCTTGCGGCACATATCGGCGAAGGTTAGAAGGCGCGAAATCGACTCCGGCTCCACGACGACGTCGTCGTCCAAGAGCAACGCGTAATCGCTACCGTTCTCGACGGCCTCGTACATACCGCGGGCGAAACCGCCCGAACCGCCCAGGTTGCCCTGGTTGATGATGCGCAGTTTACCGTCCAGGGTGGCGGCAACCTCTTCAAAGTCCGCTTCGTCCTGCAGCTTCTTGGAGCCCTGATCGACGATCAAGATTTCCTGCAGGTGGTCGAGCACCTCGCGGTGCTCAGCCAGCGAGCGCAGGTTGTTCAGGCAGAACTCTTGCTTGTTCATGGTGGTGATCTGCAGGGTAATTTTGCCGGGGGTACGGCCATTGTCTTCACCCAGCCACTGCGCCGATTCGAGCACGAGGGATTCGGTGCCGGCGGCCAACTCAAACCAATACCATCCGCCGTCACCGAAGGGCTTGAGCGAGAGGTCGAAGGTCGAGGTCTCGCGGCCGGTCACGCGCTTGGATTCCACACGCTGCAGGGAACCGCGGGCATTGGACTTATAGACGATCACGGTGCCTTCACCGTGGGTCGAGACCTGCAAGCGCACCGACGTCAGGTGGGTCCACCGCTTCCAGTAGGACGCGGGGAATGCGTTGAAGTAGGTTGCGAAAGACAGGCGCGAACCGGGGCGAATCAGGGTCGAACGACGGTCGATGAAGTCCTCTGCGTGGGTCTCCGCGCTGCTACCGCCCGAGGTGGTTCCGGCGGTCTCAGACTTGTCGTCGTCGCGACCGGTGTTCGGCGAACCGAGCGCACCGTTCATGGTATTCAACTGCACACCGGTGGCGATACCGGAGTCAACATACAGCGCGACGGTGTCCATCTGCTCCCGTTCGGGGAAGATGACCCGCTGCAGGGTCTTCAGATTCTTGATTTCTGCAGTCATGTTAGGCATCAACTCCACCGGACTGAAGGTTCTGGCCGTCTGCGAAGTGCGGCTTAATCTTGTTATCGAACATCGACAATGCAGCACCGATGGCCATGTGCATGTCCAGGTACTTGTAGGTACCGAGGCGTCCACCGAACAGCACCTTATCCTCGCCGGCGGCTAGGTCGCGGTAAGCCAGGAGCTTCTCGCGATCCACCGAGGTGTTCACCGGGTAGTAGGGCTCATCGCCCTTCTCCGCGAAACGAGAGTATTCGCGGTGGATGACGGTGGCGTCCTTGGTGTAGTCGCGCTCGGGGTGGAAGTGGCGGAACTCGTGGATGCGGGTGAACGGGTAGTCCGCATCGGGGTAGTTCATGACGGAGCAACCCTGGAAGTCTTCCATCTCCAGGATCTCCTGTTCGAGGTCGATGGTGCGCCACGAGAGGTCACCCTCGGCGTAATCGAAGTAGCGATCCACCGGGCCGGTGTAGACGACCGGTACCTGGCCGATGATCTTCGACTTGGAGAACTCATGGCCGTCTTCGAAGAAGTCGGTGTTCAGGTGAACCTCGATGTTCGGGTGGTCACCCATGCGCTCGAGCCAGGCGGCGTACCCGTCGACCGGCAGGCCTTCGTACTTATCGTTGAAGTAGCGGTTGTCGTAGTTGTAACGCACCGGCAGGCGGGAGATGATCGACGCCGGCAACTCAGCCGGGTCGGTCTGCCACTGCTTGGCGGTGTAGTGCTTAATGAACGCTTCGTAGAGGGGACGGCCGATCAGGGAGATGCCCTTATCGTTGAGGTTCTTCGGGTCGGTTCCCGCCAGCTCGCCTGCCTGCTCCTGGATCAGAGCTTTCGCTTCTGCCGGGGAATATGCGGCGTTGAAGAACTGGTTGATGGTGCCCAGGTTGATAGGCATGGGGTACACGATGCCGTTGTGGCGGGTGTAGACCTTGTGCACATAGTTAGTGAACTCGGTAAAGCGGTTGACGTACTCCCACACGCGTTCGTTGGAGGTGTGGAAGAGGTGAGCGCCGTACTGGTGCACCTCAATCCCGGTGTTCTCTTCGAACTTGCTGTAGGCGTTACCACCGATATGGGATCGACGATCCAAGAGGGCAACCTTGAGGCCCAGCTGGGTAGCGGCCTGTTCTGCGATGGTCAGGCCGAACAGACCTGAGCCAACAACTACAAGATCAGCGTTCACTAAAACTCCTGTGTCTATAGCGTCTCTGCGTTTCAGAAACTTGTTGCCGAAGATGACGTTTCTCCGGTGGTCGCTATGGGGGTAGCGTCTGGAAAAACAGCCATAGTTGGTATTAAACCTACCCGAAAGCAGTACCCATTCTCCCAGTCGCGCCAACGATTCTTACAGACTTCTCAGATTTTGCCGGTTTCGCTTGCGCGCTTTGACCTTATATTTCGCGGCTCTGAGGCAGTTTCCACAGGCGGATGAGTTTTCCACAGACGCCGTCCTATTCTGCTTGCTTGAGAGATTCCTCATCTTTTTTGATGGGGTTATGCACCTCATTTTCTTCGTCGAAAACCCGCACACCGGTCAAGCTGTTGCTCACCGTCTCAGTTCCCAGGGCCCTGTTTCCGGCCAGCGGCTCCAGGAGTTGCTCACCGGAGCCTACCCGTGGATGAGATCGCCCTACTGTGCGGGCAGAAACCTGGTCGGTATCAACGACGTGTTGACTGATGTCCCGCACGGTGCGCTGATCACCGCAGGCCGCCCAGCGCAGGTGACTCACGCTCCCCTGACGCTGACCGTTGTGCACGGTCCCGACGCTGGTGGCACGTTCCCCGTGCGACGCGGCACGATGACCATCGGGCGGCACCGGTCAGACGTAACGATCCTCGATCCCGCGTTACCGTCGCGGCTGGGCGGCCTCGAGGTCGATTCCGACGGCGCCCGTCTGGTCACCGCCGAAGACACACGGACCATAAGCCTCAACGAAGAGTTTGGCGTGGGTGACTCGATTCTCGCACTGCGAATAACTCGACAATCTGAGGAACCGAAGGCTCCGGATGACTTAGAGCCGGTGCCGGTTCGGCTCGAGCGTCAACGACACCTGCTGACTCTGGTCTTGATGATGGTGATGCCGCTGGTGGTGGGTGGGATCATTGCCTCGGTGACGGGAATGTGGTTGATCCTTCTCATGTCTATTGCGGCCTCCGCAGTGCTGGGGGTGCAACTCATCACAGCGGTCGGTGTTATCACTCGTAATCGCGCAGCGCTGGCCGAGGCCGTTGACCGTGATGCCTCGCGCCTTGCTCAAGCAGACGCCGCGAAGTTTACTCTGCGTCCCTGTGGCAATCGCCTGTGGTTCGTCGCCGGTATCACCGATCGGCCCGCGCAGATAGCGGTCACCGAAAACGATCGCATCGCCCCACCTTTGCTCCCTGCGGTGCCAGCTCTTATCGGCTTGCCCGAACATCAGTTGCTGCACGCGCGTGTGACCTCCGAACAACTCTGTTCGATTGCGATTCAGCTGCTGTGCCACAGCGGGGTGCTATTACGCCTCTCCCCTCGACTCATGGCAGAAACCAGCGAAGAGTTTCAGGCGCTGGCGACCCACCCACGAGTCAAGGTAGCTCTCGAGAACGGTGAGGTAACCGGAGACGAGCACGACTGCGTTCTCGTGATGTGCACGGCCGCCGAGTGGAACAGGCACACTCCGGGAAGCTGTCGGTTCGCCGTGGTGTGGGACCGTCCGGAAAAACCCGCCACGCCCATTCGAATTGCCGGATGGAGCCGAGCGGAGCTCCACCTCGACAGCGCCACCCACGCCCTCTTTCGTGCTGAGCAGGAAGACGAGTCCTATCAGATCAGGCTCGATGCGGTCCGGGCTCACACGGCTCAGCGCCTGGTGACCGAGATTGCCGCGACAGAACACCGGCTTCAGAAACCCTCGGTGCAACAGGCGGTCTTTGAAGATCAGGATTTCATGACCACGCCGAGCGAGCGCAACTGGACCGCCGCCACCTGGGCACCGGAAGTAGATCTGCTCTTAGGAGCATCTGCGGACGGCTTGATCACCAACCTCAAACTCAACGCTGACGGGCCCCACTTTTTGTTGGCCGGCACCACGGGGTCGGGAAAGTCTCAGCTTCTGCAAACCATGTTGCTCTCCGGCGCGTTTCGCTATCCGCCCCAGCGGTTGAGCTATCTGCTGATCGACTTTAAGGGTGGGGCGAGCCTGGGGGCACTCTCTCCCCTGCCCCACAGCGTCCAATTTCTGGATGACCTCGATCTCCCTCGGGTGACGCGCGCCCTGGCCTATCTGCGTGCCGACGTGAAAGCACGCGAGTCGCTGTTCAGCAGGCTCGGGGTCAACGGTTATCGAGATTATTTGCGGGGTTGCGCGGCCCGCAAGGAGCTCCCGGCTTGTCCTGAACTGGTGATCGTGGTCGACGAATTCAAGATGCTGGTCGAGACCATGGGAGATGCGATGAAAGAGTTGATGCGGATATCTACCATCGGCAGATCGTTGGGTATCCACCTCATCCTGGCTACGCAGCGCCCCCAAGGCGCCGTTTCCGCCGACATCCGTGCGAACATCGGGACCACCCTGTGTCTGCGGACGGCCAGCGAGTTGGAGTCGCAGAACGTGCTCGGCGGACCCGAAGCCAGCCGCATTCCAGCGGACGCCGCAGGCAGCGGATATGTGCGGCACGGCGACAACACCCCCTGGCCCTTCCGCGGACCGGCCTTCCGGCAGCGTCCGTATACCGCGGGCATGCGTCTGGAGTTGATCGACGGCACCGTAGTCTGCGAAGTGCCTGAACAGCGACCCCACGACGTCAATGAACAGGCAACGGTGCGGGGATCTGTTGCACGCCTCCATCATCTGACAACCGAGTGGCCCGTTCACCGTTACCGACCCGTTCCCGATGAACCCGCCCTCGGACGCCCCTGGACACACTCCACGGCGTATCCAGAGGACGCCACGCAGCTCGTCTGGGGCGAGATGGAGGTTGCGCAGTGGGGCATGATTGAGCCGCTGGTAACGACCCCGGCAGAAGGGCCGGTGCAGATCGTCGGCGATGAGGCGGCCCGTACAGAGTTGCTCGCGGCGCTCGTACAACAGGCCAGATCATGGGGCCACGCCGTGGTCACCGTGGCGGGTCAGCTACCACTCCAAGCTACGCACCGCAGGTGGGATGATCAATGGGATATGACGGCGCTGGTCGGACCGCTCGACACCGGGTATTTCAATCACCTCACCCAGCAACTGCTCGACCGAGAACGGCTCCACCCTTGCCTTATAGTTCTCGACGGCCTCGATCAGTGGTTAGAGGAGAACCTCAACGACCGAACACTCATACATTCGCTCACGACGTTGCTGACTTCTTCAGCCAGGCACCGCATCCAGTGCGTTGCGACCGCACAATCACCCCTGCGTGGACCAGTGGGTCAGCTGATGGCTAACACCCTGTTAACCGGTGCGGTTACGAAGGCAGACCCTCTGCGCGGTGCCACCCGCTCATATCCGGCCGTCCCCGCCAAACGGTGGGCGGTGGAAGGGAAGCTCCTGCACCACTACGGGAGAGACGACCAGACCCAGGCCGCGACGTTCACCCCCTATCGCGCCGCGTCCGCAGAAGAGCTGCGGACGCACGGCGAGCAGGCACGCACATCCTTGTTCGCTGCCTCCCCCACCCACCTGGATCAACAGCTGCCCGAGTGCATCCTGCTCTCGCAAGCCCTCGCCGAGGTGCGTGGGTGGCGCCATGCCGGCGCCTCCCGCGGTGACCTGGCGATCGCTTGGACCCCCGGGGCAACGGTAGTTGGCATACCCGCCCCACCCGGACAATGCACCATGATCGCCGGTCACTCCGGAACTGGCAAAACCACCGCCTTGGACGCCGTGGCGAAGCTCAACGGTCACCTCGGGTTTTTGCGCGTGGCAGCTCACCCCGGCGTGAGCGCAGAGGAACTACAACGGGCCTGTGACGATATCGCGGATGCCGGTTCGGTGGTGTTGCTGGTCGATGATGCGCACCTGCTGTCCCCCGACACCGCCACGCGGTTGAAATCTCTCATCGCCCGATTCAGGCACACCTTGGTGACTTTTGTGCCATGGGCGCGGTGGCGGCAGAACCCGCTCTTGGGCACCCTGGCCGGCGCTACGCGCGGCATAGCGCTCGCTCCGCACCGCGAGACCGATCTCGACTTCTTGACGTGTTTTGATGACCTCCCGTGGAATACCACGACCGCCGGTAAAGTCCCCACCGGCCGCGCGGTGATCGTCCACGATGCTCGCGCACAGGCGGTGCAGATACCAATCGACGAGTCCGCTGGTTGCTAACCGCCGCGCCCCTGTGCGGGGTTATAGTGAGTCCCTGCGAGCGTCATCGAGGTGAGAGTGCACCGCACGGGTGAAGAGGGACACCGTGATGATCCCCGCGATCGCCACTGCCGGTATACCGATCAGCCACTGTCCCGCCAGGGCGATTTGCATTCCAATAATGATGATGAAAAGTTGCCACACCAACACCATGGCCCGAGAGGCTCCCCGGCCGTGGGTGAAAAGACGCGCGGCCCAGAGCATCACCGCAGCCACCACCACAAAAAACAGGCCGAGCATCATAGCGCTACCAACACCTGCACCGCCCTGAGCCAACGCAGTGGCCATGATGGCGATTCCGTAGAAACCGACAACCGCAGCCTCGAGATGCGTCAAAATGCTAACCAGCGAGACCGGTACGGAATGAGACGAAGGGTGGTGATTCACGATGGTGTCTTTTCTGCAGGAAGTTGTCCGTATCTCATCCTAAGCAAAGCAACCGGGGGTGCAAAATATCGGCCACGCTGGCAAGGCTTAACTACTGTGAGAATGAACTCAAACCCTAGAACTAAGTTTTGCCTAAAAACCCCTTGTTTACTTATTCGTAACGTGGGAAAGTTATTGAGGTTATTTCAGGCCCCGCATGCTGGGGCCTGATTTGTTATGACAGTTCCCGCCCCTCACGGGCCATGAGAGCTGCATCGAGAAAAGCAATTCCCATATAGAGGAGAGCGTGCTAATGGATTGGCGTAGCCGAGCTGCTTGCCTGGAGAAGGACCCCGAGCTGTTTTTCCCTGTTGGAAACACCGGCCCTGCTCTGCTTCAAATCGAAGAGGCTAAAGCGGTCTGCCGCAACTGCACGGTCATGGACACCTGTCTGCAGTGGGCCATTGAATCCGGCCAAGATTCGGGTGTATGGGGAGGCATGAGCGAAGATGAGCGCCGCGCTATGAAGCGTCGCGCCGCCCGCGCTCGCCGAGCTTCTTAAGAATCTAGAACACCTTACATTATTCTCAGGGGCACGCCTTCTCACGGCGTGCCCCTGAGATTTAAGTTCTCGGCGTTACCGCTTGCTCCCGGCCAGCACCGCCACGATGGTTACCTTGGTTCCGGTCGGACGCACCGGTTCCCACTTGATGGACCCGCCCAGTTCACTGGCGACCAGCGTCCTGACAATCTGCATGCCCAGCCCCTCGGCGGAGGACGTCGGTCGGAACGCGCCCGCACCGGATTCTTTGATGGTGCGGTCGCCCATCCCCTTTCCGTCGTCCTCGATCTCGAGGGTGAGGATCGGCTCGCCGTCGGAGTTGAAGGAACGCCGCGAGCGCATCGTCACCGTCCCCGCTTCTCCATCGAGACCGTGTTCAACGGCGTTGGCGACGATCTCGTTAATTACCAGCGCCAAGGGAGTGGCGTAAAGGCTGGGTAGGGATCCAAACTCGCCTTCAAGAACGGTCTTCACTTCCTGCCCCGGTGAGGCGAGCTCGGCGGCTACCCGAAATTGACGATGGATGAGTTCGTCGAAATCGACGTTCTGTGAGAGTCCTTGCGACAGGGCTTCGTGCACGGTGGCGATGGTTGAAACCCGTCGCATCGCCTGTTCCAGGCCCTGTTTCGCCTCATCGGTGGACATGCGGCGCGACTGCAAGCGCAACAGCGCTGAGACCGTTTGGAGGTTGTTCTTCACGCGGTGATGGATCTCGCGAATAGTGGCATCCTTGGTCATCAATTCCAACTCTCGCCGGCGCAACTCGGTTACGTCGCGGCACAGGAGGATCGCCCCGTAGCGTTCCTCCCCCAGCGTGGTGAGGCGTCGCAGCGGGATGGAACGGTAGGTGACACTGATACGGCGAGTTTGGATTTCGGCGCGCCAGGGCATCCGCCCGGTCAGCACCATCGGCAGGGTTTCGTCGGCCTTATCATCGGTCGGCAAGAGCGTGCGTGTAATCTCGTTGAGACGGCTGCCTTCCAACTCACCTTCATACCCAAGGCGTTTATAAATTGACGAGGCGTTGGGCGAGGCAAAGAGAACTTTCCCCTCGGCGTCGAGATTCAGGATGCCGTCGCTCACGCGTGGGGTTCCACGGGAAGTTCCGACGGGGGCTGCGAACTCAGGCCACACGCCGCGAGAAACCATGGAGATCAGGTCGGCCGCCAGCTGACGGTAGACAACTTCCACTCGAGGCGGGGTGCGCTCGCCGTAGGGTTCGGTGTGAAGCGTCATGAGGGCGACGGTTTTCCCGTCGCGCACCAGCGGGATGACGGTGGTGAGGATCGTCAGGTGATCGGCTGTTTGATCGTCCTGATAGCGAACGATCTCGTGGTTGTTCCACGCCAGCCAGGCCCGCTTCTGTATTTTCTGCCCCATGGGTTGGTGCACCATGTCGCGGTGAAAGATGGTGTGCACCGTCGAAGGACGCACCTGGCTGGTGCTGCGGAACTGGGTGTCTTCATCGACCACGACGTCGCGGATATCGACCTCAGCCTCGTCGGCCGTAACTGGCGCCTCGGGAAACCAGAGGACCAAGTCGCCGTGCGAGGTGTCGGCGATAACTTGCCAGTCTCCGACCAGTAGATGTAACCATTCAGAATCGACAGGGTTGATCTTCAGATGCTGAGGGGCAAATTCCACGGGTTATTCTTCCTATCACGGGGGTGCATCCATCCTAACCGCAATATGATAATGGTCGCGAACCCGCGCTTGCCTCAGGCCGGCAACCCGTTACTGGCCCGCCTCCTTGTCGTTGCCCCGCTTACGCTGGAACCAAGTCCGCCACGTCCCCCGTGGGGAGCGGCTGGCTTCTTCGCCCACTTCTGAGGTGCGGCGGGTCAAGACTGTCACGGCCGGGTGACGCTCGATGGCGGAGGGTTCCGTGCTCCCGGTATGTAGCGAGTGAAGCAATTTTTCGAGCTGTTGGGCCACCTCTGTGGTGGCACCCTGTTCGGCCAGAGTGCGGCCATTCAACCAGGCGCTGTCGATCGTGGTCTGGTCGTAGGCGATGTATCCCGCAATTGGACGCTGGGGGCCAAACCGCTCCCACGCTCGGTTGATGCCGTTTATGGCGTTCGTTCCCACGGCATGATGGCGCAATTTATTGACCCAGATGTTCACCTCAGGGGTGCTCTCCCAGCGCTGGATCTTTTCCTGCAGTTCTTCGTAGGCCAGCATCAACCGCGGTATTCCCAAAACATCTCCGGAGCCAACGACGATCACCGTCTGAGAGTTCTCCAACGCCGTCAAGGTCGCCGCGTTGCGGCGTGGGGCGATGCCGTCGAAGCTGAGTTCTTCGTCTTCTTCGATGGGGTGAGCCACATCGATAATCACCAGGTCATACATGTCACGGATGAGGTGCAACAACGAGACAAACGGGGTGGACCTGATTTCAGGCCAACGGCTGGCTCCCGTTATCCCTGTCAGAACATCTAGGTAATGATCCCCCACGGCTATGGTGCTCACGGTTTCGCGTACTTTATCCGGTGTGAGAGTGGCTCTGTCGGCCATGAGGCACAACTGGGAAAGCCCGGAGTAGTCTTCCATCATGCCTAAGAGGGCACTGACAGACGGGGCATGGGTATCCGCATCGATAAGGCATACCCGCTGACCGATTCGTGCGGCCATTGCCGCGATGTTGACAGCAACGGTGGAACGCCCCGGGGCACCGCTGGCGCCCCACACCGTAACGATGCGTCCCTGAGTCGGCGAGGGTTGCAATGCTCTGTCGTGATCCGAAAACTCGTCGCGCGAACCTGAAGATTTACCGGCATCCTGTGGATCGGAAGGTTCAGCTGTTGAGATTTCTGTTGCATTCAACGGGGCTGAGTCACCGGCGGTAGCAGTCGACTGTTCGGTGCCCGGGATGAGACCTTCGGGTACTTGACCGGGTTGTTGGGCCGATTCGACCACGGCGCTCAACAGCTCATCCGAATCTGCCAAGGTGGATACCCAGCAAACCCCCGCCAATCCCGGTTCGGTGCCGGGGTCAGAGACGACCACGACTGCGACGTCCTCATCGATCAGTTGATCCACCAGGGATTGGCTCAGCTCGGGGTGCTGCCCGACGATTAGCGCCGCCCGGGCGATGCCGGTCTGGGCGATACCGAGCAGTTCAGAGAATTCGTGGACGGCTCGGGCAACACTGACGGTTCCCCGCTGGCGTTCGATCATAGAGACATAGTGGCCTGCCACATCGGCAAAGACGATGACCGGAACATTCATCGATCTTCCTCCTGGCCGGATTCGTAGGAGGTCGGTACGAGGTTGATTTTGTTCTCATTATTGACGGCCTCTAAGACCGGGGCGAGTTCTTTCGACGAAATCAACATCCGTACCGCGGATTCTCCAGTACCCCCGATCAGTGAATCTTCTGAGGTGACAGTGGAAATCTGAGCCTGGGAAGCTACGCGCTGCGGCGCATCGTATCCGACCCCCTTTGTCGCTTGCGCTGAAGCCCAGATGTCCACGTGCTGACCCGCCGTGAACCCCTGAGCCACCGCAGAGTTCACGATGACGGTAACTTCTCTGCGATGGTGCGGGTCAGCCTCAGAGAGATCGTGGGTGGACACCAACTCTCCCGCGGTGATGTTATCGATGGCCACGTTTTGCTCGTGGAGGTCGTCTAGAGAGCGCAGGTAGTGCCCGGAAGACTCGCTCAGTCGCACCTGCACCGGTCTGAAATGCTCGGCGCTGAGCCGCTGGCCCACTCTGATATCGGAGGACGCCGCATAGTAGGTTTCAGTTTTGTTCATACCTCGCACCACGGCGAACACGGAAAGGATGGACGCGGCGATCAGGGCTAAACCAATCAGCAGTTTAGGATCCTTGAACCCTGGTTTGGTGATACGGTGGGTGAGTTTGTCGGGCGAGACTGATGAAGGCATGGGTAGCTTTCGGAGTGATGATGAGTTGTCGTCGGGAGTCCGCGGTGGGATAGTGTGGGTCCTTCAACCGCTTCATCCGCTATCTAATGACGTTATCTCATCTTATTTAGTTTAATTTATTGATGTTTGAAGTACATTTTTGTGGATACCTGTCATCTGAATGGGGATGTATGGTATTAGTTGAGACTGTCAGTAAGCCGTCGAATCGGAGTTTCACATGGTCGAACAGCGGTTCCTCACCCTCCCCGAGGTGAGCGAAATTTTACATACATCAATGAGTCAGACCCGCGCCCTGGTTCGATCTGGCGAGCTCCCAGCCATCCAAATCGGTGGCCGCAGTGTATGGCGAGTCGAGATCGCCAAGCTCGAAGAATACATCGCTCAGGCCTACGAGAAGACCGCCGAGAACCTCGCATCCGCGGTTGAAGAAAAGCAGTAACTACCACTACCCCATGCTGAGTGAGCTCACTGCACCGATATGGGCGATGGGTACCACCCGGTGACCGAAGACCTCGTGAGATCGATAGTTACCCTCAATGCCGTGACTCGACATTTCAACAAAGTCGAGGCCTACCCGCTCAATAGTTCCCTCTGAACTCGCACCATCGCTGGTGTGGAAGATACGCACCGGCAAACGAGCCGCACACAGCGCCCGCAAGGCATAACCAAACGACAACTTACGCACCACCGTTGAATCATTGATGTCTGAGGTGCGCGAACCACCCTCCCACCACAGCACCGAACTGTGGGGTATAAGCACTGATTCGGTTCTGCTATAAAGTTGCAACCACCCTGAACCCACTTCTCGCAACGTCCCCTGGAACACTTGGGCTCCCATGACGTTGACTTTCAGGGGTTGCCCCAATTGCGCCGCCATGCGATCGAGCATCTGAATCTTGGCGTATTCCGACCGCCGATAATCGCGCGCCCCTGCCTCAATCTCTCGTTGCCTCTCGCTCTGCAACCGCACCTCAAAGTCGGCAAAAATTCTACTCATGCTCATGGATATAAACCTTAGGCAAAAAGCTCCCGCCTACAGCTCTGTTGGCGGGACGCGTACACAGTTGTTCCGACAGTTCCACCCCATCTCTTTACAATCCCTCAACCATTAGCAATACTCATAAAACAAAAGCAAATGACATCAAATGAACCATTAGGGGCCTCAAAGCTATGATCGAGATCAATCCTCAGCTCGCACACCTCAAGACCATAGCGATCCCCGGTTCATGCATATTCATCGCGACCGTGGCCACTCGCCTACTCCTCGAAACAGATGAACACACTGCGGTGACGGAAACGGTGTTGCTGGGGGCCATCGTTATCAGCGCGTGCATCCTCCTCGCGTGGTGGATATTCAGTTGCCTCTATGCCCTCCGCGAAGCTGTGCTCATTCGCCGGGGCGTAAAAGGTGCCCCATCGAAGGTGTGGATTCCTCGATTTATTCGGCATTCTGCTATTGCCCTCGTAGGCTTGACGATCGTGGCACCCTCCGCCACCGCCGCACCCGCATCATCCTGGAGCACCGAATACGCCAGCCCATTCTTCAATGACACGCACCAGGTGCCCACTTCAGATGCCCCTTCGGCACCGACGGACCCCGCGGCTCACCCTCGATCAGAAGATCACCACACCGGTGGTGCCAGCATGTTGAATACACTGACCATCTCTCAGACGTCCAACTATGTCCCTTTCTCCCCTTTCTTTCAAGATCCGGCGGAGAAAGAACCCGACCAGCCCACCTATACGGTTCGCTCGGGAGATACCCTCTGGGCCATTGCTGCGCAAGAGCTGAACACCACCGACCCGGTACGCATTGCAGCCGGAGTCCACAGACTTTTCGAAGCTAACGACCACGTGTTAGCCTCCCCCGATTCCTTGATCTACCCCGGTCAAGAGCTACACATCCCGAAGAATGTCTAAGCCGCCCCACCTCAAGGAGTTCACCATGAAACGCCCCAGCACCACTATGGAAAATCAGCTCATCGGAGTTTCACTCCAGGAGTATGAGCGCTTCCGCGAGAAGGTGATGCAGCGCGAGTTGAAGGTATGCCAAGGCGGACGACCGCTGGCTCCCAGCGATTCCGAGTGCCGCTCTATCGAAGTCATGTGTTCCGGATTGAGCGTAGCTATCCTCGAAATCTTTGCCGGACAGCGCTCGGTGAACCATATCGCAAAGTGGCTCTCCCACGAGTGCTACGCCAAAATCGTGAACCGCTCGGCCGTCACACAGAAAGCCATGCGGCGCCAACGCCGCGGATCCCCGCTGGGACATGCTCCGCTTCGATCCAGCGATGTCGTTCGCCCCTCAACCCGTCGGGTGCGTGCCCAGAAGATCAACCCGAGCGTGTTCGAAGTGTGCATCATCGTCGAAGACTTCGCTCGGGTGCGTGCCATGGCCTTGCGGGTCGAAAAAATCTTCTCCGCATGGAAAATCACCGCCATCGAGATAGCCTAAGCGAATGTCTCGATAGCGGTGACTCGTTAATAGCGCCCGGGGTGTTTTATGCCCGGCGAGAACCACCGTCCGAAGTCTCGTTGCCTTCCGCGTTGGAGGGAACTGCACGAGTCTCGGTTCCGCCGTCTTCGGAGGGAGCGGAGTACTGCAGGAACTTCGGCTGAGCGGGGATCTTCAACTGGACGTTGGAGGCCTGGGTACGCTGCTTGGAAAGATCCAGGTGGAACAGGTAGCTCACGGTCTCTTCGCGAATCGCCTCCATCATGGACTGGTACATCGCGTAACCTTCTCGCTGGTATTCGACCAACGGATCTCGCTGAGCCATCGCGCGCAACCCGATGCCTTCTTTGAGATAATCCATTTCATAGAGATGCTCGGGCCAGCGTTGGCCGATGACCGACAACACCACGCGGCGCTCAATCTCGCGCATCGCATCGGAGCCGACCTGCTCCTCACGCTCCTCGTACTGCAGATAGGCATCCGTCAGAATCTCACGCACCAGCTGTTCGCGGGTGATCTTGGAGCGGTTGCCGGCGTCCTCCTCGAAGTCCTGGACGGTCAACGAGATCGGATACACCTTACGCAAGTCCGACCAGAGCTTGTCGAAGTCCCAGTCCTCGGCGTGACCCTCCGCGGTATGAGCGTCAATCGTCGAAGTGATGACCTCGTCCGTGAAGTTGCGGATGTGCTCCTTCAGATCATCGCCGTGCAGGATCGAGTTGCGGTCTTTGTACATCGCCTCGCGCTGACGGTTCAGAACATCGTCGTACTTCAAGATGTTCTTACGTTGCTCGGCGTTGCGCGCCTCCACTTGACCCTGAGCCGAAGCAATCACGCGAGAGACCAGTTTCGAATCCAGCGCAGTGTCGTCCGGAGCGCCCTGCATCAGGCGGGCGGCAGCCTGTCCGTTGAACAGACGCATCAAATCGTCGGCCAATGAGAGGTAGAAACGCGACTCGCCAGGATCGCCCTGTCGACCGGAACGTCCCCGCAACTGATTGTCGATGCGGCGAGATTCGTGGCGCTCGGTGCCCAACACGTACAGGCCGCCCAATTCGACAACCTCTTCGTGCTCAGCCTGCGCCGCCTGCTCACAAGCCTGCAGGACCTCAGGCCAACGGCGCTCGTACTCCTCCGTATTGTTCTCGGGATCGAGGCCGAGCTGTTTCATCTTCTCAACGGCCTCGAACTCGGGGTTACCACCGAGCATGATGTCGGTACCGCGACCTGCCATGTTGGTAGCCACCGTCACCGATCCCTTGCGACCAGCCTGCGCGACAATCGCCGCTTCGCGGGCGTTGTTCTTGGCGTTCAACACCTCGTGGCGAATACCGTCACGGCTGAGCAGGCGGGAAAGGTACTCGGACTTCTCGACGCTGGTGGTACCCACCAGCACCGGCTGCCCCTTGGCGAAGCGCTTCTTAATGTCCTTGACCACCGCGTCGAACTTGGCGATTTCGTTCTTGTACACGCGGTCGGGCTGATCGATGCGAGCCACGTCTTTGTTGGTGGGAATCGGCACCACGCCGAGCTCGTAGGTGTTCATGAACTCGGCGGCCTCGGTCTCGGCGGTGCCGGTCATGCCCGAGAGCTTGTCGTACATGCGGAAGTAATTCTGCAGAGTAACCGTTGCCATCGTCTGGTTCTCAGGCTTGATCTCCACCTCTTCCTTAGCCTCGATAGCCTGGTGGATGCCCTCGTTGTAACGACGGCCAGAAAGAATACGACCGGTGTGTTCGTCGACGATCATGACCTCGCCGTTCATCACGACGTAGTCTTTATTGTTTTTGAACAGCTCTTTGGCCTTGATGGCGTTGTTCAAGAACCCGATCAACGGGGTATTGGAGGATTCATAAAGGTTACGGATACCCAGGTGGTCTTCGATCTTATCGATGCCCGGTTCAAGGATGCCGACGGTGCGCTTCTTCTCGTCGACCTCGTAATCGGTGCCGGCGTGCAAGGTCTGCGCGAAACGAGCGAACTCACCGTACCATCTGTTCGCCTCACCGGTGGCGGGACCCGAAATAATCAGCGGCGTACGCGCCTCGTCGATCAGGATCGAGTCAACCTCATCGACGATGGCGAAGTGATGGCCGCGCTGCACCTGCTCCTCCACGGACCAGGCCATATTGTCGCGCAGGTAGTCGAAACCAAACTCGTTGTTCGTTCCGTAGGTGACGTCTGCTGCGTACTGCTCGCGGCGGACGTCCGGGGTTTGGTTCGCGAGAATTACACCGGTTTCCATGCCGAGAAAGCGGAACACGCGACCCATGAGGTTAGCCTGGTATTCGGCCAAGTAATCGTTCACCGTCACCACGTGCACGCCCTTGCCGGTCAGTGCGTTGAGGTATGCCGGTGCCGTTGCCACCAGGGTCTTGCCCTCACCGGTCTTCATCTCGGCGATATTGCCCAGGTGCAGGGCCGCCCCACCCATGAGCTGCACGTCGTAGTGACGCTTACCGAGGGTACGCTTGGACGCCTCGCGCACCACGGCGAAGGCCTCGGGCAACATGGAGTCGAGGCTTTCACCCTTCTCCACCCGCTCTTTGAACGCTGAGGTTTCAGCACGCAGTTCGGCGTCAGTCATGGACTCGAAAGTCTCTTCCAGCGAATTCACCGCATCCGTGTATGCGCTGAGTTGCTTGAGGATCTTCTTATCCCCTGCTCGGAGGAGCTTCTCCAAGAAAGATGCCACGAAATCCGACTCCTTGACTCGATAATGTCTTTGGCTCCCCGACGGAGATCGAGGTGCACGCCTGACCCATTCTAGTTCAAAGCCGCCAGAGTTGGCGGCGAGTCAGGGATGCGGAGTTAAGCGGAGGGCTAAGCCGTGGGAGAGCACACACCCACAGAAAACCGCCAGGCCATCCCCGCGGAGGTGCCTGGCGGTTTCTTCGGGAACTAGGGTATTAGCCTTCGTGGTCGAGGGTGATCACACCGTACGACCAACCCTTACGACGGTAAGCGACAGAGGGCGCCTTCGTTTCTTTGTCGACGAAGAGGAAGAAATCGTGACCGACCAGTTCCATCTGATCGACCGCTTCTTCCGCGGAAAGCTCGGTCGCGGGGAAGCTCTTGCGACGGATCTCAATCGGCGAGGTCACCTCGTCGGTGAGGGAGAACTCAGAGTCAAACGCCGCTTCTTCGACGGTGCGGTCGTCCACATGAATCTCGGTGGTGGCGACGTCCTCCCCCACGATGGGCAGCGACCCGGTGGCCTCGGAGAGCGATACGGGGTGCTTCTGACCACCCTTGCTGATCTTGCGGCGATCACGTGCGCGGCGCAGACGTTCCAGGAGCTTTCCGTAGGTGTCATCGAAGACCGCAAACTTGTCTTCGCCCTGCGCCTCAGCGCGCAACACCGGCCCGGAACCGACGACGGTGATCTCAACGCGGATGGTGTTGGGGCCGGAGTGGCCATCCTTGGAGAATTTCACTTCAACCGAATCAACTCGTTCAAGTTGCTCGAACTTCGTTACCTTCTCATCGACGTATGTCTCCAGACGTTCGGTGATTTTGACGTTACGTCCGAGTACGTTGATATCCACGATGCCCTCCAAAGGTAGGGGTGAATCGGTTAATCCAACCGAGGGGAATATTTTGGCTATTCCTTAACTAGATTTTAGATTAATTCATGATGCAAGTCACGTTCGATAGGGTGGCTCAGCCCATCCCTCCTCGGGTCGGGGTTCATCGGATACAGACGAGATGCGCAGCGGCACCGCGGCCACGGTCACGGCCCCCACAACGTGCGCCCCGGCGTCCTGCAACACTGCGGCGGCGCTGGCAAGCGTGGCACCGGTCGTGACCACGTCGTCCACCAGAACACACCGAACACCGTTCAGCTCCCACTCCTGCCCCAAGAGCGCCCATCGCGGTGGACGGATCCGCAAGGTTCGATGATCTGTGAGTCGGCGGGCCGAAGCGCTCCTGGTTTTTTGCCCGCTATCACCGGTCAGGTGAGCCCACGGCGTCTGCCACCGTTTAGCCAGACACGGTAGGACGCGCACGGCAGCGGCTCCCTCCACCGCACCTTCTTCGTTGGCCCGCCGGGCCAGTCGTTCGGCAAGCACCCGCCCCGGTTCGAACCCTCGCCGATGAATAGAGGAAACAGACGAGGGCATGGGGACCAGAAAGATGTCTCGCTCGCTTCGAAGCGTCGGGCACTGCGTAGCTTGGAGCGTGTCGAAGGCCCGCACTAGGCCAGTCACCAGATAGGAGCACTGGTCGAACCGGCCGGCGTTCTTGAAGGCAACCAGGGAGCGCGCCACCTCGTGTTCGTATAATCCTGCCGAGACCACAGGAACCGAAGGGTAGCGCAGCTGCGGGGTGTGCACGTTCAACAGCGAATGCCGCAACAACACATCACACCGAGGGCAGAGCGCACCGCGGCCGCGCATGTTCGGCCCATAGGCCTGGCAACAAGCACACAGATGTGGAACGGCCAAATCCCAGAGGTCCCAGACCGCGTCTTTGGCCCAGTGCAGGGCCGTTGAAAAGTGAGACATGGTCTCATTGTCGGCACCGCAGCGGGGTATGTTGTCCCCCGATCGGAGAATGTGGACACAGCTCAGGCCGACCTGCTCCGGTTCAGAGCAAAAGTGCGATCTAACTGGAATAGTTGAGATCGTGAGCCGAGGTCTCAACGCGCGTCCAGGCCCGATCAACCAGCAGATAAATATTCTGGTTTTCGGTCTGTGCCAGAACCTGCTCGCGACCGATACACGCTGCCACCTGAGTCAACGAATCAAGCTGGGCGATCGGCACGGTTTTGCCCGAGAGGTAACACATCTCAGACTCGCCGGTGCTGAAATTAGCGCCGATCAGAGCCTCGTCAGAGATCCAGGCAGCGTAATCCACCTCGATCGATACGCCGACGCGAACCGGTTCGGAAAGTTTCACCGGCTTGTTCTCGTCGTCGCGTTCAACGCCGCAGACCCACAGGTGCGTGGTCTTGCCGGTGCGGGTGACAACGGCCACGCGTGCACCATCGCGGGAGAGACGTAGCGAGGTGATCTGCGCTCCGTCGAGCCAGTTCACCTGGACCTGCCGCGGAGCAGCGGACTGCGCGCCACCCATCGAGAGGGCCCGCACCGCCCCATCGCTATTGCTGATCCACACCCATTGAAACTGGTCGAAGGACGGACGGGTGAGGTTGGTGCCAGAGACGGTTCGCTCGCTCCGCTTCTCACCGATCACCGTCATCACAGAATGATCCGCATTAAGGTATGCAAAGTGCTGTCGGGTATAACCCATCGCCGTTTGGGTGATGGTTCCTTCAGGATCTTCGTGCACCGTGATCATGTTCTGGTCGTTGAGCAACTCGCTGCGCAAGCTCAACTTGGTGCCTTCAAGGCTGATGATGTTCTGAGCCACGGTGGGATTGACCTGAGGCTCAATGTAATTTTCCAGCGTGCCGGTGTGCACGTTCTGATCGTCAAAACGCAACGAGACTTTATCGATACCGTTGATGCCGCGCAGCGTTTGGGAAAGCTGAGATTGGATGCGCTCGATCTCCAATTGTGGCATATCGGGAGAGATCTTGGGGCCCTTGAGGCTGACCTGCGCCTCGGAGGTCTCCACGGGCACAGAGTTACGGCTGAGTTCGGTATTGGCCGGAATCGCGCTGCGTACCGCGTTCTTCAGATAGGGGGCCGGGCCGCCGAGCAACACGCGCACCATCGAGGTGGCCACCGAGAGGCGGCGCGCGAACCAGCGGATATCGGGCACCGCATAGGTGAAAGTCGGGTCGTAAAAATACAGGGTGAACGGCGCGAAGCTCTGGTTGAATTCACCGCGTTCCAAGACCAAGCCGTTGGGTATCTCGTCGATGCGCCACTGGCCGTCTACCTGGGTCAGCTTGACGTTGAACTTACGCTCTTCGGTGGAGGACAACGTGCGGGCGATGCCATTATCAGAAATCTGGGTCTGCACCGGCACCGCCACGGTGAACGCCCCTTGACCGCTGGCGGGCTTGATGGAGAGGCCCTGCTGGTAGATGAAGACCCGTTCCTCCGATTTCCACGAGGCCGCCATAGATTCGGTCAGGTATTGCCGAGCGATCTCGTAATCGTTCTCCGCTCCCACCCCGGCGCTAAAAAAGCCCTGCAGGATTTCCTGCGGGGTTGCTCCCGGACGCGGGCCGCTGGGAACCACCTCGGAGTTCGACGCCTGCGAGGATTTTTGGGGATCACCGAAGTGGTTGACAGACCCGCCGGAGGGAATACTGGCGCAGCCGCTGAGTGCGGTGAAGGAGGCCCCCAGGCCGAGGATGAGATGGCGACGCGAGAGAGGGTGGTTTTTCACCGGGCTATTCCTCCTTCTCCAGGTGGCGGGCAACGATGGCTTCCGAGGCGAGGAAATCGGGATCGAGTTCATGGTCAAGAGAAGCCGCGGTCGGCAGGCTCCGTGTAATCGGCGAGGCTGATTCCTCGATCTCCCACGACAGCGGGACCGGAGACTCGCCGGCCGGTTCGTCCTGCCGCAGGGGCAAGGTCATGCGGAAGCAGGCGCCCTCCCCCAGTTCGCCCCAGGCTTCCAGGCGTCCTGAATGGAGCCGGACGTCCTCGGCAGCGATCGACAGCCCCAGGCCGGTACCACCCAGCGTGCGTTTGCGGGAGGGGTCGGCGCGCCAGAATCGGTTGAAGACCTGCGATACGTGTTCTTTACTCAGGCCCACGCCGTGGTCGCGGACCGCCACGCCCACCGCGGTATCGGAGGCTGCCACGTACACGTCGATGGGGCGAGACTCGCTGTGCTCGACGGCGTTGAAGAAAAGGTTGCGCAAGACGCGTTCGATGCGGCGATGTTCCATCTCGACCACCAGCGTCTTGGAGGGTGCGTGCATCCGCAACTCGGTGCCGGTGCGAATCAGGTGGGGCTCTACCGAGACGAGAACGTTGTTGATAACGGCCATGAGGTCGACCGAGGCGACGTCCAACTTGGCGGAGCCGGAATCGAAGCGAGAAATCTCCAGCAGATCAGAGAGCAACGAGTCGAAGCGGTCGACCTGGTTGTACAGTAACTCGGTGGGACGCCGGTAGGCCGGTTCCATCTTCTCGCGGCCGTCGTGTAGCATCTCGGCGGCCATCCGCACCGTTGTCAACGGGGTGCGGAGTTCGTGCGAGACGTCCGAGACGAAGCGCTGCTGCATCGTCGAGAGCGTCTCCAAACGCGAAATTTGATCTTGCAGGCTGTCCGCCATGCGATTGAAGGACATTCCCAAGCGCGAGGTCTCGTGGTGCCCGCGGACGATCACGCGCTGGCCGAGATCCCCGGCCGCCAGTTTCTCGGCCGTGATCGCGGTGGAGGAAATCGGACGAATCACGGTGCGCGTAATAAACCACACGATGGAAAGCACCATCAGCAACAAGATGACGAAGGCAATGCTGACCACCACGTTGATGTAGTTGAGGATCGCTTGCGCCTCGGAGAGGTCGTAGATCAGATACAACCCATAGTGCGGATTCTGCGGAATGTCGATGGTTTTGCCGATGATCAACACCGGGGCGTTTTGCCCGCTAATCTGCAGCTGAGCAGACTTCCAATACATGCCCCCGGTCGATTCCACCGACTCTTTGAGGTCTGGCGGGATATCCGCGGCCGAAATGTCAGGTGACTGGCTCTGTTCGGCGATAAAACTGTCTTGAGACCCCTGGCCCGGGACGAGAACCCACTGGCGGTGGGTGTCGTTACCGCTGGCTTCTAGCACCGTCAAAAATCGTTGCACGTCTCGCTGAATCTCGGCTCGTCCCGAAGCGTCCGAGCTATCGAGCAGGGTCTGCACGTTCGTAAAACCGTTCGAGGCCTCTTGCAGAGACTGATCCAGGCGGGTCTTGAACAGCGAGTTCGCGATTTGATGCGAGAGAAAGGCCCCGACCACGATGAAGGCCAGCGAGAGCAACAGACCGGCCCCGGCGACAGCGCGGAACTGCAGGGAAGTTCGCCATAAATACCGGGCACGCGTGAACGGCCGACGCCAGGTCAGTTCCGGTGGAACCTCGGCGGGCCGCTGTTGTGCGTCAGAGGTAACCTCTTCGCTCACTAATTAACCTCACGAACGATTCTTCTCGGCGACCGCTTTGTATCCCACACCGCGCACGGTCAAAACGATCTGAGGATTCTCGGGGTCTTCTTCGATCTTTGACCGCAAGCGCTGAATATGCACGTTGACCAAGCGAGGATCGACGGACTTCTCATACCCCCAGACATTGCCCAGCAGCACCTCGCGCTTGAGCACCTGACCGGGCTGGCGAGCCAGGTTTGCCAGCAACTCGAACTCCAAGGGGGTCAAGGGAATGAGGGCGCCGTCTCGAGAGACGGTGTGCCCGGCCAGGTCGATTTCCAGACCGCCCACGCGCAACGGCTCGTTCGCACTTTCCTCCCGCGGACGCAAGCGGGCACGCACGCGCGCCAAGAGCTCGGCGGGCTTGAAAGGTTTCGCGACGTAGTCGTCGGCGCCGGCCTCCAAACCGGCCACGACGTCCTCAGTGTCGGACTTCGCGGTGAGCATGATGATCGGAACATCGGAGACTTCGCGGATCTGGGTGCACACCTGGATCCCGTTGATCCCCGGCAACATGAGGTCCAGGAGGATGAGATCGGGGTTGTAATTGGTGAAAGACTCGAACGCTTTGTCGCCGGCCTCGCAGAAGAAGGTTTCGAAACCTTCCTGGGCCAAGACGATCCCTACCATCTCTGCCAGGGCCTCGTCGTCATCGACAACCAAAATGGTGGCGTTCATGAGTCTCCTTTTCGCATCGCTGCTGAGGGGTGTAGTTCTCTAAAGCGCGGCCGGTTCACCTGTGCGAGCGGGGCACGCCACAGTTGATTCTACCCGGTATCCGTCATGGTCGGTCACTGCTCGGCGGCCAGCTCCGAGACCGCCCGTGCCAGCTCCGTCAACCGGCCCAGCTGGGCGGTCGCTTGTCCGGGACCGCATCGGGTCAGGTCAACCGGTGGGCACAGTAGCACTGAAGAGAGCGAGGACGCCGGCACGCCTACCGAGCGCCACAACCGCCACCACGTGTGGGCGGCCTCGGGCAGACGCATGCCGGCGTACTCGGCGGGCAAGAGGGCCAACACCGTGCGGCCGGCGTCCAGGTGCGCGGCCAGGGGCTCGAAACTGCGCTCGTCGAGGCCCACGGGCACGCACAGCGCGCCAAAGGGTTTCAACCACGACGGGGTGCGCTCGGCATCCGAGGGTAATGCCTCGGGCGCATTCAGAATCACCTGAATATCGCGTGCCTGGGCCGCCTGGCTCACCAGGTTCAAGCTCTCCTCCGCCTCGGGTTCGGGGACCGCCCGATAGCGAGAGAACCCACTCGAGGTGGGTACCTCACCGGCCAGGGAGACCCGCAGGCAAGGCTCATCCAAGTGCAGGACCAGATTTTCCTGCGGCACGGCCTCCTGCAATAGATCCAGCCAGCGATCCAGACCGGCGATGAACGCGTCGCGGATGTCGCGCCGGGCGCCGGAATCGGCCAGTGCTCGCTCCCCATGGTGCAGGTGTAGCTGATGAGCCAAGGAGATAGGTCCCAGCAACTGCAGCTTGAATTGCCCACCGCGATGAGATTCTGCCCCTACCACGTCGGCGAGGATATTGATATCAGAGGCAAAGGTCGCCGCAGCCAGCTCGCCCTCACGCGAGCGCCCCTCACGCACTCGCCAGCCGGCCGCGGTGCCGTCTGCGGTCAGTCCATCCATACAGGCGATGGTGCGCGCGAGGGTCCCCGCCGCAAACCCGCGGGCCTCGAGCACCGGCAGAAAGGGAAGGTGCGGATCCCCCAGTTCGCCGCGCACGCGATGGACGGCATCGAAGAAGTCGGTACCGGGAAAACCGCCTAGTGCCGTAGCGCGCACCGCGTATCGGGTGTCGGGCAGGTTATCGTTCATGGTTCTCGGCAATGATCTTGTGATGCTGTATGACCTCGGAGATGATGAAGTTTAAAAACTTCTCGGCGAATTCGGGGTCAAGCTGAGCGGCCTCGGCCAGCGAGCGCAGGCGCTGGATCTGGGCGGCTTCACGATCGGGATCGCCCGGAGGTAACTGATGCTCGGCTTTGAGAACCCCCACCCGCTGGGTGGCGCGGAAGCGTTCAGCGAGGATGTTCACCAGCGCGGCGTCCATGTTGTCGATGGTGCGGCGGATGGCGAAGAGCTCCTCGAGAACTGCCTCATCGGTGCCTTCGAGGGATGTGGCGCGGCGGTCAAACTCGGCGTTGGCTTGGACATCGCGGGATTGTTGCATGCGCACAGTGTACCAACCTAGGCGTTGATATCGGCCCTCGCCAGTGAATACGCCCGGTTGATGGTCGCCTGCCCCAGCACGCGCGTGCCCTGATAGATCACCAGGGTCTGCCCCGGCGCTACGCCGCGGAGTGCTTCGTGAACGGCCACCACCATCTCCAGGCGGAGGGCGCCCTCCTCCGGCGATTCGTCGTCGATGACCCACTCCATGTGGGCCGTGGACGCCACCGGGTCAGCGTGGGCGCGCACCTGCGCGGTGATCTCGAACTCGGCGCTTTGGGCACCGGCACGGGGTTCTTCGGCGAGGAATTGCGCAACCTCGGCGATCGGCAGACCCGCCCAGGTGCACCGAATTCCGCGGATCTCATCCACCGCCAACAGCTCTTTGGAGCCGACGATGACTTCGTTGGTTTTCGGGCGAACTTCCAGCACGAAGCGCGGTTTGCCATCGGGAGCGGGCCGACCAATAGCCAGACCCTTGCGCTGGCCGACGGTGAATGCCTGTGCACCGGGGTGCTGACCCAGCACGTGGCCCTCGGTGTCTTTGATCTGCCCGGGAGTCATCTCGATGTGTTCGTCCAACCAGGCGCGGGTGTCACCTTCGGGGATGAAGCAGATGTCGTAGGAGTCGGGTTTCTTCGCCACCGAGAAACCGCGGCGGGCGGCCTCGGCGCGCACCTCGTCTTTCGAGGGGGTGTCAGCCAGCGGGAACCACGCGTGTTTAAGCTGCTCGTGGGTCAATACGCCCAAAACGTAGGACTGATCTTTGGCCCAGGTGGCAGCGCGGTGCAGTTCGCGATTGCCCGCCTCGTCGGAGATGACCTTGGCGTAATGGCCGGTGACGACCGCGTCGAAGCCCAAGGCAACGGCCTTCTCGAGGAGGGCGGCGAATTTGATCTTTTCGTTGCACCGCATACACGGGTTGGGGGTGCGGCCGTGTTCGTACTCGGAGATGAAGTCGTCGACGACGTCCTCTTTGAAACGCTCCGAGAAGTCCCAGACGTAAAACGGGATGCCGAGCTGGTCGCAGACGCGGCGGGCGTCCATGGAGTCTTCAATCGTGCAGCAACCGCGGGAACCGGTACGGAGGGTTCCGGGCA
The DNA here is from genome assembly GCF_040946465.1 of Rothia sp. LK2588. NCBI lineage: Bacteria > Bacillati > Actinomycetota > Actinomycetes > Micrococcales > Micrococcaceae > Rothia > Rothia sp. LK2588. The sequence continues at coordinate 149,029 of NZ_JAYWLS010000001.1, read as the reverse complement.
TGCGGGAGAGCGCCAGATGTACGCCGACGACGTCGTGGCCTGCCTCGACGGCGCGTGCTGCGGCCACCGCCGAGTCAACGCCACCGCTCATTGCAGCGAGAATCTTCATCAATAGTCCTTAAAAGTCGAGTCAGGTGGTCAGTGCCAGCGGGAAGCTTCGGGGGTGTGAGCTGCCAGGCCGGCCGACGAAGCCTGGGCATAGGCCGCGGGCAGGGCATTGAGGAGAGCCTCGATATCGGCGTCGGTCGTGGAGTGCCCCAGGGTGAATCGTTGAGCGCCGCGCGCGGTTTCTTCGGGGACTCCCATGGCCAGCAAGACGTGGGAGGGCCGCGGCACGCCGGCGTTGCAGGCTGAGCCGGTGGACGTCTCGATGCCTGCCATGTCTAAGAGGAAGAGCAACGAATCGCCCTCACACCCGGCGAAGGTGAAGTGGGCGTTATTCGGCAGGCGACGTGTGGGGCCGTGTTTCATGATCTCGAGGTCGGTCTCGGGTTCCGGCCCGCGCAGGGTGGCTGCCGGGTACTCTTCGCGGACGCGGTTGATCAGGCGGTTGCGCAGGGTCGCGATCCGCCGCGATTCCGTCTCGAGGTGTTCGGCAGCCCATGCGGCCGCCGCGCCGAAGCCGGCGATCGAGGCGGCGTCGATGGTGCCCGAACGCACCGAGCGTTCCTGCCCTCCCCCGTGCAACACGGGAGACAGTGCGGTCGTGCGGGTGGCAATTAATGCGCCGATGCCCATGGGGCCGCCGATCTTGTGCCCGGAGATTGCCATGGTGGCCACCCCGGAATCGCGGAAGTTGACGGGGATAGCGCCGAAGGCCTGAACGGCGTCGGTGTGCATGGGAATACCGTATTCGGCGGCGATCTCGGCGATGGCTGCGATCGGTTGGATCGCGCCCATCTCGTTGTTGGCCCACATCGCCGTCACCAGCGCCACGGATTCGGGGGCTTTCTCGATCAGGGCACGCACTTCGGCAGGGTCGATCATGCCCGAGGCGTCCACCTCGATCCACTCCAATTCAGCCCCGTCGTGGGCCTCCAGCCACTCGGCCGCTTCAGAGACCGCGTGATGTTCGATGGTCGAGAGCAAGACGCGGGTGCGGCGTGAGTCGGCTCCGTTGCGCTGATAGAACAACCCTTTGACCGCGAGGTTATCGGCTTCCGTTCCCCCCGAGGTGAAGATCACCTCGGCGCTATCGCAACCGACGGCGCGCGCGACCTGTTCCCTGGCCGCCTCGACGGTAGCCCGGGCGCGGCGTCCTGCCCCGTGCAACGACGAGGGGTTACCACCGATACGCATTTGCTCGAGCACTGCCTGCATCACCGGTTCGAGGACGTCGGTGGTGGCTGCGTGGTCGAGATACACGCGGTCTGCCATGGGGCTTACCTTTCAGCTCGGGTCAAAGACGGGACTACGCCACGGGGGGCGTTCATGCCTAACCATCCTAGCGGCCAGTTCATTCCCACGCCCCATGAATTCGTTCACTCCCACCGGAACGGAGATTATTCCCCTGCGCGGGTGCCCTACACTAAGGTGCGTGTTCAAAATTCTGTTCTATACGCCTGAGATCCCCGGAAACACCGGCAACGCAATCCGCCTGGCCGCCGTCACCGGCGCCGAGTTGCATCTGGTAGAGCCGTTAGGATTCAATTTCGACGACAAGCACCTCAAACGGGCCGGTCTGGACTATCACGATTTGGCCGTGATGACCGTCCATCCCTCCCTCGAGCAGGCCTGGGAGGCTCTGCTTCCGGCTCGTGTGTTTGCCTTTACCACCACCGCGACCACCAACTTCGCCGATATCGAGTATCAACCCGGCGATGTCTTGTTCTTTGGCCCCGAATCGGTCGGCCTACCGGATGAGGTGCAGAACGCACCCGAGGTGACCGAGCGCGTGCGTATCCCCATGTTGCCGGGCCGCCGCTCGCTCAACCTGGCGAACTCCGCTTCGATCGCGGTCTACGAGGCCTGGCGGCAACACGGGTTCGACGGCGGCGCGGTCTAGGCCTACTTGGAGGCCTGTCCCAGGGTCAGCTCAATCTCCTTCTCGGCTCCTCCCCGCTGCACGGTCAGCTTGACCTTCTTGCCGGGTTCGGTCTGGCGTACGGTCGCCGAGAGCTGACCGGCCTCGGTGATGGGGCGGCCGTCGAACGAGGTCACCACATCTCCCGACTTCAGGCCGGCCTCATCGGCGGCACCGCCCGGGGTCACGTCGCGAATGGTCGCACCGTCACCAAAGGCTTGGGACTGATTGTCGTTGGCCGGGGAGGTCGCGATTGTCGCACCGATCTGACCGTGCTTGGCGGCGCCGTCCTGAATGATGTCGTTGGCCACCCGCTTGGCGTAGTTGACCGGGATCGCGAAGCCCACGCCGATGTTTCCCGACTGTTCGCCGGAGCTCGACGACGAGCCTGCCGAAGCGATCGCCACGTTGATTCCGACGACCTCTCCCTTGGCATTGACCAACGCGCCGCCGGAGTTACCGGGATTGACAGCCGCGTCTGTCTGCAACACGTTCAGCGAGATGGTGGACTGCTTAGAGCCCTGTGGTTGCTGATGCGGTAGTTGAAACTGGAACGGGGAATCCTGCGAACCGAAGGGTTCCTGCTGCGGGGCGCTGTCCTGGGTATCGCTATTGGGCGCGGACGAGGCGATCTCAATCGTGCGGGAAAGCGTCGAAATGATGCCGTCGGTCACGGTGTTCTGCAATCCTAGCGGGGCGCCAATGGCGATCGCGGCGTCGCCGACGTTGAGCTTTTCAGAATCCCCCAGGGTAGCCGGGGTGAGGTTGAGACCCTGGGTATCTACCTTGATCACGGCCAGGTCGCTGGTCGGGTCGGTACCGACGAGTTGTGCCTTGCGTACCTGAGCGTCGGAGAGCTGCACCTCGATGTCGGCCTTGCTGGCCTGGCCGTCCAGGGTGACCACGTGGGTGTTGGTGAGAATGTGCCCCTGGTCGTCGAGCACCACACCGGATCCGGAGCCGGATCCCTGGCCGGCGTTGACCGAGATCGTGACCACCGAGGGGGTGGCCTTCGCCGCAGCCGCCGTAATCTCGTTCACCGAATCGGTGTTGTTGACGATCGTCGTGCTCGACGTCGTGGACCCGTGCGAGGCAGCGGCCGGGGAGGCTTTATCGGCGATGGCGTTGACGCCGGTGGCCACGCCCGAACCCACAAGTGCGGCCAACAAGGCGGCTCCCAGCACCGTGCCCGTGCCGTGCTTTTTCTTGCGGGGTTCTGCGTACTGAGGGGCCTGCGCATAGGGGTGCTGGGCGTACCCGCCCGGGTTGTACTGCTGGTATCCGGGGTTCTCCCCCTGACCGTACTGCGCGTAGTGCCCCGAGTGCTCGGCAGAAACATTCGAGAAAGGCTGGGTGGGCTGCTCACCTTCGGAACCGTAGTGACCGCGGGGTGTCTCCGACTGCTGATCCCAAGGATGTTGCGACATACTGTGCCTTTCGTTCGTGGAGCCCGGTCTCAGGGCACACAATTTTTCTACCTCACCTTACTATCCCCGATCGCACTGAAACCCAGTTGAGTATCGTCTGGATGTTTTCTGAAAGCGCAGTCAAGACGTCCCGGCGTGGATGTGCCCGGAGCGAACGAGCCGAGATGCACCGGTAACGCTCAGGTGCGACACGGTAGAATTGTGATAGCTGACATTGCCCACGGCGAACCGCGCCTGGAGAGGATGAGTCGCCCATGAAGAAACTTTCGTCCATGAGTCTGTTCCTCAGCTCGTGCGCCGCGTTGACGTTGCTCGCCGCGCCGTCCGCCATGGCGCAGGCACCGATGGATTTGCCGCCGAAGGTGCGGGTCGAAGATACGACCTCCTCCATCTCTGATACCGCGCGCTTGCAGTCGGCCATCGACAAACTCGCCAACGAGCACAACATCAACCTGTACGTGGTGACCGTCGACAAGTTCGAATCTCCCCAGCAGTCCGATGCCTGGGCTAAGCGACTGGGCCAAATGAACAATATGGGCACCAACGATGTGGTACTGGCCATCGCAACGGAGGATCGCGCTGCCACCCTGGTGGCCGGCGGCGAAGGTACCCTGAGCCAGTCCCAGGTCAATGACATTTACACCAACAAGGTGTTTCCGCAGCTGAAGAAATCTGACTATTCGGCCGCCGGTATCGCGGCAGCCGACGGCATCGCGCAGGCTGTGTCCGGCGGTTCTCGTGGCTCCTCTTCGCAGGCCTCTGGCGCCGGTCTGGCCGGGCCGGGAACTGGTATGTTGGTGCTGGGCGGCGTCGCCGCCGTGGCCGGTGGCAGTGCCTGGTTGTTAGGACGCAACCGTCGTGGCCGCGGCGGGGTTCAGCAACCCGGCGGGGCAGGGCCTCAACCAGCCGGTGGCGCACCGATCCCGCAGCTACGCCAAGAGGCAGGCAAACTGTTGGTCTCTACCGACAACGCGATCGTCAACTCTCAGCAAGAAGTCGAGTTCGCCGCTCTGCAATACGGTTCGGAAGCCGTTGCGCCCTACCAAAAAGCGATCGACGACGCTAAAGAGCACATGCAGCGTTCCTTCCAGTTGCAGAAGCAACTGGACGACGACATCCCCGACACCGAGGCCGACCAGCGGGCCTGGCTCAACGAGATCATCGCCCGGTGCCGCGACGCGCAACGAGCCTTGCAACAGCAGGAAGAGAACTTCAACAACCTGCGTCAGCTCGAAAAGAACGCGCCGGAGGTTTTGGCTTCTCTTGAGTCCCGAGTTCGCGAGGTGGAGCAGCGCATCCCCGCCGGCCAGGCCTCGATGGATCGCATGACCATCCGCTACCTGCCGTCTGCTTTCGAGACGGTGAAAGACAACATCGACCAGGCGCACGGTCGCCTCGAGTTCGCCCGCGAAGCCATCGCCGCAGCCCGCAACCTGATGGACACCAATCGCTCCGAGGCCATTCTCGAGATCCGGGCCGGTGAAGAAGCCGCGGGTCAGGCGCACGGCCTACTGGAGTCTGTGGACGCCGCAGAGAAGGAGCTGGAGTCAGCTCAGCGCTCCCTCGAGGAGGCCCTCATGCTGGCCCAACGCGATGTGGCGCAGGCGCGAGAGACGGCCAAGTACCAGCGCACCGGAGAACTCGCCGGTGCAGCGGCAGGTGTCACCGCTGTCCTCGACCAGATTCAGGCTGAGGCCCGGGCGAAGCAGACCGACCCGTTGGCGCTCTCGCGCAAGTTGCAACAGGCTCGCTCAGAACTGGACGCCGCCCTCGGCAGCGTGCGGCAAGAACACGAGGCTCAGAACTCGGCTCGCGCCAGCCTGCAGCATGCCCTGGTTTCGGCCCAGGCGCAGGTCTCTACGGCCAGCCAATACATCTGGGCCCGCCGTGGCGGGGTGGACTCCCTGGCACGCACGAAACTGCGCGAGGCGGAGCGCCAGCTCGATTTTGCTCAGAGCAACGCCCAGGCGAATCCGGTCGAGGCTCTCACCGCCGCACACGAAGCCATGCGTCTGGCCACCGAGGCACAAGAGATCGCGCAGTCGGATGTTGATTATTTCAACCGTAGCTACGGCCACGGTTACTCGCACTCCAACAACTCCGCCCTGCTGGGTGGCATCTTGCTCGGTAGCATCCTCAACGGCGGTTTCGGCGGCGGCCACTTCTCCGGTGGCGGCGGGTTCGGTGGCGGCTTTGGCGGCGGTTTCGGCGGAGGAGACTTCGGCGGGGGCGGTTTCGATGGCCCCAGCGCCGGTGGTACCTTCTAAGCCCTCAAGATTTCTCCGGGAACAACCGGAGCCCTACAAGAAAGAAGGAAAATCATGGTAAAGCAGACCATTTTCGGCCGAATCTCCCAGCTGGCCAAGGCTAACATCAACGCGCTCATCGACTCTGCGGAAGACCCGCAGAAGATGCTGGATCAGATGGTGCGCGACTACACCAACAACATCGCCGAGGCAGAGCAGGCCGTTGCCCAGACCATCGGCAACCTGCGCATGCTGGAAGAAGACTACGCCGAAGACCAGCGCGAGGCTGAGGAATGGGGCAACAAGGCCCTGGCCGCCTCGAACAAGGCCGATGAGTTCCGTAACACCGGCGATACCGTCAACGCCGACAAGTTCGATAACCTCGCCAAGATCGCCCTGCAGCGCCAGATGCAGGCCGAGAATGAGGCCGCAGCCGTCAAGCCGCAGATCGACGCGCAGACCCAGGTCGTCGAGAAGCTCAAAGATGGTCTGAACAAGATGAACGAGAAGCTGCGCGAGCTGTCGGCCAAGCGCGACGAGCTGGTGGCTCGTTCCAAGAACGCCGCCGCGCAGAACCAGGTGCACGACGCCCTGAAGTCCTTCGATGTCATGGACCCGACCTCGGAAATCTCCCGTTTCGAAGAGAAGGTTCGTCGCGAAGAGGCCCGCGTGCGCGGCGCCGAGGAGCTGGCGGCGTCCTCCGTGGACGCCCAGTTCAACGAGCTGGAAGAACTCGGCAAGCAGTCGGAGCTGGATCAGCGCCTCGCCGCGCTGAAGGCTAAGAAGAACGCATAGCCACCCCGCGAAGTCCGCGTTAGAATTCGAGGTCCTACCACATCTGGTAGGACCTCGATGCGTTAAGCGGACTTCGGCGCGAGCTGGTTCTGAATGCGGTGAACCAGCATATCGAGGGCCACCAGGTTCGTGCCGCCTTCGGGAATGATGAGATCTGCCTGGCGCTTGGACGGTTCCACATAGAGCTCGTGCATGGGCTTGACGGTCTGCAGGTACTGTGACTGCACCGACTCAATGGTGCGGCCCCGCTCTACCACGTCACGGCGCATCCGGCGCAAGATTCGCACGTCTGCATCGGTATCGACGAAGAGCTTGATATCGCACCGCTTGCACAGCTCGGGCTCGGCGAAAATCAGGATGCCCTCCATGATCACGATCGGGCGAGACTCGATGATGACGGTTTCTTCCGACCGGTTATGGGCAGCGTAATCGTAGACGGGGCACTCGATGGCCTCACCACGAATGAGCGCATCGAGGTGAGTAGCCAACAGGTCGTTGTCGAAGGCCTCGGGGGCATCGTAGTTGAGCTGGCAACGCTCTTCGTAGGAGAGGTCGTCGTGGCGTTTGTAATAGTTATCGTGGTAGATGACCGCCACCTGCGACTGAAACGATTCCATCAGCGCGCGGGTCAGGGTAGTTTTGCCGGAGCCGGTTCCTCCGGCAATCCCGATCACGAGGGGCTTCACGATATCCTCCTGGGTGCTTTGTATTGCATCTATTGTGACATGTTCACCGCGCCCTTCAGACACCGCATCTTGTCGGCACAGAAGTAACATGCACGCCGAAAATGGTCAGCCCGGATTACGATACTTGTGTCTCTACACACTTAACATGAAAGTTGATCGATGAAGCGCTCGCTGAATCAGCGTCTCGATTCCCTCCCCTTTACCCCGGAGCACGCTCGTCTGCTGACCGGCTCAGGTATCGGCTGGGCCCTAGACGCGATGGACGTTGGACTCATCTCGTTCATCATGGCCGCCCTGGTGGCCCATTGGGGGCTCTCCCCCACCGAGGTTTCCTGGCTCGGTTCTATTGGATTCGTTGGCATGGCCCTCGGGGCCACCCTGGGCGGTTTGCTGGCCGATAAGTTCGGTCGTCGGCAGATCTTCGCGGCCACGTTGTTGGTTTACGGCCTGGCCACGGGCGCATCGGCCCTGGCTACCTCTCTGGCCATGCTGATGGCCCTGCGGTTCCTCGTCGGACTCGGGCTGGGTGCCGAGTTGCCCGTGGCCTCCACCTTGGTCTCCGAGTTCTCACCCGTTCGCATCCGGGGCCGGCTCGTTGTTCTGCTGGAGGCCTTTTGGGCGGTGGGTTGGATCGCCGCGGCCTGTATCGGAACCTTTGTTGTGGCCAACGGTGAAAACGGTTGGCGCTGGGCGCTGGCTATCGGTCTGGTACCGGCCGCCTATGCGCTGGTGGTACGCCTGGGGCTACCCGAGTCGGTACGCTATCTACTCTCCCGAGGACGCGAGGCGGAGGCTGAAGCGGTGGTGGCCCGGTTCGAAGCCTCGGCAGCCACAACGCGGGCGCGCCGCACCGAGGTAGCCGAGGAGGGCGCGGCGTCCATCACCGCAGGCGCAGACGACACCGCCGTGGACGAGGTGACGGTCGCCGCTGAAGAGGGCGAGCCGTCCTCCATTTTTACGGCCTCGTTGCGCCGACGAACGATCGCGCTGTGGACCATCTGGTTCTGCATCAACCTGGCCTACTACGGGGCGTTCATCTGGATTCCCTCGCTCCTGCACGCTCAGGGGTTCACGTTGGTTCGCTCCTTTACCTTCACCCTCATCATGACACTGGCTCAGCTGCCCGGGTACGCGGCCGCCGCCTATCTGATCGAGCGTTGGGGACGCCGCCCCACCCTGACCGCGTTCCTGGTCGGTTCGGCCATCTCTGCGGGTTTTTTCGGCTTCGCGACCACTGAAACCGCACTGATCGTGGCGGGATGTTGTCTCTCGTTCTTCAACCTGGGCGCCTGGGGCGCCTTGTACGCCATTGGTCCGGAACTCTACCCCACCTCGGTGCGGGGTAAGGGGACGGGAGCAGCCGCGGGATTCGGTCGAATCGCCTCCATTGTTGCCCCACTGATCGTTCCCCCGCTGGTTTCCGCCGGTGGGATGAACCTACTGTTCGGTTTATTCGCGGCGGCATTCGTCATAGCCGGCTGTGCCGCTTTCGCGTTGCCCGAACAGAAGATGCGCCTGTTGGCCTAGCTCATCGCAGAAAAATAAGAAGGGGCTCGCCACGGAATGAACCGCGGCGAGCCCCTCACTTTATCGTCGGGTAACCCCCTGCCCGCGCGCACCGGTGCGTGAAATGGCGCAGGGGCACTGCGATTAGATGTCGCGAACCAGGCGGAATCCCCACATGTTGGAGTGAATGTAGTTGTTGTAGTACGCCGAGCGATAGGCGATACGCAGGTTTTGCGGCATATAATCCCATGCTCCCCCTCGCAAGACGGGGAACTCTTCCACACCGGAGGTGCGTGCCTGTTCGGTGTAGGGGCCGGACTCCAAGTTCGGTTCCCAGTAATCGGCAACCCATTCACGGGCATTGCCGGTCATGTCGTAGAGTCCCCACGCGTTGGGCTTGTACGATGCTACAGGTGCGGTGTAGGCGGCGCCGTCATCGGTCTCCATCATGGGCTTGAAACCGTAACCGGTTGCGGCGTCGGTCCGGACGTCGTAACCGGCGGCGTACTCGTTGCCATCGTTGATGTCTTCTCCCCAGTAGTAGGCGGTGGTGGTACCGGCGCGGGCAGCATATTCCCATTCGGCTTCACTGGGTAGACGCCAGTTTTGACCGGTCTTGGCGCTCAACCAGCGTGCAAATGCCTTGGCATCTACACGGGATACCTGCACCACGGGTTCGGAACCGCTGTTCTGTGGAATGCCGGGGTTCTGCCACGTCACGCCGGGACGGTACATAGAGGAGTTAGGATCCTGCGATTGCGGTGGGGCCGGGAAGCCAACGCCGCCGGCGGGCATGGCGTAGCCGGTTTCTGCCACGAAGGCGGCGAACATATCGCGGGTTACCTCGGTGGGCATGATGCCGAAATTGCGACGAATCGTCACCGGATGTTTCGGCGACTCCCACACACGGCGGTAATCGTCGACATTGTGACGTTCCCACTCTGCCTGGTCCCCACCCATCTCAAAAGTGCCTGCGGGGATAACCTTGTAGTTCACTCTGAAACTACCTGCGTTGTCGCTGTAGGTCTCTAAAGGCTTGTTCGCGGCCGGTGCAGACTGAGCCACAGCCGTCACACCCGCGGTAGCCTTCTGCTCGTTGTAAGGGTTCTTCAGGTCGAACGCTAAGCGGTCGCGCCAGAGCTGCATATCTACGCGGGTGTAGCGGTTCTCGAGCTGAGCAGGGCGCTTCTCCTGTTCAAACTGGCTCTCTTCGTTGAGCATGGCCTGGGCCTGGCGGTTGAGAATACCGGCATCCAAAGCCAGCTGCGGATTGATCTGAGCGCTGGTGGTGTCAATCAGCTTCTGAGAAGCCTTAAGAATTCGGGTGTACACATCGCGGTAGTAACCCTTAGGCCACTGAGTGACCGCTTCAGCCTCTTTGAAGATGCGGTTCAGCTCGTTGATGGCGGGCATGGGCTTGTGCATGCGGTGGGCTTCGGCGGTTGCGTTGCCGACTCCCGCAGGAGCCGAGGCAAATGCAGGCTGACCCAGGGCCAAGACACCCAATGTTGCGGTTGATGCGGTCAACAGAGTTCGGCGATCCATGATGTCTCCTATTGAAGATTGGTTGGTGTTGTTGTCTACGAAATATAGTTTACTCGTAAATTATATTTTGTCACCCCGAGGATGGTATATGTGATCACAATCAAGGTGGCTAACAAAAGACAGAGCAAAACTCAGATCGCACAGAAAATTAAACAAAAAGACCCAGTTCCGAAGAACTGGGTCTTTGTCTTAGTTGCGGGGGCAAGATTTGAACTTGCGACCTCCGGGTTATGAGCCCGGCGAGCTACCGAACTGCTCCACCCCGCGGCGACTCATTCAACTATACACAAGTGTTCCACCCCGCGCAACCTAAATGTAAGGTTTGTAAGGTATCCCACACAAAGAGGCCCCGGAGACCTGCAGGTCTCCGGAGCCTCTTTGTTCAACGCTGGGCCGGCGGACTACTTGCCCTGGCCAGCTTCGGCGGCCATGGCGTCCTCAATCGCCTTGTTCAGGCGGTCCTGAGCCTCACCATAGGCCTTCCAGTCGCCGTCCTTCATCGCCTTATCGGAATCCTGCATCGCCTGATTTGCGCGATCCAGGGCATCCTTGACCGTCGGCGAGTCGGCCGACGCTGCCGCATCCGGTTTATCCGTTGCGTTCGGCGAATCGGCCTTCTTCTCATCCACACCGGCGTCGGTCGCGGTCTTCGCACCCGAAGAACCTTGGAAGAGCTCGTTGAGTGCCTCGTCAAGGGTGGGAGCGAAGCCCACCTTTTCGCCGAAGCCCACCAGCACACGGCGCAGGGTCGGGTACGCGGAGTCACCGGAAGACTGCACGTAGACCGGTTGGACGTAGAGAATGCCGTCACCCACAGGCAAGGTCAGCAGGTTGCCGTTGATGACGTCCGAGGCGCCCTGACGCAACAGGTTCAGCTCCGTGGAGACATCAGTATCGGAGTTGAAGTTGTTCTGCGCCTGACCGGGGCCGGGAACCACCGAGCTACGCGGCAACTCCAGCATGGTCAGCTTGCCGTAGTCCGGGCTGATCTCGCCGTCCTTGCCGGTACCGGCGTCGCCGTTAGCCGCCATGAACCCATACATCACGTTACGGGTGTTGGAATCCGACTGCTGTGGGATCCAGCTGGTCGTCAGCGAGAAGGACGCCTTGTCCTCCCCCGGCATCTTCAATGACATGTAGTACGGCGGCAACGGGGCCTGGGTGTCCGTGGTCGGATCGTTGGGGGTGGCCCACACGTCGTCCCCGGCGTAGAAGCTACCGGCGTCGGTCACGTGGTACTTATTCAGGATCTCACGTTGCACCTTGAACATATCCTGCGGGTAGCGCACGTGATCGATGAGATCCGCGCTCATCTCTGCAACCGGCTTTACGTTGTTCTTGAAGACGCCCTGCCAAGCTCGCAACAGCGGGTCTTGGTCGTCCCAGGCATAAAGCTGCACCGAACCGTCATAAGCGTTGACGGTGGCCTTGACGGAGTTGCGGATGTAGTTGACATCCTTGCGCGGCAGGGCCGAAGCCATTCCATTCTGCACTTCCGAATCCTGGGTGGCTGCCTGCAGTTCGGCTTCCTGGGAATAGGGGTACTGATCCGAGGTGGTGTACGCATCGACGATCCAGACCACCTTGTTGTCGACGATCGCGGGGTATGGGTTGCCGTCCACAGTAAGGTACGGCGCCACCTTCCGGACGCGGTCGGTGGGGTCGCGATCGTAAAGAATCTGCGAGTTATCGCGGATAGCGTCGGAGAGCAACAGATCCGAAGACTGGAACTTGATCGCGTACGCGAGACGGTTCAGCGGGTTGCCGACGTTGGGGCCGCCGTCACCGGTGAAGGTGTATTTAGCGTCCGAGGCTCCCTTGTCGTCCGTGGTCTGCGGGCGGTCAAGCTCCAAGTGCTCATCGGACTCGCTACCGCCAACCACCGAATAATCCGGCGAGGACTTACCGAAGTAAATTCGCGGCTCGTAATCCTCGCTGATCTCGCCGGTCGCGGTGATACCCGACTGCATGAACTTCGGCTTGCCGTCGGCCTCCACCTGGTTACCGTAGGCGGCGATCACACCGTAACCGTGTGTGTAGACCACGTGCTGGTTGTACCACGACGAATCAGCGTTCTGCGCCGGATTCAGCTCGCGGGCGGAGATCACGGTGTCTTGAGACTTGCCATCGATCTTGTAGCGGTCCACCGACAGCGTTTTTTCGAACTGGTAGTAGGGGCGGAACTGCTGCAGCTGCGAGAAGGCGTTCGAGACCACGTTCGGGTCCAAGAGACGAATGTTCGAGATCGTCTCGGTCTCGTCTTTCAATGCGCCGGCGGCGGTGTTGGTCGTTGCGTCGTAGTTTTCTACCTTGACGTCGTCCAGACCGTAGGCGTTACGGGTGGCATCGATATTGCGCTGGATGTACTCGGCCTCCGAAGACTGCTCGTTCGGCACGACCTGAAAACGCTGCACGATCCAGGGATAGATACCGCCCACCACGAGAGCGGCAATCACCATGACGGCGGTGCCGAGAATCGGCAGGCGCCACTGGTTCGTCACCGCGGCCACGATGAAAAAGGCCGCAACGATCAACGCGATGATCGCCAAGATCGACTGCATGGGGATGATTGCGTTGACGTCCGTGTACATCGCGCCTGCCCAGCGGCCGGACTGCGACTGAGTGGCGGTATAACGATTTAACCAGAAGATCAGACCGCGCAGGAGCAGGAACAACGCCAGGAGGATTGCCGCGTGACGTCGGAAAGCCGAGGTGGTGTCGATTCCCCGCTCGTGCACCTTGATGCCGCCATAGAAGTAGTGCATGACAAGCGCGGCCAGGCCCGAGAGCAACAGCAGTGTCGAGAGGAAGTTGACGAGCATCTTCCAGAAGGGCAAGGAGAAGATGAAGAAACCGAGGTCTTTTCCGAATTCCGGGTCTGTGCGACCGAAGTCTACCGCGTTGAAGAACAGCGCGACGGTTTCCCACTGCGAGGTGGCGCCGGCGCCCACGAAGAGCCCGAGTGCGGTGGGAACGGCGATGAGCAATACCTTGCGCAGTTTTTCGACCTGTTCGCGGTAGCGATCCATGTTCTGGTTAAACACGTCGGTGAAATCGCTGAAGGGGTCTGCGGGGTTACCGGGACGCTGCGCTTCGGGGTGCGGACGAGGGGGACGGTTCTGCGCCGCGGTCGGGGCTTGGCCCTTCTTATAGGCGTAGTGCATGTTCGCCCAGATCGCGCCCGCTGTGATAAGCGCGGTGATCAGGAAGAGCGCTAGGCGGTACAGATTCTGGGTGATGAAAACGTTGAGGAAGCCCAGCTGGTCGAACCAGAGGACGTTGGTGTACACCTGGGTCGCAAACACGAAGGCGATCACCAGCGCGGCCACGATGGCAAAAGTGATCGTCAGCGTGTTGTTCTTCCGCTGAGGCGTACGGGGATTACGAGGGGCGCGAGGGGTTGGGGCTCCGGTAGTCACGAGATCCTTAAAGAATGGGCAAATGTGATAAAGGCTATTTATCCATTGTGCCAGTTTCGCCCCGTGCCGTCACCTGTCTCACCCTAGGTCAGCCAACGCGCTCAGCCGCAGGTGGGGAACCCGGCGGGGTCGGCACCGGTGCCCAGTTTCTCGACGGCATCGGCGGCCTGCGAGAGCGAATCGACCTTGATGACCGACAGGCCATCGGGAACGTGACCGACGACGTCCTGGCAGTTATCTGCCGGGGCGAGGAAGAACTCGGCGCCGGCGTCCTTGGCACCGACCATCTTCTGAGCGATGCCCCCAATCGGGCCGACCTTGCCCTCGGCGTCGATGGTGCCGGTGCCCGCGAAGTGTTTACCACCCGTCATCTGCCCAGGGGTGAGCTCGTCGATGATGCCGAGGCTGAACATCATTCCCGCGCTCGGGCCACCCACCTCTTCAAGGCCGTACTTGACCTTGATGGGAAAGTCATAGTCTTTCTTCACGGCCACGCCCAAGAGATACTTGTCGGCCTTCTCGCTATAGGTCGGTGTGATCTTCTCGGTGAGGGTGCGACCATCCCGCTTGACGGTCACATCTACGGGGCGACCTTTTGTTTGGGCGAGGAGGTCGGCGATCTGTTCGAAATGTTTGATCTGCTGTCCGCCGATGGAGACCAGCTCATCGCCCGGCTTGAGGGCCTTCGCGCTCGGAGAGTCACCGGGGATGTCTGCGATCTTCAGCTTCTCAGTGAAGTCTTCGTGCAGGTAGGTCATGGCTGCCGCCTGAGCCGACTCCTGCGAATTAGACATATCGCTGGCATTCTTGGTGGTGACCTGTTCGTTGGTCACCGTGGGGTCGTACATCAGCTCGGTGGGTACTACCATGGTGTGCGAAGCAAGCCAGGTGCCCAGCGTCTGAACGGCGAAGATGCGGGTATTGGGTCCTCCGGCCACCGATACGGTGGTCATGTCGAGCGCTCCTGAGACCGGATACGACTGTCTGCCCTCGATGCTGATCAGTTGTTCCCCGTCGGTTTCCCCGATCGTGTTGAAGGTTGGGCCGGCCTCCTCGGTCACGAAATTCACCGGTACCACGAGAGCTGTTGCCGTCAACAGGGCCGTGGCCCAGCCGGTCACGTTGCGAAGGCGTGCAGAGCCATCCCGGCGGACGCCGGTTGCCGGTTCAGACGTAACGGATGTGGTGCGGAAGGCGGGTTTCAAGCGCATTCAACCAGCGTACCCGATCGGCCAGAATCACCACGGCACCCATCGTGCCCCCTAGCCTGATAGTTTGCCTGCACTTAACCGCTGGAAGCGTAACACCCCTCGCACTGCACACGGCGCTTCGGTAGGGTGGAGTAAATGTTAATTTAACGTCATAAGTACCAGTTTAAGGAGGGCACTATGGCAGACAACGATCGCAATAATCCCCACGACTCCGGCTCGGAGAACGATCCGTTCGAGGAAATGTTCAAGAAGCTCGGCGGTGGCTTCGGCAACCAGTCGGGCGCCGGATTCGGCAACACCCCCGGTGGGTTTGATCCGTCGTCGATGGGCATTGATCCCGAGGAATTGCGCCGCATGGGCATGAATATCGATCCGGCGATGCTACAGGGGCTCATGGCCCAGATCAGTTCGATGTTCGGCAATACTAACTCCGACGAACCGGTCAATTGGGACATGGCACGCCAGCAGGCTCGCCAGCTGGTGGCCATGGGCAAAGACCCCTCGGTCACCCAGAACCAGAAGTCGGCCGTTGCAGACGCCACCCAGTTGGCGGATCTCTGGTTAGACCCTGCCACCGCTTTCGACCGCACCGGT
Source organism: Rothia sp. LK2588 (assembly GCF_040946465.1). NCBI lineage: Bacteria > Bacillati > Actinomycetota > Actinomycetes > Micrococcales > Micrococcaceae > Rothia > Rothia sp. LK2588. The sequence goes on along the minus strand of NZ_JAYWLS010000001.1, from coordinate 133,577 downwards.
TACACCACCGAGACGTGGTCGAAGTCGGATTTCGTGGAAAACAGTTTCGATACCTTCCGCGAGATCGCCGGTCCGATTGCCGAATCGATGTCTCGCACTATGAATCAGTCGATGGATTCCCAGATGCCCGAGGAGCTCAAGTCGTTGCTCGGTGGGGTCGGAGGTGGCAATTTCCTCTCCGGCATCGGCGGAATGATGTTCGGTTCGATGGCCGGTCAGTCGGTCGCCTCGCTGGCCGGTGAAGTGGTTTCTTCCACCGACGTGGGTCTGCCGCTGGCCGATTCCCGCGCGGCCCTGGTGCCCCAGGGTGTTGCCGCTTTCGGTGAGGGTCTGGAAATCCCTCCGCAGGAGGTCATGCTCTACCTCGCCGTCCGCGAGGTCGCTCTGTCCCGTCTATATAAGTCCAACCCCTGGCTACGCCAAGACATTATCGACCTCATCAAGCGTTATGCCCGGGGTATCCACATCGATGTGGAGGGCATGCGGACCGCAGCTGAAGAGATTGACCCCTCCGATCCCGCCGCGATGCAGGAGGCCTTCAGCGCCGACCTCTTCACCCCCGAAAACACCGAGGACCAAAAACTGGCTCTCGAGCGTTTGGAGACCTTACTTGCCCTGGTCGAGGGGTGGGTGACGGTGGTGACCGAGCAGGCCACCAAGAACCTGCCCATGGCTTCGCAGTTGGCCGAGTCGATGAGCCGACGTCACGCCACCGGTGGCCCGGCCGAGCACGTCTTCGCGTCGCTGGTGGGGCTGGAGCTACGCCCCAAGCTCAACCGCGAAGCAGCCACCTTCTGGCGGAATTACGGGGAGGAGCACGGCATCGACGACCGTGACAAGCTGTGGGCCGCGCCGGAGACCCTGCCGACCGGCGAGGAACTTTCGAACCTCACCGAGTATGAACAGCGCGTGGAGATGGTCAACGCCACCGACGACGAATTCGATGCCGCACTCGAGAAGCTCTTGGCGGGCGGATACGACGAGCCGGCAGAAGAGTCGAAGAAGGATCAGGACGATCGACCCGACAACGACTCTCAGGGCGAGGGCAAGAACGACAAGTAACTCAATTACCCCCGTCGGCTCTCGATCACGCTATTGAGACTGAGCGAACACGATACCCGCGAGAAAGGCCTCCGCTTCGGCCTTGCGCGGGTATCGCTGTTCTAGGGCTCGAAAGCGAGCACCGTGGTTGGCCTCCACGAAATGGCACAGCTCGTGAAAGACCACGCTATCGATCACAAATTCGGGGGCTCCCCGCAGAACGTGGGAGATCCTGATGCGCCCCGCGGTGGGCGTGGCCGAACCCCATCGGGTGGACTGGTTGGTGACCCAGCGGATTGAGTCAGGCTGATGACCCTGCGCGGTTGTGAGCTCGGGCAGGTATTGTTCCGCCAGCGCCCGCATCCGGGTGGCGAGGTACTCGTCCGAGGCGAAGGAGCGGCGGGCGTCCTCACGTGCGCGGGCCCGGGACGCTATCCGTGGGGCCAGCGTCGCGGCGTGCCGGAGGATCTCGGCGCGTGAGGTGCGTGCCGGCACCAACAACCGCAGGCGTCCGTCGGGGTCGAGGCGGGCGGAGACCGTCTTTCTCCGGCGGGTGGATCGGACCACCACGATCTCGGGCAGGCCGTTGGAGGCGGGAACGATCTCCTCGGTTTTCTCGCCCGCACTACCGCGAGCGCTCACGCGCGGAATCCTTTGGTAGAGGAGGTCTTCACCGGTTTTTCCTGCGGCGGGGCGATGGCCGAGAGAAAGCGCGATCGTTTGCGGTTGGCGCGACCTCCGGGGGTCCGTGAGCGGGACCAGCTGAAAGTGAGGTGCTTACGGGCGCGGGTGATGCCCACGTAGAGAAGCCGGCGTTCCTCATCGATTTCGTCACCGGTTTTGGCGAAGCTGATGGGCAGTAGCCCCTCGTTGAGGCCGGCAAGGAAGACGGCGTCCCACTCTAGGCCCTTGGCCGAGTGCAGGGACGCCAGGGTAACCCCGTTCATGACGGGGGCGTCCTGATCACTCATTCGCCGGGCCAGCTCGGTGGCGAACTCAGTCATGGTCAGCCCGGCCGGGAGTTCATCGGCACCGTTGTCACGGGCGCGTTGGCGTTCCTGCTCACGTTCGGCGTGCATGCGGTCTGCCATAGAGACCAGTGCCGCCAGCGATTCCCACTTCTGTCGCTGGGCGCCGGAGTGGCTGGGGCCCTGCTTGGTGTACCCCAGCTGCTTGAGCAGGTCCCGGGTGTATTGCGGGACGTCGTCGGTGCCGGCCGACTGGGCCGCGGTGGAGATCATGCGGATGGCGGCCTTGACCTCTCCGCGGTTGAAGAACTGTTCGGCCCCGCGCAGCTGGTAGGCGATCCCCTCTTCGGTCAGTGCCTGCTCGATGGCCGCCGATTGGCCGTTGGTGCGGAAGAGCACGGCGATTTCGCTGGCGGGCACGCCGTCTTTGGTGATGAGGTCTTGGATGTCTTCGGCAATGCCGGCTGCTTCTTGCTCGTCGTCGGCGTATTCGAAGAATTCTGCGCTCGGTCCCGAACCGCGCTGGGAGACCAGGCGCAAGGGTGTGGCCCAGGAACCCGGGGTGGAGTCTTTGGCGGGCCGCCGATCTTGGAGCAGGGTGTTGGCGAGGTTCACCACCTGTGCGGTGGAGCGGTAGTCGCGGATGAGTTTGACGACGTTGGCGCCTTCGTAGCGGCGGGTGAAGTTCAACAGAAACCTGCTGGTGGCACCGGTGAAGGAGTAGATGGTCTGAGAAGCGTCGCCGACCACGCACAACTCGTCCCGTCCACCGAGCCAGGCGTCCAACAGGCGCTGCTGCAGCGGGGAGACGTCTTGATATTCGTCCACGACAAAGTGGCGGTACTGTTTGCGGACCTCGGCGGCGACTTCGGGGTCGTCTTCGAGCACGCCGACGGTCAGCAGTAACACGTCTTCGAAGTCGATGATGTTCCGCTCGTCTTTGAGGTCTTCGTAGGCGCGAAATAGCCGCGCCATGTTTTGCGGGGTGACGTCGGTGGGCAGGTCCCGCTCCCCCAGGCGCGCCGGCAGGGTGTCGGGGGTGAGCATGTTGACCTTGGCCCACTCGATCTCGGCGGCGAGGTCTCTGATCTTGGCGCGATCGGTGGTCAGTCGCAACCGGTTGGCTGCCTCGGCGATGAGCTGTGACTTGTGGTTGAGAATGGTCGGCGGGGTGCCTCCGACCGCGCGGGGCCAGAAGTAAGTCAGCTGACGGAGCGCCGCGGCATGGAAGGTGCGCGCCTGGACGCCGCCCACGCCCAGCTGTTTCAAGCGCACGCGCATCTCCTCGGCCGCGCGGGCGGTGAAGGTCAGGGCGAGCACCCGGTTGGGTACGTAGCGTCCGGTCGCAACGCCGTAGGCGATGCGGTGGGTGATCGCGCGGGTCTTGCCCGTGCCTGCTCCTGCCAGAACGCACATGGGCCCGGAGAGTTCGGTGGCCACACGGCGTTGTTCTGGATCCAAGCCTTCCAGGATCTTGTCTGGGGAGGCGATACCGCCGGCGTTCTCACCGGGGTGGGTACCAGGATGCACAGCAGGCATGAAGCTCCAATGAAGTTGGTCGGGGTAGAAACCGGCACCCGTTCACGACGTGCGCGGGGCGCGGATTCTATTGTAGGCGGGTCGGCAACGGCTCGCCGAGAAAATCCTCGATCAGCGCACGGCTGATGGACGAGCGCGGGGGTAGCTGAATCTCACCGCTGGTGTGGGCCTCACGCAGCTGCTGACGAGTGAACCAGCGAATCGTCTCGATCTCGGTTTCGTCGGCGGCGACCTGTTCCGGATTCTCGATTTCCGCGGTAAACCCGAACATCAGGGAGCGCGGAAACGGCCAGGGCTGGGAACCCAGATACCTCACTCGGGTTACCGCGCCACCGCATTCTTCGAAGACCTCGCGGGCCACGGCGTTTTCGATGGACTCCCCCGCCTCGACGAATCCCGCGAAGGTGGAGAACCTGTTCTTTGCCCACGCGCGCGACTGCCCCAGCAGCAGGTGGTCCTGCCCGTCGATCGTCGCAGTGACGGCGGTGATCACCGCGGGGTCGGTGCGCGGGAAGTTCACCCGGCCGGCGGGTGTGAGACGCGCCCAGCCGGAATTGATGACGACGGTGGGTTCCCCGGTGGCGCCGTCGTAGACGGCCGAGGCGTGCCAGGCGGTCAGCGCGGCCACGGCTGAGAAGATCTGGGAATACCCACGGGCGGTGTGCTCGGCGGGGTTGTCGGCCAGGGTGCGCGCCGAGTCTGCGTGTTCCCGCAGCGATAGCCACCGTCCACCGGTGCGGGCGGCCATGAATTCCTCGGGGCTCAGTTGTTGCCCGTCGGGGCCGAGCAGGTTCTCCGGTAGGTCAAGGTATTCCTCCCACGCGCCACACAGCGCGAGAACCGGTGTCTGGTCGAGCATGCCGCCGAAGAGGACGTCCGCCCGCGTCGGCGCGTCGAGATCGTGTTCACCGCTGTTAGAGCGGGGCACTTTGCGGGGCTCATGTGCCGCAACGCGAGCGCAATACTCACGCAACGCCGCATGGTTGAGACCCACACCGCAGTCCGTCTCTGCCAGGTTGAGAGGAATGAGTTCGTCATCGACCAGAACTTTTCCGGCGGTCACGGCGAGGAGTTCTCCAGAGCGTCCCGGGGTGAGCACGGCGTCCAGGCAGGAGTTGAGAAATCCCTCGTCACCGAGGTGTTCTGACCAGTCGCGTCGGTCACGCGAGGTCAGCGGCAGATACCCCAGGGGCCCGGTCGGGGAAAGGCTGGTTCGTAGTGCTAGGAGGTTGTCATTCATTCTGTGGCTTGCCCCTTTGTCTTGTACCCTAATGATGTGACTGTTACACCGCTTCAACTTGCCGCCATTGTCTCCGCAGGCGTCCCGGGTCTCTACCCGGTCGCTGCGTTGCCCTCTGCCGACGACGCCGCCGATTTCGATTCGGCGGTCATCATCGACTCCGCAGATAAGCGATGGCGCGTTCGATCGCCGAAGCACCCTGAGGCTAGCGTACGCCTCGAAGCCGAACACGTCATCCTGCAATCTTTCTCTGCCGGCTTGCGGGCGAGGTTGCCGTTCTTGGTTCCCACGATCGTCGGTTCGGTACCGACGAACGGTATGCAGACGTTTATCTACACGCATATCCCCGGCACCCATTACGACATCGACGAACTCGCCGAGATCTCCTCGCATGCCAAGGAGGGCACCGAGGATTTGGCGACGTCGCTGGGCCGTCTTATCGCCACGATTCACGTGATGCCCGAGTCTATCGTCGAAGACGCAGACTTGCCGGTCTACACCGCCGATCAGATTCGCGACCGTCGCCGCGCCGAGTTGGCCCGGGCCGAGCAGACCGGCAAAGTGCCCTCGGGCCTCTTGGCGCGATGGCACCGCCTCATGGACGACGAAGCGCTGTGGTCGTTCCGCCCACGCGTGATTCACGGCGACCTCAACGAGGACAACCTGGTGTTGGACCAGAAGCAGATCACCGAAGTCACAGGCTGGTCTGAGGTGTGCGTGGGCGACCCGGCGATCGACTTCTCGTGGTTGTTGGCCTGCGAAGACGAGCGTTTCACCGACAAGGTGATCGAGGTCTACGTGGATCAGATGCCGCAGTTGCCGGACTCTTCGCTGGCCCTGCGCGCCAACCTCTACGCCGAGTTCGCCTTGGCGCAGTGGTTGATCCGCGGCATCGAGCACGAGGACCGGCAGATGGTGGACGAAGCCGTGCGTATGCTCCGGACGCTGGAATCTGACCTTCGCGCCGCCGGCGAGCTGCGCCCGGAGGTCAGTAGCTCCCCATCCAGTAGCTCCCCGCGTGAGACCGAGGCGCAGGGCTCGACCGCATCTGCCACCGACGCCTCGCCTGAGGAGCACCCCGCCTCGGAGGAGACGCAGCGCCCCACAGGTTCCGTTAGCGGGTCGGTCCGTTCCGATACTGCGTACCCAGCTTCTTCGCCCTCCGCAACAGACGCGTAAGTTCCTGCTCGTCGGCGAACTTCTCCGGGCTCCACTCGCGGTTTTCGGCCACGTAGAAGAAGGTTCCGCTCACCTGGGAGACGTCTAGGTTGTGTAATCGGGCGAAGGCCAGGCGGTACAGGGCCAACTGCATCGATTTCGACCTGCGGTCTTTGGCGGTAGCCGGGCTACGACCGGTCTTCCAATCCACCAGTTCGAACCGTTCCACGCCGTCATCGTCGATATCCCGGTAAATGGCATCGACTCGACCACGCACCGAGATACCCTCCACTGGTGTCTCGATGGGATACTCCACCGCCCAGGGTTGGCGCTCGGCCCACCGGCTGGCCAGAAAGTTCTCCTTCCACGCCGGTAGATCCATGCTGACTTCGAGCTCGGAATCCGCGAAATCCTCCCACTCGACATCCAGCATGGCGCTGGATTGCACGTGAGACTCCACCCAGGCGTGGAAGATCGTGCCGGCCCGCGCCGCGATGCCCGGTCGTTGCGGCATTGGCCGAATCATGTTGCCCACCACCGCTTCGGGGTCGTCCGCCAGAGACACCAGGTTCGAGGCGCTCAGGTGAGCGGGGAGTTCGAATCCCGAGTGAGCACGCGGCTCGTTGAGGATCTCTAACAAGAGGGCCGCCTCTTGATCCCAATCTTGGATCATCTGCGCGGTCTCTGGGGAGGCCTTCGCGATGGTCGGTTGGTCGGCCCCGAGCACCTCGGTGGGGAACTGCCCGGTGACCACCGCGGTTGCAGCCGCCTCCATGCGGGCGCGTCGAGAGGTGCGGAAGCGTTCTTCATTCTGCAATTTCTCGCGACGACGTTTCTCTAGGGTGGCTTCGGTGAACTCACCACGGTCTTCGGCAGCGTGGAGCTCCTCCAGTGAGGACCACGTCATGGTCTCGGGGCCCTCGAGAGGGTCGAAGGGCCATAGTGCGGTCGTCAGCGTGGCCGATTGGGGGTTCTCCGAACCAATCTGCTCCTCGCTGACCTGCGTGAGCACTTCGAGATGGTGCTCCTCCGCGCGTTCAGCTTCCTCGGCCAGCTCCAACCAGAATTCACTGGCGAGGGACGGCTTGGCTTTGGTCCCCTGCCACGCCGATCCCGTCAGCACCAACACAGACCGGGCGCGGGTGATCCCCACGTAGGCTAGGCGTCTCTCTTCGTTCACGCGGTACATCAGGGCGTCGTCCTTGAGCTCCTTGAGGTACTCGTCGATCTCTTGGGTGTCGAGAAAGTCATCTCGCCACTTCGGCAGAAAACCCCTGTCACCGCGGAGGGGCCACGGCAACGTTTTCGAGTTCTGCGTCCAGCGCGGATCGTCTAGGCGGGGGAAGTCGCCGTGGTTCATGCCGGGGATATACACGTGATCCCACTCCAAGCCCTTAGAGGCGTGGACGGTCAGTATCTGTACCACGTCGGTACGCGGCTCTTCGGTGGCCATCTCCAATCCGGATTCCTCGGCGGCTGCGGCATCGAGCCAGGCCAGGAATCCGTTGACGCCGCTGGGCGACCCCGTGCCGGAGCTCAGCGAGAAACGCAACGTGCGTTCAGTCTGTTCCTGGGCTGCGGACTCCGCGTCATCCAGTTCATGCTCATCGGCTGCCTCGCCGTGAAGCAGTTCGGTTCCCGCCAGTAGCGTCGCGTTAATTCGTGGAGCCGATTGGGCGTACTGCGCGGCGACGTCGTGGAAGGCGTCGATGTGTTGTCGGGCGGTTCCCGGAGTCGCCCCGGGACGGGCAGCTAACTCGATGTCCAGCAGAATGGTCTGTTCGATCGCGTAGAGCAGGGTCCCGAGGTCTTCAGCCATAAACTGACGGAGATAATCCAGCTCTGCGGCGAGCGCGCGCAGGCGTTCCAGACCCGTTTCGCTGATGCTTCGCCCGTGGTACGAGGTCCATCCCGGTTCGGGAAGCTGTTCGAGGGCTTCGACGAGGGAGGCGCCGTCGGTGATATCCGAGGAGATCTGCTTTTCCAGCCGCTCTAACTCCCGCTGTTTTTCGTCGTCGTTGAGTTCCGTGTAGAGGTCTTCGGCACGTCCGGTGCGAATCGCCTCGTCGCGGCGGCGCTGCAGGTGCGATGCCCAGTCGGAAAACGCCAAGAGATCCGCGACCCCCAACCGCCAGCGGGCTCCGGAGAGGATCCGCATCAGCGCATCAGATCTGCCCGGATCTGCCAGGACGCGCAGAATCGCGACCATGTCCACCACTTCTGGGGTGTCCAATAACCCGCCGAGACCAACGATCTGATACGGCACCCCGTGGAGTTCTAATGCCGTGGCAATGGCCGGCATCTGGGCCCGCTTTTTGCACAGCACGGCCATCGTCAGAGCTGTGGCCTGCGGGTCAGCGACTTGGGCGGCCCGTCGCTGCGCCACTGCGGCGGCCACGGCCTCCGCCTCCTCCGTATCGGTTCGATAACGCCCCAGGTGAACCGTCCCCTCCCCCGGCTCGGGACGCGTGCGCAAGTCGGGGACCTGCACGTCCGAGGGGTCGTCCACCCAGCGTGGGGTGTTCTGCAAGGGCGCGGCCACCTGGTTGGCGGCGTGCAACACCGCGCTGTCGTTGCGCCACGCAACGGTGAGGTAACCGGGCTCCGGGTGATCGGTAGGGAAATACTTGTAGAAGCTGAACAGCTGGCCGTCCGAGGCGCCGCGAAAACCGTAGATCGACTGTTTCGGGTCGCCCACTGCCATCACGGGGTGCTCACCGTGGCCGTTGCGTCCGCCGAAGAGATCGGAGAACAGTTGCATTTGCGCGTGTGAAGTGTCTTGGAACTCGTCGAGCAACACCACTTTGAACCGCTCCCGTTCGGTATTCCGGGCTTGCGGAATATCTCGAGCGATCCGCGCGGCCAACGAAATCAGGTCGCCGTAGTCCATGACTTGCATGGTGGATTTCAACCGCTGATATTGCTGAACCAATTGGCCATAGAAGATGCGGTTCTGTAACCGGGCAACCAGGCTGTCCCGCTCCTTGGGCTTCTTGCGCCCCACGTGAGGAACCCGTTCTAACCGTTGAATCTGGTCTTCACACCAGCGAATGAGGTCTTCGGGGTCCACCAGGTGTTCGGCGCATTCACCGGCGAGGGCGAGCACCGACTCGATGATGGTGGATTTCGCCTGCGGATCAACGGGCAACAGCTTGGGATCCACGTACTCAACGAGCTGCGCTACCAGCTGCCAGCTTTGAGCGCCGCCAAGCATCTGGGCGTCCTGTTCCACGCCCAACCGCAAACCGTAGTTAGCCACCAGCGTGTTGGCGTAGGAATGGTAAGTAGAGACCACCGGATCGAGAACGGGTGTGCCCTCGGCAGGTTCGGCGATCATGTCCAAGCGGCGTAGCTCCTCGAGGCGCATGCGCATGCGCTCGCGCAGTTCGGCGGCAGCTTTACGGGTGAAGGTCACTCCGAGCACCTCGTCGGCGCGCACGAGCCCATTGGCTACCAGCCACACCACGCGATCCACCATCGTCGCCGTTTTGCCCGAGCCCGCGCCGGCGACGACGAGTTTGGCGTTCAGCGGGGATGAGATGATGCGGGATTGCTCTTCGGTAGGCGCCGGACGGCCCAGCGCCATAGCGATGTCTTCGGGGGTAAATGCAATGTTCATCGGTGTTGACCTAGGGGTGAGTAATTTGGCGGCCGCGGGCGCAGAGTGGACAGATATCGGGTAACCGGCAACTCTTGCCGAAGGCACCCTCGCGGGAGGAATCGTGGCGAGCCTGCAGATGGGCGACGGAGATGAGTTCTGCGGCGCGGTTGATCAGTTCTACCGCCCAGGCGGCATCGTGAGATAGGGGTGGCTGGGCTTGTTCCCCATACGATTTCGTTTGCTTGCCGATTTGCACGAGGTGCGCCCCGCCGGAGGCCTCGTGTAAACCCTCAAATTGCAGGGTTTCTTTGCCCCCGGTGTCGTGAAAATCCTGTACCCGCGCGGCCATGGCCTGGCCCGCGCCAGCCTCCAGAGCCACTTGGTAGGCGGCCAGCTGCGGATGCTGTTCGATGTCGCGCTGAGGCGGCGGGGTTCGTCCGGTCTTGAGGTCGGCGATGACGTACTTGCCGTCGTCCCCCACGGTTTTCTCGAGCCGGTCCACTCGTCCGGAGAGCAGGGCCGCGCGGGGTTCCGCCGCTTCGGCGCGCGCGGGTATCAGGACAGAGAAACTGCCTTCAACGCCCACGAGTTCACGGGTGCCACCGGTATGCATGTCCGCGACGTAGGCGGAGAACTTCAGTAACATCTCTTCAGCGCGCTGATATACCAGCTGAGTCTCCCAGGTATCGGGCAAGCCGAGGCGCTCAAACCGCGTTTTCAGCTCGTTCAGCAATTGCGAGGTGAAGGTCTCCCCATCGTCGACGGTTCCGGCGGCCCAGTCGGGTAGGTCTTCGGCGATCTCGTGCACCAGCGTTCCGATGGAGCGGGCGAGGTCGGTCGCGGCCTCGGCCTTGGACTGTGAGACGAACCAGTCCAGCGGCGAGGAGTGGATGGCCTCTACCCGGGAGGGCGAGATGGGTACCGGAGTCTGTGGGTCGAAGGTCGGTCCCTGCGAGGAGAGTCCCAACAGCCCCCACCACTGGCTCGGATGGGCACCGGGAATGAGCATCCCGGCGGTGCGATCGGTGTCGGTGAACCGGTTCAGAATTCGAGCTGCCGCCTGGGCCCGCACCGGATCGGTGGCCGCGCGTTCGGAGTACTGCCTTAGTTCGGCGATCATGGCCCGCAACGTCATCGGACGCCGCACGATCGTGTTCTCGCGCACCCCGTGCTCTGCCGGGGCGGCGATGTCGAGCAGCTCGCTGGGGGCGGTGTCTACGTTCTTGACCGCGGTGCACACCAGTCGATACTTGGCCCGCGAAATGGCTGTCGAGAACATGCGGAATTCGTCATATCGGGTCTCTTTGAGACGATCGAGCGTGCCCACCGTGGCCGCCGCTTCGGCGCCGAGGTCAAAGATGTCGGTCAGGGCCTTGGTGTTCAGCAGGGAACCACGGATGGTGGTGTTGGGCCACACCCCGTCTTGCAGGCCCGCCACGTAGACGATGTCCCACTCTCGGCCCGCTGCCTGCGCCGGGGTCAGGATCTCGACGGCTTCTGTGGCGTCGGTGCGCTCGGTGAGGGTATCCATCGGCAGGTCTTGGGCGTCGATGTACTCGAGGAACTGAGCGGCGGTAGCGCCGGGCATTTGGTCCACGTAGCGGGTGGCCGCTTCGAACAGGCCCATCATGGCGTCGAGATCGCGGTGGGCGCGTTCGGCTGCCGCTGAGTGGCTCAGGGCGGTCTCACGCCAGGGGGCCGCCAACCCGGATGCCTCCCACAGCGCCCACAGCACCGTTTCGGCGGTGGCCCCGGGCACCTTGAGCGCTTCGCTACCGGCCGTCAACACCTGACCGATGCGACGCGCCGACGCCGCCACGCGAGAGCTCGGGAGCAGATCGGGGTTCAAAAGCGCCTCGACGAGCAGCTCGTCGCTGGCCCGGGTGCCTCCGGTGCGGAGTTCTTGGGCGCGCAGGCTCTGCCGCAGGCGGCGGATATCCATCGCGGTGGCCCCGCCCAGCCGCGAGGTGAGCAACGCTTCGGCGACGTCCACGCTGATTTCGGGTACGGCGCCCTCGGTGGCCTGGCCGTGCCCATAGATCACCAGGGCGAGGGCATCGAGGAAGGGACGGACGGCAGGCTCTTCGCGCACCGGGCGCAAGGCACGGGCGGTGCGCACGGGAATCCCCTGCCCCTCGAGGACGCGTTGAATGCTGTTAACCGATGAGCCGCTACGCACGATGATCACGCTACGGGCGTAAGACCTGCCGCGGTAGAGATGGTCTTCGAGGATCATCTGCGCCAGCAACCTGGCTTCGGACTGCGGGGAATCGACAGTATGGCCCTGCACGGTCGCGGCCATGTCTTGAGATTTGATCGGGTCGAGCAGGGAGTTGTCGTCACCGAGCTCCCACAGCGCCTGCTCGGTGGGTTCGGTGGAGACCGGCTGGCTCAGGTCACGGCTGTGATGTACGCCGGCCACCGGGGGTATGCGAGTGGCCACAGCCTCCCACGCGGTGGCAATGGACGCGGGCATGCGGTGGGACTGGCTGAGGTCGACTCGGCGGTGGTCGGGGAAGATCTCGGGCAGAGTGCGCGCCAGATCGGGGCGAGCACCGCGGAAGCCCTGCACCACGGTGTCGGTGCAGACTGTCAATTGAGTGGCGGGCGCCGGAGACGGCGATGAGGCCGCACCGCAGAGTACCCGCAACAGTCGGAAAATGGAGGGCGTGGCCTCTTGTAGGTCGTCGATGAGCACGAGGTCCAAACGATTGCGTTCCTCGGCCAGGTAATCCGGGTTGCTCAGCAGGACGTCCGCGGCCTCGTTGATCAGCGCCGCCGGGTCGTAGGCGTTGGGCATGCGCAATCGGCGAATCTGCCGGTATTCGGTGTACAGATCTGCCGTGGCGATCCACTCCGGTCGGTTGAGCCGCTGCCCCAGTTCTCTCACCTGGGCCGAGCTGAGGTTGTATTCGGCCATGCGGTCGAAGAAGTCGCGTAATTCGTGGCGGAACCCCTGGGTTCCGATCGCCTCGTGGAGATCTGCCGGCCAGCGGACCGCCGCGCCGACGCCCACGGCGTGGCCGGCGAGAAGCTCGGCGAGCACGACGTCCTGCTCAGGGCCGGAGAGTAGCTTCGGGGCGAAGTCGAGCCCCGGTAATAACCCTGCCACATGCGCGCGGCGGAGCACATCGAAGGCGTATGCCTGCCAGGCTCTCATGGGCGCCACCGACATCGTCTGCTGTGCGGACGCGGTGAGGTTTTCACGGAATCGGGTGGCGCTCACACGAGAGGGGGTGAGCACCAGCATGCGGGAGGGGTCATTCCCGGCGGTGAGAAATACCTGGGCCGCGTTCAGGAGCGCCTGGGTCTTGCCCGTGCCCGGCGCACCGGTATAGATGGTGACGCCTTGAAAGTTGTCGCTCATGGCGGGTCTCTCCTCACGTGCCCTGACGAGTTCCGGTACAGAACCACTGTGACACGATGGTATGACATTTTAGGCACTTTTTTGCCGCGCGGAGAAACTCCCGAAACCGGCGCGATATAGTCGAATCCATGACTTCCTGGACTGAACTACCACGCGCCACCTTCGACCTCGAGACCACCGGAATAGACCCCACCCAAGCACGCATCGTCACCGCCTCGTTGGTGCTGGTGGAGCCCGACGGGCAGGTAGTGCGGGCCGGTGAATGGCTGGCCGATCCGGGAATCGAGATACCCGAGCAGGCCGAAGCGGTCCACGGCATCTCCACCGAGTACGCCCGCGCCCACGGCACCGACGCCAAACAAGTGGTCTTTGAGCTGGCCTCCGCGCTGGGCGGCCTGTTTCACGACGGAGTTCCGGTCATCGCGTTCAACGCCGCCTACGACTTCTCCGTGCTCCATCACGAGTTGTTGCGTTACGACTACCCGCCGCTGCGGTGCTTTCCCGTGCTGGATCCCTACGTGATGAACAAGCAGGTGCATAAGTTCAAGAAGGGCAAGCGCACCCTCGAGGTGCTCTCTGGCGACTATGGCATCTCCCTGGAGAACGCCCACACCTCCAAGGCAGATGCGATCGCCGCCGAGCGCCTGCTGACGGCGATGGTTGAGCAGTACCCCGAGCTGGACGCCCCTGCGACCGAGCTGCACGAAAAGCAGGTGGAGTGGGCGGCGGCGCAGGCGGCCGACTTCCAGGCGTACCTCAACCGACAGGGCAAGAATGAGGTCATTGATGGAAGCTGGCCCATCCGAGCCTCTTAAACCCACCGGGCGACATGTTCAAATTTGGGGTTTACGATCGGCAACGGGAGGGAGTTTAATGGGGGTCTCACACAGACCGTCCCCCGTACCTCGGACCGAAAAGAACCATAGATGTACACAGTGCGTTCCCAACGCAAGAACCACCTGGCACGGCTGTTAGGCCCCGCCTTTGTAGCTGCCGTCGCCTACGTCGATCCCGGCAACGTCGCCGCGAATATCACCGCAGGAGCCCGCTACGGGTATCTGTTGATCTGGGTACTGGTGCTCGCCAACGTCATGGCGGTGGCGATCCAGTACCAGTCCGCGAAACTGGGGTTGGTGACCGGCAGGTCCCTCCCCGCAACCATGGGGCAACGGCTGTCACGGCGGTCTCGTATCGCCTACTGGCTCCAGGCGGAGGCCGTCGCACTCGCCACCGACCTGGCCGAAATCATCGGTGGCGCGATCGCGCTACAGCTCTTGTTTGGTCTTCCGCTACTGGCCGGAGGAGTGATCACCGGCGCAGTATCGATGGCTTTGCTGGGTCTGCAGAATGCCCGCCGGCAACGTACCTTCGAATTCGTCATCATGGGTCTATTGCTCATCATCACCCTCGGGTTCCTCACCGGGCTGGTGATCCTCCCGCCCGAACCGCAGGCGGTCGCCGGCGGCCTGGTGCCCGGTTTTGCCGGGGCCGATTCGGTGTTGATCGCAGCGTCCATGCTCGGGGCAACGGTCATGCCGCACGCCATCTATCTGCACTCCTCGCTCGTCGTACACCGGCACGGAACCGCCGCCCGCAATCCCCTCGGATTGGCCGAGCTGGTGCGTGCCTCCCGCGTGGACGTGGTACTCGCCTTGATCGTGGCGGGAGCGGTCAACATCGGCCTGCTTCTCTTGGCGGCCTCCGCCCTGCAGGGGGTCGAGGGAACCGACGACATCGCCGGTGCCCACGCGGCCATCGCCGACACGTTCGGACCGCTGGTCGGCAGCATCTTCGCGGTAGGCTTGCTGGCCTCGGGATTGGCGTCTACCTCGGTCGGCGCCTACGCCGGCTCGGAGATCATGGACGGCCTGTTGCATCGCCGGGTGCCGCTACTCCCCCGCCGCCTGATCACTCTGATCCCGGCGCTGGTGGTCTTGGCTGTGGGCATCAACCCGACCGATGCTCTGGTCATCTCGCAGGTCGTACTGAGTTTCGGTATCCCGTTCGCCCTGATTCCGCTGGTGCGGTTGACCGGTAACGCCCGACTCATGGGGCAGTACCGCGACCGCCTCGCGCTGCGGGTCTTCTCGTGGATCTCAGCGATCGTAATCGTGGTGCTCAACCTGACCTTGCTCTGGCTCACATTTACCGGAGTTTGAGAGTCTGGGGCCTCGCCGCTGGCTAGAATGAAACTGATTTCTCGCCCTTCTTCGGGCGCTTTCGGTTAACCACAAGCGAAGGTAACACGTGACCGATTCAGAGGCGGCCCCGGCCACCAATAGCATTTATCTCGGATCCACCCGGTTCCAGCATCAATACCTCGTAGCCCAGTCGGGCGTGGTGATGAAGCTGGGATTGCTCCTGCTGAAGTCCGGAGCCAGCGCCTATCGCATCAAGACGTCGATGGCCCGTCTGGCCCGGGCCGTCGGGTTAGAGGAACACCACTCGCAGGTGACCTTTACCGAGATCACCACCTCCGCCTATGCCTCCGGGAACTTTCGAACCGAAATCGGAGAGCAGCGGGCCTTAGGTATCAGCGCCTACCGCATCGATCTGCTCTCCGACTTCGTCTCGAACCTGCCCGACAAGATCAAGCCCAGCGAGGCCCTGCAACGGCTGGAGGAGATCGAGAACTTCCCGCATCTCTACCAGCGGTGGATGTTGGCCCTGGCCGCGGCGGTCGCCTGTGCCGGCTTCGCCTTCCTCAACAGCGGCGGCATCGTCGAGTGCCTGGTGGTGCTCGTCGCCGCGGGTCTCGGGCAGTTTCTGCGCACCACCTTCATGAAGCACGAGGTCAACCACTTCGCCATCTGGTTCCTCTGTGGCATCGCCTCGGCAGGGTTCTATATCAGCTCGATCTGGGCCATGCACCAACTCGGGTGGATCGGCTTCAATCACATGGTGGGATTCATCTCCTCCATCCTGTTCTTAGTGCCCGGGTTTCCGCTAGTCACCGGCATGTTAGACCTGGCCCGTTTCGACTTTTCCGCCGGGCTCCAACGACTGACCTATGTGGCAATCTTGCTCTCCAGTGCCTCGTTCGCGGTCTGGATACTCTCCTATGTCTTCCAGGTCCCCCTGGAAGTAGCCCCCAGTATGCACCTGGATCCGTGGTTCCACTTTGGGCTGCGGGTGCTGGCCTCTTTCGTAGCAGCCTACGGATTCGCCATGCTTTTCTCGGCCATGCCGGTCTCATGCCTCTGGGCGGGGGTGATCGCGGCGGTGGTGAACCCCCTGCGCATCCTAGCCACCGAATCCGGCGTCCCGCCCCAGCTAGCCGTCTTCTGTGCCGCACTGGCGGTGGCCGCGCTCGGTGACTTCATCGCGCCCCTGCACCACCGCAGGTACTCGCGGATCTCGCTCTCTGTGCCCGCGGTGGTCACGATGGTGCCCGGTGTGACCTTCTACCGATCGATGGCTTATCTGAGCAACGGCCAGCTCACCCCGGCGGTGACCGGGATGGTTGACGCCCTCCTCATCTTCTGCGCTATCGGCCTGGGCCTGGTCTTCGCGCGCTTCATCATGGATCCGAGCTGGTTATTTAACCACGATCTGCAGAAGACGCGCACGGTCAACGTCAGTTACCACCTGCGCTAGCAAAAACAGCAAGCGGCGCCGTCTCCCTCACCGGGGTGACGGCGCCGCTTGTTTCAGGCTACCGAGCTGTGCGCCTCAAGGGCACGCTCTCCTCAGGGACGCGCTACTTAGGGACGCGCCGAGGCGGCCGCGTCTGCCGCCTCAGGCAGCGCGTCGATGATGCGCTGCATAACATCTTCGGTGTGCGCCGAGGAGAGGAACCACGCCTCGAACGCACTCGGCGGCAGGTACACGCCGGAGTCCAACATGCTGTGGAAGAACGGGGCGTAGCGGAACGTCTCCGAGTTCTTGACGTCCTCGTAGTTCTTCACTCCGCCGTCCGCCGTGCCAAAGGCGACCGAGAAAAGATTGCCGGCGGTCTGAATCGAGTAGTTCAGACCCTTGGCGTCGAAGACCTCGCGGATCGCGCCCTGCAACTCTGCCGAGCGTGCGTCGATCGTCTCGTAGACCGAGGCGTCCGCGGCGATCAACGTGGCGATGCCGGCGGCCATGGAGATCGGGTTACCCGAGAGCGTACCGGCCTGGTACACGGGCCCGGTCGGTGCCAGGTATTCCATGATCTCGCGCTTGCCCGCCAACGCGGCGATGGGCATGCCACCGCCGATCACCTTGCCGAAGCAGAAGATATCCGGAGCCCAGTTGCCCTCGTCGGCCGCGGTGTAACCCCAGTACCCGGCGGGGCTCACGCGGAAACCGGTGAGCACCTCGTCGAAGATCATCAGGGCACCGTGCTCGTGGGTGAGCTTGCGCAGACCCGCGTTGAAACCGGGCTCGGGGGTGACCACGCCCATGTTGCACGGCGCGGATTCGGTGATGACCGCGGCGATCTGGTCGGGGAACTTCTCGAACGCGGCGCGTACGGCGTCCAGATCGTTATAGGGCAGGACGATGGTCTCGGCGGCGGTCGCGGCGGTGACTCCCGCAGACCCCGGCATCGACAGCGTTGCCACGCCGGAACCGGCCTCGGAGAGCAACGCGTCCACGTGGCCGTGGTAGCAACCGGCAAACTTGATGATTTTGTCTCGACCGGTGTAACCGCGCGCGAGGCGGATGGAAGTCATCGTGGCCTCGGTGCCGGTGGAGACCATGCGCACCTGGTCAATCGTGTTAGGAACCACCGCGTTGATCCGATCGACAACGAGTTCAGCTAAACGGGTTTCCGACTCGGTGGAGGCGCCGAAGCTCAACCCGTGTTCCACGGCGGCGTGCACTGCCTCTACCACCTGGGCGTGCTTGTGTCCGATGAGCCCCGGGCCCCAACTCATCACGAGGTCCACGTAATTACGACCGTCGGCGTCCGTGAGGTAGGGTCCCTGCGCCTCGGCCATGAAGGCCGGCGTGCCGCCCACGGAGTTGAAGGCTCGCACGGGCGAGTTCACTCCACCGGGGATGACTTTCCGGGAGCGTTCAAAGAGCTGTTCAGATACGGTCATCGTCGTCCTTCCAGACTGTTAGTTCAGCCAACCCGCTACTTCGGTGGCGTAATAGGTAAGAATCATATCGGCTCCGGCCCGCTTGATGCCGGTCAGCGACTCGAGCACGATGCGCTCGCGGTCCACCCATCCGTTGGCCGCGGCGGCCTCGATCATCGCGTATTCCCCGGAAACCTGGTAGGCGGCCACCAGCACGGGTGAGAAGTCGGCGACTTGGCGCACCACGTCGAGGTAGGCCATGGCCGGTTTAACCATCACAAAGTCGGCTCCCTCTTCGATGTCCAGGTGCGCCTCCAGCACGCCTTCGCGTCCGTTGCCGGGATCTTGCTGGTAAGACTTGCGATCCCCCTGCAGGGAGGAGCCGACGGCGTCGCGGAAGGGGCCGAAGAACGCCGAGGCGTACTTCGCCGAGTAGGCCATGATGGCAACGTCCTGGAACCCGGCCTCGTCGAGGGTTGCGCGGATGGCGGCGACCTGGCCGTCCATCATGCCCGAGGGGCTGACCACGTGCGCACCGGCCTGAGCCTGGGCCAGGGCCATGGCGCAGTACGCGGCCACCGAGGCGTCATTGTCCACGACGGTGTTGCCGAAGGGGTCTTCGGTCAGCGGGCCACAGTGCCCGTGGGAGGTGAATTCGTCAAGGCAGGTGTCGGCCATGATTACGATCTGATCGCCGAACTTCTCGCGGATAGCGGCGATGGCACGGTTCAAGACGCCGTCGCTGGCCCAGGCCGCCGAACCGCTCTCGTCTTTGTCTTCGTCGCGAGGCACACCGAACAGGTCGATGCAGGCCACACCGGCGTCGATGGCCTTCTGCACCTCATCGAGAACGGTGGTCATCGTGTGCTGAAATTGGCCGGGCATCGAGGCGATGGGCTGCGGCTCTTGAATGCCGTCGCGCACAAAGAGAACCTGAATCAGGTTGCGCGGGCGCAGCTCGGTCTCGGCGGTGAGCGAGCGCATCGCGGCCGTGGTGCGGGCGCGGCGCGGACGTCGAGTCAGGTGTAGCGGGGTACGTTCTGGGGTGGTCATGGTTACTCCTTAACGTGGGGTGAGTTGCTCAGGTTGGACGCCGCGAGCGCGATGGCGGCATCGGCAAGATCGTCGGGGGCGGGGCTGGTGGAGGTCAGCTGACGCAGTCTCAGCTCCGCGGCTTTCGATGCTGTGGTCGCCCCGATCGCCACGACCGGAGGAAAATCTGCACCGTGGGCCGCGCGATACACCTTCTTCAGCAAGGACGGGGCGGTGGCGATCAGCACGTCGCACTCCCCCAGGTGTTTGGCCGCATCGGTCAGGGTCAAGGCCGTCGCGTCGGCGCTGTCGAGTGGCTGTAGCGGTGTGGGCGCGGGGAAATCGTGCATGCTGTACACCTCGAGCACCGCCACCTCCCAGCCAGCGTCCCGCAGACCCTGTTGCAGGGTGGGTCGGGCGTTGGTGCCCTGCACGCAGACCACGCGGTTATTCTCCGCCGCTACGGACGCCGGCTGCGGCCACTGCTCGAGCATGTGGCGGGCGTCCTCGACGGTGGGTACGAAGTCGACCGGCACCTCCAGCTGTGCGAGGTGGTCTCGGGTGGCTCGTCCAACGCAGGCGACCCGCGCCCGCCCCAAGGCCTCAGCCGGGTTCAATTCCTGGGCTTGAGCCCACCGGGCGAATCCGCGCACCCCGTTGGCGGAGGTGAAGGTTACCCACTCCGCCGCCCTCAGGCTCTGCGCGGTGACCCCACGCCCCCGCTGGGTCTCGAGGCTACCGTTCAGCGATTCTTCACGGAAGCACGCCTGGGAGACCGGCACGAAGACCGGTTGCAGGTGCCAGCCGCGGGCCGAGCACCGCTGGTTGAGTGCGCGCGTCAATGCGGCAGCCGCAGTGGGCGTACGGGTGATCGCCACGGTGAGGGTTTCGGTCACAGTGTCAGTTTCGCGAGGTCTCCCGCGCCCATCTGCAAGAGGTCCTCGGCCACGTGCACGCCGAGGCGGTCGGCCTGATCAACATCCAGGCTGTCGCTGGCCGCCGAGTGGCGGATGGTCTCGCTACCGTCGGGGTTGGCCACCACCGCTTCGAGCACCAATTGGCCCTCGACGATGCGGGCGTAGGTTCCCACCGGCGCGGCACAACCGGCCTCCAAGCGGCGCAAGAGCGCACGCTCGGCGGTTACGGCCAAACGGGTTTCCAGGTGGTCGATCGCCGCAACGGCACGGGCCAGTTCATTATCGGCCGCAACGTCTGAGGTGCGGATCTCCAGCGCCAGGGCGCCTTGACCGGGTGCGGGCAGCACCCGGGTGGGGTCGAGGTATTCGGTGATGACGTCGGTAAATCCCAGGCGCTCGAGGCCGGAAGCGGCCAGTACCACGGCGTCGCAGTCACCGGTGACTTTCCCGGGAATACCGTAGTCTTCGAGGCCTGCCACGCGGGCCAGGCGGGTCCCGACGTTACCGCGGATGTCCACGATCTCAATATCGGGGCGCACCGCTCGCACCTGCGCGGCACGTCGGGGCGAGCCGGTACCCACGCGAGCGCCCGTGGGGAGGGTGTCCAGCGTCAAGCCGTCTCGCGCGCACAGGGCATCTCGAGGGTCGGCGCGTTCGGGGATCGCGGCGATGGTCAGCTCATCCACCGCTGCCGTCGGCAGGTCTTTGAGCGAGTGCACCGCAAGGTCGACCTCGCCCTCGATGAGTCTGGTTCGCAGAGTCGCGGCGAAGACTCCGGTTCCGCCCATCTGAGACAGCGGCCCGGTCAGGATGTCGCCTTCGGTTTTGACGGTCACCAGATCGATCTCAATGCCGCCGGCCTCAGCCACGCGCTGCCCGGCCATGCCAGACTGGGTCAGCGCCAGCTGAGAACCGCGGGTACCGAGCAGAAATTTGCTCATACTATCGAGTTCCTTCGTCGATATCGTCGCCGGTGTAGTTGGCGATCACGGGTTTGTCGGCCCCGGGGCGTGCCGAAAGGCAACAGTTGGGGTTGCACTCGTCAAACCACCCTGGCCCGGCGCAGGCTGAGACGCGTTGAGCGTCCAGCTGCCGCGGGTCGGAGGCGGGTGCGGTCTCGGCGAACCGCTCGGCGATCATGGCTCGCAACGATTCAACATAGGCCGGATGCGTCCCCGGGGTGGGCGTGCGGACAGCGGCAAAACCGAGTTCTGCGCAGGTGTCGAGGGCCTCGGTATCGAGATCCCACTTGACCTCCATATGATCGGAGACGAACCCCAGCGGCACCAAGACCACGCCGTCGACCTCGCCCGCTACCGCGTGCAGAGCGTCGTTGACGTCGGGTTCCAGCCAAGGCATGGAGGGCGGGCCGGAGCGGGACTGGTAGACCAGCTCCCACTCGACGTCCTGTAACTGTGCGGGATCTTCATCGCGCAACTGTGCCAGTACGGCGCGCGCCGCCTCCAGGTGTTTTTCGACGTAGGCGCTGCCACCCTCGTAGTCCACACCACGGGGGCCGGCCTCGTTGGCGGCGGACGTGGGCACCGAGTGGGTGCAGAACATCACGCGGATCTTGCCATTGCCTGCGGCCCTGTTTTCGGTCTGCGCGAGCTGGGCACGCACCTGCGCCAAACCATCGCGAAGGCCGTCGACGAACGCGGTGATGAAGCCGGGGGCATCGAAGTGCTGGCGCACCTTGTCGATCTGCAGCTGGCCCGTCAGTCCCAGCTCATCCAGGGCGATCCCGTAGTCCTCGCGGTACTGGCGGCACGAGGAGTACCCCGGGTAAGCGCTGGTGGCGAGCACCAGGATCTTGCGGGCGCCGTCGGCGTAGGCCTGCTCCACGACATCTTTGACGTAGGGCTCCCAGTTGCGATTGGCCCAGGTGATCTTCACCTCCGGGCCCTTCTTCTCGAGCGCTTCGCGTAGGGCGGCGAGCAACGCGCGGTTCTGCGCGTTAATCGGTGAGACCCCGCCGTTGGCACGGTAGTGGGTGGCCACCTCTTCAAGACGCTCGTCGGGGATTCCGCGCCCGCGCGTGACATTACGCAGAAACGGAATCACGTCGTCTTGCCCCTCGGGGCCGCCGAAAGAAGAGAGGATGACCAGGTCATAGGGCTGCGGGGCAGCCGAACGCACGCGGGTCAGGTTCTCTTCGCCGTGAAAATCTGCGATGTTCTCTTCGTCCAGACGAGCAGGGCCGTTGCTGGCGGTGTTGTTCTCGTCAGTGCGCTGAGGCACGACGTCGTCGGGCACGGGGCGGGGCGCGGAATCTTTCATTTAGGCAAGCACCCCGGCTACCTCGTCGGCGGGAATGCGGCGACCGGTGTAGAAGGGGGTCTCTTCGCGGATGTGCAGACGTGCCTCGGTGTTGCGGAAGGAACGCATCATATCCACCAGCAACACGAGCTCGGGGGCCTCGAGACCGATGACCCACTCGTAGTCGTTCAGACCGAAGGTGGCAATGGTATTCGGCAACACCTGCGGGAAGTCGATGCCCTTCATACCGTGGTTCTTCAGCATCTCGCGACGCTTCTCGGGGTTCGAGTAGTACCAGTCCCAGGAACGGACGAACGGGTAAACGCAGACCCACGCCTCGGGAGCCACGCCCTTGGCGAAGGACGGAGTGTGACCGGCGGTGAACTCCGCGTCACGGTGCACGCCCATGGTCGACCACACGATCTTGGTACCCGAGAACACCTCGGTGCGGCGGATGTCGCGGATGGCGGCCTGCAACTCTTCAGGCTTGGAACCGTGTACCCAGACCATGATGTCGGCGTCGTTGCGCATGGCCGAGACGTCGTAGAACCCGCGGACGGTGACGTCTTTGGCGGCCAGCTGCTCGACCACGGAATTGAGTTCCTGGGCGGCCTCTTCACCAGTGGCGTTCGGAGATGCTACGCCCTCACGGGCGAAGACGGTGTACAGCGCGTAGTAGATACGATCGTCGCCCTCGGCCGGGGCGCCAGGCACCTGCCCCTGGATCTTTCCGTTGGCGTCTTTGGCGGTTGGCATCTGGTGGCCGTGTCCGTGGGAGTATCCGGAGTGGGAAGAAGTGGTGTCAGACATGTGGTTTTCCTTTCCGTCGGGGCACGGTGTCAACCGCTGCCCGGCAAATTTTCGGTTGGAGTGTGCTATGCGGTGAAGTCTTTTGACGCGGAAGTTTTCTCACCGCGCTGGGTGACGATGAACTCCTCGATGACGCGCTGGGTGTCTGCGGTAACGGCGGCCAGCCCGTTGCCGGCCAACCAGGCGCCCACGGCGGTCACGCCGGGGAGGTCTTTGAGCGCTTCGCGGAAGGTGTTGACCTTCTCGCGGTGGCCTGGAGTCGCGGTCGGCAACGAGCCGTTCCAGCGCACCACGTCGGCGCCGATGAGGTGAGAACGGTTCAGGGTTACCCCGAGTAGCTTCTGCGCATCGTGGAGGGCCAGCTGGATCAACTGATCATCGTAGAGCTTGACTTCCTGCAGGGGGCCGTCGTCGGAGGCTCGACCGTAGGACAGCCGCACAACGTGGCGACCTGGCCCAGCGGCGTCCTTGATCCATTCCCACTTGGCCGTGGCGTGGGTCAGCGCCTTGGCGCGCACGCTCTTGACCTGCTCGCTGACCAGCAGACCGGTCCCCCGCGGGAAGCGATCGAGCTCCGGTTGGTCGACCACTAGGGTGACCAGCGCGACCTCGGGGCCGGCACCGACCTGGGGGACGACTGCGCCCGGCAGGTGGGAACCCAGAATGCGGGTGCAGTTGGGCCCGTCGGAGGCCAGCACGATGTACTTGCCGGAGGAGGCGGCTGCCTTGAGACCGATCTCGGGCTGACGCTGAATGAGGGTCCACCGGCCGGTGGCGGGATCGCGGTCGATGGCGATGGCGTCGTATCCGGTGAGGATGCGTACCTTCAGTCGGATCACGTCGTTGACCAGGGCCTCGGAGAGCTGGTTCATGCCGCCGGCGATACCGGCCACCTGCGAACCGGCTTTGGACGCCTTGCGCAACATCATCGCGGCGGTTGCCAGCGACCCGGTCTCCCGCATCTTCTCGCGTAGACCCGGGGCGATCGAGTCCAACTCCAGGGTGTCAGGGTGGGTCGCGTGCACGCCCAGCACCACCGGGGTCACCAGGCGTTCGAGAGCGGCCTGGCCCATACGCACCCGCACCAGCTCACCCAGCGTGGTGGCCGAGGAACCGATCGAGGCGGGCAGATGCTTGTCGAACTTGGCACGGCGCAACCCCGCTCGGCCGAGGATCTCGCGAACGGTCGGGTCTGCCAGGTCGCCGGGGATCCCCAGCACGCCCGTCTTGGGCGCGGGGTGCGGGCCGTCGGGCAGATAAAGCCACGAACCGGTGGGGTTGGGCGAGACGATCTTCTCACCCAGGCCCAGCTCAGTCAGCAGGTCAGACACGGCCGAGGTGCGGGTGGCGAACGACTCGGCGCCGGAGTCGAGCACGAGCTTTCCGACCAGGTGTGCCCCTACCGCGCCACCGAGGTGGTTGCGGCGCTCGACCAGGGTCACCTTCATCCCCGCCTGAGCCAGTTGTCGCGCGGCCAAGAGACCGGCGATGCCGCCACCGATGACGATGGCGGATTCTCGTGAAGGGCGGGGCTGGTTCTGTGCCGTCATGGTTACCTAACTTCTACAGCGGTCACTTCATGAATGTATTCGACGAGTCGGGTCAGCACGGTCGGGTCGGTGGTCGGTGGAACACCGTGGCCGAGGTTGACGATGTGGCTCGGCGCCGTCTTTCCTGACTCTAACACCGAATCGGTGTGTTCCTTCAGCGCGTCCCACCCGGCAGCGAGCAAGGCGGGGTCGATATTGCCCTGCAGGGGCACGCCTGAACCGATGCGTTCGTTGGCCGTGTGCAACGGCAAGCGGTAGTCAACACCGATGACGTCCGCGCCGGCGTCCAGCATTGCGGGCAAGAGCTCGGCGGTCCCGGTGCCAAAGTGTATGCGCGGCACCCCATAGTGCGCCACGTGTGCCAGAGTGGTCGCGGAGTGCGGCTGGACGAAGCGACGGTAGTCGGCTTCGGAGAGCGAACCGGCCCACGAGTCGAAGAGCTGCACCGCGCTGGCGCCGGCCTCGATCTGGGCGGCGAGGAATTGGGCGCTGGTGCGCGCGGCCCACTGGCCCAGGGCGTCCCAGGCTTCGGGGTCGGCGTGCATCATGGTGCGCGGACGCAGGTGGTCGCGGGAGGGCCCGCCCTCCACCATGTAGGCGGCGACGGTGAACGGAGCGCCGGCAAAGCCAATGAGCGGTGTATCGCCGAGTTCCTTGACGGTCAGCGCCACCGCCTCACGGATCGGGTCGAGCGCCTCGTCTGTCAACTCGGGTAGCGCCTGAATGTCTTCTAGGGTTCGCACCGGGGTTCCAAGCACGGGGCCGCGGCCGGGAACGATGTCGACGTCCACGCCGGCAAGCTTCATGGGGATGACGATGTCTGAGAAGAAGATCGCCGCATCTACACCGTGGCGGCGCACCGGTTGGAGCGTGATCTCGGCGGCCAGCGCCGGGTTGAGGCAGGCGTCCAACATGGGTACGCCCTCGCGCACCTTCTTGTATTCGGGCAGAGAACGCCCGGCTTGGCGCATGAACCAGACCGGGGCGTGGGCACCGGTGCGTCCGGTCAAGGCCGCGATCATCGGTGAATCGGCCACGGCGGTGGTGTGCAGGGGGTGATCGGACGGTAGCGCGGAGAGCTGCTCGGCGGTGAGGAGCTCGCGTTGTCTGCTCGAAGCTGTCATACCTTCTATTGTGCCAACTTTTCTTAAGGTTTTGACGACAGGATGTCACCGGCAGGCCACCGGGCGGTATATCGCGGAGAATGATGGATTATTAAGGCACCACACCGAAAGTCGGCGCGGAGTGAAATGCGCCTCCCCGGTAGCGAGAGCGCTACAGAAATGTCTATGATGAATCTGTCGTGACTATCTTTGCACTCGTGGCATCCCACAAGAACGTCGATCTCAACACCGTGGCTCATCTGGCCGACGGTGCCCGGATGCTACCCGAAACCCTCAAGCACCCCGAGCTGGCGGGTACGGTTATTCTCTCCACGTGCAATCGCCTGGAAATCTACGGCGAGATCACCGGTAGCACGACCACCACCGAACAGGCCCTGCACGCCAAAATCAGCAAGATCAGCGCCGCCATGTTCACCGAGATCGCCGAACATTCCGGGTTGAGCTTCGACCTGGTCTCTTCAAGCTTCGATGTCTTCGTCAACGAGTCCGCCGCGCATCACCTCTTCACGGTGAGCTCAGGTCTCGAGTCGGCCGTGGTTGGCGAGCGCGAGATCACCGGTCAGGTGCGCCGCGCGATCGCCGCATCCCAGGAGGCCGGGCACAGCTCGGGCAATCTGGTGCGCTTGTTCAACGAGGCCTCTCACACCGCACGCCAGGTCGGGCAACAGACACTGTTGGGCGCCCACGGGCGTTCGGTGGTCTCTGTGGCGTTGGATCTGGCCGACGAGGTGGCCGAGGGCGACTGGGCCCACCGCACCGCCCTCATTTTCGGCACCGGTGCCTACGCGGGTGCCACCGTGGTCGCCTTGCGCGATCGCGGCTGTACCGACATTCGGGTGTATTCGCAGTCAGACCGGGCCGTCGGTTTCGCCCAGAAGCGTCAGGTCACCGCGGTGAGCGTCGACGAACTGCACGATGTGTTCTCCACCGCCGACGTTGTGATCGGGTGCTCCGGCGCGGGCGACCCGATGCCGGCCGATCAGGTTCCCGCCGGCAAGCACATCATTCTCGACCTGGCCCTCAGCCGTGATTTCGCCCCCGAGGTGGCTCAGCTGCCTGAGGTGGAGCTCATTACTTTGGAATCGGTTCGCCTGGCCGCGCCCGAGGAGACCGATGCCTCGGTGACCCTGGCACGCACCATCGTCGACAACGCCTCGGCCGAATTCGCCGTGAAAGAGAAAGCCCGCTCCGTGGACGCCGCCATCGTGGCCCTGCGCGAACACACCATGAGCGTGCTGGAACAGGAATTGACCAAGGTTCGCCATCAGCACGGTTGCGGGGCTGCCGCCGAAGAGATGGAGCTGGCGATGCGCCGTATGGTCAAGTCTCTACTGCACACCCCCACGGTGCGCGCACGGCAGCTGGCCAAAGAGGGGCGTGAAGAAGATTACGCGGCCGCGTTGGAGGCTCTTTACGGTATTGAAGTGGCCGCTACTCTCGCGCACACTCGCGACAGCTCACGTTCGGCAGACGCCAGCTAAGCCAACTGATGATCTTCGCTTCACCGGTCAGATAACCTCTCCGCTCTAGAATGGTACACAGTAATCACACAGCACTGGGGGCAGACATTGAACGAAGAAATACCTGAACGACGAGAACCGGCCACCGAAGAAGCGGTGACCGACGGCATCCGATTGCCCAAGGCACTGCGACGCCAGCAACTGGTCTACAGCGCGCTACGCGTCTTTTCCTCTCAGGGTTACCACATCAACACGATGAACCACATCGCCTCGGCGGCCGATGTCTCGAAACCGGTGCTCTATCAGCACTTCAAATCCAAGCGTGACCTGTATCTGGCCGTACTCGATGAGCAGGTAGACCTGTTGATCGCCGGCATCATCGAGGGGTTGCACCGTACCGACAACAACCGCCAGCGTTCGGAAAATGCGCTCGGTGCCTTCTTCGAATACATCCGGAACAATCCGCAGGGGTACCGCCTCATCTTCGAGTCCGACATCCAGACCGACTTGGGTGTTCAGGAGCGCATATCTCGGTTGCACAACACGATCGCCCGCCATATCGCCTCCATCCTCGGGCCCAACGCCGGTCTCGACACCCAAGAGGCCGTACTACTCTCGCGCTCGCTGACCGGCATGGTCACCTCCGCGACCCAGTATGCGGTGCAGTCTGGGGCCAGCATGGACGAGCTCGACCGCGTCGAGCGCCTGGTCTTCCGCCTCGCCTGGGGCGGCATCTCCATCATCGACGAAGACTGGAAGTAAATGGCACTGGCGGGTGCGCCCGACTCAGCTATCAGTGATATTGGCGACGCCTCAGGCACCCGCGCCCCTACAATAAAACCCGAAACAGTAATCGTTTAAGCTCCGAGGAGTGATCATGGAAATCAAGATCGGCGTACAGCACGTACAGCGCGAACTGGTGATTGAGACCGAGGAAACCTCGTCGACCATCAAGGCCCGGGTGGCTCAGGTGCTGGCGGAGGGCGGCGTCCTCGAACTGGAAGACACCAAGGGTAACGTCACCCTGATCCCCGCGCGCGAGGTGGGTTACCTCGAGATCGGCGCCGAAACCAAGCGGCGCATCGGTTTCGGTCACGCCGAATAATTGCCCCATCTAACTGGCTCGAGCACTGGGCGGTAACGATTTTTCGTTACCGCCCAGTGCCGTCTTTGATAGACTGGCCTAGACAAGTGGTTGCCCGGTCGTAACGCAATCTTGTTCTCAATTCTTCTCGCGCATAAGTCGCCGATTCCTCGACGCAACAAAGCGCCCGCATTCCACGATCGGCTACTGACGAAACACAAGACCCCAGACACGGCCGCACCGTGCCCCCGGGTCCCATCTCAAGGAAGACCTTCGTGACTGAAGAAACCAAAACATTTGCAGACTACGGCGTGCGCCAAGACATTTGCGACGCACTGGCCGATCGCGGCATCGTCCACCCCTTCCCCATCCAATCGCTGACCCTGCCGGTGGCGCTGTCGGGTTCCGACATCATCGGTCAGGCGAAGACCGGTACCGGTAAGACGCTCGGTTTCGGCCTGCCCGCAATCCAGCGCGTGGTCGGTCGCGAGGACGCCGCGTGGGATTCTCTGGTCTCCCCCGGCGCTCCGCAGGCACTGATTGTGGTGCCCACCCGCGAGCTCGCTATCCAGGTGGGTTCGGACCTCGAAGCCGCGGCCAAGAAGCGTAACGCGCGCATCGTCACCCTCTACGGTGGCGTGCCCTACGAGCCGCAGGTCAAGAAGTTGGACGCCGGCGCCGAGATCATCGTCGGCACCCCCGGGCGCCTCATCGACCTCCACCGACAGAAAAAGCTCAACCTCTCGCAGGTGAAGATCGTGGTGCTCGACGAAGCCGACGAGATGCTCGACCTGGGCTTCCTGCCCGATGTGGAGCGCCTGCTGTCCGCGCTGCCCGAGGTTCGTCAGACGATGCTTTTCTCGGCGACCATGCCCGGCCCCGTGCTGACCATGGCTCGTCGCTACATGACCAAGCCGATGCACATCCAGGCGTCCTCGCCCGACGACGAGTCGTTAACCAAGAAGTCGATCCGCCAGGTGATCTACCGCGCTCACCCGCTGGATAAGGACGAACTGGTGGGCCGCATCCTGCGCGCCAACGGCCGCGGCCGCACCATCATCTTCACCAAGACCAAGCGTTCCGCCGCCAAGCTCTCCGAAGAGCTGCAGTCCCGCGGGTTCGCCGCCGGCGCATTGCACGGTGACCTGAACCAGGGTGCGCGCGAACAGGCTCTGCGGGCCTTCCGTGAGAACAAGGTCGACGTCTTGGTGGCCACCGACGTCGCTGCCCGCGGTATCGACGTCGACGACGTCACCCACGTGATCAACTTCCAGTGCCCCGAAGATGAGAAGACCTACGTGCACCGCGTGGGTCGCACCGGCCGCGCGGCACAGACCGGTACCGCCGTGACCCTGGTGGACTGGGAAGACGTGCACCGTTGGTCGCTGATCAACAAGGCGCTGGAGCTGGGCGTTCCCGAGCCGGTGGAAACCTACTCCTCATCCGACCACCTCTTCGCCGACCTGGACATCCCCGCCGGCACCAAGGGCCGCTTGCCCAAGGAAGAGCAGACGCTCGAGGGCATCGACCAGTCCGGTCAGATGCGCGAGGATTCCCGCGGTGGACGCGGTGGCGAGCGCGCCCGTCGCGGATCCGGCGATGGTGGCCGCGGTGGTCGAGGCGATCGTTCCCGTTCCGGACGCCGCTCCGAGGAGACCCGCTCGAAGGGTAAGACCGAGGGTGGTCAGTCCGATCCCGGCGAGTCCAAGAAACCTCGCCGGGAGCGTGAGAAGTCGGTAGAGAAGACCGAGGGTGGAGCACGTCGTCGCCGTCGTCGCCGCCCGGCGAAGAAGAACTCGGACTAGTAGCGACAGGCGTAACCGGCCGTAACCGTTCCGGTAGCGCCTGAGAAACATAACGCCGCGGGGGCGTTCCCAACGTCTGGGAACGCCCCCGCGGCGTTATCATGCTGTCCCCCGAACGTTTCGGGCGGGGCTACTGCGGTTAGCGTGTGGCCCGAGGCTGACCTTCCGCGTAACCGGCCGCCGATTGAATGCCGACTGTGGCGCGGTCGAAGAACTCCTCGATGGTCTGCGCCCCGGCGTAGGTGAAGGAAGAACGCACACCCGAGATGATCGAGTCGATCTGGTCTTCCACGCCACCGGCGTTCTCCGGCAGGTAGATGCGGGCCGAGGAGATGCCCTCTTCGAACATGGCGCGGCGGGCCTTCTCGAATGCCTCGGTCTTCGAGTTGCGGTTCTCCACGGCGCGGCGGGAGGCCATACCGAAGGATTCCTTGTACTCGCGACCTTCGGAATCGACCACGATGTCTCCGGGGGATTCGTAGGTTCCGGCGAACCAGGAGCCGATCATCACGTTGGAGGCTCCGGCGGCCAAGGCCAGGGCGACGTCGCGCGGGTCTTTCACACCGCCGTCCGCCCAGACGTGCACGCCCAGCTTGCGGGCCTCTTCGGCGCATTCGAGCACGGCGGAGAACTGCGGGCGGCCCACGCCGGTCTGCATGCGGGTGGTGCACATGGCGCCGGGGCCCACGCCCACCTTGATGATGTCGGCGCCGGCCTCGGCCAGGTCCCGCACACCGGCCGCGGTGACCACGTTACCGGCGGCGATCGGGATGCTGGGGTTCAGCGCGCGCACCTTCTTCAGCGCCTCGATCATGGTTTCTTGGTGACCGTGGGCGGTATC
Source organism: Rothia sp. LK2588 (assembly GCF_040946465.1). NCBI lineage: Bacteria > Bacillati > Actinomycetota > Actinomycetes > Micrococcales > Micrococcaceae > Rothia > Rothia sp. LK2588. The sequence continues at coordinate 102,772 of NZ_JAYWLS010000001.1, read as the reverse complement.
GACCACGAGCACATCCACGCCGGCATCGATGAGAGCCTGAGCGCGCGCCGCAACGTCGCCGTTGATGCCAATGGCCGCGCCGATGCGCAGACGGTTCTCGCTATCCACGGCGGGGGTGTAGAGGCTGGCGCGCAGAGCGGCCTGGCGGGTCAACACACCCACGAGTTTGCCCTCGGCGTCGACCACCGGCGCCAGCTTACGGGAGGCCTCGTTGAGCTGGTCAAAGGCGGTGCGGGCGTCCACGGTGTCGGGCAGGGTCAACGGGTTCGAAGACATCACGTGGGAGACCTGGTCGAAGTTGTCGCTACCACGCAGGTCTTTGTGGGTGACGATGCCGATCGGGGCGCCGTCCTCGACCACGATGGCCGCGCCGTGGGCCCGCTTGGAGATCAGGTTGCGGGTGTAACCGGCGGTGTGGTGCGGCTTGACGGTGATCGGGGTGTCGAAGACCAGGTGCGAGGACTTCACCTTCTGGATGGTCTCGGTGACGATGTCGGTGGGGGTGTCCTGCGGGATGATCGCGATGCCGCCGCGGCGGGCCACGGTCTCGGCCATGCGACGCCCGGCGACCGCGGTCATGTTGGCCACGACCAGCGGGATGGTGGTGCCGGTGCCGTCGTTGGTAGTCAGATCTACTCCCATGCGGGAGCCGACGTTGGAGCGGGAGGGCACCATGAACACGTCGGAGTAGGTCAGATCGGTGGTTGGGGTCATACCATTGAGGAACTTCATACCCCAGATATTACCTGTGAACCACTACACTTTGGCGAGGGTTCGCAACTGGAAAACAGTCTGCACGTCGGTGGTGTTCTCGCCGAGACGGTTGAGCTTCCCGCCGCCGTGGTAATCGGAGGATCCGGTGGCCAGCAGGTCGTGTTCGGTGACCAGCGATTCTAGCCAGCGACGGTCCTCCTCGGGGTTATCGCGGTGGTAGATTTCCAGCCCCGCCAAGCCCGCGGCGATCATCTCCTCGATCAACTCCGCCGAGGCCACGCGCCCCCGAGAGCGTGCACGCGGGTGCGCCATGACGGGCACTCCCCCGGCCTCGCGAACGAGCTGTACAGCCCGCACCGGGTCCACCGCATAGTGGTTGACGTAATACTTCGACTGCGGGGTGAGCACGTTTGCGAACGCCTCGGTGCGGTTGTGCACCGCGCCCGCCGAAACCAGCGCGTCGGCGATATGAGGACGCCCGATGGTGGCTCCCTCGCCGGTGTGCGCCAACACGTCCGCCCACGAGATCGGATAGTCCTCGGCCAACAGCTCCACCATCCGCTGGGCGCGTTGCGTGCGGGAGTCCCGGGCTCGGGAGATCTCGTCCAGCAGTGGTTGATAGTTGGGGTCGTGCAGGTAGCTCAACAGGTGAACGCTTACCCCGTTCGACGAACACGAGATCTCCATGCCGGGGATGAAGTCTAACCCGTGTTTCTCGGCCTCTTTCGCTGCGGTCGTCCAACCCGCGGTGGAGTCGTGATCGGTCAGGGCGAAGCCTTCGAGATCGGAATCTGCGATCTCGGCGACCAGCTCGGGCACGGACTGGGTTCCGTCGGAGACTCGGGAGTGAACATGCAGGTCATAGGTCATATCTGTATCTTAGCCACCGACCTCGCCGGCTGCCCACCGGTTGCGCTCAACCGGTTAACGTGACCGGGGACGGGTGAAAGCTCTACAGTTGAGTTATGAATACCCACGAAGAACAACCCCTTGAAGAACGCGTCAACAACCGCTCTCAGCCGCCCCAGTCCGAGGCTTTTACCTCGTTCATGGCCTCGAGCTGGGCGCCGGATACCACCGAGTTGCCCGAGCGTGCCAAGGTAGCGGACTTTGCCGCCGCCCGCCGTGCCAAGATCTCGGCACAATTCCCCGGTGAACGCCTGGTGATCCCCGCCGGCCCGCTGAAGGTCCGCTCGAACGACACCGACTACCGCTTCCGCCCGCACTCAGCCTTCGCCCATCAGACCGGCCTGGGCACCGACCACGAACCCGACGCCGTGTTGGTCTTCGAACCCGTCGACGAGGGCACTGGCGATGACGGTTCGAATCACGAGGTCACCCTGTACTTCACGCCGCTGGCCGGCCGCGATACGGCCAAGTTCTATGCGGACCCCCGCTACGGCGAATTCTGGATCGGCCCCCGCCCCACCCTGGCGGCGGTCGAGGCCGAGTACGGCGTCCGCACCAAAGACCTCGCCGAGCTGGAAGTCGCGGTGACCAAGAACGCCGGCAACGCGGCCCTGGGCGGGGTACAGATTCGACTGGTGCGCGAGGTCGACCTGAACGTGGACGCGCTCGTCGATACCTCCCGATACAACACCGGCGTGGATCTGGAACAGGCTGACGCCCAAGACGCGCTGTTGACCGAGGCGCTCTCCGCCGCACGACTGGTCAAGGACGAGGTCGAGATCGAGAACCTGAGCCGTTCGGTAGAGAACACCATCGCCGGCTTCGAGAACGTCGTGCGCGCCATCCCGCGCGCGGTGGCTCATCACCGCGGCGAGCGCGTGATCGAGGGTGCGTTCTTCGCCAAGGCCCGCGAAGAGGGCAATGACTTGGGTTACGACACCATCGCGGCCTGCGGCAACAACGCGACCATCCTGCACTGGATTCGCAACAACGGCGCGGTCGAAGAGGGCAAGCTCATGTTGGTGGACGCCGGGGTGGAAGACGACACCCTCTACACCGCGGACGTCACCCGCACTCTGCCGATCTCGGGCAAGTTCACCGAGGTGCAGGCTAAGGTCTACCAGGCGGTGCTAGACGCCGCCGACGCTGCCTTCGAGGTGGCCGTGCCCGGGAACAAGTTCCGCGACGTGCACGCGGCCGCGATGAAGGTGCTCGCCGAGCGTCTCGAATCCTGGGGATTGCTACCGGTCTCGGCCGAGGTCTCCCTCACCGACGATGGCGGGCAGCATCGCCGGTGGATGCCGCACGGCACCAGCCACCACCTGGGTCTCGATGTGCACGACTGCGCCCAGGCCAAGCGCGAGCTGTACCTGGACGGCATTATCGAACCCGGCATGGTCTTCACGATTGAGCCCGGTCTCTATTTCAAGGAAGAAGACCTGGCCATCCCTGAGGAGTACCGCGGCATCGGCGTGCGTATCGAGGACGACGTGCTGATCACCGAAGAGGGCAACCGCAATCTCTCGGCCGCTCTGCCGCGCACCGTTGAGGGCGTAGAAGAGTGGATGGATAGCCTGAAGAGCTAGTTCTCGCTCCCCTGCTCGGGGGCCTTGCGGATCGTCTTCTCGAATTCCGCGGGGTCGTCGATGCGCAGGCCGTAGCGGTTCTCCGACTGTTGTGCACGAACCTGTTCGACCCGTTCATTCGTCGACGGGCGGACAGGTTCGTCGCGTACTGTCTGGGCGTATTCTTCCGGGTCTTCAATGCGCAGCCCGAATTTTCCGCTGGCGCGTGAGCCGTCGCGGTTGTACTCGGGGCCCACGAAGCGGGTAGCTTCGTCGGCGGTAGGCGGGGTAGCACGCTGGGGTTCGGCTGTCACCGAAGCGGGGGCCTCGGAACCCTGCGGTGCGCCGACCGAGCCGGGCAGGCGTCCATCATGGCCGCCGGACGCCGGGACGAACCCGTTGCGCTGGCTGTACTGGCCCACGCCCAGAATCTGACGGGCGCGGTCGACGGTGCGGAAGTGCGCGCGCAGCTCGATAGCACCGGGGATGGTGTGGGCGTGCATCGCGAAGCTCGACCCTGCTCCGCGCTTGGTGCGCAGATAGCCGAAGAGGCCGGTGGCGCACCAGATGACGATGCCCAGCGGGATCGAGGAGAGCAGGTGCGGCCCGATCGAGGTCGAGGTAAAGGCAGCGGTAAACAGGCCGATCAAGGCGCCGAAGAACGCACCCGAGAGCGCCGACGACATCAGCACCCGGTTGAGGGTAATCTTCGGACCAAAGTATTCGACCTGGGTGATGTCACGCCCCACCACAAAGAGTGAACGCATGGGAAAGCCCGCTTCGGTCAGGCGCCCCACGGCGTGTTCGAGCTCGCTGCGGTCACGGAAGTAGGCCACGAGTTCACCGTCGGGAACGGTGTTCGGGTCGGCGTGTTGGATCGTAGTGGAAAGGTCGTTTTGGTCCATGGTTCTATTTTTCCTGATGACGGGGCTGGGGGCATAGTCGGTTCTGCCAGGTATCGCAACAGGCGAAACCGGCTTCACTGCTCTCAGGTGGGTGTGGGAATTTGTCACATTCTTCGCCGTTCGGCCTTGCCACTGTGCCGCCACCCCTTACCCTAGAAAGGTGAGTACTGCACCAAATAAAATCTTCATTGCACGTTTGTTGGGCCTGGAAGTCTTTGACCCCGTGGGTGATCGTCTCGGTCGTCTGCGTGATGTTGTGGTGCTCAAACGTAATTCAGGCGCGTTGGCGACCGTGAACACCGTGGCCACGGCGAAGAACCAAGAGCCGATCGTGGTGGGTATTGTCATCGAGGTGCTGGGCAAGAAGCGCATCTTCGTGCCGATGACCCGCGTTACCTCCATCGACGCCTCGCAGATCATTTGTACCGGTTTGGTCAACCTGCGCCGTTTCGAGCAGCGCGGATCTGAGGCGTTGGTGGTCGGTGAGATCTTTGACCGCAAGGTGGCGCTGCTGGACGGCTCGGGACAGGCCATCGTCGAGGACGTGGCAATGGAACAGCGCAAGAACGGCGACTGGTTCCTCTCCGAAATGTTCGTCTCGCGCGCCCAGGAAAGCGGCGGGCTGTTGCGCCGCCGCAAGGCGACGCTGGTGATCGACTGGTCTGAGGCGACGATGTCTGCGGGCATGGAGCCCCAGGCCGCCACCGCGTTCGTGGCCAACCACGAAGACGCGAACCCGGCCGACCTGGCAGACGCGATCCACGAGATGAACGATAAGCGCATGGTCGAGATCGCCCACGAGCTCAACGACGAGCGCTTGGCCGACGTGCTCCAGGAGCTACCCGAAGACGACCAGGTCGAGATCCTCTCCCACCTAGACGTTGAACGCGCGGCCCAGGTGCTCGAAGAGATGGAAGCCGACGACGCGGCCGACCTGTTGAACGAGCTCTCCGATGCACAGCGCGAACAGCTATTGCTGCTCATGGAACCCGACGAGGCCGAGGACGTCCGCCGCCTGCTGGAATACGAGGAGGGCACCGCCGGTTCGCTCATGAACCCGGTCCCGATTATCCTCTCCCCCGAGGCCACGGTCGCCGAGGCGCTGGCGCACATCCGCCAGGAGGAGATCCCGCCCGCCATGGCCGCCGCGGTGCTCATCACTCGCCCGCCGCTGGAGACCCCCACGGGCAAGTACATCGGTATGGTGCACATGCAGCAACTCCTGCGCTACCCGCCCAGTGAGCAGGTGGGCAACCTGATCGACTCCTCAATTGAGCCGGTCTCCGATATGTCCTCCCTCGAGGAGCTCTCGCGCGTGCTGGCGACCTACGACCTGACGATCCTGCCGGTGGTCAACGAGCTCGACCGCCTGGTGGGCGCTGTTACAATTGACGACGTCCTCGACGCGTTGTTGCCGGAAGACTGGAGAACCAACGACGACGGAACACCGATCCGAAAGGTAGGTCGCCGCTTTGAGTGAGAAGAATCGCGAGCGTAACTCACAAGACGACCGCCTCGCCACCCCGCAGCAGGCCCGGCGTCGGTTCGTCCCTTCCGGCGGTGGCAACGATCGGTTCGGCCGCGCCACCGAGGCTATCGCGCGGTTCATGGGTACCCCGCAGTTCATTCTCTGGATGACGATATTCTGTGCCCTCTGGCTGGGGTGGAACACGCTGGCCCCCGAAGAGGTGCAGTTCGACCCCCGCTCACTGAACTTCACGCTGTTGACCCTGGCGCTGTCGTTGCAGGCCTCCTACGCCGCTCCTCTGTTGCTTTTGGCGCAGAACCGTCAGGACGACCGTGACCGCGTGGTGGCCTCTCAGGACCGCCAGCGCGACGAGCTGAACCTGGAAGAGACCCAGTATCTGACCCGTGAGATCGCCGCGCTACGCATCGCTCTACGCGAGGTCGCCACCCGCGATTACGTCCGCAGCGAGCTACGCGACATCATGGAGAAACTGGATCAGATCGAGTCTCGCCAGCAGCGCCTGGAGCACCCCGCCGACGACGCCGACCCCGCTACCAGTTCGTTGACCGTCATCGGGGAAGACCGCATCAAGTCGCAGAAGAAGATCAAGGTCAAAGACGTCGACTCCGAATTGCAGTAGACACATTTACATCCCGTGCTCGGCCCACCACGCGTTCTGGTGGGCCGTTTCGCATATGTTTTAGAGAGGAAGGCCCCGTCGTGAGCCACATTGCCGCAGAACTTGTCGACGCCCTCGCCACCGTCATCGATCCCGAGCTACGACGCCCCATCACCGAGCTCGGCATGGTCTCCTCCGCCACGCTGAATGATGGCACGGCGTCGGTGCACATCTTGTTGACCATCGAGGGGTGCCCCCTGCGATCGACCATTGAAAACGATGTGCGCTCGGCCCTGCAGCAGGTACCGGCTGTGAAGGCTGTGGAGGTCTCGATCGGGTTCATGACCCCCGATCAACGCGCTGAGCTGAAGTCTCGCTTGGGGCACACCAAGAAGAATCCCTTCACGGAAGACAACACGCTCACCCGCGTGTACGCCGTGGTCTCGGGTAAGGGCGGGGTAGGTAAATCCTCGATGACTGCAAACCTCGCCGCCGCCTTCGCCGCTCAAGGCCTCGGCGTGGGCATCGTGGATGCCGACGTCCACGGATTCTCCATCCCGGGTCTCTTCGGCATCACCGACTCCCCCACGCGCATGGACGACATGATCCTGCCGCCGGTGGTGGACGTCCCCGGCAGCCGGGATAAAACCCACGGTTTCGTCAAGGTCATCTCGATCGGCATGTTCGTGGAGGGCAACGCCCCGGTGGCCTGGCGCGGGCCCATGTTGCACCGAGCGCTTGAGCAGTTCCTCACCGACGTGCACTTCGGCGCGCTAGACGTGTTACTGCTCGATCTGCCTCCCGGCACCGGTGACATCGCGATCTCCATGGCACAGCTCGTTCCGCACGCCGAACTCGTGTTGGTCTCCACACCGCAGCAGGCGGCCGTGGACGTCGCCGAGCGGGCGGGCACGCTCAGCCAACAAACCGGGCAGAAGGTGGTCGGTGTCATCGAGAATATGTCGGCGATGGTGATGCCTGACGGTTCCACGATGGAGGTTTTCGGTTCCGGCGGCGGTACATTGCTCTCGAAACGGCTCACCGAGGAGCTCCACTATGAGGTACCCCTGCTCGGATCGGTGCCGCTGGAAATGCAGTTGCGCACCGGCGGCGACTCGGGTCACCCGGTGGTCTGGTCGCACCCAGACTCCCCCGCCGCCCAAGAGATCGTCAGTATAGCGCGTCAGCTCTCGCACCGCCGACGCGGTTTGGCGGGTAAATCACTGCCCCTGAACGTCTAACCCGGCCCATCATCCCCAAAGAAAAGCCCCGTGAAATCTTCACGGGGCTGATCTGTGCTGTCTGAAATTTTAGGTGGCTTCGGTATCGAAGGGCGCATAGGCGCCGGCCGGCAGGCGTCGTGCGGGGCTCTGTTGCTCCTGGTTGCCCGACTTCGCCGCCTCCTCACGGGCCGCGGCGCGCTCGGCGTCGTCCTCAGCGAGGGCCTCACGCACGATGGTGCGGGGATCGTACTGGCGCGGGTCGTACTGCTTCCAGTCGAAGTCACCCAGCGGGTTATCGCCGAGGGTTTCTTTCAGCTCGTCCTTCGCATCGAAGGCGACACCGCGGACGTATTTGACACCGTCCTTGAGCTTTTGCGCGTATTCGGGCATGCGTTCGGGGCCAATCACCACGAATGCGATGATGACCAGAATGATGAATTCCATACCGCTAATACCGAACACAGTATGGAAGATTACCAGCTTTAACTGGGTAAAACCCGCAAAGAGCAGTAAGTTCTATATGATGTTCAACAGCGAATATACGAGTCGAGTGAGGTAGGGAGAACCATGGCGATTTCATCCTCCGCTACCGACCGCAGGGTCGAGTGGGCATATACCGAAGAGTTCCCCACCGAACACCAACTGCTCAAGGATGCCCGTGCCGAATCGGTGCGGCTGGGCGCGGTTCCGGTCTCCCCGGCCACCGCATCGTTGCTGACTTTATTGGCGGCCTCAACGGCGGCCTCTAACGTGCTGGAAATCGGAACCGGCGCCGGGGTCTCTACTCTGGCTTTGCTCGACGGCATGCTCCCCAGCTCGGCGCTGACCACGGTCGATATCGACCGTTCGCGTGTGCAGGCGGCGAAGTCGCTCATCGACCAGCACCGGGACGTCCGCAAGCACCGGGTACGCACCATTACCGGCGACGTAGCCGACGTGCTCCCCCGCCTCTCGGCAGGCTCCTACGATCTCATTTTCGTGGACGCCGGGGTCGAGGTCTGCGAGTACAGCGCCTATCAGGCACTGGCGCTGTTGAAGAATGGCGGGTTGCTTATTCTCAATAATGCGCTGAATTCGGGATCGGTGGCCCAGCCGGCGGCCCGAGACGAGATTACCGTCGCTTTGCGCCGACTCATCCACGATATTGCCGAGTGCACCTCAGATGTGCACGTCTCGCTTGTGCACGCCCAACAGGGCATCTTCTTGATCTATAAGAAGTATCAATAGGCCCGCCGATTACTCGAACTGGGCGAGTTCTTTCTTCAGCGCTTCGACTTCGTCTCGCGAGATATCGAGCACGAGGCGGCCACCGCCTTCGAGCGGGATGCGCATGATGATGTTGCGCCCTTCGTCCACTATTTCTAAGGGACCGTCTCCGGTGCGGGGTTTCTGTGCCGCCATGATGACTCCTTGCGATGCTTGTCCGGTGCACCGGCGAAAATGACCTGGCGCACACACGTCTCCAGGTAATCGTAACCCAACTTACTGTTTAGATTGGGCACCTTTGACCTTAAGGCGGAAAGTCTCCCCCACCCGGCAATTCCTTCCAGTGCCACAGCCAACCGACCCAGCCGAACTGAAGCACCAACCCGGCCACTACCAGCGTTACCCGAAAGGCGCGCGAAACCGATACCGCAGCCGCCGCCAGACACAGCGGAAACAGCGGCAAGAGTAACCGAAACAGGGAAGACTGCGGGTTGAGGAAGATCAGCAGGTATCCGGCGTAGGCCAGACACCAGAGGATTAGCACCGGGTGCAGGTTCGCCACCACGGGGCGACTGATCATCAGCACCACGAAGGCTGCGATGAGCAGACAAAGCACCGCCGGGCCGAACGCCCCAAAGTATTTCTCTCCCTGTAAGAACCAGGGTTCCACCGGCACGAAATGATCGCCGCGCCAGGCGCTCTCGGTGGCGGTATACGCATCGGGCACACCGGTGACCACCCACGCGATGGCGGGCCAGGCCAACGCCCCGGCGCACGCGACGAGGGCGGCCAGCAACTGCTGACCGGTCGCGCGCAAGGCCGCCAGGCAGCGCACGCCGAGGGAACCCTCGTGGCCGCGGGCGGCGTCCACCGCGCAAACCAACCACCACAGGCCGGCGGTCGCACCCAACGGAACCCCCACCGGTCTCGAGAGGCAGGCCAGCCACCCCACCGCGGCGGAGGACCACCAGCGACGACGTAAAAGAAGGTAGAGGCTCCAGGCGAGAAAGAGCAGGTTGATCGACTCGGCGTAGGCCACCTGGATTACCGGGGTGACCGGCGCGCACAGGAACACCGCGGTGCCCCACAGCGCTGTGGCGTGCGGACGCCGGTGGCGTAGCGCGCGCAGGGACACACGAAACAGCAGATACACCGCCCACGTAGCCACGGCCCCGGCAACGAGCGAAAGCCACACGGCCGCGACCTCGTATTGGGCGCCGGTCATTTCCGCGAGCCCGCGCGCGAGGACGGGGTACAGTGGGTAGAACGCCCAGGGGTTTTGACTCACGTGCCCTGCGGAATCATGGGGCAGTTCAGAGGGGTAGCCGCCCTGAGCGATCTGCCGGTACCAGCCGGCGTCCCAGAAATTAGCAAACTCGATGTAAGAAACCGGGCCGGCGCCCCAGGGGCTGACGAGCTGTTGCCGGCCCACCATAAGGAAGACGACCCAACCCCACAGGCGGGTGATCACATAGAGGAAAAGCACCTGCACCCAGCCTGGCGCCCTCCCCCAGCGGTCGATCAGCGCGGCGGTAACGGCCGAGCCACGCTCGTAGAGCGCGAGACTCACGCGTTATCAGCAGAGACGGAACGATCGTCATCCTTTTGCGGGGCAAGCCGCGGGCGCGCATCGGGGATCTCGACACCGTCTTCGGCGAAACGCTCGGCGGTGCGGCCGAGCGGGAACACCCGATCGCTGGCCAGCATAGCGACGCCGACCATCGTGAAAAGCAAGACGATCATGGTAAACGCGACCAGCAGAAAATTCATGAGTGGAGTTCAGCTCCGAGGAGGTAGGGGGCGAAGTAGGGCAACTTTAGGGTATCAACACGACATTATGTAACATGATCGTTACCATACGTATGTATTCTGTAGATCACACTACGATTGGTGTTCTTGCTCTCACCTCCCGCCGCTTCTCATCGCGGGACGGTTCTGGGCACGCCACACATTCTGCTAGGAGAAACCACGTGAGCAATGCACTGGTTCAGCTCAAGTCCGTGAACAAGCATTTCGGCGAGCTGCACGTTTTGAAAGACATCAACCTCGATGTCGCCGCGGGCGAGGTCATCATCTTGCTCGGCCCCTCCGGCTCGGGTAAGTCTACCCTGTGCCGCACCATCAACCGCCTGGAGACCATCGATTCGGGAACCATTCTGATCGACGGCAAGGAGCTCCCCTCCGAAGGTAAAGAACTGGCCGCACTGCGCGCCGAAGTCGGCATGGTGTTCCAGTCCTTCAACCTCTTCGCGCACAAGTCGATTCTCGACAACGTGACGCTGGGCCCCCGCAAGGTACGCGGGATGGGCAAAGAGGAATCCGAAGAACTGGCGATGAGCCTGCTACGCAAGGTGGGCGTCGACTCGCAGGCATCGAAGATGCCCGCTCAGCTCTCGGGCGGTCAGCAGCAGCGCGTGGCGATCGCCCGCGCGTTGGCCATGAAGCCCAAGGTCATGCTGTTCGACGAGCCGACCTCCGCGCTCGACCCCGAGATGGTCAACGAGGTTCTGGAGACCATGGTCTCCCTGGCCCGCGAGGGCATGACCATGATCGTGGTGACCCACGAGATGGGCTTCGCGCGCCGCGCCGCCGACCGCATCGTCTTCCTCGCCGACGGGGAAATTGTCGAGCAGGCCACCCCCGATGAGTTCTTCACCAACCCCAAGTCGGAGCGCGCCCGCGACTTCCTCGGCAAGATCCTCAACCACTAGGAGGCCCGCGTGAGTAGCTTCAAAACCTTCAAAGCCAAGGTGGTCACCGCCGCGGCGCTGGCCGCCTCGGCCACCCTGGCGCTCTCCGGTTGTGCGACCGGTAACGACGACGCCGGCGACAAAATCCGTATCGGCATCAAGTACGACCAACCCGGCCTGGGTTACCAAGACGGTAAGGACTACACCGGTTTCGACACCGAGGTCGCCCGGTATGTGGCCAAAGAACTGGGTTATAACGAAGACCAGATCGAATGGGTCGAATCGCCCTCGGCAAACCGTGAGAACATGCTCTCCAACGGACAGGTCGACATGATCTTTGCGACCTACTCGATCACCAACACCCGTCTGAAGTCTGTGGACTTCGCCGGGCCCTATTTCGTGGCGGGCCAGGATCTGCTGGTGCAGAAGGATAACAACGATATCCACGGCCCCGAACAGCTCAACGGAAAGGACCTGTGCTCGGTCACCGGTTCTACCTCCGCTAAGAAGATCCAAGATAAGTTCGCCTCTGACGTACAGCTCGTGCAGCAGAATTCCTATTCCGACTGCGTGGTGGCGCTCAACGCCGGCATGGTTGACGCGGTGACCACCGACGACATCATCCTCGCCGGTCTCGGTTCCACCAAGGCGAACCAGGGTCAGCTCAAACTGGTGGGTAACACCTTCACCACCGAACGCTACGGTGTGGGCCTTCCCAAGGGTTCCGATAAGTGCGGCAAGATCAACGCCGCCATCAACAAGATGGTCGAAACCGGTGAGTGGGAGAAAGCATTGGACAAGTCGGTGGGTGAATCAGGTTTCAAATACAACCAGAAACTGAATCCGCCGAAGCTCGACAACAGCTGTTCCAAGCCCACTCAAGATTCCAAGTAACCACACCACATTCATTCCTTTTCAAGAAACGGAGGCTCCCGTGTCATTCGGCGAACAGCTCTCCACGCTCTTTGGCAAGTACAACGTCCTTGAGGCGTTCTGGGCCAATGTTCAGCTGACCTTTTGGGCCGCGCTGGGCGCGTTCGTGATCGGCTCGGTGCTGGCGCTGATGCGCATCTCGCCCGTGCCGTCCCTGCGCTTTGCCGGTGCCGCTTACGTGCACCTGGTACGTAACACCCCGCTGACCATTCTGATGACCCTTGCCATTCTGGGCGTCTGGACGCAATTCCAGCTTCAGCTGGTTTCAAACTTCACCGCCAACTTCTTCATCTACGCGGTCATCGTATTGGCGATCTACCACGCAGCGTTCGTGTGCGAGGCGATCCGCTCCGGTGTGAACACCGTGCCGGTCGGCCAGGCGGAGGCGGCCCGCGCCATCGGCCTGGGCTTCTTCCCCGCCGCCCGCCACATCATTTTCCCGCAGGCCCTGCGCGGTTCTATTACCCCGCTGGGTAATACCCTGATCGCGCTGGCCAAGAACACCACCGTAGCCACCGTAGCGTCGGTGGCTGAGGCCTCGGGCATGATGAAGTCGATGATCGAGTTCGACTCCGACCTCATCTTCCTCATCTTCGCGGTCTTCGCGATGGGCTTCGTGATCATCGTGGTGCCGATCGGCATCCTGACTACCTGGGCTTCCCGTAGATTGGCGGTGAAACGATGAGTACATCGGTTCTCTTTGATACCCCCGGCCCTCGCGGCCGCAAGCTGACCAATATCTTCAACATTGTGGCAGCACTACTGTTCTTGGCCTTTCTCGCCTACGTGCTGGTGGTCATGCACCGCCAGGGCCAGCTCGAAGCCGAGAAATGGACGGCGCTGTTCACCGGACGTGCATGGGAGTACTACTTCATCCCCGGTATCGTCTCGACGCTGAAGGCGGCGATGCTCTCGGTCATCACCGCACTGGTCTTCGGCATGGTCTTCGGTTACATGCGCCTGTCGACGAACGCTTTCGTACGTGGCGTGGCAACCGTGATCGTGGAGTTCTTCCGCGCCGTGCCCGTGCTGATCATGATGATCTTCTTCTGGCTCTTCCTGGGTCGCTTCGCGATTTTCTCACCGCAACAGCTGCCGTTTATCGCGGTGGTCATCGGTCTGACGCTCTACAACGGCTCGGTGATCGCCGAGCTACTGCGCTCCGGTGTGAAGCAGTTGCCGCGCGGTCAGGGTGAGGCCGGCCTAGCCATCGGTCTGACTCCGGGTAAGGTGCTGCGCACGATCCTCATGCCGCAGGCAATGGTGACCATGCTCCCCTCGCTGGTTTCTCAGTTCGTGGTGATCCTCAAAGACACCGCCCTGGGTTACATCATCTCCTACCCCGAACTGCTGGCCTCGGCCCGCCGCTTCGGATCGGGTGAGGGCAACGTGTTGCAGACCCTGCTCTTGGCGGCGCTGATCTTCATCGTCATCAACTTCGCGTTGACGATGCTGGCTCAGTACCTCTCGAAGTTCTTGAGCTCGCGCTCCTCCTCCGGCATCAAGCACGCCGACGGCATCCCGGGCGAGGTCGACAACGCCAACCCGGCGACCGCGCTGATGTTCAAGCTCCCGAAGGCTTAACCGCCGGTTCCCCACCAAAAAGCCGGGAAACCCGCCCCGTCATCGTCTCCGCGATGGTAGGGCAGGTTTCCCGGATTTTGAGTTTAAGGATTATTCGGCCAACCAGCGGTGCAGCTGCGCATAGCAGGTGCGCACTGCCTCGTCGGTGACGTGTTCGTCGTCGGTGTGCGCCAGGAGGGCGTCGCCGGGGCCGAAGTTCACCGCGGGGATGCCGATGGACGAGAACCGGGCGACGTCCGTCCAACCGTACTTGGGTTGGGGTTCGTGCCCCACCGACGCCACCAACGAGGCGCTCATGGGGGCGTCCAAACCCGGACGCGCCGCCGCCGACTGGTCGACGAAATCCAGCTCGAAACCGGCGAACACCTCGCGCATGTGCGCAACCGCTTCGTCGAGGGTCTTGTTGGGGGCGAAGCGGTAATTGATGTGCACCGAGGCCTCATCGGGAATTACATTACCGGCCACTCCCCCGGAGATCTGCACAGCGTTGAGACCCTCGCGGAAGGCCAGCCCCTCGACCTCGTGAGTCGCCGGTTCGTAGGCGTCGAGGCGGGCCAGCACCTCGGCGAGCTTGTGAATCGCGTTCTCACCCTTCCAGGCGCGTCCGGAATGGGCCCGCAGCCCGGTGGTGTGAATCCAGAATCGCATCGTGCCGTTGCAGCCACCCTCGATGGTGCCATTGGTCGGCTCCAGTAGCACGGCGAACTCGGCGTCCGTCAGCAGTTCGCGATGATGCTCCATCAAGCGGCCCAGACCCGATAGATGTGAGGCGACCTCTTCGTTGTCGTAGAAAACGTAGGTGATGTCGTAGTGGGCATCGGTTAGCGCGGCGGCGAGCGCCAGCTGCACCGCCACACCTGACTTCATATCGGTAGCACCGCGGCCATAGAGCACCCGGGTTCCGTTGTCTTCGACCCATTGGGCGGGCACGGTACCTCGGGAACCAGGCACCGAGGGCAGCGGGACGGTGTCGAGGTGCCCAGCCAGAACCACGCGCTGCTCTTTGCCCCAGTCGGTGCGGGCGATGATCGAATCGTCATCGCGCACCACCTTCAGGTGCGGAAGCTTCTTGAGGGCCGCCTCCACCATGTCTGCAAGGCGACGCTCCTCGCCGGAGACCGAGTAGACGTTGAGCAGGTCTTCGGTCAGCGCGGCCACGTCTTGAGTCAGGTCGAGCTCGGCGGGACCGCATTCGGTGAAATCAGCGGATGTGTGTGCATCAGTCATGTGCCCCACTGTACCCGTGCTCCCCTTCCCGCGCCCCGGTTTGCCCTGAGTGGTTTCATATTGAGAAATGGCTGTGACCTCGCATGCGGCCACCACTAGACTGGCAGACATGACTGAAACTATCTCTCGCCCAGCTTCCGGTCTCGGACTCGCCACCGTGGTCGCCGACGGTGAGCATGCCGGTACCGTGTTAGACACCTGGTACCCGGCCCCTGCACTAACCGCGACCCCGTCCACCGACATCCGCGACCAACTCGAGGCGCTGGTCGGTGAAGACGCCGACCGCAACGTGCGTACCGAGGTCGTTGAGACCTCCATCGACTTGGACGCGGCGCCCTCAGGAGCCTCCGACGCCTACCTGCGCCTGCATTTGCTCTCTCACTGCCTGGTGGAGCCGAACACCATCAACCTCGACGGTCTCTTCGGCCAGTTGGCGAACGTTGCCTGGACCAACTTCGGCCCCGTGCTGGCTGCCGAAGCCAACGCCGCGGTCTTGTGCCTGCGCCGGCGCGGGCACGTGATCATCAGCCACGTCGATAAGTTCCCCCGCATGATCGACTACGTGATTCCTGCCGGTGTGCGCATCGGCGACGCCGACCGGGTGCGCCTCGGCGCGCACCTGGCCTCGGGTACGACCGTGATGCACGAGGGCTTCGTGAACTTCAACGCCGGAACCCGCGGCACCTCCATGGTGGAAGGACGCATCTCGCAGGGAGTCGTTGTCGGCGACGGCTCGGACATCGGCGGCGGTGCCTCCACCATGGGCACGCTCTCCGGTGGCGGTACCGAGCGCGTCTCCATTGGTGAGCGTTCGCTGGTCGGTGCCGAGGCCGGGGTCGGCATCGCCCTCGGTGACGACTGCGTGGTCGAGGCCGGTTTGTACGTGACCGCCGGTTCGCGCGTGACGGTGCTGGTTACCGGTGAAGAGGACCGCGTGGTCAAGGCCGCCGAACTCTCGGGAGTCTCAAACCTGCTCTTCCGCCGCAATTCGGTGACCGGGGCCATCGAGGTGTTGCCGCGGGCCAACAACACGGTCGAACTCAACGACGCGTTGCACCACAATTAGCCACATCTTCACAGGGCGGGAACCGTAGCGTTCCCGCCCTTTGTGTACGAGGGATACGCACAAGGGCCCACAGCGTGAGGGGTTCATTCCACCGGTTCGCTCGAACTTCACGTGGTAGCGGCACGGTAAAATGTGGCGTGAAGCGTCCCCCGTCAACCGGGGAATAACGGGCCATGGCCCGTGGAGACCGGTCGGCACGTGATTGCGCTCAGCCGAAGAGAAGAGGAATTTACAAACATGAAGATTTTGGTCACCGGCGGATCCGGTTACATCGGTTCCCACACCGTTCACGAACTGCTCAACGCGGGCCACGAGGTCGTCGTCATGGACAACCTCGCCAACTCCTCCGAGGAGTCGTTGCGCCGCGTGGCTGAACTGACCGGAAAGCAGGCCGAGTTCCACCAGGTCGACCTCCTCGACCCCGAGGGCATGAAGAAGCTCTTCCGCGACACCCGCCCCGAGGCCGTCATTCACTTCGCAGGCCTCAAGGCCGTCGGCGAATCGGCAGAGAAACCGCTGTGGTACTACCAAACCAACGTGGCTGGCACCTTGAACCTGCTCTACGCCATGGAAGAAGTAGACTGCAAGACCATCGTCTTCTCCTCCTCGGCGACCGTCTATGGCGAGCCCGAAGAGATGCCGCTGACCGAGAAGATCAACATGGACGCTCAGTCCTGTTACGGCCGCACCAAGGAGCACATCGAAGACATGCTCCGCGACCTCGGCGCCTCGGACGCCTCGTGGAACATCGCGCTGTTGCGCTACTTCAACCCGGTGGGCGCGCACGAGTCCGGCCGCATCGGCGAAGACCCCGCGGGCATCCCCAACAACCTGGTTCCCTTCATCGCGCAGGTGGCTGTGGGACGCCGTGAACACCTGAATGTGTTCGGCAACGACTACCCCACCGTCGACGGCACCGGCGTGCGCGACTACATCCACGTGGTCGACCTGGCCAACGGTCACCTCAAGGCGCTGGAATACCTGGCCTCCCACGGTGGTCTGCACACCTGGAACCTGGGTACCGGCAACGGTTACTCGGTGCTCGAGGTGCTCCATGCCTTCGAGAAGGCCTGCGGTAAGGAGCTGCCCTACAAGATCGTGGACCGTCGCCCCGGTGACGTCGCCGTCTCCTACGCCGACCCGTCCTCGGCGCTGGCCGATCTGGGTTGGTCCGCTGAGCGCGACATCGACACCATGGTGCGCGACCACTGGAACTGGCAGAAGAACAACCCCAACGGGTACGAGGCTTAAACCTCCTCGCCGAAGTCCGGGTTAAACACCGAGGTCCTACCAATTCTGGTAGGACCTCGGTGTTTAAGGAGGACTTCGCGAAACTTAGTTGGCTGTCGGGTAGTGACGCTCGGTCTCACCGACGTAAACCTGACGGGGACGTCCGATCTTGGTGTCGGGGTCGTTGATCATCTCGGTCCACTGAGCGATCCAACCCGGCAGGCGGCCCATGGCGAAGAGCACGGTGAACATCTGCTCGGGGAAGCCCATGGCCTTGTAGATCAGGCCCGAGTAGAAGTCGACGTTCGGGTACAGCTTACGCTCGATGAAGTAGTCATCGGCCAGTGCCTTCTCCTCGAGGCGACGAGCGATGTCGAAGAGCTCCTCGTTGCCACCGATCTTGTCCAGCACCTCGTCGGCGCGGGCCTTCACGATGCGTGCACGCGGGTCGTAGTTCTTGTAGACACGGTGACCGAAGCCCATGAGTCGCACGCCGTCTTCCTTGCGCTTGACCTTCTCCATGTACTCCTCGGGCTCGATGCCGCGATCCTTGATCTCGTTGAGCATCTTCAGCACCGCCTCGTTGGCGCCACCGTGCAGCGGGCCGTAGAGGGCGTTGATGCCGGCGGATACCGAGGCGAACATGTTGGCGTGTGCCGAACCGACCAGGCGCACGGTCGAGGTGGAGCAGTTCTGCTCGTGGTCGGCGTGCAGAAGCAACAGGGTGTCGAGCGCCTTCGCCACGACCGGGTCGGGCTCGTACTCTTCGGTGGGGAAGCCGAAGCACATCTGCAAGAAATTCTCGGTGTAATTCAGCTTGTTTTGAGGGTACATCAGGGGCTCGCCACGGGACTTCTTCAGCGCGTAAGCGGCCAGGGTGGGCACCTTGCAGAGCAGGCGGAAGGTTGAGATCTCGACCTGACGCGGATCGAACGGATCCAGCGAGTCGGCGTAGAACGTGGACATCGCCGAAACCGAGGAAGCCAGAACCGCCATGGGGTGGGCGTCCTTGGGGAATCCGGCGAAGAACATCTTCATGTCTTCGTGGATCATGGTATGCCGACGAACGGTGTCGTCGAACTCCGCGTACTGCTGCGCGGTCGGCAACTCGCCATAGATCAGCAGGTAGGCGGTCTCCAGGAAGTTCGAGTGCTCAGCCAATTCTTCGATCGGGTAGCCGCGGTAACGCAGAATGCCGTTGGCGCCGTCGATATAGGTAATCGCCGATTTCGCGTTAGCGGTGTTCATGAAGCCCGGGTCGTACGCCGTGGTGCCGGTTTCCGAAAGCAGTCCGGTGGTGGTGAAAGCCCCGGCGCCTTCGCTGGCCTCCACGTACTTAAGCGTCAGCTCTTTGTCCTTGTGCTTGAGAACTGCGTCGTTGTTTTCAGTCATTCTTCCCCCTCGTCTTCAGGACTGTTCGGTTGAGATTTCCTGGTATGAACCCCAGACCATTCGGGGGCTCCTCTGCATCGTCAGCCTTCACAGCTACATACTTTGCCTGTGTTGCAGTTTACCCATTTGTTTGCCGTAAATCACATTGAGCCCGTGCGGTCCCCCACTTTCGGGTTATTTTGACCATATGTTCATTCTGAGCTCAAACGCTGTGCCGCTGCCGCGATATCGGCATCGGAACCAGTCAGCGCGATACGCACATAACCGGCCCCCTCATCGCCATAGAAAACACCCGGGCCGATCAAGATCCCACGTTGCGCGAAACGTTCCACGGTAGTCCAGGTGTCCTCCCCCGCGGTGGCCCAGAGGTACAGACCCGCCTCAGACCCCTCGATCTTCAGGCCAAACTTCTCCACTGCGGGAAGCAACAACTCGCGGCGAGCGCGATAGCGGTCTTTCTGTGCCGAGACATGCTCATCGTCGTTCAGCGCCGCCACCATCGCAGACTGCACCGGGGCGGCAACGATCATGCCCGCGTGCTTACGGGAGTTGACGAGGTTGGGCATGATCTTCTCGTCACCGGCCAAGAATGCCGCGCGGTAGCCGGCCAGATTCGATTGTTTCGAGAGCGAGTACGCGGCAAAGAGTAGCTCGTTGGAACCACCTGTCACGCGCGGATCCAGGATGGACGGCACGGCCTCCCCACCGCGGGCGGCGTCCCATTCGCCCCACCCCAGTTCGGCGTAGCATTCGTCCGAGGCCACGGCGGCACCCAAATCGCGAGCCTGCTCCACCAGCCGACGCAACGAGGCGATGTCCCGCACCTGGCCGGTGGGATTACCCGGCGAGTTCACCCACACCAGTTTCACGCGGGCGCGGGTTGCGGCGTCTAACTCGTCGAGGGAGTCGGCGGCAACGTGTTCTGCCCCGGCCAGCCGCGCACCGATGTCGTAGGTCGGGTAGGCCACCCGCGGGCGCACGACAACGTCCCCCTGCCCCAAGCCCAACAGGAACGGCAACCACGCCACCAATTCCTTGGAACCTACCGTGGGCATCACCTGAGCGGTATCAAGACCGGGGACGTTGCGGCGGCGAGCGAACCAGTTGACGATTGCCTCGCGCACCTCGGCCGTTCCGTGGGTGGTCGGATAGCCGTGTGCATCGGCGGCCTCGGCCAGCGCCGCACGAATCACCTCGGGGGTGGGATCCACCGGTGTACCAATCGAAAGGTTCACCAGGCCATCGGTATGAGCCTGGGCCTTGGCGCGGTAAGGTTCCATCTGATCCCACGGGTAATCGGGCAGGTCAAGGCCAAAACGGGGCACGGGTTTTTCCTCTCGAATCAGGCAGTACTCTTTCGACTCAGTCTAATGCCTGGGCCCCGGCTCCCCTCACTCACTCTTCCGCATGGTGAACTCTGCACCACACTCCCCTAGATACGACAACACCGCGCCACCTGAGGTGACGCGGTGTTGAACACAAGTTGCGGGATACTGCCCTAACCCTGGTTCTGTTTGGGCAGGGCGGCGATCCAGTCGACATCCTTACCCGTGTTGCCCAGGCGAGCCGCTCCACCGGGCGAACCGAGGTCGTCGAAGAAATCGACGTTAGCCTGGGTATAGTCTTCCCATTCCTCGGGAACGTCGTCTTCATAGTAGATCGCCTCAACGGGGCACACTGGCTCGCAAGCGCCGCAGTCTACGCACTCGTCGGGGTGGATGTACAGCGTGCGCTCGCCCTCATAAATGCAGTCAACGGGGCATTCTTCAACGCATGCGCGATCTTTGACGTCAACGCAAGGCTGGGCAATCACATAGGTCATGCGGGGGCCTTTCTTCGGGATGTCGCTGAGTTCTCTGATCCTTGAATCGAGAACCGAATCTTCATCTATAGTAGTCACCGCAGACGCGGTGAATCGAGTTTAGTGGCCTAATTGACAGGGCACATAAATATAACTTAATTATTTTTGAACACGCTGGGTGCGACGCCTGAGGCTACGCCCCACCACCACATTGGAGACGGCGGTGGCCGCCATTGTCCCCAAGAGCCAGAGGGTGCCGGCGACACCCACGGGTACCACCGGGTTCAAGAGCACCAGTACCGAGCCGGTCTTGGCGAAGCCGAAGACCGCGATCAGCATGAACGCGACCACACCCACCAGCGATCCCGCCCAGGTCTTCTCAGCCCTCAACGAGCACCAGGTTGCCGCGCAAAACACCAGCAGAATGCCGAGTACAGCTCCCCAGGGAAGATAGATGTCCGGGGTGATATGCCAGATGAAAGCGTGGTACATCGTGCCCGCGAACCCTGTCAACAGCCCCAGGCAGATGGCGGTCAGCACCGAGTTGGCGGGGGTGGGAGCCACCCGCGCGGGGGCCTGTTCGGTGAGTCGGTCGTGCCGTCGGAACGTGGTGAAGAAAGACAAAATATCAGTCCTGGGCCAGATAGCGGGTCGTGGCGTCCGCAGCGGACCACAGCAGTCGATAGGTCTCGCGCGGAGAGATCTTCTGCGTCACGCCGTTGGAGTACTCGAAGGTGTCTTCCCCGGTGATGGTGAGCTGGGTGACATGCTCGGCCATGCCCGCTTTCTTGCGTTCCAGGGAACCGTCGATGACCGCCTGTTGGCGCGTGTCGTTGGCCTGCACGTCCCCCTCTAGTCCCCAGAAGTAGACCGGGAACTGATGTTCGTCGGCCACCAGGGTGCGAATCGCGAGGTCGGCGGCCTGGAAGGTGCGCAGGTGATCGGGGTGGCCATACCCGCCGTCGTGATCATAGGCAACGACGACGTCCGGGTTCAACTGATAAATCACCGTGGCAATAGCGCGGGCCTGAAGCGTGAGATCGGTAGCCGTCAAACAATCCGATGCCGCCTGAGAGTTGGCCGTGGCGCGCCCATCGGCGCCCCATTCCATCCCAGAGTCGCGATAGTAACCGGGTGAACCCGGCACGAATGAGGATTGCTGCCCCAGGTAGAGACGTTTCTTGATCCCCAGTGCCTTAGCGGCCGCACGCAACTCGATGGTGCGCAGACGACCCAGGCCGTCCCCGTGGTCGGTGGCGGGACCGTCCGCCGCCTGCAGATACTTGAACTCCTCGGGAATCACCTCGCCCATCTCACCGCGGGTCATCGTCAACAGGTAAACCGAAGCCCCCTGTTCCGCGTAGTGCCCGATCGTTGCGCCGGTGGCGGTTGATTCGTCGTCGGGGTGAGCGTGCAAGAACAGAATTTTGGCCTTGGCCGGATCAAGACCGGGCGGCAAGAGTGAATCCACCGCGTGGGAATCTACCACCGTACCCTGCGGCGGGTAATACGGCTGAACGGAGGAGTGAGCATCGGTCACGTCAGGACGTCCCTTCGTTGGGTATCAAGGATATCTACGGCACAGCGTCAGCTATGGCTCAGGGGCCACCGGCGGCGCAAGCCAGGCCGGTGGCCCCTGGATCGCTACCCCGCACCCCATCTACGGGTCACCGGATAGCGGTTGAAATGATGTGCGAGGATTAGCCCTTAGCGCGGCGGCGTGCGGCACGCACGCGCTCGTTGGCGTCCAGAATAACCTTGCGGATGCGGATCGCCTCGGGGGTAACCTCAACGCACTCGTCCTCGCGAGCCCATTCCAGGGACTCTTCGAGGGTGAGCTTCTTGGGCGGAGTCATGTTCTCGAAGTTGTCCGCGGTCGAGGAACGCATGTTGGTCAGCTTCTTCTCGCGGGTGATGTTGACTTCCATGTCGTCCGAACGGGAGTTCTCACCGATGATCATGCCCTCGTACACCTCAGAGGTGGGTTCCACGAAGATCGTGCCGCGCTCCTGCAGACCGATGATCGCGTACGGGGTGACCACGCCGGCGCGGTCGGAGATCATCGAACCGTTGGAACGGTAGTCGATGTCGCCAGCCCAGGGCTCGTAACCGGTGGAGTACGAGCTGGAGATACCTGCGCCGCGGGTTTCGGTCAGGAACTGGGTGCGGAAGCCGATCAGGCCACGGGCAGGCACGGTGAATTCCATGCGGACCCAGCCGGTGCCGTTGTTCGACATACCCTCCATGCGGCCCTTACGCGCCGCCATGAGCTGGGTGACCGCGCCGAGGAATTCCTCGGGCACGTCGATGATCATGTGCTCCATGGGTTCGTGCAGCTTGCCGTCGATCTCGCGGGTCACAACCTGGGGCTTGCCCACGGTCAGCTCGAAACCTTCGCGACGCATCTGCTCCACCAGGATCGCCAGGGCGAGCTCGCCGCGGCCCTGAACCTCCCACGCGTCGGGACGCTCGGTGGGCAGCACGCGCAGGGAGACGTTACCGATGAGCTCTTTGTCCAGGCGATCCTTCACCTGGCGTGCGGTCACCTTGGCGCCCTTGACCTTACCGGCCAGCGGCGAGGTGTTGATACCGATGGTCATCGAGATCGCCGGGTCGTCCACGGTGATCAGCGGCAGCGGCTTGGGGTTCTCGGGGTCGGTGAGGGTTTCACCGATGGTGATGTCTTCGATACCTGCGACCGCCACGATCTCACCGGGGCCTGCGGACTCGGCGGGCACGCGCTCGAGCGCTTTGGTGGCCAGCAACTCGGAGATACGCACGTTCTTCACGGTGCCGTCCTGGCGGGCCCAGGCCACGGTCTGCCCCTTCTTCAGGGTGCCGTTGAAGATACGCAACAGCGCCAGGCGGCCGAGGAACGGCGAGGAGTCGAGGTTGGTCACGTGCGCCTGCAGAACCTCGTCGGGGTTGTAGCTGGGGGCGGGCACGTGCTTGAGGATGGTTTCGAACAGCGGTTCGAGGTCGTCGTTGTCCGGCAGCGCACCGTCGGCGGGCTGGTTCAGGGATGCCGCTCCGGCCTTACCCGAGGCGTAGACGACGGGCACGTCGAGCAGGGCATCCACGTCGAGATCGGGTACCTCATCGGCCAGGTCGGAGCCCAGGCCCAGGAGCAGGTCCATCGATTCGCCGACGACCTCATCGATGCGGGCGTCGGGACGGTCGACCTTGTTGACCACGAGAATCACGGGAAGCTTAGCGGCCAGCGCCTTGCGCAGCACGAAACGGGTCTGCGGCAGCGGGCCTTCGGAGGCGTCGACGAGAAGAACCACACCGTCGACCATCGACAGGCCGCGCTCGACCTCGCCGCCGAAGTCGGCGTGGCCGGGGGTGTCAATGACGTTGATGGTGACGGTCTCACCGTCGGCAGAGGGGCCGTTGTAGAACACGGTGGTGTTCTTGGCCAGGATGGTGATGCCCTTTTCCTTTTCCAGGTCACCGGAGTCCATGACGCGATCTTCGACGTCTGCGTGGGCAGAGAAGGCGTGGGTCTGCTGGAGCATGGCATCCACGATGGTGGTCTTGCCGTGGTCAACGTGGGCCACGATTGCCACGTTGCGAAGGTCGCTACGTGAAGCGGTGTTTTCTGACATGCGTAAGGATCTCGCTTAAATCTAGGAAATAGAACTGCCCGCCGCGTACACGCGGATGGCGGGCACTCAAAAGTGCTCACCGCGCAGGTGGGCTCAGTGCCACTATACCCGCCTGCCCTACGCGGGACAGACCCAGGTGAGCAAAGTGACGTAAATTGTTGGCAAACCTTCAACGGTATAGAAAAACCCACCCCGGGAGAACTCCCGGGGTGGGTTGTGCTGAAGGCGCTCTTTGAATCAGCTCACCAGCTGTGTTCAGTTAGCGACGGCTCCACGGCTTCTTAGGTGCCTTTGCGGAGCCCTTGCTCAGCTCGGGACCTTCACCGCGGTCAGTCGCCGCTGCCGGGGCCGAGGTCGAACCGGCAGCGTTACGTTGCTCGGTGACGACCGGGATTTGTCCAGTGTTAGCGAGCTGCTGGATCGCCGCGGTGTTAGCGTCGGTCTGCAGCGCGACGTCCGAGACGGCCGCCTCGAGTCGGTTGTCGACGGTGGAGAGGATCTCCTCGCGGACGCTGCGACGCTGAGCACGAACGAACAGGCGGTGTTCGTAGCTGAGTGCCTTGTACAGCGACACACACATCATCAGAATAACGACCGAGAACGGGATGGCCGTGAGGATCGCGACCGTCTGAATCGCCGAGAGTGAGTCGGTGCCACCGGCCCAGATCAGGGCGATCGCGGTAGCTGCTGCCACAAGCACCCAGAACACGCGAACCCAGGTCTTGGGCTCGGGCGAACCATGGGTGGAGATCATACCCAGCACCAGCGCACCGGAGTCGGCGGAGGTCACGAAGAACACGATGACCAGCAACAGTGCGCCGATGGTCAGCGCGCCGCCAGCCGGCATGTTCTCGAACATGCGGAACAGGGCGTTCTCAGCTGAGACTGTGCCGTCGGCTTCCAAAAGGGTCTTGTCGCCAAAGAGTTCCTGGTTCAGTGCGGTGCCACCGAGCACCGAGAACCAGAAGAACGAGGTCAGCGCGGGCACCAGCAGAACACCGGTCACGAACTCGCGCACGGTGCGTCCCTTCGAAACGCGGGCGATGAACATACCGACGAAGGGCGACCAGGAAATCCACCAGCCCCAGTAGAAGGTGGTCCAAGCGGCCTGGAACTTCTCGCCGTCGCTACCGTAGAGCGCCAGGGTCGAGAAGGTCAGGGAGACCACGTTCTGCAGGTAGTTACCGATGGCTGCCACGAACTCGCGTAGCAAGAAGAGGGTGGGACCAAGGAAGAGCACTGCCAGGCAGACGATACCCGCCAGGATCAGGTTGCCATTCGAGAGCCACTTCATGCCCTTCTCCAGGCCGGTGACCACCGAGAAGAGGGTGATGCCCATCAACACGATGATGATACCGGTCAACCACCAGTTACCCTGCGCCGGGATGTGGATGTAGTTCAGGCCGGCGGCAATCTGCATGACGCCCAGGCCCAGGGAGGTAGCCACACCGAAGAGGGTACCTACCAGCGCCACTACGTCGATGACGTCGCCCCACTTGCCTTTGATCCGTTCCCCCAAGAAAGGTTGCAGGGAGTAACGGATCGAGAGCGGCTGACGCAGGCGGTGGGTTGCGTAGGCGATGGCTAGGCCAACGATCACGTAGATCGCCCAAGGGTGCAGACCCCAGTGCAGGAACGCCTGGCTCATAGCCGCCTGGGCGACCTGCTCGCTGGTGCCGGAAACGCCCGGACGCGGCGAGACGAAGTGCATCAGCGGTTCGGTAGCACCGTAGAAGACCAGGCCGATACCCATGCCCGCTGCGAACAGGAAGGCTACCCAGGTAGTGAACGAGTAATCGGGCTCGTCGTCATCGTCGCCGAGCTTGATGTCGCCCATGCGAGAGAAACCCAGATAGAGTGCGAAGACTACGAAGAACGCCACGATGGCGACGTAGTACCAACCGAAATAGTTAATGACGTCCGACTGCAGAGCGTCGAAAATGCCTTTGGCTTTTTGCGGAAAAACAAGGGTAAACCCGATGAACAAAGCCATGATGATGGCTGCGGGCCAAAAAACGCGGGGCGCCAAAGATCCTTCGCGAACGTTGTCGCGAATTTCCCGAGGTATATCGTTTTTTCTCAAATCCGGCTCGTGATGAGGCGGAGCGTCGTGTGAGACTGCCATAGAAAGTACCTCTTTAATCTGTATGCGATTATCAGTGACCCCGCAATGAGAGGGCGGGGCACCATGCGCATGGGCACAGCAGTGCCCATCGCTACTCCTTCCACCGTAACGAGTCAAGAATATAAGGGCAACCAATAGGCCAATTCTGCCGGCAAGAGTGCTCGATCTAACGATTTTGAATCATCGATGCTCATTAGGTAAGACCACAGCAGTAACGGTGTGGTGCTGAGAGAATGATTCGAACTACCATGGTGCTGAACCGTCAAACCGAATACCCAAATCTGAAGGACACGGCACGTATGAGCAAGCACATCGTCGATCCCACCACAACCGGTGCCTGGGCTGAGCTGAAGTCCCTGCGCGAGGACCTCTCCCCCGATCTGCGCGGTTGGTTTGCCACAGATCCTCAACGCACAGAAAAGCTAAGCTTCACCGCCGCTGACCTGCATGTAGACCTTTCGAAGAACCTCATCACCGACGACGTCCTAGCGCAGTTGCTCAAGCTGGCCGACGAGGTAGGCCTCGAGGATCGTCGCACCGCCATGTTCTCCGGCGAGCACATCAACGTGACCGAAGACCGCGCCGTGCTGCACACCGCGCTGCGCCGCCCCAAGGACGCCGCCGAGAAGCTCACCGTCGACGGGCAGGACGTCGACGCCGACGTTCACGAAGTACTCGCCAAGGTCTACGACTTCGCAGATAGCGTGCGTTCGGGCGAGTGGACCGGCGTGACCGGTAAGAAGATCGAGACCGTGGTCAACATCGGCATCGGCGGTTCGGACCTCGGCCCCGTCATGGTCTACGAGGCACTGAAGCCCTACGCGCAGCAGGGCCTGCAGGCACGCTTCATCTCTAATATCGATCCCACAGACGCCGCCGAGACCGTCGCCGACCTGGACCCCGAGACCACACTGTTCATCGTGGCCTCGAAGACCTTCGGCACCCTGGAGACTCTTACCAACGCCCGCGTGTGCCGCGCATGGCTCCTGGATGGTCTGCGTTCGAACGGTGCGCTGGAAGGCAAGGAAGACAACGAGGCGGTGGCCGCACACTTCGTGGCCGTCTCGACCGCGCTGGATAAGGTCGAGGCCTTCGGCATCGACCCCAAGAACGCATTCGGTTTCTGGAACTGGGTCGGCGGCCGCTACTCGGTCGATTCGGCCATCGGAACGGTGCTAGCTATCGTGCTCGGCCCCGACTCCTTCGAAGAATTCCTGGCCGGTTTCCACGCCATGGACGAGCACTTCCGCACGACCAAGCTGGCGCAGAACGTACCCGCGCTCATGGGTCTGCTGAATGTGTGGAATGTGAACTTCCTCGGGGCACACACCCACGCCGTGTTGCCCTACGATCAGTACCTGCACCGCTTCCCCGCGTACCTGCAACAGTTGACCATGGAGTCCAACGGCAAGGGTGTGACCGCTGAGGGCAAGCAGGTTTCGTACCAGACCGGAGAGGTGTTCTGGGGCGAACCGGGAACCAACGGTCAGCACGCCTTCTACCAGTTGATCCACCAGGGCACCCGCATCATCCCCGCCGATTTCATCGCCTTCGCCAATCCGGTACACCCCACTCGCGACGGCGAGCAGGACGTGCACGAATTGTTCCTGGCGAACTTCCTCGCACAGACCAAGGCTCTGGCCTTCGGCAAGACCGCCGACGAGGTGCGCGCCGAGGGAACCGCAGAGAATATCGTTCCCGCCCGCGTCTTCACCGGCAACCGCCCGACCACCTCGATCATGGCCTCGAAACTGACCCCCTCGGTACTGGGCCAGCTGATCGCGCTCTACGAGCACATCACCTTCGTTCAGGGCGTGGTCTGGGGTATCGATTCCTTCGACCAGTGGGGTGTGGAGCTGGGCAAGCAGCTGGCCCTGCAGCTGGCTGACGCCGTCGCCGGCGACCGTGAGGTGCTGGCGCAGCAGGATTCCTCCACCCAGTCGCTGATCGGTTACTACCTGGAGCATCGCGCTCAGTAGGCTTCTCCCACAGCGCCTCGCGGGCGGGAGTACCGAGAATTCGGTGCCCCCGCCCGCGGTGTTTAAAACCGAGGTCTCTGTGCCCGTTACGTTGCGTTGCCCTCGGTTTAGTGTTCGGAAGATTCGAGTTCGGCCAGAGTAGTCAGCACGACCAATTCGAGAACCCGGGCGGCCTCGGCGAGCGCTACGCTGGGCATCTTTTCCGTGGCGGGATGAGGGACGCCTCCGGCAGTGGTCTCCGCCTGCATGTGGTCGGGGTGGAGTTCGGTGATCGCGGGAACGTGAACGAACCCGGCGGGCACGTCGGGGCCGACCAGAGACATTAAGGAATAGAAGACGTGGTTGCAGACGTAGGTGCCCGCCGAATAGGAGAGGCTCACCGGCAGGTTCTCGGCGACCGCCGCCTGCCAGGACGCGCGGGTCGGCAGGGTGGAGAAATAGGCGGCGGGTGCGTCCTCGGTGATGGGCGCGTCCGTGGGCTGAAATCCGTCGTTGTCGGCGATGCGCGCGTCGTCGAGGTTGATGGCTACCCGTTCGAGGCTGACGCTGTCTCGCCCGACGGCCACCCCGCAGCTGATGGCCAGCACCGGTCGGGTCTCATCGAGGGCGACCGCCAGGGCCTTACCCGACCCCGCGAACGTGACCGGCAGCTCCCGGGTCTCGATGCGAAGGTGCGGAGCCGATGAGTATAAAAGCCGGGTTGCTTCGTCCACGACGGCCTGGCTGGGATTGAGGGGAACCCCTTCGAAGGCGCCGAAATATGTCAACAACACCGTGAGCTGTTTCTGCTGGTCAATCAAGGGATTGTCTCCTAACGCCGGACGTCATAATCGACCGTTTCGGGTAGATGAATTAGAGGTGCGGTTACAGTGGTATATAACCACGCACACCCCCACCCACGAAAGAGTCACATGTCTGAGCAGTCACCTTACGGTAACTACCCAACGCCCCCGAACAATGCCGCTCCGCAACAGTCTCCCTATACCCAGAACGGTTATCAGGGATACCAGCAGAACGGTTCGTTTAATTACTCGCAGAACACGATGCAGGGATACAACCCGGCGGGCAATGGTCAGTCCCGGCCGCGCCCGAAGGTGGGATTCGGCACCGCGATTCGCAACAGTTTCAAATACATCTTTCACTTCTCTGGCCGTGCTTCGCGTTCGGAATATTGGTGGGTTTTCTTGTTGTGGGCGATCCTCTTTACCCTGGTGGGTCTGGGCATGATCGTCTCGCTCCTGGTGAGCGCCGGTGCGTCTTCAAGCGCTGCGGAAGACATCGGATTCTCCATCTTTTTCGGCCTCTATCTGTCTCTCTTTCTTCTCGGGCTCTTACACGCGGTCCACATGCTGGCGCTGACCTGGCGCCGGTTGCAGGATGCCGGCTACCCGGGAGCGCTGTCCATCCTTATGTTCGTGGGTATCGGCATCGTCCCCTTCGTGATGTCTTTCTTCCCGAGCTCTCCCGAGGGGTATCAGTACGACCGCCCCGCCGACTACAACCGTCCGTAGGCACGGTGTGGCCCCTCGATTGCGCCACCGCGTAAACTGAGGGGCATGGCCGAGTACATTGCACCTACCGAAGATGACCCCGATGCGCTGAACCTCGACGGTTTCGATGAGGAAATCCGTCAGGAGTCGGCTCGCGTTGCCCACCCTGTTCCGCACGCGTCGTTCTTGACCGCGTTGCGGAATTTCTATGGCCAGTACTGGCTGACGCGCGGTTCCTCTTCTAGCAGCGAGTTCGGCTGGGGCGTGGGTTGGGCCGTGCTGAGCACGCTCGCGCTGACCCTGTTGACGATGTGGATGCACGACGTCGTGCTCACCGGGGGCGACGCGGTCAGCTCCCTCTTCCGCGTGCTGTACATGCTCATGGTGTGGGTCGCTCCCGGTTGGTTGATGGTGCACATCGGGCCCACCGTCTCGCTCATTAAGCGTTATCGAAACGGCAGGCCCGCGCGCACCCGAAAGTAGTTAGCTACCGGGTTACTACCCCGCAGAAAGCTAACCCAGAAGCTCGGGGGCTTCGAAGCGCTCACCGCGCACGTGGGTGTTCAGGTAAGCGAGCACCGTCTGGTACCACAACCGTGAGTTGCCCGGTTTGGTGATCCAGTGTCCTTCGTCGGGGAAGTACAGGTATTTGTGGTCCAGTTGCGGGCTGTACCGCTTGAGATCGAACCAGAGCATGTGCGCTTGCGAGATCGGTACCCGGTAGTCCTTATCGCCGTGAATCACCAGCATCGGGGCCTGGATCTGATCGGCGAACTGGTGCGGCGAGAAAGTGTCGTGCACGGCGTCCGGGCCTTCGGCCATCCACTGTTGCCAGCTGCCGTTGTCTGTAGTGGTGTACATGTGCCCCTGGTTCCAGATGGACGCGTGGCTCACGTAGCACTTGAAGCGAGTTCCGGCGTGCCCGGCCACCCAGTTGGTCATGTACCCGCCGTACGAGCCGCCCATGAATGCGGCGCTCTCGCCGTCGACGTCGTCGCGGGCGCTAACGTGCTCAATGCAGTCCATGATGTCGAAGTAGGGTTCTGCACCCACGGAGTGACCGCCGCGGTCGATCATGGCCTGGCCGTATCCGGTGGAGATGCCGGGATCTGGTAGTAATACCGCGTAGCCGGCCTCGGTCAGTACCCACGGGTTCCAGCGGTAGGTCCACGAGTTCCACGATCCCCAGGGCCCGCCGTGGGCGAAAACGGCCAGTGGGGCAGGTTCCGACGAGTGCTCTGGTAGCGCGAGCCAGGCGGTGAGTTCGGCGCCGTCGCGGGCGGTGACGCTGAGTTTCTCCAGCCGCCCGGGGGCGCGTAACGGCTCGATAGGGCTGGTCAGCTCGCGCACGGTGGCCATACCGACCGAGGTGGCAGAGAGCCGTACCGGGTGCGGGGAGACATTGTGGGCATCGCGCAGGGCGACCAATCCTCCCCCGCTGAACTGCAACGCCGAGTAGTGATAACCGTCGTCGGTGAGCTGGGTGACGCTGTCGTCGAGGCCCACGCGCCAGACCGCCCCGGCGCCGAGGTGGTCGGTGGTCATGGCCAGGGTCTTGTCGTCGATCCAGCAGACATCGTTGGGCCAGCGGTCGATGGACGCCGCCAGCCGGGTCATCTCGCCCGTCGCCAGTTCCACCACGTTCAGCTCGCTGTTGAGTGACTGATCGGAGAGCCACACGTGTGTCTTGAAGATCATCGCGTGGGTGCCGGAGGGGCTGAAGTCGCCGGCACCGAAGCTGACGCGGTCGTCGGCCTCGGCGATCAGGCGCGGTTCGCCCCGCTCGAAGAGGTCGATGTAGTAGACGTCGGCGCGTTGGTAGACGCCATGGAGTTTCCGTTCGATGGTGACCAGTGCGCGGCGTCCGGTGGGGCCCAGGGTGAAGTCGACGAGCCTACCCTCGGGCAGGCGCACGCGCCGCGGTTCCTTGCCGGTCTCCTTCACGAAGAGGGCCCGCTCGCCCAGCGGATCGTCGTGGTCCCAAAAACGAGTGGGGAAATCTTCGTGGAGCACGCCGGAGACCTTTTCTTTGGCACGGCGTTCGAGGATCTTTGCTGCCTCGTCGAGGTTGTCGCCGAGGGCCTGGGCGGTGAAGACCAGGTTTCGCCCGGATCCGGTGCCCCGCGCCTCGAGATGATGGATGTCGCCGGGAAAAGTGAATTCCAGTTGCGGTTCTCCACGGGAGGATAGGCGGTACAGGCCGGTCAGCGACGTGTTCTCGGCGCCGTCGACGGGCTTGTCAAGGGTCAGGTAGATCGAACCGTCCTCGCCGATGGCCTGCAATCCAGCGCCCGATTCGGGGGCCGTGAGGGGAACGACCTCGGATTCGGTGGAGGGGGTCGCCAGCGAGTAGAGGCGGGGTCGATAGCGGCTGCCGTCGTCGCTGAGGCTGTTGACGGTCAGGACGACGTCGCCGGCGCGGTTGGCCGCAAGCCCCACCGCGCGTGGTGTGGTGATGAGTTTCTCGAGATAATCTTCAGACATGGCACCACCCTAACCAGGCGCCTGTGATGCGCGCTACATCGTGACCGATTGTTGCGTCAGTCTGCAGGGCGGAGCACCAGAAGGTTGTTCCACGGGTCGCTCAGTCGCAAAGAGTTGCCCTCAAAAGTGGCCTGGATACCGTGAAACTTCAGCCGATCTGCAGCCCGGGCTATCGAATCATCATCGGGGAGATCAACATTGATCACACCCAACCCCAACGTCTTCTCGCGAGGGCCGGCGCCGCGAGAGTTCCACACGTTCATCGCCATGTGGTGGTGATATCCACCGGCTGCAACGAATAGTGCCTGGTTGCCCAGGGTTGCGGTCTGATCGAAGCCGAGGGCCTTGACGTAGAACTCGCGGGCGGTGGCGGTATCACCAACCTGCAGGTGAACGTGCCCCACGGTGCCAAGAAGGTCAAGCTCAGCCTGGCCTTCCGCTATGCGAACGACCTCCTCTTCGGTGAGGTTTGCGCGGATGAACTGGGCGGCGTCGATGAATAGCGTATCCATCTGCACCTGGCCGTTGGTCCAGGCCCATTCCTCGCGGGGGCGATCCCAGTACAGTTCCACTCCGTTACCCTCGGGGTCTGCGAAGTAAAAGGCCTGCGAGACGAGGTGATCGCCGGGCCCCATATAACGCTCCTGATAGCGACGCATGGTGGAAAGCAACGAGAGCGCGAGGTCGTGCTTGGTATCGAAGAGAATGGCTACGTGGAACAGGCCCGCTTCGGTACGGGAGGGGTGCCGTAGCGAGGGGTCGTGTTCGAGGATGAGCACGACGTTCTCCTCGCCACGCCCGCCTGTTCCCTCGCGGCGCAGACCCAGCATGATCTCCCCGCTGTTCTCGGTAAGCACGGTGAGGCCAACCCCGTCGGTGTAGAAGGTCAGCACCGAGGCCACGTCGCGCACTCGAAGGCGCACAGCACCCATCGAGGTGACCGCCGGGAGTTTGGACTCTGATGAGGAGGGTTGCGCGATAGTTGCGTGGGTCATGAAGATGCTTTCCGGGTGAGGGCTTCTCGTCACTTTTACTTTACAGGTAAAATAAAAACTGGCAAGAGGTCCCGGCCACGAGCATCTCTCAGGAGTGGCCTTATTGCGCCTAGAACCCCAACTTGTCGAGTAGCTCTTCCCCCGTCTCCGCCACGATCAACGCCTCGAGGTAGCGCTCGTTCACAAAGCCCTTCTCGCGCATCGATTCGATCATGTTCAACAGCGGATCCCAGAAACCATCCACGTTCAACAGAGCCACGGGTTTCTCGTGGCGGTTCAGGTAGCGCCAGGTCCAGACCTCGAAGAACTCCTCTAAGGTTCCCGGGCCACCGGGCAACGCGACGAAGGCCTGCGCCTGATCGGCCATGCGCGCCTTGCGCTCGTGCATCGTACCCACCACCTCCAACTGGGTGGCTTCGGTGAAGGCGACCTCCTTGCTCGCCAAGAAATCGGGGATCACGCCGAACACCTCTCCCCCTGCGTCTAGCGCGGCGGAGGCCACCTCGCCCATCAGTCCGGCGCGTCCGCCGCCATAGACCAGGCGAATCTGGCGCTCGGCCAGGAGAGCGCCAAAGCTGCGGGCGGCCTCGGCATATTTGGGGTCACTCCCCTGCGATGAGCCGAGAAAGACCGCCAGCGAGCGCTGCGATGCGGACACCACACCCGGCTGGTGCACACCATGTTCGGCCAGTGCAGGGAACACCGCGTTGACGTTCAGCGGAGCCTGGTCGGCGAGGTTCTCCTGTGCGGGATCCACCCAGCGTAGCTCGGCGATCTCGGCGGCCGGTTGCAACTCGGCCAACCGGTCGAGGTCTTCACCGGGTGCGGGCGTCCAGAGGAAAACGTGGGCGCGCACCGTGTGGTCCGGTTCGTTCAGCGCCGGTTCCTCGAAGGTGCCCAGCGGGTTGAGTTGTTCGGCGGTGAGCTGAAAATTCAGTTCCTCGGCAACCTCACGGCCGACGGTCTCCAGCGGGGTTTCGCTCGGTTCGGGTTTGCCGCCGGGAAGCATGAACCCTTCGGTGCCGCGCTTGCGAACGGTCAGCACCTGGCCTTCGTGGTTGCGGATGACGACGGCGGACACGGTGATCACTGCGGAATGGTTCGAGGAAGTCATAGTTTTACTCTAGACGCTACGCGGTGAGGCGAAGCTGGCGCCGGCAATATGTTTCTGCAGGTAGCGCTGCAGCACCAGGGCGTGGTTGCATTCCTTGTCGCGTGCGGCGTAGAGCAACGTCATCCGATCGGGGTCTTCGTCTTTGATCTCCTCGATCAGGTCGGCGGCCTCGTCCCGCTCGGCCAGCTCCTTCTCGTAGTCTTGAGCGAACTGATCGAACTTCTCGGGGTCGTGGTTGAACTCTTTGCGCAACTCGTCGGAGGGGGCGAGGTCTTTGGCCCAGAGGTCGACGTCGGCGTCTTCCTTTTTGATCCCCCGCGGCCAGAGCCGGTCGACCAAAACCCGCAGGCCGTCGTTCTGCGCGGCATCATCGTAAATGCGCTTGATCTGTATCTCCATAAGTCCTTACGTTACCGAAAGACGCAGAACTGTGTCAGGGCACACGTTAGAGGGTATTGTAGGTATGAAACTGTGACCTACGAGAACACGGAGAGTCCTGCCCATGGCAAAGATCATTTACACGCACACCGACGAGGCGCCCCTGCTGGCCACCTATTCGTTCAAGCCCATCGTGGAGGCCTTTGCCGCAAGCGCCGGTGTGGAGCTGGAGACCCGCGACATCTCGCTGGCCGGCCGTATCTTGGCCCAGTTCGCCGACGTCCTGCCCGCCGACCAGCAGGTCAACGACGCGCTGACCGAGCTCGGCAACCTCGCGCAGACCCCCGAGGCCAACATAATCAAGCTGCCGAACATCTCGGCCTCCGTGCCGCAGCTGAAGGCCGCCCTCAAGGAGTTGCAGGCAGCCGGCTTCGACATCCCCGACTACCCCGAAGAGGTCACCTCTGACCAGGACAAGGACGTCCGCGCCCGCTACGACAAGGTCAAGGGCTCGGCCGTGAACCCCGTGCTGCGTGAAGGTAACTCCGACCGCCGCGCGCCCCAGTCGGTGAAGAACTACGCCCGCAAGCACCCCCATTCGATGGGTGCCTGGAGCGCAGACTCGAAGACCAACGTGGCCACCATGGGCGTCAACGACTTCCGCTCCAACGAGAAGTCGGTGATCCTGGAACAGGACGACACCCTGCAGATCAAGCACATCGCAACCGACGGCACCGAGACCGTGCTGAAGGAATCGCTGCCCGTACTTAAGGGCGAGATCGTCGACGGCACCTTCATGAGCGCCGCCGCACTGGACAAGTTCTTGGCCGAGCAGGTCGCCCGCGCTAAGGAAGAGGGAGTGCTCTTCTCGGTGCACCTGAAGGCAACCATGATGAAGGTCTCCGACCCGATCATCTTCGGTCACGTGGTGCGCGCATTCTTCCCCGCACTGTTCGAGAAGTACGGTGAGCAGCTCAACGCCGCCGGCCTCAACGGCAACAACGGCCTCGGCGCGATCCTCTCCGGCCTGGACGAGCTGCCCGCGGACGTCCGCGACGGCGTGCGCGCCGAGATCGAGAAGGGCCTGCAGGACGGCCCCGCGCTGGCGATGGTGAACTCCGACAAGGGCATCACCAACCTGCATGTGCCCTCCGACGTAATCGTGGACGCCTCGATGCCGGCGATGATCCGCACCTCCGGCCACATGTGGAACAAGAACAACGAGGAGCAGGACACCCTCGCGGTTCTGCCCGACTCCTCCTACGCCGGCGTGTACCAGGTGGTCATCGACGACTGCAAGAAGAACGGCGCGTTCGACCCGACCACCATGGGCACCGTTCCCAACGTGGGCCTCATGGCGCAGAAGGCCGAAGAATACGGCTCGCACGACAAGACCTTCGAGATCGCAGCCGACGGTAAGGTGCAGGTCGTGAATTCGGCAGGCGACGTGCTGATCGAGCACGAGGTCTCCGCAGGCGACATCTGGCGCGCTTGCCAGACCAAGGACATCCCGGTGCAGGACTGGGTGAAGCTGGCCGTGACCCGCGCCCGCGACTCGAAGACCCCCGCCGTGTTCTGGCTGGACGAGTCCCGCGCCCACGACCGCAACCTCATCGAGAAGGTCAATCAGTACCTGCCGGAGCACGACACCGAGGGCCTGGACATCCGCATCCTCTCCCCCGAGGAGGCCACCCAGTTCTCGATCGACCGCATCCGCAAGGGCGAGGACACCATCTCGGTCTCCGGCAACGTGCTGCGTGACTACCTCACCGACCTGTTCCCGATCCTGGAACTGGGCACCTCGGCGAAGATGCTCTCGATCGTTCCGCTGATCAACGGCGGTGGCCTGTTCGAGACCGGTGCCGGTGGTTCCGCGCCGAAGCACGTGCAGCAGCTGGTGGAGGAAAACCACCTGCGCTGGGACTCGCTGGGCGAGTTCTTGGCGCTGGCGGCGTCCTTCGAGCACCTGGCGAAGAACTACGACAACGCACAGGCGCAGGTTCTTGCCGACACGTTGGACAAGGCGACCGGCACCTTCTTGAACGAGAACAAGTCGCCCTCGCGTAAGGTCGGCGAGATCGACAACCGCGGTTCGCACTTCTACCTGACCAAGTTCTGGGCTGAGGAGCTGGCCGCTCAGTCGGATTCGCCGGAGCTGGCCGAGAAGTTCGCCCCCGTGGCGAAGGCCTTGGGCGAAAAGGAAGACGCCATCGTGGCCGAGCTGCTCGAGGTTCAGGGCAAGCCCGTGGACCTGGGTGGCTACTACCGCCCCTCGGACGAAAAGGCTGAGGCGGCGATGCGCCCGAGCAAGACTCTGAACGAGGTTATTGACGGGCTGAAGTAAGATTCTGCCTCAACGCGCAATAAAATAAATAAAAAGTGGCTGGGTGCTATATACAAGTGCCCAGCCACGATTGTATTGATTCGGAGGAAAACAATGGAAAGACAGTATAAAACTGAAACATTAGTCGGCAAAGACCTAGATAGGATCAAGATCCCAAAATTTCAGCGAGGGCTGGTATGGAGCAAGTCAACTAAGCATGAATTCATCAAAACACTCCACGATGGCTTCCCCTTCGGATCCCTACTTGTCTATCCAGAAAAACCACACGATCCTAAATCGAAGCTACTATTACTGGATGGACAACAGAGATTAAACACAATTAATGAGCTGGGCAAAAATCCTTTAGACTTCTGGATACCACTCAACAAAGAAGTTCTATTGTCTCGTCTAGAAGCTATTAATAGTGAGCTAAAGCCCGTTGAGAAGTTATCAGAAAAAAAGCTAATTGAACTGCTTGCAAGCGACGATATAAGTAATGCCGTGCCCGATTGGGCTGACGACTTAGACCCATCAACCGATAAGAAAAAAATTAGAAAATATATATTTGCCCTTCATGAAGAAATAGGAAAATATATCGACCTAGACTCACTACAAATCCCATTAATCGAGTTTACTGGAGATAAAAAGTATTTGCCTAAGGTTTTTGAAAATTTAAATAAAGGCGGCGTCCCCCTCACTAAATACGAAATCTTTAATGCCTCTTGGGCGAGCTCTGAAATAAATCTCCCCTCTTCCAATGTAATAGCGGATGAAATTCTTGACCTTACGATTGAATATTATGAGCAGAAAATACAGGACTCTGCATTTGATCTCGACAATTTTTCACGCGATGAAATAAAGCAAGACCGGAAGCTTACACTCGCAGAACTTGGAATCGCATTAGGTAGATTTATAGAAAAAAACCTTCCCTCTATTGTTCCGCAAGGCACTAAAAATACCGGCTCAGAGTTGGGATTTGGCATCCTTGGAATTGCCTGTAACATCGATAATAAAAAATTAGATGAATTAATTAATAAGCAAGAGTTCATTAACCAAAATCTGCCAGAAATATTAGATAAGGTTGACTCGATTTGCTTTAATCTCAATGAAACTTTTAGCAAGCTTCTAACTACACCTAGCTCTCGTTCTAGATATCAAACCGGTCTTTCAACAACCTTTAAAACTTTATCCTACTTCTCGGCTCTGTGGAACCTAAAGTCTGGCTCATGTGATTATATAAAAACTATGAATAATTTGCCGGGATATTATCTCTATGACCATTTCTATGGCACATGGGCCGCACATGGAGACACTAGACTCTATGATTATTATCCAGAAGTTAACCAAAAGAATTACCTAACTATATTAGATATTGATGACTTTAGAAATTCTTTTATTCAATGGCTAGATGAGAAAAATTCCGGAATTAATTTTAATGCTGACACCACAGCAATAACCGCCATCCATGCCAATTTGACCTATCTTTCAAATAAACTGTTTGACACTGATAGGCTCGAGAGGGAACATGTGATAGCTAAAAAGAAAATCAACTCTATTGAATCCGGCGATAGGAAAATCTTTGGAAACTCAATAGGAAATTGCATGTACCTAGTAAAGTCCAAAAACAACTCCAAGAAAGATAAAAATCTCTACGAATTTCTAAGTGAAGCTGAGATCAAAGATTCAAAGATCCAATACCTAATTAATGAGTCCCATTATCTGACTAAAGAAGAGTTTGCGAAAGTTGATTCGCACCTAGCGCAAGAAGAATATGATGAAATAAACAATATAATTGAGTTTAGAGCTCGCAAGATAATAGATTCAATTTCTAAACTATTGTTGCCCCAATCTGAACTAGACTGATTTTATCATTCCCTATGGGGCTCTATTTAAGATGTAGCGCCCCATAGGGAGTATTTAATGAGCCACTTAACTTGATTAAATAAGCCACCTCATGATAAATTTATAAAATACACGCCCCCTTCCCTTGAATGTATTAATAAATAAATTTCGCAACTTTAGATTTTATTCTAATTCATATATAAAAGTATTGCGGTTTTGCTATCAATAGCTAATTGATTTTAGTCAGATCTATTACTTTTGATTCAGTGAAATTCTGCCTTTATGTCAATCCTAGGCAATAATACTCCTCCCGACTCCTCCAAATAACAGTTCGCACACAGCGACTCATACCCCACATGCACCCCGTCGATCGCTACCTGGGAGCCGGAGAACACGAACGTGCCGTCTACGGTGCGTCCGTTGAACAGCGCCTTCTTGCCGCAGCGGCAGATGGTCTTCAGCTCCTCCAGGGTGTGGGCGATCTCCAGCAGGCGCGCCGAGCCGGGGAACGCCCGCGTCTGAAAGTCGGTGCGAATGCCGTAACACATCACCGGAACGTTATCGAGCACGGCGATGCGCATCAGGTCGTCCACCTGCTCGGTGGTCAAGAACTGCGCCTCGTCGATCAGCAGGCAAGACACCTCAAGATCCCGGTGCGCCGAGTCGGGGTGCGCGTTGGACGCCGCCCGGTGGAAGAGCTCGCGAAGGTCGGCGTCGTGCCCCACCAGAAAGTCCACGTGCCGGGTCACGCCCAGCCGAGAGACGACGTCCT
This sequence comes from Rothia sp. LK2588, assembly GCF_040946465.1. Taxonomy (NCBI): domain Bacteria; kingdom Bacillati; phylum Actinomycetota; class Actinomycetes; order Micrococcales; family Micrococcaceae; genus Rothia; species Rothia sp. LK2588. The sequence goes on along the minus strand of NZ_JAYWLS010000001.1, from coordinate 63,130 downwards.
CGTCGCCCTTGGTGTCGATCTGCGGCTTAGCCAGCAGCACCCGTTGGCCGCGCTCCTCGTAGTTATAGGCGGCCTGCAGCAACGCCGTTGACTTACCCGAGTTCATCGCGCCATACCGGAAATAAAGCTTGGCCACGGCCGTCCTTCCTCACAGATGCAAAACCTCAGCAATTCTACCCACACCCCCGCGCGGACAACACCGGAACGACACCCACACTCCCCCGCGGCATCTATACTGGGGTACGGCACAGCAACCACAGAGAAGGTCACCGAATGATCCCCTTGTCAGACATCGAGGCGCTCACGGCTCCACCCGAGCGCGAGCTCGATCCGCTCGACATCATCATCGAACAAAACGGATCGCGATTGACCGAGCTGGTCCCCGTGCGACACGGCCGCATGTCGGAGTCGCCCTTCACCTACTACCGCGGCACCGCCGGCGCGATGGCCGCAGACCTGGCGACCACGCCCAACTCCGGCGTGATGCCGATGCTCTGCGGGGACGCCCACATCGGCAACTTCGGTTACTTCGCCTCCCCCGAGCGCAACCTGCTCTTCGACCTCAACGACTTCGACGAAGCCGGCCGCGGCCCCTTTGAATGGGACCTCAAACGCCTGGTGGCCTCCGTCTACCTGGCCGCGATCGACAACGGGGAGTCCGAAAGCACCGCCACCGTGCTGGCCGAAAAAACCTCAAAGTACTACCGCCGCACGATCCTGCGCATGAACGAGGAACCGGCGCTGGAACGCTTCTACTCGCGGGTCAACACCGACACCTTCGAGGAACTCATCAAAGAAGAGTACCTGCCGCTGTTCAACAAGTTCGAGAAGAAGGCCCGCAACCGCGACTCCCTGCACGCGCTGCACAAGTTCACCGTCACCGACGAATCCGGCGAGCCGCGCATCGTCGACCAGCCGCCGCTGACCATGCACGTCGACGAAATCACCGACGAGATGATGGAGAAACTCTGGCTGGAGTACAAATACTCCGCCAGCCCCGATGTCCGCTACCTGCTACGTAACTTCCGCATCAAGGACCACGTGCTGCGCGTGGTGGGCGTGGGCTCGGTGGGCACCCGTTGCTTCATCGTGCTGTTGCAGGACCGCCTGAAGAACCCGCTGTTCCTGCAGATCAAAGAGGCACAAGACACCGTGCTACACACCTACGGCAAGATCGAGCAGACCTCCGAGTCGCTGGGCTTCCCCGACCGCCCGATGGGCAACGGCTTTCGCGTGGTCGCCGGGCAACGCGTCATGCAGTCGCAGTCGGACCCTTTCCTCGGTTGGTTCGAGGGCGTTCCGACCCGCCAGGGAACGACCGCCGACTACTATGTGCGGCAGTTCCGCGACATGAAGGGCTCCATCAACCTGGCCGTGCTCGACCGCGACGGCCTCAAACAGACGGCGAAGGTCTGCGCCTCCCTGTTGGCCCGCGCGCACGCGCAGTCCCGCCACATCGACGACATCGCGGTGTTCTGCGAGGCGGGGCATGATTTCGACGAACACATGGGACGCTGGGCGCACGAATATGCGCAACTGTGCACCGCCGATTACCACAAGATGATCGAGGCCATTAAGAAAGGACGCCTGCCCGTGCAGTACGCACTCTAGGGCAGGTTTTCCGCCGGACGCGTTTCTGCTTTGTGCATCTACCCAGCGCGTCCACACCGCGCCTCCACCAACGTCCATAAAAATGCCCGGGGCCACTCATCGCTGTGAGTGGCCCCGGGCATTTTTAGACCAGATTAGTCGATCACCTTGTGCTGTTCGACGTCCAGGCCGGTCACGTCTACCTGCTCGAGCGGGATCTTCTTGTCGTGGGTCACGACTTTGTGAATCAACCAGACCGCCAAGAACACCGGCAGACCGATGTACGCGGTGACGACTTCCATGAGGCGTCCGTCGAAGACGGCCTCGTAGTTCTGACCCAGGATCACCAACACGCACATCACGAACGCAAGAATGGGGCCGAAGGGGAAGAACGGGGCAACGTACGGTAGTTCCTTCAGCGAGTGGCCCTGTTTCAGAAACGCACGGCGGAAGCGGTAGTGGCACACGGCGATGCCGACCCAGGCGATGAAGCCCGACAGACCTGAGATGTTCACCAGCCAGGTGTACGCCCCGCCCTGGCCCATGACTGCGGTCAAGAAGCCGAAGATGCCCACGGCCGCGGTCATGATCAGTGCCGGCATGGGTACGCCGCGCTTATTCACGCGAGCGAAGATTCGCGGTGCCTTACCCTCGATCGCCAGCGAGTACAGCATGCGGGAGGAAACATAGAGGCCCGAGTTACCCGCGGAGAGGATGGCGGTGAGGATCACCGCGTTCATCACGGACGCCGCAAACGCGATACCCGCGTGCTCGAAGACGAGGGTGAAGGGCGAGTAGGCGATGTCGGTGGCGTCGGTGCGCAAGAGGTTCGGATCGGTGTAGGGGATCAAGAAACCGATGATGATGAACGCGCCAATGTAGAAGAGCAGGATGCGCCAGAAGACGGAGTTGATGGCCTTGGGCACGTCGCGGCGCGGGTTCTCCGATTCACCGGCGGCCACGCCCACCATCTCAGTGCCCTGGAACGAGAAGCCGGCGACCATGAAGATCGCGATAATGGAGATCGGTCCGCCGACGAACGGAGCTTCACCCTTCGTCCAGTTCTCGAAGCCGGGCGAGGTGCCGCCGATAATACCCAGCAACATGGCCACACCGGCGATCAGAAACACGATCACGGTGACCACCTTGATGGTGGCCAGCCAAAATTCACCCTCGCCGTAGGCGCGAGAAGACAGCGCGTTGAGGCCGAAGAGCAGGATCAGGAAGACTGCAGCCCACACCCATCCGGGCACTCCCGGGAGCCAGAAGTTCATGATGATCCCGGCGGCCACAAGTTCGGCAGCCACGGTGATGGCCCAGTTGAACCAGTAGTTCCAGCCCATGGCGAAGCCAAAGGAGGGCGAGACGTAGCGCGAGGCGTAGGTCTGGAACGAGCCGGGCACCGGCAGGTACGAGGCCATCTCGCCCAGGGACTGCATGAGCAGCAATACCATCAGACCGATGACGGCGTAGGCGACCAACGCGCCACCGGGGCCAGCGTTGGCGATGGTCGCACCGGATGCCACGAACAGGCCGGTTCCGATGGCGCCGCCGATGGCGATCATTTGCATGTGGCGCGATTTGAGACCGCGCTTGAGGTCGCGCTCCGATACCGGAGTTTGACTGTGGGAAGCTTCAGACATGGTCCCGATCTTTCGATGAAGAATATCTAATGGGAGTTAAGGCAAAGTTCAGACTACCAGAGGGGCCACCAATCATCAGCCTGAACAACGATAAATTATCGCTTCGCGGCGCAAAGGGGTGGATGCAACAGAAAACCCGGCAACGGCATGCGCCGCTACCGGGTTTCGGGGTTGCTCTCTCGTTACTTCAGAGCGTTCAGTGCCTCGTCGTAGTTGGGCTCCTCGGTGATTTCGGGAACCAGCTGGGTGTAGGTCACCTTGCCGGCCTCGTCCAGAACGATGACCGCGCGAGCCAACAGACCCGCCAGCGGGCCGGAGGCCTGGGTGACGCCGTAGTCTTCGCCGAAAGTGGAGCGGAAGGCGGACGCCGAGACGACGTTCTCGATGCCCTCTGCGGCGCAGAAGCGATCCAGCGCGAAGGGCAGATCCTTAGAAATACACAGCACGGTGGTGTTCTCCAACTTCGAAGCCTTCTCGTTGAAGGTGCGCACGGATTGAGCGCAGACGCCGGTATCGACCGAGGGGAAGATGTTGAGCACAACCCGCTTGCCCTTGAAGTCGGCCAGCGAGATGTCGGAGAGGTCGGTGCCTGCCACGTTGATCTCGGGGGCAACCGAGCCAACCTCGGGCAGGTCGCCACTGGTAGTTACAGATTCACCTTGAAATTTAGTTTCAGCCATACCCCTATTCTTGTGCACTGCGCGGCGGCTGACAAGGTAAGGGGCCCGATTTATCGTCCAGTGAACGGTGCGGGCCGCTACGATGAGACCGAGAGATCACTTGCCGCACACTGACACGCAGGAGCACCCATGACGGTTCATCCCCCGCACGATACCCGCTTCATCACGATCGAAGGCGCCCACCAGAACAATCTGAAGCACCTCAGCCTGAAGATCCCCAAGCACCAGCTCACCGTGTTCACCGGTGTCTCGGGTTCCGGTAAATCCTCGCTGGTCTTTGGCACGCTGGCCGCCGAGTCGCAACGGCTGATCAACGAAACCTATCCCGCCTTCGTCCAGGGGTTCATGCCGCAACTTCCCCGCCCCGAGGTGGACGTGCTACGCGGGTTGACCACCGCCATCGTCGTCGACCAGGAGCGCATCGGCGGCAATCCCCGCTCGACCGTGGGTACCGCCACCGACGCCACCGCCCTGTTGCGCATCCTGTTCTCCCGCCTGGCCGAACCGGCGATCGGCGGCCCCAACGCGTACTCCTTCAACGTAGCCACGGTGCACGCACAGGGGGCACGCACCGTCGAGAAGGCAGGGGCCAAGAAAGAGGTCGTGAAGTTTCACCGCGCCGGCGGCATGTGCCCGCGATGCGAGGGACTAGGACGCACCACCCACCTCGATCTCGCCGAGCTCTACGACGATAACCTCACGCTGGAAGACGATCTCTTCACCGTGCCCGGGTTCAACCACGGCGGTTGGAACGCCCGCCTCTACCGCGAGTCCGGCCTCTACCCCGCGGACGTCCCCATCAAAGACTTCACCGAGCAGCAACTGACCGACTTCCTCTATAAAGAACCCACGCGCATGAAGATCGCCGGGATCAACATGACCTACGAAGGCCTGGTTCCCCGCATTCAGAAGTCGATTCTGGCCAAAGACAAAGAGGATATGCAGAAGGCCAACCGCGCTTTCGCCGACCGCGCGGTGACCTTTGTGCAGTGCCCCGAGTGCGGGGGCACGCGCCTGAACCAAGCCGCGCTGAGCTCAAAGATCAAGGGTAAGAACATCGCCCAGCTGACCGCGATGCAGGTCTCCGACCTGGCCGAGTGGCTACGGCAACTGAACGCCCCGCAGTTGACCCCGCTGGTGGCCTCCCTGCAAGAGACCCTGGACTCCTTCGTTCAGATTGGGCTCGGGTACATCTCGCTGGATCGCCCCGCGGCGACCCTTTCGGGAGGCGAGGCCCAGCGGGCCAAGATGATCCGCCACCTGGGCTCGGCGCTGACCGATGTCACCTACATCTTCGACGAGCCCAGCATCGGTCTGCACCCGCACGACCTGGCGAAAATGAACGAGCTCCTGCTCTCGTTGCGCGATAAGGGCAACACCGTCTTGGTCGTGGAGCACAAACCCGAGACCATCGCGATCGCCGACCACGTGGTCGACCTTGGCCCCGGCGCCGGTAACGGCGGCGGTGAGATCACCTTCGAGGGCACGTTCGAGCAGCTGAAGACCTCTGACACCCTCACCGGCCGTCACCTGGCCTACCGCGCGGAGCTGAAGACCGGCGTCCGGAAACCCACCGGGCATTACCCCATTCGCTCGGCGTCACAGAACAACCTGCAGACCGTGGACGTGGACGTGCCGCTCGGCGTGCTCACGGTGGTCACCGGGGTGGCCGGTTCTGGTAAGTCGTCGCTGATTCACGGCAATCTGGTCGGAGCCGAGATCGACGGAGCCGAGGTCGTGGCGATCGATCAGGCACCGATCCGCGGTTCGCGACGCTCGAACCCCGCCACCTACACCGGTCTCATGGACCCGATCCGCAAGGCCTTCGCCAAGGCCAACGGGGTCAAGCCGGCGCTGTTCTCCTCGAACTCCGAGGGCGCCTGCCCCGACTGCAAGGGAACCGGCACCATCGACGTCGAGGCCGGCGTGATGGCCAAAGTGTCCCTGCCCTGCGAAACCTGCCAGGGCAAGCGATTCAACGAGGACGTACTTCAGTACCGCTTAGGTGAACTGAACATCAGCGAGGTCTTGCAACTGCCCGCCGAGCAGGCGCTGGAATTCTTCTCGGCCGCAGAAACCAAGGTGCCCGCGGCAGCCAAGATTTTGGCGCGGATGAACGAGGTCGGCCTGGGGTACATGACACTGGGCCAGCAGCTCTCCACGCTCTCGGGCGGCGAGAGGCAACGGTTGAAACTGGTCACCCACATGAACGATCAGGACGGGGTGTTCGTTTTGGACGAGCCGACCGTGGGTCTGCACCTGGCCGACGTGGAGCAGCTGCTCACCCTGCTCGATCGGCTGGTGGACTCGGGAAAGACTGTGGTGGTCATCGAGCATCACCAGGCGGTCATGGCCCATGCCGACCACATCATCGACCTCGGCCCCGGTGCTGGCAGCGAGGGCGGCCGGGTGGTCTTCACCGGTTCCCCCGCCGAGCTGGTCGCACAGGGCGAGACGCTCACCGGGCAACACCTGGCGCAGTACGTAGGCGCATAACCGCAGGCCACTGACCTATGCGGCGATCACCGGTTCGAGCGTGCGGGCCATGACGGCGCGACCGGTCTCCACGGCTTCCCGTAGCACCTTCGGGTTCGAGCCGACCATCGAGATCTTGGGGACGCCCGCAGCCGGGGCGACCTGCAAGACCCGCTCATCGGCGTCCATCAGACGCTCTAAACGCTGTTTCATGCGGTCGCGCTCCACCCAGGTGTGCGCCGCCCCCGCAGCGTGATTTGCCATCCAGCGCGCCACGGTGCGCTGTTTGAGAGTCGGAGTGCTGGGTAGCGCGAGACTGGGCGCCTTGGTGCGGATCACCAATACGTGGGTGGCACCGTCGGCCAGCGCTGACTCGACCGGCACGTTCTCGGCCATGCCGCCGTCGATGAACCGCCGCCCGCCCAGTTCCACCGGCTCCCCCGACAGTAGCGGGACGCGGGTGGTCGCCTTCATCGCCCGCTTCAGGCTGTCGCGGTCGTGGATCATCGGACGCAGGTCGGTGGAGGCACCGGTGTCGGCGTCGGTGGCGATCGGGTGAAACTCGATGTCGCTGGCCAGGATCTCGTCGAAACCCATCGGGGTGAAGTTCTCATATATTTCATCCACCAGGAAGTCCCCGTTGACCACGGGCATCCGCTTGAGGGCGTTGCTCAGGCGGATGGTTCCCTTCATGGATTCCGGAGCCCACCAACCGTGAATGTTGGCGTTGGCACGCTCGCAGATGAGCCAGGCACCGTTCAGCGCTCCCGCCGAGACCCCGTAGACCGCGTCAAAGACGGCCAAGAGGCCTGCGTTTTCGAGCGCGCCAATCATTCCGCCACCGTAAGCCGCGCGGGAGGATCCCCCTTCGAGCACGATCGCGAGGCGAGCGTCGTCGTCTCTTTTCAGCGGCTGGGATGCGGTGGTGTGGCGCTGACGCATGAGGTGCAGAACTGGGTGCATGTGGTTACTTTCTCTTATGCTGGGTAATCGGCTGTAAGTTTTTCGACAGGATTACCCCGGTCTGACGATGATTAGATTTTGAATTTCGCCTGACAAAAGAATTTTATTATTTTCTTTATCAAATAAAACTATCACGCGTAGACTTGTCTGTTTCTCCCGTGTTTACGCAGGTGACGGCCAGCTTGCACACATCAACGCCGCCGACTCCCCCGGCGACCTATTATTCTCGTCTCCCGCAGAGCCGGCTGAAAGAGAGCACAAAGTTCCCCAAAAATTCGCTTCTTCATCACTATATTGATGGAGTCAGTTTGTTCGCATTGCCGCACTTTTATTGGGGGAAAGATGAAGGCAAAAACTGTATTGGCAAGCGGTGTGCTTGTGCTGTCGGCCGGTTGGGGAATCCCGGCCCAGGCGCAGAGCGCACCTTCCACAACGGTGGCCGCCCACGAGATCCAGGTCCAACCCGCAGGGGAGCTTACGTCAGAAAAGCCCGCGTCCCTGCTGACCACCGAGATCCCGGAGGCGGCTGTGCAGGTTGCGGCTGAGGGTTCAGAGCAGAGCACCACGGTCGCATCCGAACACAACAACTCGGGCGCCCTGGCACAGGGTCTTGCAACCGGGTTGGGACTGCTGGCCCTGGTGGCCTGGACGTTCCAGGCCATGGTGCGCCGCTTTCACGAAAACTGTGATTTCTAAGCGGTAGCGCCCACAGGTAAACGCGCGCCCCGGTCTTCCCTGAGAGACCGGGGCGCGCGTCCGTTTAACACCCTGCGCGATAAGCTGAAGTTTCAGGTTGTTGGCGCGGAGGAGCGTGAGAGTCATGCCGGAACCGGAGAAGACGGAAGACGGTCGGTACATCATCGTCAAGGGTCGCAAGTGGCGCGCGACCGACCCGAATATCCCAGAGAAGCTGAAAAAAGAGCTGGTTAAGGAGCTCATGAACGCTCGCCGGCTCGTGAAGTCTCAAGGGGACGCCGCGCGGTTCCGGGTGCAGGACGCCAAGGTGGCCCTAGGTGAGCGCGGTGAGAAGTGGTGGGAACCCACCGAGGAGGGCCAGCGTCATCGTTTAGCTGCCACGATGCGCACGCTGTTACGTGCCCGCGACGGTTCCACGATCTGCCCTTCGGACGCCGCGCGCGTGGTCGGTGCCGATCATTGGCGGGATCTCATGCCCCTGGCCCGCGAGGTGGCGGCGGAACAGTCTGAAGCGGGGGTTCTAGTGATTATGCAGAAGGGTGAGGAAGTTAACCTCGCCGAGGTGAAGGGCCCGATCCGGTTAGGCCCCGGCCCGCGCCTTTTCGAAAAGCTGTAGCTGTTGCTGAGCAGGCCTCCAGTACCCGGCGCGGTCGGCGATGATCTCTTTGAAATAGGGCGAGGCGATTTCATCGAGGGCATTGATGTAGTCGCCGACCATGCGGCGCGGTAGGCGCAGGCCAAGAGTGAGGTGTGGGATCCACCGCTCTCCCCTGCCTTCGGGGTTGGTGGCGCTGATCTGCCGAGCAACCGCTTCGAGTTGGAGGTCTGTTTCGAGCATCCAGGCCACGGTCTGTTTACTGCGCGTGCCGAAGGTGACGAAACCGCGCCGGGAGAACGTGGCAGGTAGGTGGTCAGGCAACAGCCTGGCTGCGAGGTCGACGGTTTCTTGCGGCAGTCGGGGTGCGAAGGTCACGCTGATGTGCGGTGTCTGGTGTTGCTGAGGAAAACCGCGGTCGGCGAGCTGGGCGAAGATGTCGCGCACCTGGGCGTCGTGGTCGGTGCTGAGGTAGAAGAGGATGTTCTCCGGTGAGGTCATGTGCTCCCTCGCTGACGCCGACAGGTGTGGTGGGTGAGACGGCGACAAACCGGGATTCCCGCGCCGCGCCGTTTCTTGGACGGTTGCGGGCGGGTCTCCCGGTTTGTCGACATGGTACGCCTTAGCGGCGGTGGTTGGCGGGGCCTTCGTCTTCCATGGCTGCGGCGGGGTCAGAGACGACGTCTGCCGGTGCCTTCTCGGCGAGCTTCTCGGCCTTCTTATCAGCCTTCTTCTCTTCGCGGTTGGCCTTGACCTCTTCGGCCTTAGCCTTGGCCTGGTCTACGCCGGAGGCTGCTGCTACCTTGCCCTTTTCGGCGACGACGGGTGCCTGCTCGCGAACGGTCTGCTGAGCGTTCTGGATGCCTTCCTGCACCTTGGGGTCGTTCCAGGTCTTGACGGTCTGAGCCTTGAGCTTCTCGTAGCTGCCGCGGCCCGCTGCCGAACCGGCCACGAAACCGACGGCTGCGCCGGCGACGAATGCGATCTTCATACGCAACATGGTGTTCTCCTTGTTTGGATGGTAGTTACCGCACACCATCTTATGACACAGCGCACGTCGAACGCGGTCCGCCCCGCGGCGTCCCCGCTATATGACGGGCTAAACGTTGAAGCGGAACTCCACCACGTCACCGTCGTGCATCACGTAGTCCTTGCCCTCCATGCGCACCTTACCCTGGGCCTTAGCCTCCTGCATGGAGCCGGCGGCGTCCAGGTCTTCGAAGGAGACAACCTCGGCCTTGATGAAGCCGCGCTCGAAGTCGGTGTGGATCACGCCGGCGGCCTGCGGTGCGGTGTCGCCCTTCGAGATCGTCCAGGCGCGGGACTCCTTGGGGCCCGCGGTCAGGTAGGTCTGCAGGCCCAGGGTCGAGAAGCCCACGCGAGCCAGCTGGTCTAGGCCGGATTCCTCCTGGCCGTTCATCTCCAGCATTTCGCGGGCCTCTTCCTCGGAGAGCTCCACGAGGTCGGCCTCGAGCTTGGCGTCCAGGAACACGGCTTCGGCCGGCGCCACCAGGTCGCGCAACTCCTGCTGCTTCTCCGGGGATTCCAGCACGCCCTCGTCCGAGTTGAACACGTAGATGAAGGGCTTAGTGGTCAGTAGGTTCAGTTCCTTGAGCTTGCTCAGGTCGATGCCGGCCTTGTCCGCCTGCGAGATCACGGTGTGGCCCTCTTCAAGCACGGCCTGGGCCTTCTTGTACTCCTCCAGCGCCGCGGCGTCGCCCTTCTTGATCTTCACAGCCTTCTCCAGGCGCGGGATCGCGTTTTCGAGGGTCTGCAGATCGGCCAACACCAGCTCGGTGTTGATGGTCTCCATGTCCGAGGCGGGGTCGACCTTGCCGTCCACGTGCACCACGTCGGGATCGTCGAACGCGCGAACCACCTGGGCGATCGCGTGAGCGTCGCGGATATTGGCCAGGAACTGGTTGCCCAGGCCCTCACCCTCGGAGGCACCGCGCACGATTCCGGCAATGTCAACGAAGGAGACGGTCGCGGGCAGGATGCGCTGCGAACCGAAGATCTCGGCCAGGCGATCCAGGCGGGAGTCGGGCAGGTTGACGACGCCCACGTTGGGTTCGATGGTCGCGAACGGGTAGTTAGCCGCGAGAATGTTGTTCTTGGTCAGAGCGTTGAAGAGGGTGGACTTGCCCACGTTGGGCAGACCCACGATACCGATCGTTAGAGCCACGAAAATTGAACCTTACTGGATGGGAATTGATCTGCTGTCTAGTTTAGCGGTTTTCACCGGGGTGCTGGCTCTCGCTGACATCTAGTTGCGCGGTGACCGGTTCGTGATAGAGCGGGTTCTCCTCGAGATAGCGAGCCTCGACCTCGGTTTCCGGCTCAAAACCGGCCTCCGCGTGGGAGACACCGCCGAGATTCAAGATGACCACGCCCGCGGCGATCAGCCCCACCCCGAGCAGCTTAATGGTCGAGAGCGGTTCGTGCAGAAAAACCGCGCCGATCGCCACGATCGCCACCGTTCCCAGGCCACTCCACAGCGCGTAGGCCACGCCCACCGGGATGGTCTTCACCGCCTGCGCCAGCCCTAAAAACGAGACACTGTAGAGCGCCAAACAGGAAATCGTGGGTACGAGCTTTGTGAACCCTTCGGTGGATTTCAGCAGCGAGGTCGCGCACAGCTCGGCGGCGATGGCGACGAACAAGAAGACGTAGGGCACGGGCGCTCCCCTATCAATCGGAATAGTGGTTCAGGGCATGTGAGTCCCCGAGATACTCCAATTTTATCGGCGGGTGACAAGCGGTGGCGAGGGCGCACCGGCAGGACGTAGGCCACAGCGATGCGCCTGCGGGGCAGGTTCAGCTGCGGTTGAGATCGAGAAAAATCTTCGTGACGGCAAATTTTTCGCTTATTTTGTCAGTCGGCTCTGGCACAGTTGAACCGTGACTTTTACAACGGTTGTTTTGGCAGTAATCCTGGCGCTCATCATCGGAGTGGCGCTGGGTTGGTTCTTGGCGAGCTCCCACGGCGGTTCAGCTGAAGGGTTACAACGCGAGAACGCTCAGCTCCGCGCAGACTTGGCGGGCGCCACCGAGGCTCGTACCCTGCTCAGCGAGCGGGTCCGCGACCTCGAGGAACGCTCCCGCGCAGACGCCGACGTGCTTCAGGCCCTCGCCCCGGTCAAGACCCAGCTGGCCACCATGGAAAAATCGGTGCGCACGATGGAGCAACAGCGCGCCGAACAGTACGGTTCGGTCTCCGAGGCGCTGCAGCATTCGGCGCGCACCCAGGAACAATTGCGCGCCATGACGGCAACCCTCTCGACGGCCCTGCGCTCGTCCTCGGCGCGTGGCACCTGGGGTGAGGCCCAGCTCAAGCGCGTGGTCGAAGCCGCGGGCATGACCGAGCACGTCTCGTTCTCCGAACAGGTCTCGGCCCAGGCCGCCAACTCCTCCGACCGCGACGCCGCCGTGCGCCCCGATATGGTCATCGCGCTGCCCGGTGGCAAGACCATCGTCTGCGACGCCAAAGCACCGCTGGTCTCTTATCTCAATGCCCAAGACGCCGAGAAAGACACCGAACGCGCCGAGCACCTCAAACGGCACGCCAAGGCGGTACGCTCCCACGTGGACGCCCTGGCTTCCAAACGCTACTGGTCCGGTTTCGACGCCTCCCCCGAGTTGGTGCTCTGCTTCATCCCCGTCGAGTCGGCGCTGTCTGCCGCGCTTACCGCGGACGCCACCCTGCTGGACTACGCGGCATCGAAGAACGTGGCGCTGGTATCGCCTGTCTCTCTGCTCTCGGCGCTGAAGGCGATCTCGTTCTCGTGGCGCCAAGACGCGCTGACCGACAACGCCCGCGAACTCTTCGCGCTCTCCAAACAGCTCTATGAACGCCTTGGCACCGCGGGCATGCACCTCTCCTCGATGGGACGCATGCTGGGGCGCACTGTGCAGTCCTACAACTCGCTGGTCGGCTCGCTGGAATCCCGAGTCTTCGTCACTGCCCGCAAGATCGCCGCGCTGGATGCGGCCGGCATCGTCGACGACCTGACCCCGTCGGTCCTCGAAGAAACGCCTAAACCGATCACCGCCGCCGAGTTCCTCGAACACATCGAAGAACCCGACCCTGCCTCGCATCAACGGGAAGAGAACGACGCCGATGTTGCCACGGATGCAGCTCAGCAGGAAACCGACCCGGCGCAGAGCGCTTACGAGCAGTACATCGCGGCCCTCGAAGAGAACCGGCTCACCGATGGTTCTGCCGAAGAACCGGACCACATGCTTGACCCGAAGAAGGCCGCCTACACGCCCACCTATGAGGACATCCCGCTCTGGGAACAGTACCCCGACGGGTTCAATGAGGGCGCAGACGAGAGCTTCGACGACTACGACGACGGCCCGGCGATCATCACCGAACGCCCCTACCCCGGTGGCGATACGGCGAAGGGCCGCCCGTCGTCCGACGAGCAGCCCTTCGACTACGATTCATGGAATAGCTAGCTCGCAACCGCAAGGAACTCGCAAGCTCGTACCCACCGGATTCGCCCAGCTCTTACTTGCTCGCTAGCTCGCAACCGCAAGGAACTCGCAAGCTCGTACCCACCGGATTCGCCCAGCTCTTACTTGCTCGCTAGCTCGCAACCGCTGGGCTCATCTAGTTGGCTTAGCGCCGCGTCCACCCAGCTGACGGCCGGCGTCCCCCTCATTCTTCAGGGCCGCACGCAGCTCCTTCGGCAACGAGAAGAGAATGTCTTCCTTAGCGGTCTCAACCTCTTCAACCGAGGTGTAACCGTATTCGGCCAACAGGCTCAACACGTCGCGCACCAGCACCTCGGGCACCGACGCACCAGAGGTCACGCCCACGGTCGCCACGCCCTCGAACCACGCCTCGTCCACCTGGTTGGCGAAGTCCACGCGTTCGGCGCGGGCCGCACCGTACTCCAGCGCGACTTCCTTCAAGCGCACCGAGTTCGACGAATTCGCCGACCCCACCACGATCACCAAATCCGCCTGCGGCGCGATCTCCTTGATCGCACCCTGACGGTTCGAGGTCGCGTAACAAATATCGTCCGAGGGTGGATCCTGCAGAGACGGGAACCGCTCGCGCAGCTTCGCAACGGTCTCCAAGGTTTCGTCCACCGACAGCGTGGTCTGCGACAACCACACGACCTTCTCGGGGTCGCGCACCGTCACCTGATCCACCTCGTCCGGTGAATTCACGATCTGAATATGATCGGGGGCCTCACCGGCGGTGCCCTCCACCTCTTCGTGGCCGGTGTGGCCGATCAAAAGAATGTCGTAGTCCTGCTTGGCAAAGCGGATCGCCTCGCGGTGCACCTTATTCACCAACGGGCAGGTCGCGTCGATAGTGTTCAGCGAGCGCTCCTCGGCACCGGCAATAACTGCCGGAGAAACACCGTGAGCGGAGAATACGGTGACTGAACCCTCGGGTACCTCATCGACCTCGTCCACGAAAATCGCGCCCTGGGCCTCCAGCGTCTCTACCACGTGGCGGTTGTGCACGATCTGCTTACGCACATATACCGGCGAACCGTAGTGCTCGAGCGCCTTCTCGACGGCGATCACAGCGCGGTCAACACCGGCACAATAACCACGCGGGGCCGCGAGCAACACCCGCTTTTCACCGGTCACGGGGGCGGCGGCCTCGACCTCGGCGCGGGTTCGGCGGGTGCGCGGCACCTGCGGCAAACCCAGGGAAACGGAAGAATCAACTGCAGTAGTGGACATGCAGACTATCCTACTTGTTCCGCTCACACGGTTGAAGAGCGGCCGCGGGTTCTCGCGGATAGCTGAGCCAGCTGAATCAACATACCGATCACCAAGAATGCGGCCGCAACGAGGACGATGGGGCCGATCAACCCGTGCCAGAAATCACCCAGGCCTGCGGCCACGCGGGTGGCCAGCTGGTTGATGAAGACCCGGCCGGCGTCGGTGGAGACCTGCAACTGCCCGGCCTGGTCGGTGATGTAGGAGGTGTTCTGGGTGCAGAAGAACAATCCGGCCGCGACTAGGGCTGTGACGACGGCGGCGAAGTAGAACCGTTTGCCGGGAAAGATCAGGAAGGCCACAACGGCGCAGACGCCGGCCAGTACCAATTGCAGCATCCAGCTCTTCGAGAAGTCCTGAAGCTGCATGATCTTGTCGTGGATCGGGTACGAGCCCTGTTGCGGGGCGTCCAGGTAAATCATGCGTTCGCCGAACTGTTTGAGGTCCGGGTCGAAACCGGCCACCGTGCCGATACTCTGATCGACAGCGTCAAAAACCGGACCGATCACCAACGCCGCCGCGCGGGAGTCCACGGCCATCAGATAGGCGTGGCTACGCTGGGTCACTTGGTTCCAGACCTGGGGGTATTGATCGGATTCCACCACTGACTGCGTGGCAGACGATACCGCTCCCGAGAGTTGGCCGTGCGCCCAGTTCTGCACGGTGCCTAAGATTCCGTCGCGGTGGCCGTCCCCCACTGAATTCTTCACCATATCCGAGGTCATGATGTCGTTGGTCACGGCCTGGGCCAGTGTCGATTGAAACTCGCGGTCGTGCGCCATCTCGTTGGAGAGCTGCGCGAAACCGGCGGGGTCGACGAGGTGCTGTTGCACCCAGTAGGCGGTCGCGCCCGAGATCCCGAGGACCACCGCGGTCAACGCCAACAGGGTCGCCGACAACGCCCGGAGACCGCGCGCCCTAGCGCGGTGCTCGGGTCGACCTCCTGCGATACGGGACCCCCAGCTCAGCCGGGCTGAAGGGCTGTACTCGGCCCCTTGTTGGGTGACCGGGACGAGGGGTTCGGTGCGGCGCCAGCTACCGTGATTGTCTAACCGCTGGGTCTTCTCTGCGTCGTCCCCGGTGACGCTGAGCGCAGGGGAATCCTCACCGCGGTGCGCAGACACGCGCGGCGTGGTCTTCTTCGGATCAATGGCCATGAGGTCAACGCTACCGTTGTTCGAGTTCACAACCGGGCCACCGGGCTCTGAGAAATCGCTCAAAGTTCTTGGAGGCGGTCGCCAAGAATGCGCTTATTTTGTCAGTCGGGCGTGTCACGATGGGTCTATGACTGATTCCCTGGAACCCTCCTTGGTGCCCGATGAACAGCCGGTTGCGCCCCAGCAACCACAGGCCGAGCGTGCCTCAGACACCACGCCCGAGAACCCGTGGCCGTTGAGCCGGCTGTCGCAGAATATGCACGCCTATATCGCCAAGGTGTCCCCCACCTGGGTCGAGGGGCAGGTTATCGAGTTGAACCGGCGTCCGCGGGTTACTTTCCTTACCCTCCGCGACGTCAACGACGAGGTTTCGGTCTCGGTCACGCTCTTCGCCCAAGAGGCGGCCCGCGCCGGTGATGAGTTGGCCGAAGGTCAGCGGGTCGTGGTGCGGTTGAAGCCCGATTTCTGGATGAAGACCGGCAGGCTGTCGATGATCGGTTCGGGCATCCGCCCGGTGGGCGTGGGAACCATGCTCGAACGCATCGAGAAACTGCGCCAACAACTGGCCGGTGAGGGGCTGTTTGACACCCGGCACAAGAAACCGCTCCCCCTGTTACCCCACCGTGTAGGGCTGATCACCGGCCGTAATTCGGACGCCGAGAAAGACGTCATCCGGAACGCCAGCCTACGCTGGCCCTCCGTCGAATTCGAGGTGCGCGAGGTCGCTGTCCAGGGCGTCAACGCTCTGCGTGAGGTGACCGAGACCCTGCACGAGCTCGATGCGCACCCCGAGGTGGACGTCATCGTGATTGCCCGCGGCGGTGGCTCGTTCGAAGACCTCTTGCCCTTCTCTGAAGAGGCGCTGGTGCGGGCCGTCTACGCCGCACGCACCCCGGTTGTTTCGGCGATCGGTCACGAGGCGGACTCGCCGCTGTTAGACCACGTCGCGGACCTGCGCGCGTCCACCCCCACGGACGCCGGCAAACGGATCGTGCCGGACGTCGCCGAGGAGCGCGCCCGCATCGCCGAGGCACGCGCGTTTCTACAACGCTCGGTGCATTTCTTTCTCGACCGTGAGCAGCAGATGCTGGCGCAGGTACGATCGCGGCCGGCGCTCACCGCGCCCGAGACCGTGCTCATCCACCGTGAGGAAGACATCGACCGCCTGCGCTCTCGCGCGTTGACCGCGGCGACCGCCCAGATCCACCGAGCCAGCGACGTGGTGGCTCAGATGCGGGCTCGCGTGACGGCACTGAGCCCGCAGCAGACCCTGGAGCGCGGTTATGCCCTGGCCCAGAGAGCAGACGGCTCACTCATTCAGGACGCCACCGAGCTAGACCCCGGCGAAAAAATTCTGGTGCGTGCCGCCCACGGTGCCGCCCACGCGTCTGTCGAATCCACCGAAGACTCCAATATCTAAACCGCTGAACGAAAGGAAACCTATCATCATGGCCAATAACGCGGCAGAAAACATCGAATTCACCACCGAAACCAACGGCACCCCCGTGGAGCAGCTCTCCTACGAACAGGCTCGCGGGGAGCTCATGCAGGTGGTCAATCAGATGGAATCGGGCTCAACCAACCTCGAACAAACCATCGCGCTGTGGGAGCGTGGCGAACAACTGGCCGCGCGGTGCGAGGCGTGGCTCGACGGTGCCCGCAAGCGCCTCGAGTCCGCCCGCACCGCGCGGGAAGAAAATCAGTAACCGAACCTAATTCTGCTTGTAGTCGTCCAGGAAGTCAGCCAGGCGTTCCAGCGACTGCTTGAGCGTGCCGACGTCCGGAAGGAAGACCAGGCGGAAGTGGTCGGGCTTGGGCCAGTTGAAGGCACGGCCGTGGCTCACCAAGATCTTCTGGTCTTGCAAGAGGTCCAGCGCGAACTGCTCGTCCGAGGTGATGTTGAACTTCTCCACGTCGAGCTTGGGGAACAGGTACAACGCGCCGTCCGCCTGTTCACAGCTCACGCCGTCGATCTCATTGAGCATCTTGTACGAGAGGTCACGCTGTTCGCGCAGCCGACCACCGGGAACGATGAGATCGTTGATCGACTGGTAACCGCCCAAGGCAGTCTGGATCGCGTGCTGGGCCGGTACGTTAGCGCACAGGCGCATCGAGGCCAGCAGCTTGATGCCTTCGAGGTAGGGGCGCGCCGCGTGCTTGGGCCCGGTGATCGCCACCCAGCCCGCGCGGTAACCGGCCACGCGGTAGGCCTTGGAGAGACCAGAGAACGACAGGCACAGTACGTCGTCGCCGGCCACGGTGGCCATGTGGGTCATGGTCACGTCTTCGTAGGTGATCTTCTCGTAGATCTCGTCGGCGAAGATGATGAGGTTATGCTCGCGGGCGATATCGACGATCTGCTGCAGCACTTCCTTGGAGTAAACCGCGCCGGTGGGGTTATTGGGGTTGATCACCACGATGCCGCGCGTGTTCGGGGTGATTTTCGAGCGGATGTCTTCCAGGTCCGGCTGCCAACCGTTTTCCTCGTCGCAGAAATAATGAACCGGGGTGCCGCCGGCGAGCGCGGTGGAGGCGGTCCACAGCGGATAGTCGGGGGTGGGGATGAGGATCTCGTCGCCCGGGTCGCACAGCGCCTGCAAGGTCATCGGGATCAGCTCGGAGACGCCGTTGCCCAGGTAGACGTCGTTGGGCTCGAGATCCAGGATGCCGAGGTTCTGGTAGTACTGCACGATCGCGGTGCGTGCCGAGTACAGGCCGCGGGAGTCGGAGTAGCCCTGCGTCTGAGGCAGGTGCTGAATGATGTCCATCATGATGGCATCGGGGGCTTCGAAACCGAAGGGCGCGGGGTTACCGATGTTCAGCTTGAGAATGCGGTGGCCCAGGGCCTCCATCTTCTCGGCTTCTTCGAGTACCGGTCCGCGGATGTCGTAGAGAACGTTTTGAAGTTTCGCTGATTGTTTGAAAGATGCCATGAGATTCAGATTACTCCGTTGTGCGGCGCATCCAGAAGTCTGCGACGCTTTGTTTATCGATCGCATCTTGGCCGCCGGTGAGCCGGTTGAAAGTTTTCAAATCGTCGGTGCTCAGCTGCGCGGAGACGCTGTTGATGGCGTTTCGGGCAGATTCGGGCAGTGACTGCTCGTTGTACACCGGCACGATATTCTGCGGGATGAAGATGTTTTGCGGGTCTGCCAGCGAGACATACCCGTTGTCGTCGATATCGGCTGAGGCCGAGAAGATGTCGGCCACCTGCACGGTATTGTCGGCCAGCTTGTCGGAGAGTTCCGATTGGTCGTTTTCCACCACGAACTTCTTCGGGGTGCAACCGTATTTCTCTTTCAGCGACTTCAGCCCGTATGAGCGGGTCTTGAAACCTTCGGGGCCGCCGAAGGTCAGCTTCGAGCAGTGCGCGGCGAGGTCTTCGATGCTCGAGAGGTTGTACTTTTGCGCGGTGGCGGCGGAGACCACCAGGCCGTCGCGGTTCTGCGCGTCCGAGGCGTCCAGCAGAGACAAGGACTCGGGCAACACGCGCTTGATGGAGGCGTCGATCTCGTCGGTGGTCAGCGCCTTGATGTTCAGCTCGGTGGGCACCGGCGAGGGCGTCACTGAGCTTCCCGGGCCGCCCGAGACGACGGGGCTGGGATCTTGCCCGGCAGCTCCGGGGGCGAGGCTGGGTTCGGGGGTGGGTGCTGCGGTGGCGTTCGGGGTCGAACCCTCGCGGGCTGCAGCCTGGTCGTTGTCTCCCCAGCCGAAGTCGTAGTTCGGGCTGGCCGAAGCGGAAGCCATCGCCTCGCGTTGCCGCTGGATATAGGCGGGGCTGAAGGAGCCGTCCTGCGTGAGATAGAGCAACAGGTTGCCGGAGTAGTCTGCGGCGAGGTCCACGGAATTCTCGGGAGAGGCGGAGGGGTTCGGCGAGGCGGTGGGCATGCCGTCGACCTGCTGGGTTGTGGAGCGCATCTTCTCGAGGTACCCAGAGCGGTCGGAGCCGGTGTCGACGAGTTCTACCGAGTAACCGGCCTTGCGCAGGGCCTGGGCGTAGATTTCGGCGATCTGCGCGGTCTCGTCGGAGATACCTCGGGAGATGTGGATGGTGCGGTAGCTGGCGGCGTGCGGATCCACCGAGATTTCCGGTTGGGTGCTACAACCGACAAGGGCGCCGAGAGTCAACGTGGCCACAGCGATCGCCGGGGTGAGGCGCTTTTTGTCGCGCGGGCGTGCAGAGGTGGTGGACCGTAGCGAAAATTTAGTCATGGTTGCTCCCCTGCCCTTGCGGTGTTTCATCCTGAACCCTGCGTGAATGCGCGACCCACTCGGCGAGGTCCCGATACCCCAGGTAGGCCGCGACCACGTCGAAGAAAGGCATCGTTCCCGGGTTTTGGGTCGCCTCGATGAGGGCGGGCAGTTCAGCGATCGGCACCCACCGCACGTCGTCGGTCGAGCCGTCTTGCTCCACGGTCAGTTCCCCACCCACGATGTGGGAGCGGTAGAGAGTGCGCATTGCACAAAAGAGGGAACCGTCCGCCTGCTCCGCATAGGCGCAGTGTACCCCGAGCAGGTTGTCCACGCGAACCCGGTACCCGGTTTCTTCGAAGGCCTCGCGGACCGCGGTTTGCTCCGGTTGCTCTCCCGCTTCGATGCCGCCACCGGGCAGCGTCCACCCGCTGATCTGCCGCCCCTCGATCGTGGCGACGAAGTGGCTAAGCAGTATCTGGCCCTGCTCGATGATCACCGAGTAGGCCGCCGGGCGGGTACGCATGGGTTGAGGCATGCCCCTAGTTTAACGTGCTGATCGACGGGCACCACCCGCGCACCCGTCTGCAGGTTCATTATGCTGGAGAGACAGTTAGCTTGCCCCGATCCGAAAGGCCGTACGCCGTGTCGCAGGTTTTCGACGAATTATCCCGCTTGATCACCCTCGATTTTTGGCTGGGGGCCCCGCTGCGCATCGTCTTGATTGTGGTGTTCGCGGCGACAATCCGCGTATTACTTTCCCTGGTGATCAAGAAGATCACGCATTCGGTGGCCCGCGGCACCACCGCGCGGGTGGTGAGGGACGAACACAATGCGGCCCGCACCTGGCGGACCGACACCGTCATCTCCAATTCCCGTCAGGCCCAGCGGGCGCGCACGGTGGGATCGGTGCTTTCTTCGGTGGCCTCGATCGTGGTCTGGACGATGGCCGTGCTCATGATCATTTCGGAGCTGGGCTTCAATATCGCCCCGGTCATCGCTTCGGCGGGTATCGCCGGCGTGGCTCTGTCGTTCGGCGCGCAGTCTTTGGTCAAGGATTTTCTGGCCGGTATTTTCATCGTCGCCGAGGATCAGCTGGGCATCGGCGACTTTGTCGATTTGGGCGAGGCCAGCGGCACCGTGGAGTCCGTGGGTCTACGCATTACCGACGTCCGCGACGCCAACGGCACGCTCTGGCACGTACGCAACGGCGAGATTATCCGCGTGGGCAACTCGTCGCAGGGGTGGGCGCGAACCAACATCGACCTGCCGGTCCCCTACGACTCCGATATCGAGCAGGTCACCGAGCTGTTGTTGGACGCCGCACGCCAGGCCATCGCGGCTCCCGATATCGCCCCGCATGTGCTCGATGACCCGCAGGTACTGGGTGTCGAGGCCGTCAGCGGCGAGTCGCTGACGGTGCGAGTCTCGGTCAAGACCGCGCCCTCCCAGCAGTGGGCGGTGGCTCGCGCGTTGCGCGTGGCGCTCAAGCAAGCGCTGGACGCCAGCGGCGCCCGCATCCCCTTGCTCAACCAGTCGGTGATCCGCCGGGAGAACTAACGCTTACGGCCCGGTTTCCTACCGGCCCGCGAGGCGCTCCCCTTGCCCTTGCCGGACGCCGCACCGGGGCGTCCTGAACTTTTGCGGCCGGCGCGGGAGGCGGCTTGGGCTCGAGCGTTGCGTGCGCGACGAGCCTGCTTGGCGGCCGCCTTCTCGCGGGCCTTCTGCTCGGCGACCGCAGCCTGCGTGGGGCTACCCCGGTCGGAACCGGGAGTGCGCCCGCGGCAAATGCCGATGAAATCTTGGATGATCTGTTCTTCAGCGTCCTCGCGGGCTGCGCGCGGCCACACGAGCGCGACCGGGCTCTCCGACAGCTCGGGAACGATGCGATAGGTGAGGTCTTTGCGGTGATAAAAACGGGCCACCGACATCGGGACCAGCAGCAGACCCAGCCCCGCCGCGACCAGCTCGATCGCGTCCTGAGTGTGCCGCATCATCGGTAATTTCTGCGGGTGCGCTTGCCGATAAGCCACCGAGACGTGCGCCCACTCGGGCACCGTCTTGGGGTCTTGGAGCATGAACTCTTCGGCGAGCTCAGCCAACGGCACCTCGTCTTCGTACAGACTCAGGGTGTGATCGCGGGGCAGAACCACCACCATCTTTTCGCGGTAGAGTTCGATGAGGTGAAAAGCGTCTTTGTCGCGGCTGGCGAGCTCTTGATCGGGGCGCAGCAACACCATATCGGCCAAGGGCGCGTACCCCTGCCGGCCCTGCAAGGAGGTTAGCCCGCCGGCCTCCGTCAGGGGCGCTTCGAAGAGCGGGCACATGTGGTCGTAGCGTTCGTGCCAACGGGAGAACCACTTTCCGGGCATCACACCCGGCACGTATCCCACGCGTAAGCGAGGGCCGGAACACTCGAAACCGAGGTAGTCTGCGCGCTCGGGGGTCAGCAAAAGATCCCGATAGACATCGAGCATCTCTGGATTATCGTCGCGGTGCTCACCGGCGTTTTCAGGGGTGGTCATACCCCTCAACGTAGCACGAACCGCGCCCGCGAGGGGCCCGGGATTACTTCAGCGAGAGCTTCTTGATCTTCTTCAACTCGGCGGGCACGAGCGCGTGGTCGGTCATGCGCAACCCCACCTGATAGTAGGAGCTTCGACCCATGAGGTACCCGATACCTAGCCGATCTTGATCACCGCGTGCCGCACGGCGAGCGGTGGACGACAACCACCCGGTGAAGACCTGTTCGTCAGAGATCACCGAGAGCTCACGGTGGAGATCGATGCAGGTGTGCATGAGGCGACGCTGGTCGTCGGTGACCCGCTCCCCCAACCCGGCGCTGAGCGCGTGCAGGCAGTAGAGGCCGTTCTGGGCGGCCCGGCGGATGTCGAAGAGCAGCTCATTGTTGTCTTCGGCGTAGGCGAAGTCGGCTGTGGGCTGCACCCAGACGTCCTTGAAGTCCTCTTTGAGATACACCGTGAGGGACTTCCTGATCCGCTTGGCCACCTTGTTGAGGTAATTCTCGGGATTCAGCGGTAGCTCGACGAACGACTCGGTGTGTTCGGCGATCTCACCCAGCGCCTTATGCAGGTGTAGGGCAGAGTCGGTGTTGAGGCGATTGATCCCCAGCGGTTCGGCGTTGGCGCGGTCTTCGGCCAGTTGCCGGTGGAGATTCTCAACGTCGTGGGCGGTGAGCACCCCGGTCAGGGGCTGCACGGCGTTGAGGGACTGCTCGACGATATCGAGATCGCGGGCCGGCGCGAGCGCGGTGCGCAGTTCGCGGAGCACGTCGGTGCAGGCGTCCACCTCGAGCGCGTCCGCTTCGCTGCGCACATAAGGCCGCACAGCGAAACGCAACACCGCGCCCAGCGACTGAGCTGTTTGCCGTAGCTCGTGGACGGCGGTGGTGTCTCCGGCGCGCAGACGCAACTCGCGCAGGAGCAGCTGATCGATGAGCTGCGTCAGGGCCGCCGAGAGAACCTGGGTGGAGCCGGGCGGGGCGGAGTGCTTATTCTCGACAACCTGTGGCGTAGCCGCTGCGGAGTTGTTCTCCCCGTTCTGGGGTGAGGCCTCCTCGGTGCGGCCACGGCGCTCTCCTTCTGCGCCCCGGCGTGCCTCAAACGCCGGGTCTTTGCCAAGGGCGCGCACTAGCTTGGCCGGGCTATCCGAGGGGCCGATACCCGCCGCCTGCAGGACGCGCTCGCAGGCGAAGAAGATCTCTTCGCCTGTGATAACACCGCGGTTGAGAAGTTCGACCTCCCATTCGCTCCAGGCGCGCCGCGAGTCGTCGGCGGCCGAGTGCGACTCCACCTTGTCCGCGCAGATTTCGGCTACCTCCGTGCCCTGCCGGTCGGTCAGGACGCTACGCCGCCGAACCGTCTGTATCTCAACGGTGGGCTGCAACTCTTGATCGTGGGTGACGTTTCGCAGGGCGCGGTAGAGGGCGGTGGGCAGGGTCTCGACCGGATCGACGAGGTCAAAGTGCATCTCGTGGCGGTTGCCTGATCCGTCGTCGAATTTCACGTGCCAGCCCTGGTCGTATCCACCCACGCGGCGGCGTACTGCCACTTTCGCAGCGGAGAGCCTGCCATCGACGGTGTCGAGGTAGGTTGCGGTCATCTCTTCCGTCACGGTCTTCACCACGGTCAGTCGGCCATCGGTGAGCTCCTCGAGCTGGCCCCAATCCGGCGTGGGCGTTGGAGCCTGCGGGTCGAGTGCCTCGTACTTTCGTTCGACCTCGATGTGGTGAGCCGACATTCAGTTTTCCTCCGCGACTGCTGATGAAGTAGTTGTCTCTGTTTATCAGCTTACGATGAAGCGCCCGTTTCCGGTGAGGGAATGGGCGCTTAACGAGGGGTATTACGCGCAGTGCGGTGAGGTGGTATGGCTATGCTCGGCGGCGGCGCAGGATCTCGTCCAGGGCGATGGCGCCGGTGGCGGACTGAGTGGACTCGTGCGTCTCGGTTGCGGCGTTGCGCTGGCTGAGCTCGGTCTTCTCGGCGGCCTCTTCCTCTCGCTTGGCCTGCTCGTAGGAGGCGAAGTCAGCCGGTTGCGGCAGGTGCGCGTAGGAGGGCGCTACCTCCAGGTAGGTGGGAATCGGCACCTCGCGCGGCTCCCAGGAGCTGGTGGCCGGTTCGAACGCGGGGTGCAGTTCATGTTTCAGGCCCAGCTCCTGCACTCCGGCGGTGCCCAGCAGATCTCGGTAGGAGGGTTCGCGGGTGGCGCGTGCGTTCTTCAAGGACTTCACCGCCTGCTTCACCGGACGCTGGGGTTCGGCGGGTTCATCGTCCACCACAACGGTGGACGCCGCACGCAACGCCTCCGGCTCCTCGGCCTGCTGCTCCGGGGCGGGTTTCGTCAGAACGATCTGCGAGGCTTCTGCGGCATATTCGTCGCGGTAACGACGGCCGCGGCGGCGGGCGTCCGCCAAGGCCAGGGCGCGCAGGGCCGCGAGAGATCCGCCGGCCAGCAAGAGACCGGCTCCGGGTACCCACCACGAGAGCGCAGTCATCACGGCAATCGGGGCACCCACCAAAACCATGGCCAGTCCAAGAACGACGAAAGCCACCAACATGATGCGGCCCGGCGCGAGCGGGGTACCTGCTTCGCGACCCGTGAAGGTGGCGGCGTATCCTGTATCGGGGCGGCTGGGAGTCACCGTATCGTAGGCGGGATCGGTCAACTCGGCGTCATCGGCGATGATGTCGTCGGCGTTCCGCTCGGCGTGAATATCGCTGGTACGCGACCGGGCAAAATAACTGGGCATGGCTATAAGGAATGCGATCGCGATGATCACCAGAACACTCGATGCACCGAGCCATGTCAGAGTCATAATTACCTTGGGGTAGCGTGCGGAAAATGGTGATAAATATTCTTTAGAAGTATAACCGATAACACATGCGAAATCCGGAATAAAAACAGGGGTGTACCGAATGCCGGTACACCCCTGATATTAATCGGGATTCGCTAATGCGTTAATGTTATGCCTGGTCAGCTACGAAATCCTGCAACCAAGCACGCAGGGGCTCTCCCAGATCCTCACGCTCGGCAGCCAGGATGATGTTGGCCTTCAGGTACGAAAGCTTGTCACCGGTGTCGAAGCGGCGTCCCTTGAAGACCACGCCGTAGACGCCGTCGCCCTCACCGGTGCCGGCAGCCAGGGTCTGCAGGGCATCGGTCAGCTGGATCTCATCACCGCGACCAGGAGGGGTGTTTTCGAGAACCTCGAAGACCTTCGGGGACAGCACGTAGCGGCCGATCACCGCGTAGTTCGAGGGAGCCTCTTCAGCCTTGGGCTTCTCCACCAGTTCGGTGACCTTGAAGAAGTCTTCGCCTTCGACGGTCTCGATGGCGGCGCAACCGTAAGCAGAAATCTGGTCATTGGGGACCTCCATCAAGGCCACTACCGAACCACCGGTCTTCTGCTGAACTTCCACCATCTGCGAGAGGAGGTCTTCCTTCTCATCGATGAGGTCGTCGCCGAGTAGCACTGCGAACGGTTCGTTGCCCACGTGGATCTTGCCGCGCAGAACAGCGTGGCCCAGACCCTTGGGGTCGCCCTGACGCACGTAGTGCAGTTCGCCCAGGTCATTGGTGTCGACCACGGACTGCAAGAGCTTGTCTTTGCCCTGATCGTTGAGCTGCTTCTCCAGGGTGGGAACACGGTCGAAGTGGTCCTCGAGGGCGCGCTTGTTGCGGCCGGTAATCATCAGCACGTCTTCCAGACCGGCACGTACGGCTTCTTCGACGACGTACTGGATTGCAGGACGATCGACTACCGGCAACATCTCCTTCGGAGTTGCCTTGGTAGCCGGAAGAAAGCGGGTTCCCAGGCCCGCTGCGGGGATTACTGCCTTCGTAATAGGCTTCTTGTTCTGGTCAGTCATGTCTTACACCATACCCGACCTTGCGGGTACTTTAGGGAATAGACAATCTTGAAATAGCCCGACAATAAGCGGACAAATTAATTCCTCT
Source organism: Rothia sp. LK2588 (assembly GCF_040946465.1). Classification (NCBI taxonomy): domain Bacteria; kingdom Bacillati; phylum Actinomycetota; class Actinomycetes; order Micrococcales; family Micrococcaceae; genus Rothia; species Rothia sp. LK2588. The sequence continues at coordinate 36,915 of NZ_JAYWLS010000001.1, read as the reverse complement.
GCAATGCCCTGAAGGGATGACTCCCATGTCAAGTTCTATAGCCGAAGCCAAAAAACTCCTCCGCTTTCATGTGCGCAGGTCACGCCGGAAATTAGCCCCGTCTCGCGCATCGTATAACGAGTCTTATACCGCCACCATCACGGGCCTGATAGCAGATCGGGGTGAGAATCTCACGGTTGCCGCTTACCTCCCAACGGCCGACGAGCCCCCGATCATCGAATCGCTACACCAACTCGTTCGCGCAGGTCACCGGGTACTCGTGCCGCGGGTGCTCCCCCGGCGTCAATTGGGGTGGGTACAGTGGCACCCCGACGGGGAATTCACCACGAATTCGCTCGGTATTAACGAGCCGGTCGGTGAAGTGCTGGGCAGCGAAGCTTTTGCCGCCGCCGACGTCCGGCTGATCCCCGCACTGGCCTATGACGTTGCCGGGCGACGCCTCGGCCAGGGCGGCGGATACTACGACCGTCTGTTACCCGCCGTTGACCTGGCTGCCGAAACGGGAAAGTCCCCGGAGCAATCGAGCAACTTCGGGATCGTCTTCGCCACCGAGGTACTCGACCGGCTACCGGCAGATACCTGGGACGCCGTGGTGCCCCATGTGATCACCGAGCACGGGGTACGCACCCTGGGTTAAGAGGGCCCCATCGCGTAACGGCGGGCGTAATATAATGAATCGACTTTACACAGACCTTGAAACAGGAGACGTCGTGCCCGTTTACGTGTACCAGTGCAAGAACTGCGAGTATATTTTCGAACAGCACCAGTCCTTCTCAGACGCTGCGCTGAAGACCTGTCCGAACTGCGGCCAGGATCAATTGCGCAAGAAATACGGCAACGTGGGCGTGGTGTTCAAGGGTAGCGGATTCTACTCCAACGACAAGTCGTCGGGTTCGGAGTCCTAACCCCTACTTCATCTCGTGGTGCGGCGGCCGTTGCTCCTGCAGCCAGCGGTCGCGCTCGGCACGTTCGCTGAGTTCTTCGTTCGCACGAGGCTCAGCGAAACCTAACCGAGGCTCGGGCCCCGAGAACCCTTCGGTCGAACTCACACGGCGGTGGCCCCGTCGTTTGCGAGGCGTCGGTGAATAACCGGCGCCTTTGTCATGCTCGCTCACCGGGCACCTCCCCTAGTTCTCTGATTCGGTTTCAACACCGAGGTACAGACAGATCTTGTCGACTACCGACTCGGGGTCGGCGAAGACCTCGATGGTCCACAGCGTCAAGTAGTTCCATCCGGTGCGCGCCAACCGGTCGGGCACCAGGCGGGCGCGTTCCCGCACCGACTGACCCACGTGCTGTTCCGAACCGTCGGAGAGCGCGGCCAGGGGGAAGTTTAGCGAGCTCACCGCGGCCTCCTTGCCCATTTTGCGCACGCGGGGGCTCGGGGTGGAACCGGCCAAAAGCGACTGCTGATGCGATGAGGCGATCAGCGAGATCTGGCCCGAGGCGTCGTCCTTGAGGGAGACCCCGCGGGCGGCCAGGCGACGCACCATGTCGTTGAGCAACCAGTCCCCCATGTCGATCGCCTCGACGTCTGAATTCTTCAAGAACTCGTTGGCGGGCATCGACTCGGTCACCGGAGCCGGCGTGGCCAGGTGCTTGCGTTCCTGCAGCTCGGCGTGGGCGCACAGCACCCGATAGACGTCCAGCGCGCCGTGTTCCAAAAGATTGGGGTCGAGATCCTCCGGTTGCACGCAGGTGATCAACCGCGTGAGGTGACGCGCGCGAGTCATACCCAGCACGAAGTACTCGCGGCCGTGCTCGGAGGAGAGCTGCCCCAGGGTGTGGTTGACCATGCCCTGTCGCGACTTGCCCGCACCCAGCGAGAAGATGATGACGTCGCGTTCCAAGCCACCGGCGCGCGAGAGGTCGACCACGCGGAAAGGTTCTTTCGCACCACCGCTGAAGAACGGTGCCAGCTGCGGATAGCTGGTCAGTAAGTCCTTGACTGCCTCGGCGATGCGGCGGGCATGTCGGGGCGAGGCGGTGACCACGGCCAGCGACTGCTGCGGGTTCTTGTACGCGTGTTCGGCCACGCGCTGCGCCACGCGGGTCACCTCCACGCCCGGCGAATCCAGGTTCGAGTTATCGGAGACCTTGCCGGTGGTGTCGATGTACTCGGCGATGAAGCTGGGGACGTCCTCGGACATCTCCTCGGCCCACGGGTAGTGGCGCAGTGCCCCGTTGTAGAAGTGCTCGTTGAGGTAGTCGAAGACGGCAGGATCCACCGCGTGATCAACCATCAGCGACAGCGTGCGCGAGGGCAACACCTTCGCGAGCGCGCTATAGGTTGAGTCGATCCGCTCGTGGTCGGTCTCCGGGGTGTCTTTGACGAGCGCCGAGACGACGAACGGCGAGGGGAAGCCGGCGTGCGGGTCGCCGAAGGCTATGACCTGGTCGGCACGGGTGACGGCGGGCAGGTTAGCTGCCAGCGGCGTGGACTCGGCGTCCAACAAGATAACCGTGTCGAAGCGCATGGACGCCGGGAGGTGGCGGGCCAGCGCGAAGGGGCTGGAGACCCACAGCGGGTAGAGGGTGCTGGCCATACTCGGGGCGTGTGTCAGCAACTCCTCTAACCGGAAATCGTGTCCGCGCAAGAGACTCTTGAGGTAGGCCGCGGGATGCGGTTCTCGTTCGATGCGGGTGCGCCAGTTTCGGGCCGCCGCAGCGGTGAGGCGGGCGGGTGCAGATTCGACGTGTGCGGTATCGAGGCGGCGGAAGGTGGATTCTAGCTCGCGGAGAGTATCACCGTCGAGGATTTGCACCTCGCGGGAGGCCAGCATCATTTCCAGCGCGCTTTGCCACCAGGCCAGTTCCAGTTCAGCGCCGACGTTTTCGGCGGAGACCTGACGGTTCAGCAGGTCGTCGAGGAGGCCCGACAGGCCCCAGGAAGCCAGCCAGTTCTCGAGTTCTACGCGTTCGGGCAGGGTCGTCAACAGGCGGTGGTCGTCGTGGAGGTTCTGCAGGCGGTTGGTCACGGCCTGTAGCGGTGTGGCGGTAAAGTCGTTGCCTTCCGGCGAGGCCTCGAGGACCAGGGCCAAGCCGTCGAATTCCTGATAGAGGTCAGCCAGCATCTCCCGTAGTTGCGGAAGATTCGCGGGGATATGGGGTTCGCGGGGCTCCTCGGCGAAGGCGATCCATTCCTCTCGTTGCGACTGGACCACCTGAAGGTTCTCGAAGAGGTCGGAGAGGTGTACGCCGGGGCGGATATATTCCTTGGCGACCCGGCGCAGCTTCGACCGCTGGATGGAGCTCATCTCCACGCCGTGTTCACGGCGCCAGGTGCCGGGTGCGGTGGCAGCGATGAGATCGGTGACGGGGCGGTCGTAGACGTCCGGGGTGAACCGAGTCAGCGTCTGCTGCATGCGTTCGAGAAGGTCGAGCTGGGCGTCGAACTCGTCGATGCTACGCGCCGGGGCCATCCCCGTCTCCTGTGCCAGCTCACGTATCTGTTGCTGGGCGGAGACCAAAGAACGCAGCAGGGAGCCCACCAGGTCGTGGGCGGCCTCGGTCTCGTCGTTGTTCAGTAACTTTGCGTTACGCCAGGGCGAGAGACGGGTGGAGGGTCGGAATCCGGCCAGTTCGGCGTAGCGCTGTAGTTTCTCGGCGACCTCGGTGCGGTCCACGAGTTGATCCATGGTGTGGCGGCTGAAGCGCACGGTGGTCGTCGGCGCCGGGTTCTGAGCGGTCAGCGCGGCCAGGGTCTGTAGCGCGTCGTAGACCGAGCACCCCCAGCGGGATTCGGTGAACCGCAGGGATGCGGTGTGCTTGGCGAGCTTTTCGCGGGTTTCCACGAGCTGCGGGTACACCGCGCTCATGTTGGGTTCGGCGACTCGCTCGTTGCGGATGATCGCCTGCACGAAGGCCGCGCGCTCTTCTTCACCGGTGCGTTCCTGCAACAGCGAGTAACTCAGTTCGCTCAGGTTCTTCTCGGCCAGCAGGGAGTTGAACTCGGATATCGTCGACGATTTCTCCCCCACCACCAGAACGGATTTACCGCGGCTGATCAGCGAGGACGCCGCGTTGACAGCGGTACGCAACGGGTCGGTTCCGGTGGGTGCGGTGACCACCAGCGAGTGGCCAGAGGTGGCGAGATCGATAACCTCCTGCGCCGAGGCGTCGGCGTCGAAGATCAGCACCTCGTGTTCGGGTTGGCGTTCGTCCAACGGGATCGCGCTGTTGCGCACGAACCGGGGGCTGAGCTGTTCAGCCTCGGGGTCGAGCAACATCGCCAGGTCACGCACCAGCGGGGTATAGGACGTCTCGGGCAGAGTCGCCGGGTTTTCCTTGAGGTCGGCGAAGGTCGAGATCAGGTATTTGGTCTCGATCATCATGCCCGGCACACGGCCGGCGGTCGTGCGCATACGGTCGATGACCGGTTCGGGATCCAGTTTCGACATCGACTTAGCGAGCTGGGCGACGTCCAGGCGTGAGAGGTCGATGCCGAATTCCTTCTTCAGCTGCCGAACCATGGCGGGGTTGAGTTGAGCGTCCCCGGCAAGGCGAATGTCGAAATCTTTACCGCTGGGGTGCGGAACGATGCTCACCGGTGCCAACAGGATCGGCGCGATGAATCGCTTTTCGCTAGCCATCGAACCGCCGTGAGTGTCGCGAGAGAGCCAGGAGGCGGTGCCGGCGGCGAAGTAACCGGCATGCAACCCGTGGTGGTGTTCCAGCTCGAAGATCTTGCTACGCAAGGCCGCGGCCGCGCGCATGCCGGCGTCGAACTTGGTGCGATCGTTGAGAATGGTGGAGAGCCGAGTATTGCGGCCCATCATCAGCTGCGCCAACCCCGAAGGGTTCGACTCGGTGATGTCGATGTGCACGTAATCGACCTGGTTGAAGTCCAGGAGCGCATCGGGGCCGGTGTAGCGGTCCATCTGCCGACCCCACCGCTCGAGTCCTGCCTGGATGCGCTGGGATGAATCGGCTGCGGCGGCGTTGTGATCAGTCACGAAATAGATGCTCTCTCACGATTGCGATGGTCTCGAATGTCAATACCCCATCATAGCCAACCGGCCAGGGCCAACACGGTGAAAACCGCTAGCTGGCCAACACCCGCAGACCGATCACCGCGGTCAGCAGAGTCAGAAAGCCGATCAGCGCCGTCCCGCCCAGCATCACCGCGCGGTGGGGTTGACCGAGGGGCTCCCGCGGGGCCCACCACAGGGAGCGGACCAAGAAATACGAGAGGAGCGCGCCCAGGACGTTGCCCACCACCAATTGCTGCACCCCGGCGAAGATGGCGAAGGCCTTCTCGGTGTGCTCATTGCACCGCCGTGCCAGCAGCAAGAGGGCTACCTGGATCGGCATCATGCAACAGATGATAAACGTCAGCGCGATGGTCGGGTCGGCCAAAAAGGCGCGGAAGTCGAGGCCGAGTTTGCCCGCGGTGAGCAGAGCGTAGGCGATAAAAGCCGCCGGAACCACGCACCAGTAGATGATAAGCGCCTTGCGTAGCTTCGCGGTGTCGTTGAGGAATGCCCAGATCGCACTCATGAGTTTCCTTCTTCTAAAAACTTAATGTACTGCCGAGTCAGGTAATCCAAGAGAACCGTCAGCGCCACAAAGGAATGGTAGGGGGTCTTGTGGCCGGGTAAGCGGGTGGGTGTGGTCTCGTAGTGGAGGGAGAAGTCCGCCAGGTGCGACATCGGGTTGATCCCGGCCCCGGTGATCGCGATCATCGGCACCTTGCGCAGGGAAAGCGTGCGTACGGTTTCCATCACCGACTCGGTGCTGCCGGAGAGCGACACCAGAATCACCACGTCTTGCTCCCCCATCGCCTGGACCGACCCGATGAACTCATTCTTGGCCGGAATCACGTGGGTGAACTTGCCACAGGCCACCATCGACTTGGCGAACTCCTGCACAGCGTTGCGCTGGGCGTACCCAGTGCCGAAACAGTAGACCGTCCGCGCCCGGTGAATCTTTTCTACCACCTCGGTGAGATCCCGCTGGGTGAGGTCCGAGAGGGTCTTGTTGATATCACGCGCCCCGGAGGCGATGAAGTCGGTATTGACCGGTGCCGCCTCGGCCAGCGAGTTCTTCACGAAGTATTTCAGCTCGGCGAAACCGGTGAACCCGAGCTTCTTGGTGAGCCGAATGATGCTGGAGGTGGAGGTAAAGGTGCGGTGCGCCAGGGAGGTGATGGTCGAGTCGGCAACGAACTGCTCGTTGTTGAGCATGAAGGCGAGAATCTCGCGCTCGGTCTGGCTGAACTGTTGTTGGTGCGCGTTGACCAGCGACTCTAAATCCATGAAAGCTCCCGAACTCGACGCTGCGGCATACCTAACAGATACTACCTGCAACGTGCGTCCGGGAGCCTTCACATCCCACGCCTCGGGTGGGCCTAGGGCGTGTTACTTGCCCGAGTTGACCATGGCTTCGAAGCGGTCACGCACCTGGGGTACGTCCATGCCCACGATCACCTGCAGGGCCTTGCCCTTGTTGACCAGGCCCAGCGCGCCCGACGACTTGAAGTCGGCTTCACCGGCCACCAGCGACGGGTCGCTGACCGAGACTCGCAAACGGGTCGCACAGTTGTTCACGTCGGTGATGTTCTCGGCACCGCCCAGCAGTGCCAGGAAGTCGTGTGCGCGCTGCGAGTAGGGATCGTCGAAGCTTGCCCCCTCTGCGGCCGCGGTGGTTGCCGCCGCAGCGGGTGCTGCCACGGATCCGTCGCGCTCGTTGTGCAGGGTGCCGTTCTTCTTCGCCTCGCGGTACTCAGCCTTGGTGTACAGCTTGGTGTCTTTACCGATCTCCTCACGGCCGGGGGTCTTGAAGTCGAACTTCAGGATCAAGAAACGGAAGATGAGGAAGTACAGGAAGGTGAAGACCAAGCCGATGAGGATCTGGAGCAGGTAGGTGTTGTGGTGGTTGCCCCACAGCGGGATCCAGTTCTGGAACAGCATGTCGATCAGGCCACCACCCATGTTGCCGCGCAGGCCGAAGGCGTACATGGTCGCTGCCATGGTGGCAGCCAGCACAGCGTGCGCTGCGAACAGCGGGGGTGCCACAAAGAGGAAGGTGAACTCCAACGGCTCGGTGATGCCGATGAGGATCGCGGTCAAGCACACCGGGATCAACAGGGCCAGGGTTTCCTTCTTCTTCTCGGGGCGCGCGGTGGTGTAGAACGCAGCCGCGATACCGATCGGCGCAAAGACCTTCGAGTTACCGTGCAATGCGAAACCGCCACCGGGGAACAGTTCAGACAGTGGCTGGGTGCTACGCGAGAACTCAGACAGCGAAGCCACCCAGTCTTTGGTGATGCCGTTGGGGGTCACCGCCGGACCGAACACGAAGGGGGTGTAGATAAAGTGGTGCAGACCGGTGGGAATCAGGATGCGCTCGAGGAACGTGTAGAGCCACACACCAAAGATGCCCGAACCCATAAAGACGCCCTGCAGACCGGCGATACCCTGCTGGGCAAAAGGCCACAGCCAGCAGAAGAGCAGCGCGATAGGCATCATGAGGAAGAAACCCAGGCCGTAGATGAACTGGGTGCCCTGGAAGATACCCAAGAAGTCGGGCAGTTTCTTCTCGAAGTAGCGGTTATGAAGCCAGACCACCAGCGCCGAGATAATGATCGCACCGAAGATACCGGTGTCCAGCGTCTTGATGCCGGCGATCATCTTTAGGCCGGTGCCGGCTGCGGACTCGCTGATGTCCTGCTCGAAGTCGATATTGAAGTTCGGTCCCCAGAAGCTGAGGATCGTGCCGACGAAGTAGTTGAAGGTCAGGTAAACCATGCCGGCCTCAAGCACCGCACGGGCCTGTGCCTTCTTCGCCAGGGCGATGGGCAGACCCAGCACGAAGAGCAGCTCCATCTGGTTGAACACGGTCCAGGCTCCAGACTCCCAGACGCTCCAGAACTTGTACCAACCGGTACCCTCGGCCGCGATCGGACCGAGCAGGTCTGCGTTCTTGCAGATGATCGCGATGCCGACGGCCAGACCGGCGAATGCAAAGATGAGAACGGGCGCCAGCATCGCCGACCCGAACCTCTGGATTTTCTCCATCATGAGAGAATCCTTCCCCGAATGTTGTAGTGAATGTCACGATGAATACTAGGCGGCTACACTCCCGGGGAGGGCTTTCACACGGAATTCAGATCAGATCCGGCAAAAGTTTCAGTTTTTGAACATCGTCCGAGGAACCTTGCGCTGAGAAGCGTTTATAGGATGGTGTGCCGTAGGGTCGATCCCCCCCCTGAGAATCAAGCGCACCGTGTATGAAAGCGAGCCACTCGTTGAAACTGCTCACTCTGAACACCCACAGCTGGCTTGAAGTACATCAACTCCACAAGATCCGAACCCTTGCGAAATTCATCGTCGACCACGAGATCGACGTGATCGCGCTCCAAGAGGTCAACCAGCTCAGCGACGAGCCCCCTACCGACACTCCGGTGAACTTCCTCCCTGTCTGTGAACACCCGCTCAAAGACTCCAATTTCGGGCTGTTCCTCATGCGCTATCTCGCCGAACTCACGCCGCAGCCCTATACCTTCAGCTGGGTCGATTCCCACGAAGGCTGGGGTCTGTACGACGAGGGGCTCATGATGATCACGCGCCTGCCCGTGCTCTCGGCGCACCGGCTCGTCGTCAGCCACGAGTACTACACCTTCCACGATGTTTTTCGTCGGTGCGCGCTCGCCTTCGAGATCGCAACCGAGCACGGCCCCGCGTGGTTCGTCAGCGTGCACATGAACTGGTGGGTCATGCACGAGACCGCGCTCTTTGAACACGACTTCGCCTCCCTCGATCAGCAAATCCGACGCCTGGCCGATGACGCCCCCATTTTTCTGCTGGGCGACTTCAACAATGACGCCGCGATCGCCGACGAGGGATACGCACAGATCCGCTCCCTCGGCTGGGCAGACGCCTTCGACCACGCCCGCCAGCGCGAGGGCGAGTTCACCGTACACAAGAGCATCGCCGGCTGGGAAGAAGCCATCCGCACCATGCGACTGGACTACATCTTCAGTTCGCACCCCATCCCCTTTGACTCCCATCGAGTCGTCTTCGCCGATAACACCGAGGCGGCGATCTCCGATCACTCGGGCTTAATCGGCGAGTTCGACCCGGCCCAGCTACGGCAGACCACGCCGCAACCGGCGTCCTCGGTGGTCACCGTCTCGGCGCTAGAACAAGGAGAGTAAAAGAATGTCTAACGCAGGAAAACAGTGGTGGAAAGAGGCCGTCGTCTACCAGGTATGGCCCCGCTCCTTCCAAGACTCCGACGGCGACGGAATCGGTGATTTACCCGGCGTCACCGCCCGCATCCCCTACCTGGCCGAGCTGGGCATCAACGTCATCTGGCTCTCCCCGGTCTTCGCCTCCCCCAACGACGACATGGGGTACGACATCAGCGACTACCGGCAGATCATGCCCGAATTCGGCACCATGGCCGACTTCGATGTCCTCTTAGAAACCGCGCATGCTCACGGGATCAAGATCCTCATGGATCTCGTGGTCAACCACACCTCCGACGAACATCAGTGGTTCGAGGCCGCCCGCGGCAGCCGAGACAACCCCTACCGCGACTTCTACATTTGGGCCGACTCCGCCGGCCACGACGAAACCGGTCAGCCGCTACCGCCCAACAACTGGGGATCCGAATTCGGCGGCCCAGCCTGGGAATACGACGCCGGCACCGACCAGTGGTACCTGCACATGTTCTCCCGCAAACAGCCCGACCTGAACTGGGATAACCCCGCGGTGCGCGAAGCCATCCGGGAACTGGTGATCTGGTGGTTAGACAAGGGCATCGACGGATTCCGGTTAGACGCTATCAATATCATCTCGAAACCGGCCGGCCTGCCGGACGACCCCTCCGTGGACCCAGCCAAGCACAGCTCCTCGGTGCCGTTCGTGATCAAAAACGGCACGCACGTCCATGCCTGGATGCACGAGCTCAACCGCGAGGCGTTCAGCCGCTATGACTGCATGACCGTCGGTGAAATGTCTTCGACCGGCCCCGATGAGGCCGCACGGTTCGCCGGGTTCGACTCTGAAGAACTCGACATGATCTTCCACTTCGAGCACATGAGTGTGGACTCCGACCCTGTCAGCGGCATGGGCAAGTGGTCCTTGAAACCCGTCGATCTCAGGGAGCTCAAGGGCATTCTCAACACCTGGCAGACCACCCTGGCCGGTAAAGCATGGGGGTCCCTGTACTGGAACAACCACGACCAACCGCGTGTGGTGTCTCGCTTCGGCGATGATTCCCCGCAATGGCGCGAGGTCTCGGGCAAAATGCTGGCCACCGTGCTGCACTTCATGCAGGGCACCCCGTACATCTACCAGGGCGAAGAGTTTGGCATGACCAACATCTCTTTCGCCTCTGTGGACGACTACCGCGACCTCGATTCGCTGAATTTCTACCACGACATGGTCACCGAGCGTTCACTGCTGAGCCCCGATGAAGGCCTGCACTTGATCCATCACGTGGGTCGCGACAACGCACGCACCCCCATGCAGTGGGATGACTCCGCCAACGCGGGCTTCACCGCCGCTGCGCCCTGGATTGACGTGAACCCCAACTTTCACGAAATCAACGCCGCCGAAGCGATGTCACGGCCCGACTCGCTCTGGAACTACTATCGCCAGCTCATCGCGCTGCGCCGCGGCGAACTGCGAGAGCTGATGGTCTACGCCGATTTTGTACCCCTCGATCCCGACGACGCCGAGGTCTACGCTTACGAACGCCGGGCCCACAACGGCGAGAAGCTCCTGATTCTGGCAAATTTCACCGACCGGGAGGTCACCCGCGACTACCTGGGAATGCACGGGGGCGAATCGGTGATTTCGAACTATCCCGACGACGCCGGTGAACAGCTCCGACCCTATGAGGCGAAGGTATACCGCATCCCTGTTCACGAGGTTTAGGCCCCGGAGAAACCGACATCGAGCCGCACCCCACGGCGGTGCTGCTCATCGTCGGTGCGGCGTCACGGGAAGATTCGATACCAAAGAAAAAGACGAGCCGGCCGCCCTCATCGGTGAAGGGGCAGCCGGCTCGTCGTTGCAGAATCCGTGACTTAGCGGGTCTTGCGGTTCTTGACCTTGTTCATAACGTCGTTCATCTTCTGCTGAACGCGAGGATCGTTCATGTAGCGCTGGATCTTCTCGCGCATGCGGGGATCGTTGATGATGGACTTGATCTTGTTGATGATCGAATTAACCATGTCGTGAAGTCTCCTTGAGAATCTTAGAATTTGAACTGCATCAATGATCTTACCGAATATTCAGGCAAGACACAGCTTAGGCGTTCCTCAGTTCCTCGATCCCCTACCCGGTTTTGACCGCCAAACATGCGAAATGACCGCCAACTGACGGTCATTTCGTACATTTCACGGTCGAGAACTTTCAGAAGTCCTGACCTCACGCTCTCACCGCTTCGCTGTGTGAGAGCGAGTAACCGAATTTTTTATTTCCTCGCTCGCTCGGAAAAATTCGGTTACTCCCATTCAATCGTTCCCGGGGGCTTCGAGGTGACGTCCAGAACAACTCGGTTGACTTCAGAGACCTCGTTCGTGATGCGGTTCGAAATACGCGCCAGCACGTCGTAGGGAATGCGCGACCAATCGGCCGTCATCGCGTCCTCCGAAGAGACCGGACGCAGCACGATCGGGTGACCGTAGGTGCGGCCGTCGCCCTGCACACCCACCGAGCGGACGTCCGCCAGCAAGACCACCGGGCACTGCCAGATCTCTTCGTCTAGGCCGGCGCGGGTCAACTCTTCGCGAGCGATAGCGTCTGCGGCGCGCAATACCTCGAGGCGCTCGCGGGTCACCTCACCGATGATGCGGATGCCCAGCCCCGGGCCGGGGAAGGGCTGGCGAGCCACGATCTTCTCGGGAACACCCAACTCACGGCCGATCGCGCGCACCTCGTCCTTGAAGAGGGTACGCAACGGCTCCACAAGCTCGAAGGTCATATCGTCGGGCAGGCCACCCACATTGTGGTGCGACTTGATGTTCGCCGCGCCTTCACCGCCGCCGGACTCTACGACGTCCGGGTAGAGGGTGCCCTGCACCAAGAACTTGATGTCGGCGCCGTCGTCCGAGGCCTCTTCGATGAGCTTGCGCTGAGCGGCCTCGAAGGAGCGAATGAACTCGCGGCCGATTGCCTTACGCTTGGTTTCGGGGTCGGTGGTTCCGGCCAACGCGGCCAGGAAGCGCTCCGACTCGTCGATGGTCACCACCTTGATGCCCATAGTCGACGCGTAGTCGTTCTCCACCTGCTCGCGCTCGTCCTTGCGGAGCAGACCGTGATCGATGAAGAAGCAGGTGAGCTGGTCCCCCACTGCCTTGTGCACCAGAGCCGCAGCGACCGAGGAATCCACGCCACCGGACAGCGCACAAATCACGCGGTCGTCGCCGACCTGCTCGCGGATCTTCGCCACGTGCTCTTCGATGATGTTCGAGGTCGACCAGGTCTTCTTCAGACCGGCGATGTTGTACAAGAAGTTCTCGAGAGCGGCCTGGCCGTGGTCGGAGTGCTTGACCTCCGGGTGCCACTGCACGCCACCGAGGCGACGCTTCTCGTCGACCATCGCGGCGACGTCCGCACCCGGGGTGGTGGCCAACACCTTGAACCCTTCGGGAGCCTGGGAGACGGAGTCACCGTGGCTCATCCACACGTTCTGCAACTTCGGGGTGTCGTTGAGGAACGAGGAATCCCCGGCGCACACGGTCGCCTCGGTGGCGCCGTATTCGCGACGACCGGTATGCGCGACGGTGCCACCCAGGGTCTGGGTCATCAGCTGGAAGCCGTAGCAGATGCCGAAGATCGGCACGCCCGAGTTGAACAGTGCGGGGTCGCCGGCGGGTGCGCCCTCGGCGTAGACCGAGGCGGGGCCGCCGGAGAGCACAATAGCCGCCGGATCCTTCGCCAGGATCTTCTCGGTGGGCATGGTGTGCGGAACGATCTCGGAGTAGACACCGGCTTCCCGTACGCGGCGAGCGATCAGCTGCGCGTACTGTGCACCGTAGTCAATCACCAGAACCGGGCGCTCTTCGAGCTCGGTTACAGAAGATTCAGTGGTCACGTGTCACCTTTGGTTGATCGGTTTACCGCCGCAAGGACGACGGTTAAAGGTCTATGTACATTCTAGGCTATGCGCGGGTTACGTTCTCACGTGCCAGCGCGGGGCCGGTTACTAGCTCGGTGATGCGAGTGGTTAGTACCGCTTCGTGGACTGCGGGTTGGCGGCCAGCAACTGCAAGGTCTCGCGGTGAATCCGCTTCTCCACGATGAACGAGAGGAAGGGAACCACGCCACCGAGAGCCATGACGATCAGTTGCGGCAGACCCCAGCGCATGAGCAGCCACAGGCGGAAGCAGGCGATGAGGTAGATAACGTAGAACCAGCCGTGCACGATCAGAATCCAGGTGGAGATGTTGACTCCGCCCACCAGGTTACCGGTCTCGCGGTTGAGCCATCCCAGCGGAACCGTTTGCCCGGTCTGGGCGTTCTGCGCTCCGGCCATGAGGTCGTAACCGATGAGGTAACGGGTGATCATCTCCAGCACCAACAGCAACAGGAAGGTACCGGAGATCCAGGCACACCATTTGTAGAAGGTCAGCGCGCCACGGATCTGTGACTCGGTGCCGCCGAATTTTTTGCGGACGGTAAAGCCGCCCTTTCCGTCGGAGCGCCCTCCGGAGGAAAGCGTGACCTTCTTGCCGTCGGTTCGTTCCACGGGCCGGGCCGCGGCGGGGTCGGGGGTGTGCTGGGGATCAGCCATTGTAGTCGTCCTTCTCATGTGGGTCGTGCTGAATGAATAAGGGGGCTCAGTCGTGCGTTGCCGGCGGAACCTCATCGAAGAAGTAGAACTTTTCGTCGGCGGGGTCCCAATAGTAGTAGCGTCCGGTGGCTTCGTCACGCCAGTACTTGCCCTCGTATTCGAAGTACTGGGCCGGGTTTTGTTCCTTCTCGTGGGCGTCCTTGAGCAACCGCCACCACAGGTAGAGCGCGAAGCCGGCGAACACCAACCACTCGAGCGCGTAGAAGATGTTCAGCCAGTTCACCGTTTCGTCGGTGACCTGGGTGGTGCCCACCGGGCGGAGGTGATCGTTCTGCCCCATGATGGTCGCGTCCTCGCGCAGCTTGCCCTCGTGGTCGGTGGGGACCTGTTGCCCGGCGGTCTCGGAATCGGCGGCGAGGATCGCCGTGTACAACGGGGCATCCCAGAAGTTCGTCAGCTGGGCGGTGGCCGCGCTGGGGAGCATCCGGTCGCCGGTTTCTTTGGCGTCGCGCGAGTAGATGGGGCCGTCGTTGGGTATCACACGTCCGGCGACGGTTACCTCACCCCGGGGCTCCTCGGGGATTTTCGCCACCGAAGTCCATGCCCGGGCCACGGCGATAGACCGCGGCTGGTCGTGAACCTCGGCGGTGTGGTGCTCGGGGCTATCGACCGCGGGCTTCAGTTCGGTGACCACCCAATAGCCCTTCTCCCCCTCGTTGAGCTTGTCCGCCACCAGGTAGGACGACCCCGCCACGTACGTGCCTTGGGCCGAGACCATGGTGTCGGCCTCCTGCGCGGTCAAAGGCTCGTGCGGGTGGAGCACCTCCGAGAAGGGACGCACTACCTCCTTGGCGGGGTCGGCCGAGACCTGCCCGAGGGTTGAGGCGTTGAGCTGCCACCGGCTGAGCATCACAAAGCCGGTAGCCAGCGCGAGGATCAACGCCAACAGAGCAAGCCATCGAGGCGTGAAAGCTAGTTTGAACAACGTCGCCCTTTTCTTGGATCGCGGGGGCTAAACACCGATGCCCTGCGGCGTGCAGAGAACGCGCAGGGCATCGGAGACAGCGCTTTAGAAGGTGTTGAATCCGGAGAGAACAACTTCGCTGCGCTGGAATTCCTTCAGATCGGTGAAACCGCAGGCAGCCATCGCCTGGCGAATCGCGCCGACGATGTTGGCCGTGCCGTCCACTCGATGCGAGGGGCCGTAGAGTACCTCTTCCAAGGTGCCCACGGTGCCCAGTTCGGTGCGGGATCCGCGCGGGAAGGTTGAGGAATGAGCCTCATTGCCCCAGAACAGACCCTGACCGGGAGCCTCGGCGGCACGTGCCAGCGGGGCGCCGATCATCAGTGCGTCCGCGCCCAAGGCCAGCGCCTTGACCAGGTCACCGGCACGGCCCAACTCGCCGTCGGCGATGACGTGCACGTAGCGTCCACCAGATTCGTCGAGGTAGCGGGAACGAGCCGCCGCCACGTCGGCGAGCGCGGTAGCCATCGCTGCCTGGATGCCCAGCGCGCGCTTGTTGGTGCTCGAGGAACCTCCGCCGAAGCCTACCAGCACGCCGGCGGCGCCGGTACGCATGAGGTGCAGAGCCGGGGTGTATCCGGCCACGCCACCGACCAGCACCGGGACGTCCAGCTCGTAGATGAACTTCTTCAGGTCAAGCGGTTCGGTCTGCGACGAAACATGCTCGGCCGAGACGGTGGCGCCGCGGATCACGAAAAGATCCACGCCGGCCTTGACGACAGTTTCGTAGAACTCTTGGGTGTTGGGAGGAGTCAGCGAACCGGCCACGGTCACCCCGGCCTCGCGAATCTCGTGCAGGCGCGCGGTGATCAACTCAGGCTTGATGGGCTCGCTGTAGATCTCCTGCATCCGTCGGGTCGCAGAGACCTTGTCGGTCAGGCTGATGGCGGTGATTTCGTCGAGGTAGGGTTGCGGATCCTCGTAGCGGGTCCACAGACCTTCGAGGTTGATCACGCCCAAGCCACCGAGCTTGCCCAGGGCGATCGCCGTGGCCGGTGACATGACCGAGTCCATGGGAGCGGCGATCAGCGGGGTTTCAAAGGTGAAGGCGTCAATGCGCCAGCGGGTGTCGACGTCGCGGCGGTCGCGGGTACGGCGCGATGGCACGAGGGCCACGTCGTCCAGGGTGTAGGTACGACGCGCCTTCTTGGAGAGTCCGATTTCAATGTCGGGCACGATATTTTCCTTTCAGGACGCCCGCGGCGACTAGCGGCGGTAGTTGGGGGCTTCGACGGTCATCATGATGTCGTGCGGGTGCGATTCCTTCAGACCCGCCGGGGTGATGCGCACGAACTTGCCCTTGGTCTTCAGTTCGTCGATCGAACGGGCACCCACGTAGAACATGGTTTGGCGCAGGCCGCCTTCGAGCTGGTGAATCACCGAAGACAGCGGGCCGCGGAAAGGCACCTGACCTTCGATGCCCTCGGGGATTAGCTTGTCTTCGCCCTTGACGTCTGCCTGGAAGTAGCGGTCTTTCGAGTACGACTTGTGGCGGCCGCGGGTCACCATCGCGCCCAGCGAGCCCATGCCGCGGTAGGCCTTGAACTGTTTGCCGTCGACGAAGATCAGGTCGCCCGGTGCCTCAGTGGTGCCCGCCAGCATCGAACCCATCATCACGGAGTCGGCGCCGGCCACCAGGGCCTTGCCGATTTCACCGGAGTGCTGCATGCCACCGTCGGCGATGACCGGCACGCCGGCGGGGATAGCGGCCTTGGCGGCCTCGTTCACGGCGGTCACCTGAGGTACGCCCACACCAGCGATGATGCGGGTGGTGCAGATCGAACCGGGGCCAACACCCACCTTCACGCCGTCTGCGCCGGCATCGATGATAGCCTGAGCACCCTCGCGGGTGGCGGCCTGTCCGCCGATGATGTCGACGTGATCGGCCGCCGAGTCCTTCTTCAGGCGGGCGATCATGTCCAAAACACCCTGGGAGTGGCCATTGGCGGTGTCGATGAACAACGCGTCTACACCGGCCTCGATGAGGCTCATGGCGCGTTCGTAACCGTCGCCGAAGAAGCCCACTGCCGCGCCCACGCGCAGGCGACCTTCGTCGTCCTTGGTGGCGTTGGGGTACTGCTCGGTCTTGATGAAGTCCTTCACGGTGATCAGACCGGTGAGCTTACCCGCCGAGTCAACCAGCGGAAGCTTTTCAATCTTGTTGCCGGAGAGCAACTCGAAGGCTTCGTCCTTGTTCATGCCTTCGCGGCCGGTGATCAGCGGCATGGGGGTCATGACTTCGCGGACGGTTCGCTTCTCATAATCTGTCTCGGGCAGGTAGCGGATGTCGCGGTTGGTGATGATACCCAGCAGAATACCTTCGTCGTCGACGACCGGCAAGCCGGAGACGCGGAAGTGACCGCATACGCGATCCAGCTCTTCGATGGTGGCGTCGGGGCCGATGGTGGCCGGGTTGGTGATCATGCCCGATTCCGAACGCTTCACGCGGTCCACATGCGAGGCCTGATCTTCGATGGAAAGATTACGGTGCAGCACACCCATACCACCCAACCGGGCCATGGCGATCGCCAGCTCCGACTCGGTAACGGTATCCATCGCCGCCGAGATGATCGGGGTGTTCAGCGTAATGCGTTTAGAGAGCTTCGTTCCGGTGTTCGCCTCGGCGGGGTTGACGTCGGTGTTGCCCGGGAGCAACAGCACGTCGTCGTAGGTGAGGCCGGTGAAGCCAAAAGGATCATCTGACAAAGCGGTAGGCGTAGTCATTAACCGTATAACCTTTCGGTTGCTAGGTGGTGAGCGCGCGGGTCACCCATATGAGTTCTCACCCTCCATACTATCCCCCGCGCCAGGTGGGGCGGGAGGGGCAAGAACTGTGACCCTGCCGAAACATCCATGATATGGCATCGGTACAGACAGGGGTTAGCTGGAGTGGGTTTTGACCTGTTTCAGGGCCTGTTGCATTCTCTGGTTCATGAAGTCCACCGTGGTCGCCACGTAGGTGGCGGTGATGTGGTCGTAATCCTGATACACGTAGACATTGCCGATGACCACCGGGCATTCATTGTCGGGGCACACCACGTCGGACATATTGACCGCACTGAAACCGGCGTACTTTTGTTGCAACTCAAGCTGTGGATCGTGATGGACGTCCTGCCCCGCAGGTTGGCCACAGGTCGCCACCGTACCCAGCTTGTCGAGGCATTCCTTATGTTGTGTGACCATGCGCGGGGTATCGCGGATTCCAATCACTTCCCTACCCGCATCGGTCAACTCTGCTACCCGCTTCTCGATTCCGGGGGTCACTCGGTCTTGCTCACCCGCGGCCGAGATGGTTCCGTTGAGAATCACCAGATCGGGGTCTAGCTGCTCGATCAGTTTTGCCTGTGAGTCGGCGGCGGTCATACAGTCGTCGTAGAACTCGTCATCGCGCACGTCCTCAGGAGCGAAGAAGCACCCGCCGTGCGTCATCATCACCAAGTCCCAACCGTTGGCCTCCGCCGTGGTCTGCAGCGCCGGCGCCCACATTTGGATATGGCTGTTGCCCACCGCGCCCACCGTGCGGGTGGGGTGCTCGGTGACCTTGGTGTGGTGGCAGTTGGCCTGTTGTTCAGCGTCGAGACTCCACTCCGGGTTGGTCTCGGTACACAACGGGCCCATGTCGGCCCAGTCCGTTGCCTGGGTGCGAACGGGTATCAACACCGGATCTTCGGCGCCACGGTAAACGTAGCCAGCCTCGAGAGTCTTGGCCCCTTCGTTGTTGAGACCCCGCTGGTTCTGCGCCTGTTGCACTGTCTGATGAATGTCGTTGGCCCAATAATTGACGGGTGCCAAGATCATCACGAGGCAGGCCAGGATCATGCCCAGAGCCGGCAACGAATAGGTGTTGGTCCAGCGCCAGCTACGCAGCGGGGTCTCGACGAACTTCGTCATGACCCAGGCGATCACGATCGACGCGGCGAGCATGACGACGCCGGCGAGGGGGCCCGCCTTCTCCTGCTTGACCCAGTTCAGGTAGAACACCAAGATCGGCCAGTGCACCAGGTACAGGGCGTAGGAGATATTGCCCAGCTTCAACAGCGGCGGGAGGGTCAGGAGTTTCTCAGGCCCCCACTGGGTGCCGGTGTCTCCGGCGGCGATGATGAACACGGCCGCCAGCGTGGGCCAGAGGGCGGCGTACCCGGGGAACTGGCCCTGGACGTCCAGCACAAACCCACAGGAGATGATCATCGCGATGCCCAGCCACCCCATCACTGCACGTACCACGGCGGGGAGGGTGATCATGGACAGGACGATCGCCGCCAGCGTACCGAGGGCAAACTCCCACAACCGCGCGTAGGTGTTGTAGTAGGCGGTTTGCTGATGCAGGGCGGTCTCACGAACCGAGTACCACAGGGAGCCGACGAAGATTAGGCCGAAGACTACCGCCAGCAGAGGCCGGGCAGGCAGCCTCAGGTACTTAATGGGCAACCAGGCCACGAGAAAGATCAGCGGCCACAAGAAGTAGATTTGCCCCTGCAGGGAGAGGGACCAAAAGTGACGGAACGGTGAGGCCAGGGAGCTGTCGGCGGCGTAGTAGTCGACCATGTGCTTGATCGACCACCAGTTCTCGCGGTACAGCATGACCGATTTGGCCTCGTCTAACAGCGTGAGCCACCGCTCCGGGGGCATCATCAGGTGGGTCGCTACCAGAATCAATCCCACGGTCAGCGTGGCCAGTGGCAGAATGCGCTTGAAGACGTGTAGCCAATACTTGATGAGCGTCTCGGAACCGGCAAAGGTGTCGTTCTCGATCTTGCGGGTGAACGACCCCGCCATAAGGAACGCAGAAATCAGCAGGAAGACGTCTACGCCCCCGGAAACCCGCCCAAACCAGAAGTGATAGGCGGCCACGAGTAACACCGCCAGCGCGCGGAGGCCCTGAACTTCAGGGCGAAACGCGCGCTGGGGTGCTCTGGCAGGACGCCGGTCGTCAACTGGCGCGGTCGCTCGTGGGTTTGGAATCGCCTAGACCCCCTCGAGCCAGTGCTGGCTATCCAGCTGGTCTAGCGCGAAATCGGTCAGGGTGACGCCGAACGCTTTGCCGATGTGGTTGTCGTCCATGTAGACGTAGATATTGCCGATGATCGGCTGGCAGGTGCCATCGGGGCAGTATTCCTCGGTGAAATCCAAACCATAGATCAGCTCGTTAGCATCGATCATCTCTTGAGCCGGGTTCACCTCGGCGAGCTTCTCCCCTACCGGGGCCGAGCAGCTGGTCAGGTTGTCTTGGGCCATCTGCGCGCACTCGTAGTTGCTCTTGGACCAGCGCGGGTTGTCGCGCAGGCCGATGACCTTGATGCCGGCCTCGGTGAAACGATTGGTTTCCGCCTCGATGTTTGGCACTCGAACCTCGCGGTTCGACGCCGGATCGGTCTGGGTGATCATCAGCGCCACGAAAGTCGGGCGTTTCTTGATCACTTCGTCTGCGATCACGCGGTTGTACGTCAGGCAGTCCTCGGTGGGGTTGGGCTCGGCGGCCAAGGGGTAGCGGCAACCACCGGTGTGCAGGTCGATCAGGTTCAGCTTCTTCTCCCGAGCGACCTCGCGGTAAAAAGCGATCGACTGGCCGGTATGCGAACCGCCGATCACCATGATCGAGGGACCGTTGGGGTCGGTATTCTGTTCGACACCGCAGAGCTTATTGAGCTCGGAGTGCGCGGGAGCGAAATCACCTGTACACGATCCGGGCGTGAGCCCGTCGTACTGCGAGAGCGGTTCGCTCACCGGGATAGGTGGGGCGTCATATTCTTGGTTGCCCTTGCCGATGGCCAGCGCACCGGGGAACTGTTCGCTGCCGGCCTGAGTGGCCTGGGCTTTCTGCTGTTCGTTGCGTTCGCTTAACCACGACTTGGCACCCAGCAGCGGGGTACCCACCAAAAGCAGGCAACCGCCGATGACGGCCAGCGAGGTGAGGACGGGCGAGAAGGTGCGACGAGTACGTGCCGGACGAGCCGAAACCGACCCAGCCGCCGCGCGGCCCGTAGTGCCGTGACCGGGGGCTTCGGCAGGCTTTTTACGGGTGCCGGCCTTGCGCAGGGGTTGTTCGATGAAACGGTGAATCAGCCAGGCCACGAGCATCGAGAAGACGATGAGCGCGGTACCGACGAGGAAGTTTGGGTGGTTCACACCGGTCTTGGCGGTGTAGAAGATGAAGACCGGCCAGTGCACCAGGTAGAGAGCGTAGGAGATTTCGCCCAGTTTCAAGAAGGGCTTGGACGCCAAGATGCGGTCTGCGCCCATCGGCGAACCGGTTTGTCCGGCGAGAATAACCATGGCGGCAGAAACCAGCGGCCACAGCGCCAGGTAACCCGGGAAGGAGCTCTCCACCGGCAACACGAATCCACAGGAGATCAAACCGATCACGCCGAGCCAGCCTATGGGAACGCGGAGCGCCTGCGGGGGTTTCCACTTGAAGGTGATCAGCGCCAGCAACGTACCGGCGGCGAATTCCCAGAGTCGGGTTCGGGTATCAAAGTAGGCGAAGCCCTGGTTGGTAGCGGTTTCGTAGACGGAGAAAGCCAGAGATACCGCGAAAATGGTACCGAAGACAGCGGCCGCGGTGACGACCAAATGTTTACCCATGCGGCGGGCGATAAGCCCCACCACTAGGAACAGCAACGGCCACAGCACGAAGATCTGGCCCTGCATCGACAGCGACCAGTAGTGCTGCAAGGGGGTCTTGCCCGCGGCGTCCTGCGCGTAATAGTCGACCGAGTTAATCGCCAACCGCCAGTTGAGGAAGTACAGCATCGCCGCGAAAGCGTCTTGGACGATGCTGAGCAGTCGGGTAGTCGGCAGGAAATAGAACGCGGCGGCGACGGTGGCGGCGATGACGGTGGCCGCGGCCGGTAGCAAACGCTGGAAGACGTGTAGCCAGTAGGCCACCGGTTTCAGCGGCTTACCCTCGTTGATCTTACGCATGTTCGACAGCGAGAGCAGGAACGCCGAGATGAACAGGAAGACGTCAACGCCGCCGGAGACGCGGCCGAACCAGATGTGATACGAGACCACCAGGAACAGCGCGAGCGCGCGAAGGCCCTGGATCTCCGGTCGGAACCCTCGGGTCTCGAGAAAGTTGGCGTCGAGGAGAGGCTGTGGTTCAACGGATTGTTTCGACATTAAATTCCCTGTCTCGACATGGCCTCGCGGGCGCGAGCGACGAAGATGTCGCTGGTGGTTTCCACGTAGGTTTTCGTGATGTGGTTATCGTCCATATAGGTGTAAACGTTTCCGATCTGAGAGGGACAGGTGCCCTGGGGGCACACGTAGGCATTCATGTCTACGGTAGCGAAGAGGGGCAGTTCTGACTCGTACTTCGCCAATGGGTTTTCGTTCACATCGAGGCCGGAGGGTTTCTGGCAATGCTCAGTTTCAATGCAGTCAAAGAATCCGGAGGAGAAGCGCGGGTGATCCCGGAGTGCTAACACGGAGGTACCTGCATCGTTGAGTTCGCGGATGCTGGCCACCATGGTATCGGTAACCTCGTCGGGTCCGTCGTTCTGGGCTTTGGTTCCGGTGAGAACTACGGTCTCGGCACCGGAGTCTTTGATGAACTGGCGCGATTGTTGCGAGAAGGTGGAGCACTTTTCAATGTGGTTCTCACCCTCGGGGTAGAAGCAAGCGCCCAAGACGAAGTAGTAGAGACGCCAGTTCTCTTGTTTGGCCAGTTCGGTGACGGCAGGCGCCCACACCTGCATGTGGCTGTTACCCACGGCTACCACGGTCTTGGTGGGGTTTTCGGGGTCATTACCAACCATGCAGAGCTTGCTAATGTCGGTGCTGGTCGAGAAGGGCAGGTTCTCCGGGGTGCAGCCGGGGCCCATGGAGGCCCAGTCTTCGCGCAACTTGGCCAAGGCCGGCAACGGTTCTGCTTCGGGGGTGACGGTCGCAGGGTCTTCGTCCATCAGGACGCGCGCGCCGGGGTTATTCAGCTCCTTCATCTCCTCAGCCTGGGCGGTGTCGTAGGAGATTTTGGACTGCCAGCCGAAGGCTGGGACGAGGGCAACCGCCAGACACGCAGCGACGACGGCCAGTCGTCGCACGTTGGAGCTATCCAGTCTCTTCTGCGAGCGCACGGGTTTCTCGACGAACTCGGTGAGCAACCAGGCGAGTACGAGCGAGATACCCAACAACCCCACGCCGGAGACGATCCCCGCTTTTTCGGCGTGGTTGCGGTGCAGGTAGAACACCAGCAACGGCCAGTGCACTAGGTAGAGAGCATAGGAGATGTTGCCCAGCTTCAACAGCGGCGGGAGGGTTAGAAGTTTCTCCGGGCCGAAACGGGTTTGCGTGTCGCCGGCCGTGATGATGAAGGCCGCGGCCAGAGTCGGCCAGAGGGCCGCGTACCCGGGGAACGCACCCTCAACATTGAAAATGAATCCACAGGACACGATCATGACGATGCCGACCCAACCCATGACTGCGCGGAGGTAGCGGTTGATGTTCAGCCAGGGCAAGATGATCGCGGTGAACGAACCCAGCGCGAATTCCCATAGACGGGCGAAGGTATTGAAGTAAGCGGTCTGCTGGGAGTGGGCGGTCACATAGATCGAATAGGCCAAAGACGCCGCAAACACCACACCGAAAACGGTCGCGATGAGCACGCGTGGCCGGATTTTCAGCACACGGGTCAGAGCGGCGGAGAGCAAAAACAGTAGCGGCCAGAGGATGTAGATCTGCCCCTGCAGGGAGAGCGACCAGAAATGACGCAACGGAGAGGCAACCGAGGAATCGGCGGCGTAGTAGTTGACGAGGTTGGCGATAGACCACCAGTTCTCGTAGTAGAACACCACGGAGATCGCCTCGGAAATGATCGATTCCCAGCGGTCTTCGGGTAGCACCAGATAGGTGCCCAGTAGCACGCCGGCCACGGTGACCGAGGCCAGCGGGAGGATGCGTTTAAAGACGTGGATCCAGTACTCCACCACCGCCCGGAAACCAGCAAAGGTGCCGCGCTCGATCTTGCGGGTGAAGGAGCCCGCCATGAGGAATGCGGAGATTAACAGGAAGACGTCGACGCCGCCGGAAACCTTACCGAACCAGAAGTGGTAGGCAGCCACTAGAAAGACGGCCAACGCCCGGAGACCCTGAATTTCGGGACGGAACTTGCGAGACGCTTGATTATTGATGATCTCGGGCCGGTCTGCAGACCGGCTTGTGTCAACGCTGCTACTGTCGACTTCCCCTGCTGGCACGCTCATCTCTCTACCGCTATCCACTCATTTGCCTCTGCGTGAGGCACCCCTAAAGTATGCATGCTTGGTTTCAAGCGCACAGAGAAACGTTACCGCAAGGAAATTTCAGCGGAAAGTTAAAACAACAAGTCCCCCAACTTTGTGATGAATTACAAAGAAGGGGGAACTTGTCTGTTTTACAACGATAGGGGCGTTAGTCCTCGTCGTCGTCTTCTTCGGCGGGCTTGTCCACCACGAGGGTCTCGGTGGTCAACACCAGGGCTGCAATCGAGGAGGCATTCTCCAGTGCAGAGCGGGTGACCTTGACCGGGTCAATGACGCCGGCAGCCAGAAGGTCCTCGTATTCACCAGTCTTGGCGTTGAAGCCGGAACCGAGCGGCAACTGAGTGACCTTGTCGATCACCACGTAGCCGTCCTGACCGGCATTCTCGGCGATCCAGCGCAGGGGCTGAACCAGTGCGCGCTTGACGATCTCCACACCGGTCTGGGCGTCCTTGGTGTCCAGGGTCAGGCCGTCCAGGGCAGCCAGGGCGTGCACCAGCGCGGTACCGCCACCGGCGACGATGCCCTCTTCCATCGCAGCGCGAGTGGAGGAGACGGCGTCCTCGATGCGGTGCTTGCGCTCCTTGGCCTCGACCTCGGTAGCGGCACCAACCTTGATGACGCCCACGCCGCCAGCCAGCTTAGCCAGACGTTCCTTGAGCTTCTCGCGGTCCCACTCCGAATCGACGTGCTCGATCTCTCGACGCAACTGCGCCACGCGATCGGCCACGGCCTCGGCCGAGCCAGCGCCGTCGACGATGGTGGTGTTGTTCTTGGTCACCGTCACGCGACGAGCCGAGCCCAGCTGGTCCATGGTGGTCGCATCGAGGGACGCACCCAGCTCGCCGGTGATCACGGTGGCACCGGTCAAGACACCCAGATCCTGCAGGATGGCCTTGCGGCGGTCGCCGAAACCGGGAGCCTTCAGCGCCACAACGTTGAGGTTGCCGCGCATCTTGTTGACGACCAGGGTCGACAATGCCTCGCCGTCGACATCTTCAGCGATGATGGTCAGCGGCTTCTTAGCCTGCACGACCTTCTCCAACACAGGCATGATCTCGGTGACGGTGCTGATCTTGCCCTGGTAGAGCAAGATAGCGGTGTCTTCGAGAACGGCCTCGGCGCGCTCGGCGTCGGTCACGAAAGAGGGCGAAAGGTAACCCTTGTCGAACTGCATACCCTCGGTGATATCGAGTTCGATTTCGGTGGTGGAACCATCTTCGATGGTGATCACACCATCCTGGCCGACCTTCTCGAAAGCCTGCGCCAGCAATTCACCGATTTCCGGCGACTGAGCAGAGATCGCAGCCACATGTGCGACCTCGTTGCCCTCAACCTCGCGGGCGTTCTCGAGCAAACGAGCCGAGACAGCCTTGACGGCGGTCTCGATGCCGCGCTTGACCTCACCGGGTGCGGCGCCGGAGGTCACGTTACGGAGACCTTCGGCAACCAGTGCCTGCGCCAGCACGGTCGCGGTGGTGGTGCCGTCACCAGCGACGTCATTGGTCTTGGTGGCGACTTCCTTGGCCAGCTGAGCGCCCAGGTTCTCGTACGGGTTGTCCAACTCGATTTCTCGAGCGATGGACACACCGTCGTTGGTGATAATGGGCGAACCCCACTGCTTATCCAGCACCACGTTACGGCCGCGGGGGCCGAGGGTTACTTTGACAGCGTTGGCGAGCTTATCGACACCGGCCTGCAGGTGCTTTCGCGCGTCGTCGTTGAATTCAAGCTGCTTCGCCATGAATCCATCAACTCCTTATGAGTAGTGAGCGGAAAGTTGCTTACTTGGTGACGACAGCCAGCACGTCGCGTGCCGAGAGAATCAGGTAGTCGGTGCCGCCGTAGGAAACTTCGGTGCCGCCGTACTTGGAGAAGATCACGGTGTCGCCCTCGGCAACATCAACGGGGATGCGGTTGCCCTTGTCGTCGGTGCGACCGGGACCCACGGCGATAACCTTGGCTTCCTGCGGCTTTTCCTTCGCGGTGTCGGGGATGACCAGGCCGGAGGCGGTGGTCTGCTCTGCCTCTACGATCTGAACAACAACGCGGTCTTCAAGCGGCTTGATGTTTGACATGTTTTCTCCCTGCTCGAGGTAGGTCTTCAAATGTTGAACGTGCTCATACCCTGTGTGCGCCATCGTCGCGGTGACGGCGAACCCAGTTGCAACCGGTTTCGGTTTTAGCACTTCACACATTCAAGTGCTAACACAAACTTTAGAACCGTCCCCGTGAGCAGGTCAAGAAAACCCCTCCGTTTCGCGGTGAGCGCACCTTATAAGATAGGCAGTGATGACAGATCTCAGCCCCGCCTTCGATCGCCCAGCAAGCCCCGACGCGCCCGCACCCCTCTCCCCTGCCCCTGCAGTCTTAGCATCTGCCGCCGAAATTGCGGCCATCGAGGAGTTCGTGCCCTATGAATCCTCCTCGGCTCTGGCCGCGGCCAGCACTCTGCGCGACCGCGGTTTCACCCCCGATCAGGTCTCCTGGGTGCTGAACCAGGCCAAAACCCGTACCAGGGCCGCCGTGAAGTTCGGCGAGCGCGCCGAGCGCATGCTCTTCACCTCCGCGGGCTTTGAGCAGGCAACGCGCACCGCCGTCGCCCGCTGGCACGCCGCCCGCTTTCGCGCTGCCGGTCTCGACTCGGTCGCCGATCTTGGATGCGGTCTGGGTACCGATTCCTGGGCCTTCGCCGAGGCCGGATTGTCGGTCAGCGCAGTGGAGATCGATCCGCGCACCGCGGCACTGACGGCCCACAACCTCGCCGAGTTTCCCACCGCGCGCGTGCTCGTGGGAGATGTTCAGGACGCCGACCTCAGCCAGCTCGGGCCGGCACCGGGCGAGTTGCCTGCCTCATTGTGGTTGGATCCAGCCCGCCGCGATCAGAGCGGCGGTACCAACGGGCCGCGCATCTTCGACCCCGAGGCCTTCGCGCCCCCGCTGTCTTTCGTCCGCAACCTGGCTGACACCGGGATTGCGATGGGCGTGAAAATGGGCCCGGGGCTGCCGCACGAACACATCCCACACGGTGCCCAGTGTCAGTGGGTCAGCCACGGCGGTTCGGTAGTCGAGGCCGTGCTCTGGTTCAACGCGCTGGCGCAACCCGAGGTGGCCCGCACGGCAACCCTGCTGGATGCAGACCCGCTGAACCCCCGCGTCCGCTATGAAATCTCTAGCGCACACCGCGAATCCGCCACCGGCCCCGTGGGTGAGCTGGGGCGCTACCTCTACGAACCCGACGGGGCGATCGTGCGATCGCACCTCGTCGCGGAGCTCGCGGCGGAGGTCGGCGCGCATCTGCTCGACGAACGCATCGCCTACCTCTCGGCAGACCATGACATCGATCACCCCGCACTCCAGGGATTCCGCGTGATCGACACCATGCCCATCAACGATAAGATCCTCAAGCGCTGGGTGCGTGAAGAAGGCATCGGCGCGCTGACCATCAAGAAACGCGGGGTAGACGTCGTTCCCGAGCAGTTGCGCAAGAAACTGTTGGCCGGGTCGAAGAAGAAATCCGGCAAGGCCTCCGCAGCCCACGAGGCTACGCTCGTGCTCACTCGGTTTGGCGAGGGAGCATCCAGCCAGCGAGTTGCGATTCATGTACGACCGCTCTGAACCTCTAAAATTGAACAAAGACAACCACAGCCCAGCCGCTGGGCGCAGTAAGCCCAGCTGAGCGGAGAACATACGTGACTGAATTTGCATCCTCGGCCCAATCAACACTCGGCCTCGAATGGGAGCTAGCCCTGGTAGACCGCGCCACCGGCGAGCTCTCCTCCCGCGCCCAGGAGGTGCTGGAGCTCATCCCTGAGCGGGCCCCGGAGTTGCTCAACACCACTGACGGCGCCCATATCACCGGCGAGTTTCTCGATAACACGGTAGAGCTCGTCACCGGAGTCTGCTCCACCGTCGCCGAAGGCGTCGGTCAGTTGCAGAACGCCGCCGAGAGTTTGCGCGCGGTCACCGATGAGCTGGGGCTCGACTTCTTCTCCGCCGGCACCCATCCGTTCTCTAAGTCTCTGGACCAGCCAGTGGCCAACAAAGAGCGTTATCAAAAGATGCTCGATCGCACCCAGTACTGGGGTCGGCAGATGGTGATCTATGGGGTTCACGTGCACGTCGGCCTCGACCATCGCGACAAGGTGTTGCCGGTGATCGACGCTCTGACGAACTACTACCCCCACCTGCTGGCGCTCTCGGCCTCTTCACCCTTTTGGGAAGGTCACGACACCGGTTACGCCAGCCAGCGAGCCCTCATGTTCCAGCAGTTGCCGACCGCGGGCCTGCCGTTCAACTTCGCGACCTGGGACGACTACGAGGACTACCTCAACGATATGCTGACCACCGGCGTCATCGACGATCCGAGCGAGAACCGCTGGGATATTCGTCCGGTGCCCCACTACGGCACCGTGGAAATGCGCATCTGCGACGGCCTGCCCTCCCTGGCGGACGTCGCCGCGCTTGGCGCCCTCACCCAGTGCCTGGTCGAGCACACCGCCCGCGAACTGGACGCCGGGCGACGCGTGGAGCCGCTGAAGCCCTGGCACGTTCAGGAAAACAAGTGGCGCGCGGCCCGCTACGGCCTGGACGCGATCATCATCCAGAACAACGCCAACGACGAGTTGTTAGTCACCGAGGATCTCCAGCGCTTGCTGAGCGAGCTGGAACCGATAGCTGAAGACCTGAACTGCGTAGAAGAACTGGGTCAGGTTCAGCGCATCATTGAGAGCGGCGCCAGCTATCAGGAGCAGCGATCCATCGCTGAAAACCACGGTGGAGATCTGCGCGAGGTGGTCAGCTATCTGGTGGATCAGGCTCGCACCCCCTGGATTCGCTAGACAGAAAACGGGTCCACTAGAGGGAAATCGTGGTCACCGGCAGCGAGGAATCCGCCTCAAAACCGATGCCGGAGGGGGCACGTCCTTGGCTGACCAATCGGGCACCCAACGCTGCGACCATCGCCCCGTTGTCCGTGCACAGCGAGAGCTTCGGGATCACCAAGGAGATACCGTTCTCCGCGCACCGCTCGGCGGTCAGCGCCCGCAGCCGTGAATTGGCCGCCACGCCGCCGCCCAGCAGCAGGGTGTCGATGCCTCGCTCGGTGCAGGCCAACATGGCCTTGCGAGTGATCACGTCAACCACGGCCTCCTGAAAGCTGGCCGCGATATCGGAGACCGGCACCGTCTCGCCGCGAGCCTCAAACCCCTCCACCACACGGGCCACGGCGGTCTTCAGGCCCGAGAAGCTGAAGTCGTAGCGGTGCGGACCTGGCTCATCGGCGCTACCCATGAACTTACGCGCCGAGAGCCCACGCGGGAACCGGAACGCGGTGGGGTCGCCGAACCCTGCGGCCTTATCGATGGCCGGACCACCCGGGTAGGTCAACCCCAGCAGACGGGCGACCTTGTCGTAGGCCTCGCCGGCGGCGTCGTCCAGGGTTGCCCCGAGCAGTTCGACGTCGCCAGTGATATCGCGTACGGCCAAAATCTCGGTGTGCCCACCGGAGACCAAGAGCGCACCGAGGCCGGTCTCGGGTAGCGTATCGAGGAAGTCCGCGGAGTGGCCCTCGATGCCGCAGTCGTCCAAGAGGCCTACCCCGACGTGCGCTACCAGGTGGTTGATGCCGTAGAGGGGTTTACCGGTCGCCACCGACAGGGCCTTCGCGGCCGAGACGCCGACCATGAGCGCACCGGCCAGGCCGGGGCCAGCGGTGACCGCGATGGCGTCCAGATCATCGAGACTGACCTGTGCCTCCTCCAGGGCGGCACGCAAGGCAGGAACCATCGCGTCGAGGTGGGCGCGCGAGGCGATCTCGGGGATGACGCCGCCGAAGCGGACGTGCTCTGCCATGGAAGAAGAGACGGTGTTGGTCAGCAACTGGGTGCCACGGACGATGCCGATGCCGGTCTCGTCACAGGAGGACTCGATGCCCAATACCAGGGGCTGTTTAGTCATGGTTGTCGTCTTTCAATTCTTTTTGCATGATGAGGGCGTCTACCCCGTCGTTGTAGTACGCGGGCCGGGTATGAATATGCACGTAGCCGAACCGAAGATACAGCTCTTGCGCGCGCTGATTGTCCGCGCGAACCTCGAGCAGCACTTGCTCGGCGCCGCGGGCGACGGCCTCGGCGTGCAGAAATGCGAGCATCGCGCGGCCATAACCGCGCCCCTCGTAGGCGGGCAACACCGCGATGGTCTGCACATCGGCGGTCTCAGCCACCGACATCACCCCCGCGTAACCGATGACCTCCCCGCCACGTTCCACCACCACGTAACCACGGGTGGGGTGCGCGATCTCGGCAAGGAACATATCCAGCGGCCACGCGTCGGCGGGGAAGAGCCGCATCTCCGCCTCGTGGACGGCGGCCACATCGGCCAGCGTCATCTCCCGCAACGTCGCGCCGTCAGGAAGACTCCCCGGAAGGGCTGCGTTTAACATGACGGGTTAGCTTTCTTCGCCGAGGCGGGCACCTTGGCGTCGGATTCGCGCAGGTAGAGCGCCGAGGTGTCGGTAGAGAGGTGATCCACGCCGATGCGGGCGGCCGCGGCCAGCAACGAGGCGGCCTGAGGCTGTCTCTGCGCGTACTCGTCTACCGCCTGCAACTGATCGGAGTACAACCCTGCCCCGGCACCGTAGGCCGGCACCCCGGCCGCCTCCGCGGCGGGGCCGACGTGCGGGCCGTCCTTCAGTTCGTATCCGGACTGCGTCAGCGCGAAGCGCGCGGTGTAGACCTCGCGGCGGCGGGCGTCCGTGGCCACCAGAAACTCAGCGTTGTTACCGGCGCGTGCGTGCTCGGCCGCCTGCTCAGCCAGGGAATAGAGGCTCATCAACCCGAAGAGCGGAACGTCCCAGGCGAAAGCCAGGGTGCGCGCGGTGACGATGCCGGCGCGCAGACCGGTAAAAGGCCCGGGGCCGGTACCGGTGACGATCGCCCCGACATCCGAGGCGGTCACCCCGGCCTGTTCAAGGGTCTCGGCGACGAAAGGGGCCATGACCTCGGCGTGGGAGCGGGTATCTGCGGTGAACCGCTCAGTGATTAACTCGACGGTGGAGCTGCCGGGCGCTATCCGGCCCAGGGCCACCGAGGCTGTGGCGGAAGAATCGATTCCAAGTACTAGCACGGCTACCAGTGTAGTAGCAGGTTCAAGCGCTCGTCACGGCAGCCCAGAGATCCTGCCAGGCAGTCCCTTCCCAGCGGGGGCCAGTCCCCGAGATCACCAATCGCCGCGGTTCAGGGCGCGAGTCGGTGTCTTCGTCGTCAAAATCCTCGTGATCCCAGTCGTCGGTTCCGGCCGCGAACTCCAGGCCGGCGGCGACGTCCGCCCCCGTCACCCGGGTCAGCTCAAGGTCTAACCGCGACTGCGCGAGGTGCTCGACCTTACCGCGGCCCCACTCAATGACGGTCACCGAACGATCCAAGGAGTACTCGAGGTCGAGATCATCCACCTCTTCCGCGCTGGAGAGGCGGTAGGCGTCCACATGCACCAGGTCGGGACCACCGGGACGCGGCCCGTCAGGCACATTGGGGTGAACGCGCGAGAGCACGAACGTCGGCGAGATCACTCCGGAGCGCACGCCCAGCCCCTCCCCGAGGCTGCGGGTAAAGGTCGTCTTGCCCGCGCCCAGTTCCCCGGTCAGCACGAGCAGGTCTCCTGCAGTCAGGACGTCGGCGAGCGCCCGGGCGACCCGCCCAGTGTGTTCGGGGTCGGCCAGCTCGATGGTCAACGGCTCGGTCATAGGTTCTGCTCGCCGCCGGTGTAGACTCGCTCGATGCGGTCGGAGATGCGGGTGACCACCTCGTAGTTGATGGTGCCCGCCTTCTCGGCCCATTCCTCCACGCGGGGATCCTCGCCCGCGCCGAAGAGCACGGCGCTGGCCCCCAGGTAGCCCAAGGCGGGGTCGGCCAACCCCGGCTCGCCCAGGTCGATCACCAACTGATCCATGGCGATCCGGCCGACCGCCCAGTAGGTCTTCGGTTCGGCGGAACCCGTGGGGTACACGCGCACGGGCCCGCCCGTGGCCACACGCGGCACGCCGTCGGCGTACCCCACCGGAACCACTGCCAACGTCGTGGGTTTTTCGGTCACGTAGTGCAGACCGTAGGAGACGCCCTGCCCCGCCGGCACCTCCTTGACCGCGCTAATGAACGTCTGCACGGTCATCGCGGGGATGAGCCCGAGGTCTTCGGAGGTCTTGCCTTCGAAGGGTGAGAGTCCATAAATGCCCAAGCCCACCCGCACGCCGTTGCCGACCACGGAACGCGGATCGTCATTGTCCACGGCGACGAGGGTGCCGGGGGTATTGGCGATGTGCACCAATTTGGGCGCCAGACCGGCCGCGCGGGCGGTTCCCACGGCGCGGGCGAAGGCGTCGGACTGTTCGGCGTTTTCGGCGCGTTCCGGTTCGTCGGCCACGGCCAGGTGAGAGAAGATCCCCTCCACGTGCAAGACGCCTTCTTCTTCGTATTCTGCGGCCCGTTGCACCAGCTCGGGCCACTTCTCCAGAGTTGAACCGTTGCGGCCCAGACCGGTATCGATCTTCAGGTGCACCCGCGCCTGCCATCCGGTAGCCCTGGCGGCCTCTGCGACGGCCTCGAGATCCCACCCGGAGACACCCAGCTGGATGCTTTTGTTCAGGGCCGCTTCGAAGTCGGTGTTGGGTGTGTGCAACCAGGCCAGGATGGGAGCATCGATGCCGGCACGGCGCAAGCGCAACGCTTCCGAGACGTGCACGACTCCGAGCATGTCTGCCCCGGAACCCAGAACCGTGCGCGCAACCTCTTCCATCCCGTGGCCGTAGGCATCTGCCTTGACCACCGCGATGAAGGTGCGGTCGCCGATGAGTGTGCGGATGTGCCGTACGTTATGAGCCACTGCGTCCAAATCGATCACGGCCATGCGTTCGGGGGCGCCCGGGGCGCGCACGGGTTCATAGTGGTGGTGAACGGTCATGTCGTTTCCTTCGCATGTGGCGGTATGACAGCGGGCAATGATTCATCTGCACTTTATCGCACCGACCAGGCTACGCGCTTGTTAGAGTTGAGTCGTGAATGAGACTTCCCCCAATTCGTCAGGCCCGGCGGCCGATCGGCCCCTGCACCTGCACCTGATCTCGATGCACACCTCACCGGTGGCGCAGCCCGGCCAGGGGGACGCCGGCGGGATGAACGTGTACATCGATCGTTCCCTGCGGGCAATACTTGCCCATCACCGCCACATTTCGGTGGAGGTTTTCACGCTGTCCACCGCCCCGGTCAAAGCCGCGGTGCAGCAGCTTTCGGAGCGCGCCGTGTTGCACACCCTCTATCTTCCTCAGGCCGAGGGCGCGAGCAAGGCTCAATTACCTCGCTTCATCGATGACTTCGCGCACGCGGTGAGCCGCGCAGCTCGTCGCCGCCCCGATGTGGTCCACAGCCACTATTGGCTCTCGGGTGCGGTAGCGCTCGCTTACGCGCCCGAGGTGCCGCTGGTCCACACGATGCACACCACCGCCGCCGCCAAAGACGCCGCCGCCGGCGAGGGCGAGCCCCGGGAGCCAGCACTGCGCCGCGAGACGGAGCGAGAGATCGCGTCCCGGGCCGCCGCGCTGGTGGTCAACACCGAGATCGAGGCGGAGCAGATGCGCGTGTTCTATAGCGCCGCACCCGAGAAACTCCACGTCATCGCGCCCGGTGTAGATACCGGCGTATTCAGCCCCAGCCCCAGCCAACCGGCACTGCACGCCGGGTCAGCGACGTCCGCGCACGTTGTCTTCGCCGGACGCCCGCAGCCGCTCAAAGGGCCCCACCTGCTGGTCGAGGCGCTCGCCCTACTCCCCGAGGATCTCCGTGTTGATCTGGAGATTATCGGTAGGTCTGGAACAGATTATGAAGACCGGTTGCTGGACCGCGCGGGGCAGCTCGGTGTGAGCGATCGCGTGGTGCTCCGCGAACCGGCACCGCCGGCCGCCCTGGCCCAGGCCTTCCGCCGCGCCGACATCGTGGCGTGCCCGTCGTCCTCGGAGACCTTTGGGTTGGTTGCCCTTGAGGCTCAGGCCTGCGGGGTGCCGGTGTTGGCCAGCGACGTCGATGGGCTGAGGACGGCGGTGGCCGACGAAGAATCCGGGTTGCTGGTCTCCCCGCGCACGCCTCAGACATGGGCTGCGGCCATGGAGCGCATGATACGCGACCCGCAATTACGCCAGCGGCTGGGGGCCCAGGGTAGAACCCGGGCGTTGAGCATGCGCTGGACTGATACCGCCGCCGCCCTGGTGCATACCTATGAGCTCGTGCGCGACCGCACGTCCCGCGTCCCCGCCTCAGACCTCCAATAACCCGCTGAACCGATCGAACGGAGCCGAGACCCTTGAAACTGCGTCCCTTCACGATGACCGAACCAGAGTTCGCCGAGTATCTGCGCGAATCGCGCATTTGCGGCCGCGTTGCCACCGCCCGTGAAAACAATATCGATCACATGCACGGTTTCGTGGCGGGCAATGAACACCTTGAATTCGGGGTGCGCTGGACCCGCGAGTGGACCTATGACAAGGTCTTCCAGCTCATGGCGGAGAGGGTGGGGACCAGCGACGACCCCGATTTTCTCGAAGGCGTCGATACCATCAGCGCCGAGAAGTGCATTGCCGCCCTCAATGAATACGCCCATATCTTCGGGCAAACGGTGGCGGACGGCGGTTCGCTTCTCTTCGCTACAGGGCACCCCGCCGGGTTGTTTCCTATCTACGCCGAGTTGGCACGGGCTGCGGAATCAGCCGGCGCTCATATCGTGCGGATTCAGGAGGGCGATCGTTTTCTCGACGGTGACCTGCGCCAGATCATGGACGTGGTGATGTTCGAGCAGTACGGCAACCTGCAACACACCCACTTCCCCGGCCCCATGCGACTGGTGCTGGAACAGGCCGGGGCTCCCATCCCCGATCTGGTGGTTGCCGACCACGGTATGGCGGGCTTCGCTGCCTCGGCCGGGTTACGTACCATCGGCATTGCCGATTGCAACGACCCAGGCTTGTTCGTCTCGGCCGAACAAGGCCAGATCGAGGTCGCGGTACCGATGGACGACAACGTCACGCCCCATCTGTATCAGCCTGTGATCGAGTTTATATTGACCCGCGCTGGGTTGCTCTGACCTGGAGAGACCTTAAATTTTTGTTCGTTTACCCTAGTCAGCGCCGGTATTCCCAAAATGGGGTTTTTGCCCCCATATGTGGGGAATGCCGGCCTAGCGCCCGGTGATGAAGCGATTCGTCACCTACCATATGAGGAGTCTATTTGAACCACAGGGCTTTAAAATTCTTATAATGTTATGTCACTCAAGAGGCACCTGTTTCGCAATTTTCCACGGTGCTTCTTGTCTAATTTAGGGGATGGACGCGAGGTATCTGGGTGGGAAATGAAGCCATCATCGAACAGCGCTGGGCAGAATCACGCAGTGAACGCACGTGGCAGCCGAAGATCGTTGCCGCGCTCAATCTAGGCGACCTTCTCGCTATCGCGTTCACCATCGTGGTGGCGCACATCATCAGCTTCGGCTTTCGCGACTCTGAGGTTTTTCAGCGAGACGCCACCAACTGGAACTACTCGGCTACCGGTGTTGTCATCGGCATTCTCTGGTTCATCGCCTTAGACGTTTCTAGCTCCCGCAACATACGCCACCTGGGTCAGGGCTCTCAGGAATACCGCCTCGTCATCAAGTCCACAGTCTACTTTTTCTGCATGCTGGCGATCTTCTCATACCTCACGAAGATCGACTTCGCCCGCACCTACGTGCTGTTGGCACTCCCCCTCGGCTTATCCCTACTCGTTATCGAACGCTGGATCCTGCGCCAGATTCTCGTCCGCTGGCGCCGTCGCGGACGCGCCCTGACCCGCGTCATGGTCATCTCCGACACCGATTCCGGTGAACACCTGTACCAGACGCTCCACGGCGCGCAGCTCTCGGGTCTGAACCCGGTTGCGTTCTACTTCCCCGGGTTCGAAGAGGGCACCAAGCTCGAAGTCAACAGCGCTCCGGTGCTGGGGTACAGCACCGATTCCCGTGAGATCCTCAAGACCTGCCGCGAGAACAATATTCACGCGGTGGCGGTGTCTTCTGGCCATCGGCTCAGCCCCCGCCAGCTGCGCGCCCTAGGTTGGGATCTCGCGGCCGCTCACATCAAACTCATCATGGCCCCGGCCATGACCGACATCGCCGGCCCGCGCATCCACACCCAGCCACTCAACGGCGTGCCGCTCATCCACGTCTCTACGCCGCGCATGGAAGGATTCTCCGCCTTCCTCAAGCGCACCGTAGACATTGTTGCCTCCGGCCTGGGCCTGATCTTCCTCTCCCCGCTCTTGCTCCTGATGGGTTTGATCGTCAAGTCGGACGGCGGCCCCATCTTCTTCTTCCAGTCCCGTGTGGGTTACCGCGGCCGTCCCTTCAACATGATTAAGTTCCGCTCCATGGTGGTCAATGCCGAGGAGCTGAAGAAGGAGCTGATGTCCCGCAACGAGGGCAACGGCATCCTGTTCAAGATGGCCGATGACCCCCGTATCACCAAGATCGGCCGCTTCATCCGCAAGTACTCGATCGATGAATTGCCGCAGCTGTGGAACGTATTCATCGGTGACATGTCGCTGGTCGGTCCGCGTCCGCCGCTGGAGACCGAGGTCGCGCAGTACGAAGAGGACGCCTACCGTCGCCTGCTCGTCAAGCCCGGCATCACCGGTCTGTGGCAGGTCTCGGGCCGCTCCGACCTCTCGTGGGAGGAGTCGATCCGACTCGACCTGTACTACGTGGAGAACTGGTCGGTCACCGGCGACCTAATCATCCTGTTCCGCACCGTCAAGGCGGTCTTTGCCAAGGACGGCGCCTACTAAAAACAATCTGAGATCAACCGGGGCGGGGTCTGCATCCAGCAGATCCCCC